>JAEWLW010000019.1 GCA_023457355.1 Bacillota bacterium | reverse complement strand
ACGCTGGGCAACAGCTTAAGACGTGTGCTTCTCTCCTCGCTTCCCGGCGTAGCTGTAATTTCGGTGAAAATTGACGGCATACAGCATGAATTTTCTACGGTAGAGGGTGTTAAAGAGGATGTCACCGAGATTATCCTCAACATCAAGGGCCTGACTGCCAAGCTCTATTGCGATGGTCCCAAGACAGTTCGCATAGACGCAGAGGGCGAGTGTGAGGTTACGGCCGGAAGCATTATTTGTGATTCCGACGTTGAGATTCTCGACCCCGACATGCACATCGCTTCTATCAGCGAGGGCGGACGCCTGACCATGGAAATTGTGCTGCAAAAGGGCCAGGGCTATGTCCCGGCTGACCGTAACAAGGTTACCGAGCTGGAAAAAGCGCCTATTGGCACCATTGCGGTAGACAGCATTTACACGCCGGTGCTCAAGGTGAACTACACGGTTGAAAACACCCGCGTTGAGCAGATTACGGACTATGACAAACTCACCATAGAGGTGTGGACGGACGGCACCATTTCCGCCAAGGAAGCGGTCAGTCTGGCGGCCAAGATCCTCAATCGACAACTCAACCACTTTGTGGATCTCTCCGATGAGACCTTCTCCACCGAAATTCTTGAAAAGAAGGAAGATTCGGGCAAGGAAAAGGCACTTGAGATGACAATTGAAGAGCTTGACCTGTCGGTGCGTGCATTCAACTGCCTCAAGCGTGCAGGTGTTAACACCGTAGGCGATTTGGTTAACAAATCCCCCGAGGAGATGATGAAGGTCAGAAACCTCGGCAAGAAATCCCTTGAAGAAGTCATTGCCAAGCTTCAGTCGCTGGGCTTTGATTTAAGCAGGGAAGAGGAATAACAGCGATCCGCTTTCTTTACGGCGGCAATCTGATTGCCCAATGTAAAAACAACCTTATAGCAAGGAGTGAATAAACTATGCCAGGCACAAGAAAACTCGGCAGAACCAGCGATCATCGCATGGCGATGCTGCGGGCAATGGTGACCTATCTGATGGAGAACGGTCGCATTGAGACTACCGTTACCCGTGCCAAGGAGGTTCGCGCCGCAGCGGAAAAGATTGTTACCACTGCAAAGCGCAACGATCTCCATTCCAAGCGTCAGGTGTTCTCCTTTATCACTAAAGAAACAGTGGCAAAGAAGATCATTGATGATATCGCTCCCAAGTACAAGGATACCAACGGCGGCTACTGCCGTATTATCCGTACCGGCCCCCGTCGTGGCGACGCGGCCGAGATGGCGATTATCGAACTGGTGTAATGGCTCAGGGCGGGGCTTGCCACAGGGCGATATTCCCGGCGGCACCCATCGGGGATATCGCCGTCAGTTGGAAGATAAGGTTCCCTGCCGCGCATTTGCGTTAAAAGGCCATCACATCTTGTAATAAAACCGTGCTGCAACATAACGCAGCACGGTTTTTGTCGTTTAATATAGAATGAGCGTTTTTTATATTTACATATCGTGCCAAAAGATGTATAATATTATTAATAAATTAATAAGAATTGTTTAACAGAGGGGCGTATTGATGGGCTGCTGCTTACCGCCATGCACATCTGGATAAATTGGCAGCATCTGAGAAGGCAGAATGTTCTGCAAAAATTGCGGCAAAAAATTGATGACCGCGCGGTGATTTGTATCCGCTGTGGTTGTGCGTTTAACGGGGGCGTGTTCAAACCCGATGATGTCCCAGGTGTTGGAACATTTATCCTTTTTGATTCCAGTCGTGGGTTGGTGCTATTTGCAGTTCACTATAAAGAGACGCCCCAAAAAGCAAATGTAGTGTTGACTTGGGCCGTTGTCAGCATGGTAATCGGCGCGTTCTATGGTTGCGCTTTGATGCTTTAGGCTATTGCGTTATTATCCGGTCGTCTTTTGTAATCGCAGATTTGTTATCTCAGTGTCTGCATAGCGGGTAGCTAAGCGAATAGGTTGATCTTTATTTACAGGCTAAAGCAATTTTGCTTACGTTTTATTGACACCAATGTAGAAACATAATTTGGAGGTAGTGCAGATGTTTTGTAAGAATTGCGGAAAAGAAATCGACGACAAAGCGGCCATTTGCATCCATTGTGGTGTGGCCACAAATGAAGGGGAGATGAATCCTGAGGACCAGCCGAGCATTGGTCTAAACATTTTATCTTTTCTGATCCCGATTGTGGGCCTGATTTTGTATTTCACTATGAAGAACAGCACCCCTAAAAAGGCCAGCGCCATCATCAAGTGGACGATTGCCAGCATTATTATCTACGTCGTATTTTACGCCTGTTCAGGTGCACTTCTGGGCGCCGCGATGATGGCAGCGTAAGCCAATAGGATTCTAAATAATAAAAGGGTGGCTGCGGCGTTTAATCCGCAGCCACCCTTTATTATTTAAACAAAATGTACAATGCTCTTCAAATATTACACGACTAACCCGCCGTTAACGCCCAAAACCTGTCCGGTAATAAACGCGGATGCCGGTGAAGCAAGATTATAAATGACCTGTGCGACCTGCTCGGCAGTGCCGATGCACCCCAGCGGGGTTTCCTCGCACAGGCAGGCGATATCCTCTTTAGAAAGTGCTGCATTCATGTCGGTGTCTATAACACCGGGGGCCACGCAGTTGACGCGGATATTTGAGGGCCCGACCTCTTTGGCCAGCGCTTTTGTAAAACCGATGACCCCGGCCTTGCTGGCGGAATAAGCCACCTCGCAAGATGCGCCGGATTGTCCCCACATAGAGGAAACCGTAACAATCGAGCCCGATCTTTTAGCAATCATGGTGGGCAATAGTGTCCGGCAGCATAAAAACATGGCGCGCAGGTTAATGGCAAAAAGATGATCCCACTCCTGGCATGTGGTGTCGGGCAGCAGCTTTTGCAGTGCAATACCCGCATTCAATACCAACACATCCACATGGCCAAAAGCGGAAAGAACCTGACGTGCCATCGCTTCGGTCTGGTGTGCATCCGCCAAGTTGGCCTTAAGCGTCATAACACCGGGCAGTGACGAGACAAGCTGACGTGCAGCATGTTCGGCGTTGTGATAACAAAAAGCGACATCATAGCCATTGCGGTAAAAGGTTTTAACCGTCTGCGCACCAATACCGCGAGAACCGCCGGTGATTAAAACAGTCGGATTCATGATCAGTTCTTAGACCTTTCGCGTAAAAATTTTAACGTGCTCATAGCGGCTTGCGCACCTTCAGAGACGGCGGTAGCAACCTGCATCAGCCCGCCAATGCAGTCGCCTGCCGCAAAAAGGCCCGGCACAGCGGTTTGCATTTCACTGTCGGCAACAATGCGCCCGTCTTTAAGCTCAGCGCCGATTTTACGCGCAAAGTCCCCTGCGGTGGCGCTGCCCAGCGCCACAAAGACCCCTGAAAGCGCCTGCGTTTCACCATTTTTAAGCTTGATGCCCTCTACGGCCGGCTCACCAAAAATCTCGGTCACAGGTACGGTGATGGCGACGACCTTTTCAGGCAGCCCCTCAGGTACAGCGCCGCCGTTTGTCAGCAGATAAACGCTATCCACCACGGGGAGCAGCTGGCTCACCTCATGCAACGCATAGCTGCCATTGCCCAGAACGCCCACCGTTTTGCCGCGGTAAAAAAAAGCGTCACAAACCGCACAGTAGCTGACGCCGCGTCCTTCATGTTCCGCCAGCCCGGCAATCGGCAGTGTTTTGCGCGCAGAGCCGGTTGCCAGAATAACTGAAGCAGCCTGATAGCTTCCACTCTTGCAGGTTATCGTAAAAGCGCCGTCCCATGTGAGATCCAGCACTTCATCGTTGGTAATTTCGGCCCCAAGCGCCCTGGCTTGTTCAATGCCGATAGCCGCCAGTTCAGAACCGGCAATCGGCGCAGGAAGACCAAAATAGTTTTCAATTTTCTCTGCCTTTTGAAGTGAACCGGCATCCTTGCCAATCAGCACGACGGTTTTATTTGCACGACGAAGATAAAGCGCGGCGGAAATTCCCGCCGGGCCATAGCCGATGATTGCCGTATCCAGCATTGCTTGCACCTCTTTCAACTACGTTATAGCCGTATCCGAATGATCGGGACAATGGCTATCGGCCATCTCTGGCGGTTTGCCGCGTCCAGCGACGAACCGCCGGGCCTCAGTACTATTCTATTATAAACGAAATGTGCACAGATTGCCAAGATGAATTGATTTTTATTTCAGAAAAAGGTAAAATAACGGTAGTGATAAAAGGAGGCTTCAACCATGGCGGTGGAAAAAACCTTAAGCAGTCAGAAAATTTATAACGGACGTATTTTAAGCCTTCGTGTTGATCGTGTTTTGCTTGAAAACGGACATGAAACAGTGCGAGAGGTCATTGACCATCAGGGGGCCGCGGGGGTTGTGGCGTTTGATGAAGAAGGGAAGCTGCTGATGGTACGTCAGTACCGTTACCCTATCGGGCAGGAGCTTTTGGAATTGCCGGCCGGGAAGATCGACCCGGGTGAATCGCCGTTGCAGTGCGCCGCACGTGAACTACAGGAAGAGACAGGCTATAAGGCCGAAAAGCTCACCGAACTGGGGCGTGTATACCCCGCCGCGGCTTACGATGTTGAGCTGGTCCACCTGTTTTATGCTCAAGGGCTTACACCTGTGCAGCAAAAACTGGACGAGGATGAATTCCTTTCGGTAGAACATGTCGATTTTGACGAGGCGGTGCGCCTAGTTCTGGCTGATGAAATTTTGGACAGCAAAACCCAGATTGGTATTTTAAAAATAAAAAATATGCATTAGGAGAGGTGTTTTTATGGCGTTGGTTAACACGACAGAGATGTTTAAGAAGGCATATGCAGGCGGCTATGCGATTGGCGCATTCAATGTAAACAACATGGAGATTGTTCAGGGCATCACCGAAGCGGCAATGCAGCAGAAGGCACCGCTGATTCTTCAGGTCTCGGCCGGGGCGCGCAAATATGCCAAGCACGCCTATCTGATGAAGCTGGTCGAAGCGGCGGTCGCCGACACCGGCTTGGATATTGCGTTGCACTTAGACCACGGCGACGGGTTTGAAATCTGCAAGGACTGCATCGACGGCGGTTTTTCATCGGTTATGATCGACGGTTCGCACCACAGTTTTGAGGACAACATCAAGGTAACCCGTCAGGTCGTGGAGTATGCGCACGCCAGAGGCATTACCGTTGAGGGCGAGCTTGGCCGACTGGCGGGTGTTGAGGATGACGTTAATGTCTCGGCTGCCGATTCTTCCTACACCGATCCGGCGCAGGTAGAGGAGTTTGTAACAAAAACCGGTGTCGATTCACTGGCCATTGCCATTGGCACCAGCCATGGCGCTTTTAAGTTTAAGCCCGGCCAAAAACCTCAGCTGCGTTTTGACATTCTTAAAGAGGTGGAGAGACGGCTTCCCGGCTTCCCCATCGTCCTGCACGGTGCCTCCTCGGTCATGCAGGAGTATGTGACGATCGTGAACCAATACGGCGGGCAGATGCCCGGCGCGATCGGCATACCGGAAGAAATGCTGCGCGAGGCAGCTAAAATGGCGGTTTGCAAAATCAATATCGATTCGGATATCCGTTTGGCAATGACAGCGGCCATCAGAAAACACATGGCCGAGCATCCGGACCATTTTGACCCCAGACAATACCTTACCCCCGCCAGAAACGCTGTGCGCGAGGTGGTTGCCCACAAGATGCAGGCCGTGCTTGGATGCGCCGGTAAAGCCTGAAGCGGGCTTTAGGGGCTTACAGCATGATCAACAATGTGTTTTGGTTTTGACAGGCTTTAGAATTCCTGAATACAGCGGTTAGTACAGGAAAATGCGACAGCCTGCGGGCGAACAATCCGGCGCACTTTGTGCGCCTCGATGCGAAAAAGGGGGCTAACTGCCCCCTTTTCACACTTTTCCCCGGTATTTTACCTTACGTAATCCGCTTCTTTGACGGGGGCTCAGCAATTTGCATAAAAGAAATGCTGCTTATCGCGACATGGGAGAACCCCCCCCGAACTGTTTTGCGCCCTCTCCTGCGGCTCTTACTGAATTAGGGCACTTTGTTGTGGGGGGCTGCCCGGACCGCTCGCATAGAGGTGCGCGCGCGGCAGCTTGGCTCCGCTTATCACAGCGGGTGGCATAAATGCCCGCTGCTCCACCAAGGCCCTGCAAGCTTTTGATTGACAGTGTGGGACGCGTTATGCGTTTTTTACGCATAACAAGCACAGCATAGCTGGGCTTATTTTCAATTAAGCGCCTAAGCGGTTTAATTGAAAATGAAGACCCAAAAGCGCGACCAAAATTTTTATTTGTGCAACATTTTCTAAATGTTCGTTTTTCGACAAGCTGAGGGCGCTGCGGTTAATTCACAGCGCCCTTTGCATAGGCTGCCAATAAGGGGGGCACAGGTGCATAAAACAAATGCTGTTTAAAGCGCGCATCAGGGCACTGTGGCAGAGGGTTACCCACACCAAAACAGCAGGGAGGGCTGTCTTGGCGTCCCGCCTGCGCTTTTTGAAAGACAAGAATACGCGTGAGGCACTGTCCGGACGGTATGCCTATAGTGCGAAAGCGGAGCCAAGCCCCGCGCGCTTTCGATTGCGGGTAGTATGGGGGCGTCATGCGTTTTGGCCCATAACAAACGCCGTACAGCGGGGTCTGTTTCAATTAGATGTATAAGCATTAATTAAAAATATGGCCCCAAGAGCTGGACCAGTCCTTAATTCTCCACTCAGTCCGCGGCACCCGTTGATGCAATTAGAAGCTTTTCACTATATCACGCCGGTGTTCAGCACGATTGGCGGCAGGTTGTTGTTTTCAGAAACGGCCAGTTCGCCGTTGCGCACTATGGCGACAAATGTGGCGGCAATCTGCGGGTCAAAATGCGTCCCGGCGCAGGCCTCAATCTCTTTGAGGGCCACATCAACGGGCAAAGCTTCTTTGTAGGGGCGCTTTGAGACGATGGCGTCAAAGCAATCGGCTATTGCTAAACAGCGGGCCGAAATCGGAATCTGATCCCCTGCTAACCCGCGCGGATAACCCTGACCATCCCAACGTTCATGGTGGCCCATGATGGCCGGTATCACGTAGTTCAGCGAGGGCAAATGCTTGACGATTGCAATCGACATATCCACATGCTGTTGCATAATGGCATACTCCTGCGCTGTCAACGGTTCCGGTTTGGCCAGGATATGTTCGGGGATGCCAATTTTGCCGATATCATGCAGCAAGCCCGCTTCCGAAATTATCGAAACATGCACCGGGTCCATCCCGAGTTTGGTTGCCAGAACCGATGCATAACGCGCCACATTTTGAGAATGGCTGAAGGTAAAATGATCTTTTGTGTCAATGGCTGCGGTCAGAGCATAAAGTGTTGCGGTATACGCCGGGCCGGTTTGCTCGTTTTGCATATTTAAGGACGCAATCAAAGCATCCGGTGATACTTCGCTGAAATTCTTCAGGCCCTTTTTGCCCTTGGCGGAAAGCTTGGGTGTGTAAATAACCGTTTTGTTTTTGCCCGAATTTTTTGCTGTGTAAAGCGCCAGATCGGCGCGCATCATCAGCTCCTCCTGATTGGGCGCCGCCGAGGGATAAGTGCACAAGCCGATGCTGACCGAGAGAAAACGGCGGTCATGCTGCGAGGTGCCAAAAAACATTTGCTGCACTTTGTTGCGGATTTTTTCAGCAACTTCAAAGGCGCCGGCCGAATGGTAGTCCGGCAGCACGACAGTGAATTCCTCCCCGCCATAACGCGCGCAGATGCCCCGCTGGCCCACGGTCGTCTTAATCAGGGCCGCTATTCGGCGCAAGGCCTTGTCGCCTTCCAAATGGCCGTAAAGGTCGTTATATACGCGAAAAAAATCAACATCAATAATAATAACCGAAACCGGCTTGCCGGTTTTGCAGGTCACAACGGTGGGCAGGTACTGATAGAGGTAGCGCGTATTATACAACCCGGTCAAATCATCGGTGGTAGCCTGTGGCTGGGCGCCGCGGTAGCTGTAAGCATTATCAATTGCAACGGCAGTTGAAGCGCCAAAATTTTTGAGAAGGCTTAAATCCTCAACAGTATAAGGCGTATCGTCCTGCTTTGAGGTCAGCAAAATCATGCCGATCAGAACGCCGCGGCATTTTATGGGCACAACCACTTGAATGTCCCAGTGCGAAAGCATCTGCCGTTCTTTTTCCCAAAGATTTTTTATTGGCGCCGGACACCGGAAGGTATTGAGGTCCAGGCTTTCACCGTTTTGGTTGATCCAGTGAACAACCGGGCTGTGCGCGCTAATTTCAATATCCTTGGTGGTTAAAGGCATTGTGGAAGAAAAGGGCGTATAGACACCGGATTCATAATCTGGAAACAGCATGCAGGCGTTTTGGGCGGTCATCGCCTTCTCGGCGGCTTTCAGCAGCTGCATTGAAAGATCGGAGAGGTTCAGGCTGCCTGTGTTGCTGAAAGTGAACGCGCACAGCGCGTTGCGGCGCTGAAAAGCGGTTTTATAAAACAGGCGGTCAACCAGCGAACGGGTCAAAATAAACACCGGTTGATACAAGGCTGCCGCCAGCAGAGCAGCCAGCGTTATAAAAAGATAAGCGGGTGTTTGGTATATTGTCAGGCATTTCTTCAAAAGCCAGATAACCCCGGTATAACAGGCGCCGCCCATAAGTAAAATGCCGGAAAAGGCAATTCCGCGCATGGCCATAAAATGCATTTCTGCCATACGGTTTTTAAAGATGGCAAAGAATATTATAAACGCTGTGACGGTGCAGCAAAAGACATCGATGGGGTACTGGCCAAGGGCGGGAATTATATTACAGAAGGTGCCAAGGTAACCGATACCAATCGCCAGCAACAGCCAGCGAATGGGAGCGGGCTGCACCCCCTGCTGCATGCGATAGTAATAGGCCTTATAAAAAATGCAGGTTGCCAAAGCAGCTGAGATCAAAAGAATCCAAACCGCCATTGGGCCAAGGGCATAGACAAGCGAATAAGACGCATATTTACCAACACCCGTTTGCCTGATAATTCGGGCCTGACTTATCACTAAACCCATGCCGTTGGTAATAAGCATAAAAGCCGTAGCGGCGTTCCAGAACATATTGGCCGAACGTGAAATGCTGCCTGTGTAAAAATCAACGAGGTAATAAGCAAAAAGAGACGACAGCAATATGGCACACAGCATGGCGCGCATCCAAAATAAAACACCGGGCCAAATCTGAAACCTTAGCAAAACAGCTGAACTTGACCAAATAGCCAGGGAGACCAGCAAAAGCGTAAAATACTGCATGGCCTTGTCCCGCTTGGAAATTAAAAAGATCACCAGCAGCAGTGTATAACAGACGGTTGCAACAACAGGCATCGCCCAGAAGAAAAGCTGAATAAAGGGCATTTGAAGTATCGCCTCGCTTTCATAATATAAAAGCATAACCCTTAAATGCCAAGCTAACAAGGCAGGCAGGTAGCTGACGGCCCGAACAGCCTGAACAGGATGCGGTATTCGGACGGCGCCGTAAATATTCAATTTCATGCATCAGGTGATGCGGAAGAAATGTAAATAAGAGGAAAATGCCAGTATAAAATATAACAATAATATACCTTAATATAATACAATAATATCATGTAAAAGTCACTGGTTTTTTATAAAATTCCAAAAGCTGTTATGCAATATTAGTCAGATTTTCCTCTAAAAAGGCAGACAACGAAGTTGTGCTGTCACATAAAAAACGGGATTAAGTCTGCCAGCGAGATCGCCCGTCAATCAAAGGGGGGGATTTGTAAAGCGCTTTGTAAATAACGCTGATATTTGGCGCGTCTATTGAATTATCCGGTTAATTTCGTTATAATGTCACAATAATCACGCACACAGACAGGGGCATATTTTAAAAAGCAGGAGGGGTTTTTTGTAATGGATCGCGCGTATCATACTTTCCAGGTGACAACAGGGCGCTATCTGACAGCTTGTTATTTTGGATGCCGTCATGGCGGTGGTATCAACGCAGGGTGTTGTTGTACAGTGGGCACGCGCTGTCGATCTTGACGCAAAAAACAGACAGGCAGGCAAAGAAATATAATCATTTGCTGAATTTATAACAGCATTTATACATAAAATGTGTCGCAAAGAGGGAGAAGGCATTAGTATGTTTACGATAAAAACCTTAAACAAAATCTCGGATGTTATTTATCAGGAGCTCAGCGGCGAAAAATATGTTGTTTCGGATAACGCCGAGCAGTACGACGCCGTACTGGTTCGTTCGGCCGATATGCAGCAGGCGGAGCTGCCCGGGGGGCTGCTGGCCATCGCAAGAGCGGGTGCGGGTTATAACAATATTCCGGTGAACCGCTGCACCGAACAGGGAATCGTTGTTTTTAACACCCCGGGTGCCAATGCAAACGCGGTTAAGGAACTGGTGATGTGCGGCATGCTCTTATCCGGCCGGCAGGTGATCTCCGGCGTACAGTGGCTACAGCAGCTCAACGGCGAAAAAGCGGATGACTTGGAAACGTTTGTTGAAAAAGGCAAAAAACAGTTCGTGGGCCCGGAACTCGCCGGCAAGAAGCTCGGCGTTATCGGCCTTGGCGCCATCGGCGTCATGGTGGCAAATGCTGCGGACAAGGGCCTTGGCATGCAGGTTATGGGCTATGACCCCTATCTTTCGGTGGAAGCGGCATGGAACCTGACCCGCTCTATTATTCATGTTAAAAACCTGTGTGAGATATTCGCCAACTGCGATTACATTACGCT
This sequence comes from Bacillota bacterium, assembly GCA_023457355.1. GTDB lineage: Bacteria > Bacillota > Clostridia > Oscillospirales > Ruminococcaceae > Yanshouia. The sequence goes on along the minus strand of JAEWLW010000019.1, from coordinate 52,598 downwards.
GCACCTGCCCCTGAACGACAAAACGCGGGGTATGATTGGCGCAGCGGAACTGGCGGCGATGAAGCCCGGTTCGGTGCTGCTAAACTTTGCCCGCGGTGGTCTGGTGGATGACACCGCATTGATCAATGCACTGGAATCGGGGCATCTGCGCCACTATGTCACCGATTTCCCCAACGAAACGGTGATCGGTGTCAGGGGCGTTATCGCCACACCGCACCTTGGCGCTTCAACACCCGAATCGGAGGAAAACTGCGCCGAGATGGCGGCGCAACAGCTGCGCAGCTATCTGGAGGATGGCAACATCATTAATTCCGTCAATTTGCCCCACTGCGAGCTGCCGCGCACCGGTGGGTACCGCGTGGCGGTCATCAACCGCAATATCAAAAATATGGTTGGCCAGATAACTGCCGTACTGGCCGAGGCCGGGCACAATATTGAGCACATGGTCAACTCCAGCCGGGGCGAGTGGGCCTACACCATGCTGGACCTTGCCAGCAAACCGGATGCGGCCTGCATTGAGCGGCTTAGTGCCATTAAAGGCGTGATCAGGGTGCGCGTTCTGCCATAACAGGCGGATTTTATTCCCTGCCTGTATCGTGCAGGGGCTATTGCGTCAACAGAAAGGGGCTTTACGCTTTATGGAAGTTTGTAAAAAGGCTTTGGCGGAGGTTGGCGTGTCGCTGCCCAACATTCTTTTGCCAGCCGATGGCATCGACCTGCACCGCTTTTCAGTCATTGCCTGCGACCAGTTTACGGCGCAACCCGATTATTGGCAGGATGTAGAGGAACTGGTGGGGGATGCCTGCTCGACGTTGCGCATCACCCTGCCGGAGATTTATCTTAAAAATAATAATGACGCTGCAATTGAGCGTATTAACGCCACGATGCGCCGCTATCTTGAAAAGCGCCTGCTGGTGGATATCGGCGAGACGTTTGTCTATCTGCGGCGGCGAACCAGCACCGGCGTTCGTCAGGGGCTGGTGGTTGCGCTGGATTTGGAGCAGTATGACTACACAAAAGACGCAAAGCCGATGATACGCGCTACCGAAGGAACCATTGTTGAACGCCTGCCTCCGCGTATTAAAATCCGAAGCGGTGCGCCGCTTGAAACACCGCACATTATGGTGCTTATCGACGACCGGAAAAACCGCCTGATGAGCCTTTTGGCCGACCGGGTTGAGTCATTTGAATGCCTGTACGATTTTACACTGATGAAAAGCGGCGGGCACAGTGCGGGTTACCGCGTGGACGATCCGGCGTTGATTATGGAAGTTGCCCATATTCTCAAGGCGCTCAAAACCCAGGGCGATGACGATTTTCTCTTTGCGATGGGGGATGGCAACCATTCCTTTGCAGCGGCCAAAGCCTGCTGGGAAGCGATTAAGCCGACGCTCTCGCCTGAAGAGCGGGAAGATCATCCCGCCCGTTACGCACTGGCCGAGCTGGTCAACCTGTATGACCCCGCGTTGAAGTTTGAGCCGATTCACCGGCTGCTTTATCACGTCGACCCCGAGGCCCTCCAGCGTGAACTGGATTTTGACGCGGCCAATCCGCCCGACGCGCAGATTTTACAACCCAGGCTGGACGCGTGGCTCAAGGCACATCCACAGGCGGAACTGGAATATGTCCACGGCGCGCAGGCGTGCCGCGCGTTAGGCGATCAGCCCGACCGGCTGGCCATCGTTTTCCCCGCGTTTGACCGCGATTCGCTCTTTGATGTGGTGCGCAGAAACGGTGCGCTTGTGCGTAAAAGCTTTTCGATGGGGGAAGCGCGCGACAAGCGCTACTATCTGGAGTGCCGCAAAATTAAATGACAGAAAAAAGCCTGCTGTTCCGTTGAACAGCAGGCTTTTTTAGTCTGATTAATAAGTTTCGAGCTCCGCCAGAGAAAGGATGCCCCTGTCGAGTGCAATGGTGCGTAACGCGACATACAGCTGTGCCTGCGTAGTGTGATAATAGGGGTTCACAAACAACACACCAACCCCAAACGCAATGGCGCCAAGCAGATACCACCCGATGAACGAAAGATCCAGGAAAAACATTTGCCACTTGTGGCCATCGGTTATCGCCATCGACATTTCCAGGGCGCGGCTCGGCGGAATGCCGGGATTTTCCGACAATAAATAGGGAAGCATACTGTAAGAATAAGATTTAACGATTCCCGGAATAATCAGCAAGAGGGTCCATAAAAACTGGTAAATATTGCGCAAGAACATCGCCGTTACGACGTTGCGGTAGCGTCCTGTCGCAAAACCATGGAAGATACTGCCCAGATTAAAGCGCATTTGGGTCGACTCGAGAAAGTAGTGTTGAACGCCGACCTCGAGCGGGCCAAAAACAAAAATAGAAATTAATATGGAGATAATACTGACTGACAATAATGTTCCTGCCAGCATTGTCATGATTGGTACCGACAAAAATGCATTAAAGCTGCGGGAAAGACCGTCAAAATCATTTGTGTTAAAGTTGAAAGTAAAGACATCGCGGCCCATGCCCAAGGTCAACGTCCAGATCAGGCTGACCAAAAAAGCCTTCCAATAAGCAGCCCGCAGTACAAATTTTGCGTTTTCCTTTAACTGCCACCTGTTCCACATCGCGCATCACCCCTACACAGACATTTTTTTAAGTTTAACATAAAATGTCCGTTGCGGCAAGCTGAAAGGTGTTACAGCAGCAGATAACCCAACGCCATCAACAGCATTTTGTTATCCTTATGCTCGTTGAAGATCGCCCACATGACAAGAAGAATAATCAGCTTTTCACCGTCGATGCCAAATCCATCCAGAATGCCTGCAATAGGTTCCGAGACCGACGAAATGGTGCTTTGAAGCGTTTCACCCAATCCGCTGACCGAATCCCCCAGCCCCTGCTTTCGAAGCAAATCAAGCAATCCCGAGCCGCCCGGCCGGGATGCAGTTTGGCCCCCGCCCTGTGAAGAACTCCTTGGGCTGAACCCAAAGGGGGCGCTGCCCTGTGTTTGTGCCCCGGACTGGCGGCCGCCGCCAAACAGGTGTGAAAGAATGTTATTCGGCTGCGCGAAGGCGGATTGCCGCTGTGCCCCCTGCTGATTATTTTGTTGCGGTGGGCTGTTTTGTTGCGGCGGGTTGTGCGGCGCACTGTTTTGCTGCGGCGCATTCTGCTGCATGACATTCTGCGGCGGTGTGTTCTGCTGTGGCGGGCGCCCAAACGGTGCCTGCGGCGGCGGCTGGAATTGCTGCTGCATTCCTGGCGGGGCGCCAGCCTGAGGGGGCGGTTGGGCCTGGAACTGGGGCGGGGGCTGCATTGTTTGGCCGGAAGGTTGAGGCCCGATGGGCATTTGGGAATTGTATGGTTCCGCAAAGCCATTGGACTGAGCGACCGTCTGCCGCGCTCTTTGCTGCATTTCGCGCACGCGCTTAAGCGCTTCCTGCTGCATGGTCAGTGTTTGCGTATCGGGAAAATAACCGGGGCTCATCGGCTGTCACCGCCCTTCAGACGGTTGAATATGCCCAACTCCTTAACAAGCGGTAGCAGCCGGATCAGCTGAAGAATACGGATGGCGTCATCGACCTTTTTGGCGCGATCCTCTGAAAAATGGGGCTTTAAGGCGCGCAGCAGCTCGGTGTTTTGGTCATCCTGGTTCAAGGCCGATACGGCGCGCTGTAAGAGCATCAGGGTGTTTAAATCGAGGGAGGGGGCATTTCCTGCCTGCGATGATGACGCCTCAGAAGAAAAGAAGGGGATGCCACCCGTCGGGGGCGGAGCGCTGCTGCCCGCCTGAGGAGGGGGCACAAAGCTGTTCTGGCCAGCCTGCGGCCCGGCCGCTCCGGGGTCGGGAAGCCCAAGCGCGGCACTGACCGAGCGCAGCTGGTTCATACCTTCTTCGCTGCTCAAAAATTGTGTGATCATCGAGGCCAGGTCATCCATGGTTTATCTGCCTTTCATCAACTGGTTTAGCATCTGCTTAATCTGCGGCTGCTCTAAAAATTGAGAAAGCGCCTGCGGGTTTTTCAACAGCTGTCCTATTTGCTGTTGCTGCTGCGAATCGATACCCAGCTGGTCCAGGTTTCCTTTTTCCAACTGATCCTTCAGGGTCTGCGGGTCGCGGCCCAGCTTTTGGCCTGCCATTTTCAGCATGGCGTCCAGCTGCGAAGGGGAGAAATTGGATGGCATGTTCAAAGCGTTTTCACCACCTTACGTTTAAATCATATGAAAAATTAAAAAAGGTTATGTTGTATCATATGCCGGCCGATGCGGTTATGATACTGTTATGATTTCGGTATTAGGGTAATAATGCAGCAAAATCTCTTCACAGGTACTGCCCTGACGGGCCATAAAATCGGCACCATACTGGCTCATGCCCACCCCATGACCGTAGCCGTGCGTCTCTATCGAGAAGGTTCCACCCTGATAGGATACCGTAAAACAGCCCGAACGCAGGCTCAACGCATTGCGCACAGCCTGCCCGTGCACCTCAAGGTCGCCGACTTTGGCCAACGTCACATAGCCCGATTCGCTTGTCTCCAGCGGGATAATCCACTTTTCAGGGGCATCGTCGTTCAGTGCCACATAGGGGAAGGCCTGTTCCAGCAGCAGCTTCATGGTCTTTTTATCATAGGTCTCGGTCACCTTATAATCCGGTGCCAGAAGATCGCCGTCGCTTTCAACCGGCACAAGATAAGGCAGCGCAACTGCCCAGACATTTTCGGAAGCTTCGGTGTTCCCAGTACTGGTGGAATGATAGGCTGTCAGCGCAGGCTCGCCGTTGTAGGCGACAATGCGGGTAAGGGCATAGTCGGCCGCGGTACAGATCTTCGGCCAGAAAAGCTCGGCGGAGCTGCCATAGCGCTCAAAAAAGCGCTCCTTGGTGATATAGCCCTCCAACCGTTCGGGGTCGGCGGAAAAATCGGCGCCTTTCAGGTCGGGGTCCGGGTTTTCAGCCTGCCGCTGCGCACTGTAAAGCGCCCAGGTGTGCGCCGCAACCGCCTGTGCGTTTAGCGCCTGCTGGTGGAAGGTGGCGGGCATTTCGGCTGCAACCGCCCCGCGTATATATTCAGCGGCATCCACTGTGAGAACCTTCTTGGTCGTGCGGTCAAAGATTCTAAAGGCATTGTGTGCCTTAATATCTGTGTCGGAAGGTGAAACCACCGGAATTGTAGCCGTGCTGCTTTCACTCTGAGCGGGCAGGCTTTCTACTGTGGATGAGACAGTGGAAACGGATGGCGGTTCTGAGGCCGACACATTTTCTAAAAAAGATAAAATATCCCCTTGCGCCGACAGCGAGGCAGCAAAGGGAATGGCGACGGTCAGCAGCGTCAGCAGCACTAAGAAGAATATTGTGACCCGCATAAGACATCCCTTTCTTTTGGCTTTATTGACTTTGACAGTAGGATGGGATAAAATATTGCTATTGTCATCTTATGCGGACAGGCCGACAAATATGTTTTGACCTCTGGGCCCAAAGCAAAGCGGCATATAAGAAAGGCGATGAAAAGCGTTTGTATAAAAAGAGCATCAGGATGTTTTTGGGCGGAACATTAATTTCCATTTTGCTGCGTATTCTCTTAAAGATTTTGTACGTTGACACCGGGACAGGGTTTTATCTGGGCGGCAACGTGCTTATTTACGGCTTTGCGGCGGCGATGGCGCTGACCGTCTTGGCGGTTACCATCAGCACTCTGCGTGAAAACGGCACCGATGCCGCCATGCTGCGGGGCAACCGACCGCTTGAAATAACGGCGACGGTGTTGGGCGCTGTTATTGCGGGTACCAGCGTGCCCAAACTGATGGCGGCACTGGCGATAGACCCGTCCGAGCCGGTTATCAACCGGCTGCCCGCGTGGCTGTTGGTGGTTGAAAATTTAACCGGCCTTGCGGCGGGTGCTGCGTTTTTGTATCTGGCCTTTTGCTTTTACAGCGGCTTTAAGCGCTCCGGCCTGCAGGGCATGCTGGCATTGCCGATGGTTGTTTGGCAGGCTATCAGCATGGTGGAACGCTATATCTCGTTCCAACAGGTCAATACCGTTTCCGACCAGTTTATTGAGACGATGTATCTGGTGTTTGCCACGCTGTTTTTGCTGGCCAACACCCGTTGTATGGCCGGAATGCCCAAAAGCCGAAAGATTTGTGTGCTGTGGGGCTTACTGACAGCCCACTTTGGGCTGGTGCTGATCGCAGGGCAACTGGCGAGTATGACGGTGCTGGGCGGCGATATTTCCGGTCCGCCTGTGCTTCAGATACTGATTATCGCTGCGTTGTCGCTTTATGCGCTTGTCGTTTCCGGCTCGCTGATTTGCTGTGAGAATAACTGAACCAACGCTTATAATAAGCTTATAAAGAGAGGGGCGGCATCGTTTGATGCCGCCCCTTGACGCCTTCAGAAAAAGGTGCCGTTTACCGTTCCTCGCGAAAATAATTGAGCCCCAGGCTGGCGGGGATGTGTGCGCCACTGCTCTTGCGTATTGAGCTGACCACCAGCACAAGCGCCGTAATTAAAAACGGCAGCATGTCGTAAAACGCATTTGGGAACGGAAACAGGCTCTTGACTGCATAGTATTTCAAGACGCGCAGCGCGCCGAACACAAATGAGCCATACAGCGCGTTGACCGGCTTCCAGCCCGCAAAAATGACCAGCGCCACCGCAATCCAGCCCAGGCCCCCGACATTGTCGCTGATCCAGACGCCGCTGTTGATAATCATGGAACAATAGGCGCCGCCAATGCCGCAGATGCCGCCGCCGATAACGATGTTGACGTATTTGAGCAGGGTGACGTTGATGCCGGCAGCGTCGGCCGCGGCGGGGTTTTCACCGACGGCGCGGACATTGAGGCCGACTTTGGTGCGGTGCAGATAATAAGCGGCCGCAATAGCAACCGCTATGCCCAAATAGACGAACGGGTTGTACGAAAACAGCAGTTCGCCGACCACCGGCAGCTTGCCCAACCCCGCGAAGTCGATGCCCCGCATCTGTGCCGTAACGGCTTCGGGCAGCTTTAGGGTCTTATTTGCCGAGCGGCTGAGCATCAACACACCGATAAAATTGGAAAGGCCGATGCCGAAGATGGTCAACGTCAGGCCGGTGACGTTTTGGTTGGCGAAAAAGGTGACGGTGAGTACGGCGTAAATCAGCGCCGAAAGCGCACCGCCCAGAAATGCGGCCAGAATGGCGAAAACGAAATTATTGGTGTAATAACCCGTCATAAAGCCCGCACAGGCCCCGATGGACATCATGCCCTCAACGCCGAGGTTCAGGTGTCCGACGCGTTCGCTTAAAATTTCGCCCACGGTGCCAAACAACAGGGGGGTGCCTGCCAGCACGGCGGCGACAAGGAATTTAATGAACATGTCCATCTCAGTTCGCGCCTCCCTTTTGACGGATTGAAAAGCCATAGCGAATAAAAAACTCGCAACCCAAGATAAAGAAAAGAATAATGCCCTGCAAAACGTCGGCGCAGTCGGTGGAAAGCCCATAGGTGGACTGCACGACGCCCGAGCCTTTTTCCAGTATTGAAAACAGGAAGGATACTATAAGGATAACGGCGGGGTTTAATTGCGCCAGCCACGCAACAATAATGGCGGTGAAGCCCACGCCGCCCGCGACGGCGATGGTCAGCGTAATATCCGAACCGGTGGCCTGAACCATGCCGCAGATACCGCAGACAGCGCCCGAGAAGAACATGGTGCGCAGAATGATCTTTTTGACGTTCATGCCGGCATAGCGTGCGGTGTCCTGGCTTTCGCCCACAACACCGATCTCATAGCCCTGCTTGGTGTAGCAAAGGTAGATGAAAACGACGACCACCAGCGCCAGCGCAATGACCCAGCCGATGTGCACGCCAAAAATCTTATCCAACGCGGCGTTTTTGTTAAACCGCGCAATTTTGGCAAAACCGGCGGCGCCGGGGTCCTTCCATGGGCCGTCGCGCAGATAAGAGACGATATGCAGCGCAATATAGTTGAGCATGAGCGTGAAGAGCGTTTCGTTTGTGCCGTACTTCACCTTGAAAACAGCGGGTATCAGTCCCCACAGGCCGCCGCCGATGAGGCCGGCCAGAAACATAACCGCCACCAAAAGCCAGTGGTTCCAGTCGGCGTGGAACAGTGCGAAATAGGAGGCGCAGATGGCGCCCGCAATAATTTGCCCCTCGGCGCCGATGTTCCAAAATTTCATTTTAAAGGCCAGCGTCACGCCCAGCGACGAAATGGTGAGCGGAATGGCGTATTTGACGGTGGCCTGTATAGCCATCTTGCTGCGGAACGCGCCGGAGAGGATGGTTGCGTAAATCTCAAGCGGATTGTAGCCGATGGCCAGAATGAACACGCCGCCTGCAATCAGGGAGATCAGCACCGCCTCAAGCCGCAGCAGCAGAATTTGGCTGCGGGTTTTTTCGGCGCGCTTGACAATGCGAATAAACGGATCGTGCTTAACTGCTTTTTGCATCAGGCGTCGTCTCCTTTCCCGGGGGTGCCCCCCGTCATCATCAGGCCAAGTTGCTCCTTTGTTGCGGTGCGGGCATCCACCATGCCGGTGATTTTGCCGTGGCACAGCACCATAATCCGGTCGGAAAGCTCCAGCAGCACATCCAGATCCTCGCCGATATACATAACCGCTACATTGCGGCGCTTTTGCTCGTTGAGCAGGTCGTACACGGTGTAGGAGGAGTTGATGTCCAGTCCGCGCACCGGATAGGCGGTGATCAGCAGGTTGGGGGAGGATTCGATCTCACGCCCCAACAGCACTTTTTGCACGTTTCCGCCGCTTAAGAGCCGCACCGGCGTATCAACGCCCGGCGTTACAATCGAGAGCTTTTTAATCAGCCGCTCGGCCAGCGACCGGGCGGGCTTGCGGTCGACGAAGATGCCGCCGCTGGCGTGGTAGGATTTTAACAGCATGTTGTCCACCATGCCCATGGAGGCGACCAGCCCCATGCCGAGGCGGTCCTCCGGGACAAAGCTCATGCTGATGCCCAGATCGATGATCTCAGAGGGCGATTTGCCGACGATGTTTTCCTTATGATATAAAATGGCGCCCGTTTTCGGTTTTAGCAGGCCCGCTATCGCTTCGCAAAGTTCTTTTTGGCCGCTGCCCGCCACGCCCGCCACGCCGAGTATTTCGCCGGTGCGGATGTCAAACGAGATATCGTCCACCGCCACGCCGCCGTCGGCCGTGGGCACCGTGAGATCGACGACCTTTAATATCGGCTTGGGGGAAAGGGCTTCGGGCCGGTCTATTTCAAGACTGACCGGGCGGCCGACCATCAATTCGGTCAGCTGTGCCTGATCGGTTTCGCCGGTGACGACGGTATCGATGCTTTTGCCCTTGCGCAGAATGGTCACGCGGTCGCTGATTTCCAACACCTCGTTGAGCTTGTGGGTGATAATAATAATGGCACAGCCCTGCTGCTTCATCCGCCGCAAAATGGCGAAAAGCCGGCTGGTTTCCTGTGGGGTGAGCACGGCGGTGGGTTCGTCCAGAATCAGAATCTGCGCGCCGCGGTAAAGCACCTTGACGATTTCGACCGTCTGCTTCTCGCTGACCGACATATCGCACACTCGTTTTAAGGGGTCTATCTCCAGGCCAAACGCGCTGCAAATCTCCTCGATTTTCCGCCGGAGCTGTTTGGGCGGCAGCAATTTTTCGGCGGTGCCCAGCACAATGTTATCCATTGCCGAAAAAACCTCGACCAGCTTGAAGTGCTGATGAATCATGCCGATGCCAAGCTTCATCGCGTCCACCGGCGAATTGATGGTTACTTCCTGACCGTTGACCACAATAGAACCGGAATCGGGCCGGTAAATGCCCGATAACATGTTCATCAACGTAGTTTTGCCCGAGCCGTTCTCGCCAAGCAGCGCCAAAACCTCACCGCGTTTTACCGCGAGGTCGATGCTGTCGTTGGCCAGCACGGTGCCGAAGCGCTTAGTTATCTGCCGACATTCAATGGCAAAGTGGGTCTGCGAAGACGCTTCCACATGATCACCCCTTGTAATAATACAAATTTCGTCTGAAGTTTTACTCAAAAGTGCCGTCCAGCCTTGTGCCCGGCGGCGCTTTTCAATAAAATTCAATTAAAAAAGAAGAGGGCGGCCATTCGTTAAATGACCGCCCCTGTCAAAACATTCAAGCCTTGGCGGTGCAGGTTACTTCACAACGATGTTTTTAAAATACCAGTTCACGTCGCTGTAGTGCTCGCTGGTGTGCGTGGCACCGTCGTTGCCTTCAACCTCGCCGTCGAATACATCCCAATCGCCGGAAAGAATCTTCTGCCGGGCTTCCTCAATTTTCTCAGCGGTGCCGTCGGCACACAGGTCAGAAAGCGCGGTGATGTCAACAAAGCCCTCAGGCAGGCCGCCATAGTAGTTTTCGCCGGTCCAGGTGCCGTCGATGACGTTCTTAACCGCCCAGGTGTAATAGGTGTCCCAGTTCCAGATGGCGCTGGTCAGAACGGCCTTGGGCGCATCCTTGGACATATCGGAGTTATAGCCGACGCCCCAGACGCCCTTTTCCTCAGCGGCAAGCTGGGGGTTGGGGGTGTCGCAATGCTGGCTAATGACGTCTGCACCCAATGCGATCAGCGCCTCGGCAGCCTGCTTTTCGCCTTCGGGGTCAAACCAGCTGTTGGTGGTCTTAACATAGACTTCGCAGTCGGGGTTGACCGAATAGGCGCCCATTGCAAAGGCGTCGCAGCCGCTGGTAACCTCGCCGTTCTCGGTGCCCCACGCGGCGACATAGCCGATCTTGTTGCTCTGGGTCTTCAGGCCTGCGGCGATGCCCGCAAGGTAACGGGCCTGATAAATGCGGCCAAAGTAGTTGTTAAAGTTCTTACCGTTGGATTTATAGCCGGTTGCGTGGGAGAAAATCACATCGGGGTATTCTTCGGCCAGTGCTTCGCAGGTATCCATATAACCCCAGCTGGTGGCAAAGATGATGTTGCAGCCTTCTTCAATGCATTCCAGCATTGCGGTTTCAATCGCGGTGGCGTCGCTGTCGTTGACATTGATCTTGCGGATGATCTGATCATCGCGCAGGCCGAGATTTTTTTGCATGCCGACGATGCCCTGATCGTGGGTGAAGGTGTAGCCCGAGCCCTCGGCGGGGTCGGAAATGTGAATGACGCCAACTTTGATGTTATCCTTTGTAATCGCATTCGCAGGTGCGCTTGCAGATTCCGGAGCGGAAGAAGCTTCGGAAGGGGCAGCAGGAGCAGCCTGACTGGAAGCAGGAGCGCCGCCACATGCACCCAACAACAGCATGCCGGCAGCCAACAAAATGGCAAGACTTTTCTTCATTTCTTTTTCATCCTCCTAATAATGGTAGCGTATGTTCGTTATATTACTGCGGCAGCGCCTGCCGCGGGCAAACGGGATTAATCGCGGAAAGTGATGCTGTGATCGTCCATGGCGTCGACAATAGCGAGCGACTCCACCCGCACGCCCATGTCGCGGATGAGCTGGCCGCCCTCCTGAAAGCCCTTTTCAATGACAATGCCTGCCCCCACCAGCGCGGCGCCCGCGCCGTTTACCAGCTCGATAAGGCCCTTAAGTGCACAGCCGTTGGCAAGAAAGTCGTCAATGATCAGAACTCGGTCTTCCGATGTTAAAAAACGCCTGGAAACAATAATGTCGTACACCTTTCCATGGGTGAACGACTCAACACGGCTGGTATACACCTCACCTGCAATATTCTTGGTGGGGTTCTTTTTGGCAAAAACCACTGGGACATTAAAATACTGTGCGACAATACAGGCTATTCCGATGCCGGAGGCCTCGATGGTCAAAATCTTATTGATATCACAGTCGGCAAACCGGCGTTTGAACTCCTTGCCGATTTCGGCAAACAGCCCGATATCCATCTGGTGATTCAAAAAGCTATCCACTTTTAAGACGTTGCCGGACTTCACCTGTCCGTCTTTAAGTATGCGATCTTTTAGCAGCTGCATAGCGCCGTTACCTCTACTCTCTTAACGGATATGAAACAAAATTACAATAAAAATTCTATCAAAAAAGCAAAGGCTTGTCACCTGTTTGCCGATGAAAAGTTCATTTTTTGTAAAAAATAGTGTCTTTGATGGAAAAGTGATAAAAAACTGAAGATACTTTGGAGAATGCGACGAAGTAAAAATTGGCATCAGCGCCGCAGCAGGCTATTTTAAAGAAGAATATTCCATAATGTGTTGACGGGATGCTGCAATCGTCCCCTGCACCAGCTGTGCGTTGCCACCGCCCTTGCCGCCCAAAGCCTGATGCAGCTCTCTTGAAAGCGCACGCGCATCGCCCTGGGCCACGCCAAGGGCATAGCGGTAGCCATTGGTATCGTCACCGCACAGCAGAAGACAAGGACCCGGACGGTGGGCTATCAGTTGTGTACAAAAGCGGCGCAGTTCGTTCGGCGTGAGGTCTTCTTCAAACAGGCACAGATACCGGTCGCCCCGGTCGAGGGATTCCATCCGCAGGGCAAACAGCCTGTCCCTGGCGGTGGCCAGCTCAGCGCGCAACGTATCGTTTTCGTTTAGAATCCGCTGCACCGCTTGCGCAATTTCGGCGGGCTTGGCCGAAAGCAGGTGGGAGATTTCCGCCACCGAGGCGTCTTTCTGGCGGTAGTCGGCCAGCGCTTTTTCACCACAAAGCAGCCCGACGCGGGTGCCGCCTTTATAGCGCTGGGGTGCGAGCAGCTTAATCAGGCCGAGTTCCCCGGTTTTAGCCACATGGGTGCCGCAACAGGCACAGCAGTCGGCCTCGGGAATCGTGATAATCCGCACATCGCCCGACAGGGCTTTTTTGCTGCGGTAGGAGAGCGCCGCCAACGCGTCGGCCTCGGGGTAACTTTCCTGTACCGCAACGTCGGCAAATACCAGGCGGTTGGCCGCCAGCTCGACAAGGGCCAGCTGTTCTGCCGAAAGCTCACCGCTAAAATCGACGGTAACCATTGCGTTGCCCATGTGGAAACCAACGTTATCAAGCTTAAACAGCTTGTGGACAATACCGGAGACGATATGCTCGCCGGTGTGGTGCTGCATCAGCGAGAAACGGCGCAGCCAGTCGACTTTTCCGGCGATTGTTTCGCCGACGGCCAGCGGCAAATCGGTGGTGTGCAGAATTTCTTTGTCTTTTTCATGGGCGTCCAGCACCTTGGCATCGCCCAGCGTGCCGGTATCCGCGGGCTGCCCGCCGCCTTCGGGGTGAAAACAGGTGGCATCCAGCGTCACGGCAAAATGTTCGCCCTGCGGTTCGCAGGTGAGCACTACTGCGGAAAATTCGGTTTGATAGGGATTTTCTCGAAAAAGTCTTTTCACTGGCATTTTAAGGTCACTCCGGTTTCCAAGTTGGAATTAGTAAATTTCAGTGCAATTAATCCGGGCGCCGCGTTTCGCGAGAAATTTTGCGCCGGGCAAGGCGTAAACGGCCCGTAAAGCTGGTGCCGACGATCGTTTTTTCAACGCAGTTTTGGCGAAAATTTGTATTCGGAAAGCCGCGAATGAATTAAATTAATATTTACCTTAGTATAGCACATTGCAAGGGCAGCTGCCAGCCCTTGCGCAAAATGGCGTTTGTGTTATAGTTAAATAAAAAGCCAAAGGGGGCCAACGGATTGGAGAAGGTTATCCGCACCGGACGTTACCGGCATTTTAAGGGCATGGAATACCGTGTGCTGTATACGGCGACGCACAGTGAAACGCTGGAGCCCTATGTGGTGTATCAGGCGCTTTATGGTCAGGGCGGCATCTGGGTGCGTCCGGCTGCCATGTGGCACGAGACGGTTACGCGCGGCGGCAAAACACAGCCGCGGTTTGTGTATATAGGGGAGGAATAAACGCATGGAAGGAATCGAAAAACTGCAACGGCTGATTGACCAAAGCAACCGCATTGTCTTTTTTGGGGGTGCGGGGGTGTCCACCGAGAGCGGCATTCAGGATTTTCGCAGCGTGGACGGGCTTTATAATCAGCAGTTTGATTATCCGCCGGAGACAATTTTAAGCCACAGCTTTTTTATGCGGCATACGGAGGCATTTTATAAATTCTATCAGACCAAAATGTTGTACAGCGGCATTTTGCCCAACGCCGCGCATAAAAAGCTGGCGGAGATGGAAGCCGCGGGCAGGCTGTCCGCTGTTATTACGCAGAATATCGACGGGCTGCACCAGTTGGCCGGCAGCAAAAATGTACTGGAACTGCACGGTTCGATGCTGCGCAACCGCTGTGTCCGCTGCGGCCAGGCATATCCCATAGACGCCATGCGCGGCCCGGGTGTGCCGCGCTGTGAATGCGGGGGCATCATAAAGCCCGACGTAGTGTTGTATGAAGAGGCGCTAGACAATGATACGGTCGAGCGCGCGGTAGCCCAGCTGCGGGGGGCCGATTTAGTCATCGTGGGCGGAACCAGTCTGGCGGTCTATCCGGCAGCGGGTCTTCTCAACTATGTGCGCGGCAAAATTGTTTTGATCAACCGCGATGCAACCCGTCTGGACGGCGCCGCGGAGCTGGTGCTTAGCGCCGCTATTGGCGAGGTGCTTTCTCAGATAACGGTTGGGGCCGCGTCAAGATAGGGCAAAATGACGCGGTAGTGCTCGACCAGCACGTCAAAACGCATCGCGGCATTGGCCGCACTGGGGGAAGGCAGCACAACGGCGGCCCTGCCGGTGTCCGGTTCACACAGGCGGCGATAAAGCGCCGCCGCCGTTTTGCCGGTGGTGAAAATTGCCCGAATATTTGCTTTGGCCAATATCCGGGGGATATCGTTCGGGATGGCATCCCTGATGCTGGCATCGCTGGCGCCCTTTATAGTGCAGCTGTGTAACACATCCCACAGGGCGATGCCACGGGACAGGCACAAGGCGCGGCGGGCATTATTGTCTGTGGATGGCGGACATTCCAACAGGGCGAACAAGATTCTCCAAAACCGGTTTTGAGGGTGTGCATAATAAAAGGCGCACTGCCGGGACATTGGAGAAGGCATCGTACCAAGGATCAATATTTTAGAATTTTCGTCATAAACTGGCGCAATAGGATGCTCGACGACTTGTCTCATTGGTGTTTACCTCAAAACAGATACCGATTTTTCGGCGATTTTAATAATAATATTATAACATATTTCGCTGTTGCTGTTTGGCGCAAAATTAATGGTGCGCTGCCGGCATTAACTGTGCGGATAATCTTTAGTTGGGAAGATATGCAATTCAAGAGGCGAAAATATGCAAAAATTCGTTTGGATTTAAATTTATTTACCATTGGATGAATAATTAAAGATTCTCGGCAACAAAAAAACCGAAGCGCAACCTCGGCAGTCTGAAAAAATTGTGCCTGACCAAGAATTTTTATCAGACAAAATCGGTATGAAATTTGTTAGCCTAATTATCGGCCCTAAAAAATATTGGTTATTCTTCTTGCACAAAACAAACCCTGATATTGGCCAAAGAAAAACACAACCCAACTTTTTAAGTATGGATAAATTTGTGAATAATTTGGTATGATGGTTCTGCATCAAGAAAAAGGGGAGTGTAGCATAATGGTCATCTGCTATGAGATTGTATGTTCAGAGAAACATATTGAGGATTATGGTCCTTGCCGCGTATTTGGACTGAGAGCATATGAAGAGGGAAAGACATGCAGTGAGTCGGTCTGCTGCATCGAAGACATTTCCTCTAACAAACAGTTTGTCGAAACCCTCTGTGATTTGCTCCGTTGCCATGACGTTCATCCCATGCATCTGCAAGATATCGTGTTGGATGCCATCGGCTAATCGCTGTTGGAAAAAATCAGACGAACCAGTTCAACGCGATTATTTATCTGAAGCTTGCTATAGATGTTTGCCAGATTCTTTTTCACGGTACCCTCGGTAATGCCACAGTCAACCGAGATGCCTTTGATGGAATTGCCGTTTACAATATGGCAGGCAATTTCAAACTCGCGCTTGGTGAGCCGGTCTGCCAGACTTTGTATGGAGGGCTGTGGGCCGGTATCAGGCATGACGAACAAAAATAGTTGATTGCTGTTTAGCGTGGGAACAGCGGCAATAAGGCAATTTAGGTTGCCCAGGCGGTGTGCCATGGTAATAATACTCTGTTTTGAGCAGCAAACCGGAATGACACTGGTTTGCAAAAATTCAAAATCCTCATGCGAATAAACCAAACGATTAAAGCACTGGTTGGCATTTATCAGCTTTTTATACCGGCAATTGTCCGTTTCAAAAACTGCCACGCCGATATTACCTGCGTCACAAATGCGCTTTGGGCTTGGATTCACCGATTTCATCATTTGATAATATTCATGCGATTTTAAAAGGTGAATTCCAACCAGTAAATGCTTTACATAGTGGTTGAGCGGTACTAACGTCACTAAAAAATGGTAGGGCCTGTTGTCGCATATCCAGATGTCCATAAAATAACATATTTTGTTCAGCGTCATGGAACGTTTAATAAGCTTGTCGCTGCAGACAGTCCGCATGCGCGATAGCAGTACATCAATCGGATCACCGATATTTATTCCGGCCAACTCGGAAAAGGAAGGGCTGATACTGGCTATTCTGTAAATATCGTCGGTACAGCTTATTAGAATGGAATCATAAAAAGAGCCACAAAATTTATTAAGTGGCAAGTTAACCAGGTTATCGGTGTTGTAGGTGTCTGTTGTTTCGTCCACGTCCCAAATGGGCAGCAGCGCAATGGTCAACTTGGGCCTGTCGTACGAAAGGGTATAGCTCCAAAATCTGCCCTGAATTTCTCGAAGGTCTCGAATAGTCTCGTTCCCGTCTTTAATATTAGAAAAAGCCTGATATATCCAAGCCGCGGTTTGTTCCGGTACTATTTCTTCAAGCGGTAGACCCTGTGAATTGGCGCTGATGCCAACCACACGGCAAAATGCATTCGTCATACTGTCAAGCTTCAAAGAGGTCTCATCTTGATTGGCAGTGAGTATACATTCATACACAGGGAGATGGTTTTTCAAAACGGTCTTCCTTTCGTATAATATTCTTATACAAATATTTCATTAATAATTATAGCATTTTGTCATTATATATTATATTGCGTTGTTTCACAAAATTTGTAGAAAAAGTTGTTTTATACGTTTATATTTTGTGCGCTCTTTGTAGAATAAGAACGAAAATTGTCGAATATTGTAACAAAATATAGCCATTAAAAAGACGGTAAAGGGTTAACCTTTACCGTCTTTTTTACTGAAAGTTGCATTTAGGCATTAAATTTATTCGCTTCTTCTTCACAGGTTCTCATGGCCAGAATAGTTTGTGCTATCAAATCGTCAAGCGTCCAGCCCAGCAGTTCGGCCCCCTTTTCAATAACCTCACGGGAACATCCAGCTGCAAACGCCGGCGTTTTAAATTTCTTTTTGACGGATTTTAATTCCATGTCCTGCACGCTCTTAGAAGGGCGCATCAGCGCTACGGCACCAATTAAGCCGGTGAGTTCATCCGTGGCATAAAGCACTTTCTCCATTTGGCTGAGGGGTTCAATGTCGACAGCGCGCGGCCAGCCGTGGCTTGCAGTGGCACGAATAATAACCTCATCAACCCCGGCGTCCTTCATTAACTGTTGCTGCTTGACGCAATGCGCTTGCGGAAATTGTTCAAAATCCAGGTCGTGCAACAGCCCGACCATTGCCCAAAGATCCGCCTCCCCGGCATGGCCGAGCTGGTTGGCGAAATAACGCATGACCCCTTCTAATGTTACGGCGTGTTTCAGGTGAAAGGGCTCCTTATTATATTGCGTCAAAAGATTCCAGGCTTGTTCGCGTATCATAGAAATCAGGCTCCTTTATTTTGACAATAAACTTATTTTAGTCCCGCCATAACATAAAGTCAAATCGTTTTGTTGACAAAATACGTATGCTGAAGGCGCTTAAAGCAGTGGTGTGTGCCGGGAACGCGGGTATGCAGCGAATAAGAATACTGAAAGCCGATGGTTTGGCTTTAAGAAGATACAGGGTAAAAGGTCGTCCGGCGCTCGGTATACGCCGGAAAATAGCAAACGACCCCGCCCCGGCAGCGGAAACGTTGTCTTTACATCGGCGCGTTTGCGCAATCTCCCCCCCTTTTGCATTTTTGTTGAAATATCTGAACATTTAAGAATCAAACATCTTGGGCCCTGATTCGCAGGTGTTTTTTGTGTTAAAAAACAAATAATAAAAAAGGCTTGCGTTTTGTGGAGTAAAATGATATACTAATGCCAAACACCCCAGGGGGGTGGGGAGGTAATTATTATGAAACAAACTTTTAGTGTCACAGGCATGACCTGTTCCGCTTGTTCAGCGAATGTGGAACGGGCGGTCAAAAAGCTGGATGGCGTTCAGGCGGTCAACGTCAGCCTGCTCGCCAACAAAATGACGGTGGAATATGAGCCGGAAAAATTAAGCGACCCTGCCATTGTGGCTGCGGTGACGGCGGTGGGCTATGGCGCCAGCACGGGTGATGCATCCGCGCAGGGCGCGGCGAAGCAGTCCGAAAAGTCGTTGGTGCAGCAACAGCTGGCCGAAATGAAGCAGCGTTTGATTGTTTCGTTTATCTTTTTTGTGCCGCTGATGTATATCACGATGGGACATATGGTAGATTTACCGTTGCCGCTTTTCATGACGGGCGCAAAAAATGCGATCGCCTATGCGATGACGCAATTACTGCTGACACTGCCGGTACTTTACGTCAACCGCAAGTTCTTTCAGGTGGGGTTTAAAACACTGTGGCATCGTGCGCCCAATATGGATTCACTTATTGCCATTGGTTCGACGGCGGCCGTGGTCTACGGCGTGTTTGCCATCTACCGCATGGGATACGGTTTAGGCACGGGCGATATGGATTTGGTGATGCGCTATCACAAAGATCTTTACTTTGAATCGGCTGCAACCATCCTGACGCTGATCACACTCGGCAAATTCCTGGAGACGCGCTCCAAGGGTAAAACCAGTGAGGCCATCGCAAAGCTGATTGACCTTGCGCCCAAGACCGCCACTGTTGTCAAAGACGGCGTCGAGCGCGAAATTCCCGTATCAGAGGTGCGTCAGGGCGACATTCTGGTGGTGCGCCCCGGGCAGAGCATCGCGGTGGACGGCATTATCGTCGAGGGTTCGTCGGCGGTTGACCAGTCGGCACTCACCGGCGAAAGCATTCCGGTCGAGAAGACCGTGGGCGATAACGTAATTGCGGCAACAATTAACAAAACGGGCTATTTTAAGTTTGAAGCGCAAAAAGTAGGCGATGACACCACGCTGGCGCAGATCATCCGCCTTGTTGAAGAGGCGGGCAGCTCCAAAGCGCCCATCGCCAAGCTTGCGGATAAGATCAGCGGTATTTTTGTACCCATTGTCATCGCCATCGCAATCGTCGCCACAGCGGCGTGGCTGCTTGCAGGGCAAAGCTTTGAGTTCGCGCTTTCCATCGGCATTGCAGTGCTGGTTATTTCCTGCCCCTGCGCGTTGGGGCTGGCGACGCCGGTCGCTATTATGGTGGCCACTGGCAAGGGCGCGCAGAACGGTATTTTGATCAAATCGGCCGAAGCGCTTGAAACGGCGCACAGTGTGCAAACAGTTGTGCTTGATAAGACCGGCACCGTGACCGAGGGCAAGCCAAAGGTGACTGATGTGCTGCCGGCCAAGGGGGTTACCGCCGATGTACTGGTGCAGGCGGCGGCGTCTTTAGAGCAGGCCTCCGAGCATCCGCTGGCCGAGGCGGTCACCCAATATGCGAAGCAGAAAAAGCTTGTGCTTTCTGTGGTCGAAAATTTTGAGGCCATCTCGGGCAAGGGGCTTTCCGCCGAGATTGCGGGCGAGGTTTATTATGCGGGCAATGTGGCGCTGATGCGGCAGCAGAACATCGACTGCGCGCAGTTGGAGAAGCAATGCGACGCGCTGGCCGAGCAGGGCAAAACACCGCTCTACTTTGCCAAAAGCGGCAGGCTGCTGGGCGTTATTGCGGCGGCGGACGTCGTTAAGCCCACCAGCCGTCAGGCTATTGCACAGCTTAAAGCGCTGGGCGTCGATGTAGTAATGCTCACCGGTGACAACCGCAAAACAGCAGAGGCCATTCGCCGCAGCTTGGATATCGACCGCGTCGTGGCCGAGGTGTTGCCGCAGGATAAAGAACAGGAAATTCGTGCGATACAGGCACAGGGGCGGCGCGTGGCCATGGTTGGCGACGGCATCAACGATGCCCCGGCGCTCACCCGGGCCGATGTCGGCATCGCAATCGGCGCAGGAACCGATATTGCAATCGAATCGGCCGATATTGTGCTGATGAAGAGCGACCTGCTGGATTTGGTTACAGCGCTGCGGCTTTCCCACGCCACCATACGCAATATTAAAATGAATTTATTCTGGGCATTTTTCTATAACACGATTGGAATTCCGTTGGCTGCTGGGCTGCTTTATCCTATGTTTGCGCTAAAGCTCAACCCGATGTTCGGTGCGGCGGCCATGAGTTTGAGCTCGGTCTGCGTCGTGAGCAACGCGTTGCGCCTGCGGCTCTTTAAACCGCAGGCCCGCGGAGAAGACGCGGTTTTATCGCCAATAGAATCTCAGAAAGCGATTGAAGAACAGGAGGATCAAGATATGAAAAAAGTAATTACGGTCAACGGTATGAGCTGCCAGCATTGTCAGGCTTCGGTCGAAAAGGCACTTTCGGCGGTGCAGGGGGTTGCGTCCGCCAAGGTGAATCTTGCCAAGAAAACGGCAACGGTTACCCTCGCCTCCGATGTGGCGGACGACGCCTTGATGAATGCGGTGCGCGAAGCGGGTTTTGAACCGGTGTCGGTCGCCGAAAAAAAAGGCCTGTTCGGCGGTTGAGAGGAGAAGGTTTTTATGCGCGCGGATAAAGACAAGGTTTCGCGGTTGCTCAAGACGGCGCGCGGCCAGCTTGACGGCCTGCTGCGCATGGTGGAGGAAGACCGCTACTGCATTGACATTTCGACGCAACTGATGGCCACCGAGGCTATTCTGCGCCGCGCCAACCGCGAAGTAGTTGCCGCGCATATGGAGGGCTGTCTGATAGAAGCCGTCGAGCAGGGCAACGCCAGTCAACAGGTGGATGAATTGATGAAGCTGATTGATAAAATGGCAAAATAGTTAAAACTGATGCGGCGCTGTTAAAACGGCGCCGCATTCGTTTTTGATCAAGCCGCCGAAGCGGCAGGAATTTAATTAAAGTTTCTCAAAGGCCGTCTAAATCAGCGGTTATGGTCAAATCAAAGCCCGTCGTCGGATCCGACGCCCGGGTTTTCGTCATAGTCATCCAAAAAGCTGTGTTGTTCACCGTTGAGCGTATAGCCGATGACCGCCCCCAGTTTGATGTTGTGAACGCTGCGGAAAATATTGAGCGGCACCTGCGAATTGCCTTTTTCGAGCCTGGCGATCAACGATTTGATCTCGGCGCGCTTTGAGGTGCCGTTATCGCTGGCGGTGGAACATTCGGTGAAGCGGCAGGCACACTGCAAAAATTCCAGCTTGTTATAGTTTTTCCAGCGGATAACCTCCGATTCGCGCACCAGATAAAGCGGGCGGATCAGCTCCATGCCTTCAAAATTATCGCTGCGCAGTTTGGGCATCATAGTGCGCACCTGAGAGCCGTAGATAATGCTGATCAGCACCGTTTCAATCATGTCGTCGAAATGGTGCCCCAGCGCAATTTTATTGCAGCCCAGCGCTTTGGCTTGCGCGTAGAGGTTGCCCCGGCGCATACGGGAGCATAAATAACAGGGATTTCTGGGCTGGCTGAAAACATAATCATAGATATTGGTGTCAAAGATTGTGATCGGTATATTCAGAAGCTTTGCGTTATCCTCGATTAACTTGCGGTTTTCAGGCAGATAACCGGGATCCATGACCATGAACTTCACTTCGAAAGGAAAATCGCTCACCTTGTGCAGCTGCTGCATCAGCTTTGCCAGCAGCATGGAATCTTTCCCGCCTGAAATGCAAACAGCAACCCTGTCGCCGGGGGCCAGCATCTCGTACTCCTTTATGGCGCCTACAAATTTGCTCCAGATGGTTTTACTGAATTTTTTATGCAGACTGTGTTCAATTTCCTGGTAACGTTCCATTTTGATTTCATCCTCATGTATAAACCTATTGTTTTAATAGGGATATCATAGCATACCGCGCTTAAACAGTAAAGGGCGAGAAAAATTTTCATTGCGCATGCGAAAGCTGGACCGCGCCGGCAGCCGATTTTTTGCAGACAATACCTTTCTGCGTATTAACCGGGCGTTAAAAGGTTTTAATTTATTGAACATAGCCTAAATACATCGATTTTGTTGTGCTTTTTGCCTTGCGCTGAACCCTTTTGGCGAGGCTCCCGTTGTTTTGTATTTTAACAGACGTCCTCAAAATGTAAACTTTTTCAGAACGCTGGCAAAGAACATACTCATATGGTATGATTTTCATAAAACCAATAGGGGAGGCCCGTCATGCAGTATTTGCTGTCATTTCTTGAAGGAATTATCACCTTTATTTCCCCTTGTCTGCTTCCGCTGCTTCCGGTGTATATTTCTTACTTTGCCGGCCAGGACGGTGAGGGGGATGCGCGCAAAACATTCAAAGGCGCTTTGGGCTTCATTGCGGGCTTTACAGCCGTATTTGTCGCACTGGGGGCTTTCGCGGGCACGTTAGGCGGCCTGCTCAGCCGCCACACGGCACTGGTGAATCTGGTCACCGGTGCGGTCGTCATTGTGTTTGGTTTAAACTATCTTGGCGTTTTCAAGATCGGGTTTTTAAACCGTGTTGTGCGCCACCACACCGCTGCCGATGCACACAGCTTCTTTTCGGCATTTTTGTTTGGTGTGGTCTTTTCGGTGGGATGGACGCCCTGTGTCGGCGCGTTTCTAGGCTCCGCGCTGATGCTCGCTTCCCAGCAGGGGTCGGCTTTTGGCGGTGTTCTGATGCTTTTATGCTATTCTCTGGGGCTGGGTGTACCGTTTTTACTGGCGGCCTTGCTGCTAAAACAGTTGCAGGGCAGTTTTAACTGGATTAAATCGCATTACACGGCCATCAACGCCATTTCGGGTCTGTTACTGGTTGTGGTGGGCATTTTGATGATGACCGGCCAGATGGGGCGTTTGCTTGCCCTGTTGAGCCTTTGATACAAAGCAGCCACTGATTTAATCCATGAACAGCTTTCCGGCGTTAATTTTGCGTCAAATTGCGTTGAAAAACAGTCATAGACGTCAGCTGTATGCCCGTTTTTCGCCTTATTTAACACAAAAATTCCCTGCCGTTAAGCGCATCGCCGAATTAATCAGTGGTTACCAAGAAAGGGGTAAACGATAATGACGCAAAATAAAAAGCTTGGCCTGACGGCGTTGCTGCTTTGCGGTGTGATTGCGGCGGCCTATGCCGGTTATCAGGCGCTGGGCAAGAACTATATGCGCGATAACTTGCAGCCGGTGTCCTCATCACAGGCCGCATCATCATCCCGGAGCGAAGGCGGGGAAACGGAAGAGCCCGAACGCACAGCCGCGCCGAATTTTACCATGACCGACCTTGAGGGGAACACGGTGGAGCTTGACAGTCTGAAGGGCAAACCGATCGTGCTCAATTTCTGGGCGAGCTGGTGCGGTTACTGTGTGCAGGAAATGCCCGATTTTGACACTGTTTATCAAGAACTGGGCGACGAGGTTACCTTTGTGATGCTCAATGTGACCGACGGTGTGCGCGAAACGCGTGAAAAGGGTGAAAAGCATTATGCCGAAAAAGGTTATTCCTTTCCGGTTTACTTTGATGACCAAGGCACGCAGGGCACCAACACCTACGGCGTTTCCGGTTTTCCGACCACTTATTTTATCGACCGAAACGGCAATTTGGCCGCTTATGCAGGTGGCATGATTGACGAAGAAGCGTTGCGGCGCGGTATACAGCGAGCGCAGGAGCAGGACGCCGAGAGGGAAATCCAACAAAAAAACGTAAGCTGGTGCACAATGGAGCCTGTCTACACTAAATTGGATGCCCAAAACGCCAAACAGATGATGGATGAGTTTAGTCAAACCGAGGACAGCACCTATGTCCTGCTGGATGTGCGCACCGAGCAGGAATATAAAGAAAAGCATATTCCGGGCGCAATTTTGATCCCTGATTATGAGCTGGCCCAACGCGCCGAAACCGAGCTGCCGGATAAGCGCCAGGTAATCTTTGTGTATTGCCGCAGCGGCAACCGCAGTGAAACAGCCGCCAGAATGCTGGTAAAGATGGGATACAACCATGTTTATGATATCGGCGGCATCATTGACTGGCCCTATGAAACCACACAGGATTAAGTTTGAATAAAAAGCGTCGGTGGCAAAGGATTTTCATCCCTTGCCACCGACTTTATGTCCCGGTTTCAATTGTCATTTACAGAGAACGCGCTTTAATTAGAGCGCAGCACCTGTGCTGGGGTTGCTGGGGGTGGTGGGGGTGGTGACGCCGTCGTCGTTGCCATTGTCAACGGGCTTGTTGATGATGGTCAGGGCGGTGTCGGAGATGACGTATTTGCCAAGGGTCTTGGTTCTGATGGTGAAAGCCTCATCATAATCGTCATACTCAGCATTTACGCGAACCATGGTGCCGTCTTCCTTGATCTGATAGAGGAAAGAACCCTCGTCAGCAGCCAGAGTCAGGATACCGGTCTTGTTGAAGGTAGCGCCGTTGCCATAGAAGAAGTTCAGGTTGGCATCGGGATAGAGGTCTGCGATATCGGAGTCAAAATCGGTGGTAGCAGCGAGCAGCAGTTTGCTCTGGCCAACGGTGTTGACGGTGAAGTAGCTGTCGTCGTCGCACTCAAAGGTGAACTCTTCTTCAGAGTCGCCAACGAAGCCGGCGCCCTCTTTGAAGATCTGGGGATCCTCGGTGATGACGGTGTCTTCAGCCATGGGGTAAGCAACTTCCATGTTCAGGTCAAGCTGCATGTCTTCGTAGTCAAAGCTGCCGGATTTACGCATCTCGACGGTGCCGACAACGTCGACGGAAGAGGTGCTGTTGGACTCAGCGATGGTAACAGCCAGGAAGTAGATGTACTTCTGATCAAGGGACTCGCCGGTGATCTTTTTCTTGGAAACTTCAATGCTCTTGACCAGCTTGCCGTTCATGTCCCAGTCAGCCTTAACCTTGATGCCGGAAACGGCGTCAGACTCATAGACATAGGCGATATCATCTTCCGGGGTGGTGGGGGCTACGCTGTTGAGCAGCGGGTAGTACAGGGTTTTGCCGTAGGCAACGCTTTCAACGGGGCTGGCCATATCGACGGCAGACACATCGGTGTCGTAGAGATAAGCCGAGTCGCTGATTGCGCCAACAGGATAGAGGGCGTCGTCGGTCTTTGCCAAGACTGCGGAGCCCATGCTCAGGATCATTGCAGATGCAAGTCCAAGTGCGAGAGTTTTCTTCATGGTTCGTTCCTCCTAAATACTTATGTGTACCCGGCGGTTACGTCTCAAGCCGCGCGTTACGGCTTTACCATGATGTCTTCGGGTGGTGGCAGCAGAATCAGGGGGCTCTCCTTCCTCTGGTCCTTACTGCCGATAACGACGCATCAAGCGCGTTCGAATATTAAGTGTTTTGGTGTATGCGCTTTTATTGCAATGTTGTTTTTGGTATTCAAGTGAGATAATGCTAAAATAATTTCCGCGCACAAGAAATACATCGATAAATCCACAGTTAAAGCGGCGATATATTAGATGTAAAACGAAAAGCCGCCGTAGAAAAATTCTGCGGCGGCCTTGGCTGATGTTTTTTAATTTATCGATCCCATTTATCGCTAAGCGATTGAATCTGCGAAGCAAAACGCGCAAGATCTTTGTTTGTGCCACCGCGATTATGCTCAATGACCTCAAGCAGCCGCTTTCCGGCCGCCTGCAGACGGGTGAACATCGTTTCGGCACGCCGTGTGGCGTAATCCTTCTTAATGGGGATGGGCCCTTTTTCAACCAACAGCGTGTTGGTGGCCAAATCGTAACAGGTGCCGGAATAGGGTGCAACGGCGGTATGGCCCAGTGAAACAAGCTCCTCCGCAAAAGCGCTACAAACGGCGTCCTCGCCGTGAACCACAAATACGCGCTGCGGCTTGGGCGAAAAGTGGCCGATCCAGGCCATCAGGCCGTTTTTGTCGGCGTGCCCGCTGATGCCGGCCAGCTGTTTAATATCGGCGTGAACCTCAATCGGCTCGCCAAACAGCTTGACGGTTTGCGAACCGTCCACAATGGCGCGGCCAAGGCTGCCCACAGCCTGATAACCGACGAAAAGGATGGTGCTCTCGCGGCGCCAGAGATTATGCTTCAGGTGATGCTTGATGCGGCCTGCATCACACATGCCGCTGGCTGAAATAATCACCTTGGGTTCGGCGTCAAAGTTGATCATCTTGGATTCTTCAGAGGTGACCGAGACCTTCAGCCCTTCAAAGCTGATGGGGTTGATGCCCTGGTTCAAAAGGGCGAGTGTTTCCGCATCAAAGCACTCCCGGCCATTCTGGTGAAAAATGTTCGTGGCTTCAATGGCGAGCGGGCTGTCCACATAAACAGAAAAATTGTGGCCGGTGATCAGTTTCTTCTGTTTGATTTCGCGCAGGAAGTAGAGCATTTCCTGTGTGCGGCCCACCGCAAAGGATGGGATGACGACGTTGCCGCCGCGGTCAAAGGTGGTTTGCAGAATCTCAGTGAGGGATTTTATGTAATCCGGCCGGTCGCCGTGGTTGCGGTTGCCATAGGTTGATTCCATCACGACATAGTCGGCGTCGGGGATATACTGCGGGTTTTTGATAATCGGCTGGTTCAGGTTGCCGATATCGCCGGAGAACACCAGCTTTTTGGTGACGTCCCCCTCGGTCAGCCAAACCTCGATGGAAGCGGACCCTAAAAGGTGCCCCACATCGATGAAACGCACTTCAATGCCCTCTGAAACCGCAATTTTCTGGTTGTAGGGGTTGGGGATAAAACAGTTGATGGCGGCTATGGCATCATCCATGGTGTAGATGGGGACATACTCGTCGTGCCCGGCACGCTTGGCTTTCCGGTTGCGCCATTCGGCTTCAAACTCCTGAATGTGGGCGGAATCGCGCAGCATAACGTTGCAGAGATCGGCCGTTGCCTCGGTGGCATAAATGCCGCCTTTAAAACCGTTTTTGCACAGCAGCGGCAGCATGCCGGAATGGTCTATATGCGCATGTGTCAGCAGAACAAAATCCAACTCACCCGCCGCCACCGGAATTTCCTGATTCTCAAAAAAGTTCGGGCCTTGTTCCATGCCGCAGTCAACGACCAGCTTTTTGCCGCAGGCCTCAATATAAAAACAGCTGCCGGTTACTTCATGGGTTGCACCCAAAAAAGTCAGTTTCATGGCTTTTCCTCCTTCAAATATGCCAAGCATAAATTTGCGCATCTTACAGGTCGATAATAAACACTTAAGCGCGGCTGCAAGATAGAATAAATTTATTATACCTTTTTGCGCAGACAATGTCATCTTTAAAAATCGAATTTCATAAACTTTTACAGAAACATCATAAAACATGTCAAATTCAAGACAGATTTAAACGTTGAACCATTCAGGCGGACATGATAAAATGATTCGCGAAGAGAGGTGATTGCTGTGGACAGAATCATTCTGCATTGCGACTGCAACGGCTTTTTTGCCTCGGTTGAGACAGTCTTAAACCCCGAGCTCTGCGCGGGACCGATGGCGGTCTGCGGCGATCCCAACAGCCGGCATGGCATTATTCTGGCCAAGAATGAGCAGGCCAGGCGGTTTGGCGTCAAAACAGCCGAAACAATCTGGCAGGCGCAGCGAAAATGTCCCGACCTGAAGCTGGTGCGCCCGCATCATGACGAATACGTCAAATATTCGCAGCTGGTCAATGAGATTTACCGCCGGTACACCGATCAGGTTGAGCCGTTCGGCATTGATGAATCCTGGCTGGACGTCACCGGCTCACGGCATCTTTTTGGCACAGGGCAGGAGATTGCCGACAGGCTGCGGCGCGAGGTGCGGCAGGAAACAGGCCTGACCATCTCGGTCGGTGTGTCTTTTAACAAAATTTTTGCCAAGCTGGGCTCCGACTATAAAAAACCCGACGCCACCACCGTCATCGACCGCCAAAACTGGCAGCAGATTCTCTGGCCGCTGCAGGTTTCCTCACTTTTATATGTCGGGGAATCGGTGCAAAAAACGCTTTCCGGCCTGTATATTCAAACCATCGGCCAGCTGGCCGCCGCCGACCCGGCACAGCTTACCGCCCGGCTGGGGAAATTGGGCGGGCAGATTTTTGCCTACGCCAACGGGCTGGACGACAGTCCTGTTCGGCGCGTCGACACGCCGCGTGAGATAAAGTCGGTTGGAAACGGCATGACCTTTCGGCGCGATCTGACCGATATTCGGGATATTCGCGTGGGGGTGGCTGCGCTTTGTGATGAAGTGGCCACGCGTATGCGCCGCCATGGCCTTTGCTGCCGGACGGTTCAGCTTCAAATTAAAGACACTTATATGCGTACGACTTCACGCCAGTGTCCGCTGCAAAACCCAACGGGGCTGTCTTCCGAGCTGACCGAGGCGGCGATGAAGCTGGTTGCAGCCAGTTGGAACGGGCAGATTCCCATCCGAATGCTGACAGTGACCGGCACCAATCTGGTGGATGCCGCACAAGCTGCCGAGCAGCTTTCGTTTTTCGGTGCGGCCCCCGAGCAGCGTGAGCGCCGAAAAAGGCTGGAAACAGCGATTGATTCGGTCCGCGAAAAATTTGGCCGCGACAGCATCTCAACCGGTGCCATCATGATCAGCGATATCGGCCTCGCACACGAGCCCGACGAAGAGGACTGAGCGCAATTAGCCGCTTAAAATGCGGTTTGACGGTTATAAAAATAACCCGGGCAGAGCCTGTCGGCTTTGCCCGGATGCTTTTAACCCAATATTCGTACGAGCGCAAAAAGCTATATTGTCTTGACGTGATAACGCCGATGCTGCTCATAAAATTTAACGATGCGACAGGCGATAACAGCGGATAAAATCCCCAGTGCCATGCCGGCCCCCACATCCAGCGGATAGTGCATCATCAGATAGATACGCGAAAAGGCAATCAAGGCTGCCAGCATCATGGCGGCCAGTCCAAACCGGTGGCGCCAGAGCATCAGGGTGGTCGCCGCGGCAAAGCTGCACATGGCATGCCCTGAAGGGAAGGAGTAAAGCTCCCTGTCCGGGGGAATCAGCAGCTTAATGGTTGGGTCGTCGGTGTAAGGGCGCGCGCGGGCGATTAAATTCTTTAAAAATAGGTTGCCCCCCAGATAGCAAACCAGCATGGCCATCGCCATGGTCACACCAGCCAGCCGGGTTTTCTTTTTGAGCAACAGAATCAGGCAGATCACCACCCAAATTCCGCCGTTGTTGCCAAGCGCAGTAATTGCAGGCATCAGACGATCAAGAAAACCGGAATGAAACAGATCGTGAACCAGCCACAGGCTGGAGTTGTCAATCGCTTCCAAATATGCCATATAAACACCCCGCTTTTATGCGTATTTTAGCATCGCAAAAAACGCGCGTCAAATAGAATTACAAGGCTGGAATAACTTTTCCATTTCTTCAGGAAAAAGTAACCGGCTTTCACCCGGCAAAAGCGCAGGGTCGAGCAAAAGCCCCCCGATACAAATTCTATTTAAACGGGTGACCTTGCCGCCGTTCTGGTCAAACATACGCCGCACCTGATGGTAGATTCCTTCAAATATGGTCACCTTTCCCGCCGTTTCGGAAAGTGGTTCCAAAATGGCCGGGGAGGAATAGCGGCCCCCGCCCAGATAAACCCCCTGTGAAAACTTCTCAACCAATTCTGCGTTTAAAACAGGCGCATCCAGTTCAAATTCGTAAACCTTGGGCAAATGCTTTTTGGGCGCGACGATGCGGTGGGCAAAATCGCCGTCGTCGGTAATAATCAACATGCCCTCGGTATATTTGTCCAGGCGCCCGGCGGGGAACAGCCCCTTGCGTTGAAACTCGGGAGAAAGCAGTTCCAATACGGTTTTGCTCGTCGGGTCGTCGGTGGAAGAAACCACTCCGAGCGGTTTATTCATCAGGATGTAAAGATGTGCCTGAAACAGAACCGGTTCACCGTTTAACAGAACGGTTTGCCGGTCCGGGTCGGCTTTTTCACTGCCGGATTTGATGACCCTGCCGTCCACCGAGACGGCGCCGTCGGCCAACAGCCGTTTTGCATCTGTGCGTGAAAAGCCTTTTGCGGTGGAAAGCAGCTTGTCCAAACGAATTTCAGCCAAAAAAATCCCCCCTGCTGTCATGATGCTATCATAGCACAGCGAGGGGATTTTGTACAATTTGGTCAGCCGGTCTTTGCGGTGGAGGATTCTGCGGGGAAGGCAAGCCCCTGCATAAATCCGTCCAGCCCAAGCGAACTGACATCTCCGCCGACAATTTTATTTCCGCACACAAGAAGGTTTAAGCGAACGTTCTGTGCGCCACCCGGGTAGTTGAGCACTGTGTAGCTGTAACGTTTGCAGCGCTTGCCCCTGTAGCGAGAGAGATCCATACCCTGCTCTTTTTGAATATTATTATAGTTTTCATAGACTTCATCAAATTTTTTGGGAATAATGACCTCAACAACTTCATCCGGCTCGGGATTGACGACCCAGCCGAGTGCCGCCAGAAATTCCTGTCGTTGTTCCTCGGTTTTGCCGCTTTGGCGTTTGATTTGAGCGCCTGTGAGTGCGGCGTTTCCTTCGGGAATCAGGTTCAGCACCAGCCGACCTGCCACCATGACAGCCAGCAGCAGTAAAAGAAGCAGTGCGGAACGGCGAACCCGTCTGTTAAAACGGAAGGCATACATCAACATGTCAATTCACCTCGTTGATGTATATGCAAAACCGCCAAGCATAAAGAACAGATTTTATTTAAACGCCTTTTTTTCCCAAAGGGCTTGTCAGGTTCGCACGCATCCAGTATAATTAAACATATGTGATAGGGTTAATAGCCAAATCACTGTGCAAAATACACAATATGCTGGTGGCTTTTTCGGCATATTGAAAGGGGTAAAGAAAAATGAGACAGTATCTCGCGGATAAGATCAGAAACATTGCGTTTGCCGGTCACGGCTCATGCGGTAAAACCTCGCTTGCAGAGGCCATTTTGTTTCGCGCAGGTGTTACCGATCGCCTAGGCAAGACGGAAAATGGTACGACGGTCTGTGATTTTGATCCCGAAGAAACCAGGCGTTCGGTTTCGGTTTCTGCGGCGATTGCCCCGGTTGAATGGAATAATACAAAAATTAATTTGATAGACACCCCCGGCGCGTTTGATTTTGCCACCGGCATGTATGAGGGCATCCGTGCCGCGGGCAGCGTGGTTATCGTCGTTTCGGCACGCAGCGGTGTGACGGTCGGTACCGAAAAAGCGTATAAGCTGGCGCGCGAGCAGAATAAACAAGTGATGTTTTTCATCAATAAGATGGATTCCGAAAACGCTGATTTCTATAAGGTTCTGGGCCAGCTGCGCACCACCTTTGGCCCGCAGGTTTGCCCCATGGTTGTACCCTATACCGAGGGCAAGGGCATTGAATGCTATATCGACCTCGTCGCCAACAAAGCGTTTGTGCACGAAAACGGCAACCGCCGTCAGGGCTCGATGCCCAACGTTGGCGGCTTTGTCGAGGAATGCCGCAACATCATCTCTGAGGCGGTGGCCGAATCGGATGAGAATCTGATGGAAAAATTTTTCGGGGGCGGCACCTTTACGACTGAAGAGATGATCTTTGGCATTAACGAAGGACTGCGCGTCGGGAAAATATTCCCGGTTGTCTGCGGTTCTGCGCTGACGCTGGAGGGCGTGGACGCCCTGCTGGACGCCATTGTTAACCACATGCCTTCCGCGAAAAATGCGGGCAACGAAGTTGGGTTGACTGCGGAGGGCGAAGAGGTTGAATGCAAATGTGATGTTCTTGAGCCGCTTTGCGCTTATGTCTTTAAAACAGTTGCCGATCCGTTTATCGGCAAACTATCCTATGTCAAAGTGATTTCAGGCAAGCTTTCAAACGAAATTTCGCCCGTAAACGCCCGCACCGGCAACC
The DNA here is from genome assembly GCA_023457355.1 of Bacillota bacterium. GTDB lineage: Bacteria > Bacillota > Clostridia > Oscillospirales > Ruminococcaceae > Yanshouia. The sequence continues at coordinate 20,608 of JAEWLW010000019.1, read as the reverse complement.
CCGAGCGGCTGGGCAAGATTATTTATGTCACCGGCAAAAAACAGGAGGACGTTTCCGCCGTGGCCGCAGGCGATATCTGCGCGGTTGCCAAGCTGAGCGAGACGCTCACCGGCGATACGCTTTGCGACCCCAAGCGCATTTTGTCCCTGCGTGGGATCGGCTATCCGCTGGCCACGCTCACAATGGCGATAAAAGCCAAAAAGAAGGGCGAAGAAGGCAAGGTTGCACAGGGTATCCAGCGGTTGATTGAGGAAGACCCGGTTGTCACCTTTGTACAGGACGGCGAGTCGCGGCAGCAACTGCTTTCCGGGCTGGGCGAGCAGCATTTGGACGTCATCATCAGCCGCTTAAAGACGAAGTTTGGCACCGAGGTGGAGCTGAAAAAACCGCGTGTTGCCTACCGCGAGACAATACGCAAAAAGGTTAAGGTACAGGGCAGGCACAAAAAGCAGTCGGGCGGTCACGGCCAGTTTGGCGATGTTTGGATCGAGTTTGAGCCCTGCGAGGGCGATGGCCTTACCTTTGCCGAGAATGTGTTCGGTGGCGCTGTGCCCAGAAACTTCTTCCCGGCGGTTGAAAAGGGGCTGCAGGAATGCATCAAGAGCGGCATGCTGGCGGGATACCCCATGGTTGGGCTTAAAGCCACGCTGGTGGATGGCTCTTACCACCCGGTGGATTCTTCTGAAATGGCCTTTAAGACGGCGGCCTCTCTGGCCTACAAGGCCGGTATTCCCCAGGCGGGCCCTGTTATTCTGGAACCGATCGGCACCTTAAAGGTTTATGTGCCGGAAGCTTACACCGGCGATATTATGGGCGATCTCAACAAGCGCCGCGGCCGCATTCTGGGCATGAACCCGTGGGGCGACGGCACACAGGAGATTGTCGGCGAAGTACCCATGAGCGAGATGTACGATTTCACCACCACGTTGCGCTCCATGACACAGGGTAGGGGTAGCTTTGTGTTGAGCTTTGAGCGTTACGAACAGCTGCCGGGCCAGCTGGAAGCGGCGGTTGTCGCCGAGGCCAAAGCCCTGGCAGAGGAAGAATAGTTGCGCCAAGAGAGAGGAATTTAGAAGAGGGCGGAACCGGCTTGAAGCCGGTTCCGCCCTCGGACTTTTCAGGCGCCTTTTCTGTTAACGGCGGCCCCGTTTTGACCATTTTTATAGAAAAACAACGCTTATAGTGGATTCGCTTGAAAAGCGGCCTGACATTTACGAAGCTGTTTTTCGCGCTGAAAGACGGACGGCGAAGGCAGGCAGGCTTCTGGCGAGAACAACGTGGCAGCATGGAAAAACAGGGCGCAAGGGCGGGATGGTTTTTAAGATCATCGGCTAATAATCCGCGCAGCCGCTTGATAGCCTGGCGCCCATGGCAAAGGCTTTTTGACAGGTAACAGGAAACTGTTCGGCTCTCACCTGCGCTTTATGCTTTTCATCGAACTTAGAGGCTTCATATTTAGAATAATCATCAAATTGATACGTATCGTTGGCGATCAAAATTTCTGAAACGCCACCGAACAACCTGTGCAGGAGTTGTTGATAATGTTGGAATACGGCCTGATAATTTCTTTGAATCATGGCCTCTTCTGGGAGATTCATCGTATAAATAAAACCTGAGGCGATCTTTCCCCTGAATAGAGACGGAGCCCCCGCATTATAAGAGAGATTTGGAAACAGCAATCGCTCCAGAAAACAGAGCATTTCTCCGGTGAGGTTGTCAAAATAGACAGGCGAACCCAACAGCAGCACATCGCATTCAAGAATTTTTTCGAGGCAATACGATAAATCATCCTTCAGTGCGCAATGGCCTGCAAGTCCGGCGTTTTTTCTTTTACAGGCAAAGCAGCTTGTGCAGCCGCTAAACTGCAAATCATACAAATGAATCAGCTCTGTTTGGGCCCCGGTTGACTTAGCGCCATCAAGGGCTTTTTCCAAGAGGGTTGCGGTGTTCTGGTTTCTTCTCGGACTTCCGTTTACGGCAATTGCTTTCATATAAAACCATCCCCTTCCGGATTCGTTCTTTACAATAGATCACAAAATGATCACTCAAACGTCTGGTCGAACTGCTAAGTATGCTCATAACAAATAATTCTGACAATCCATAAAAGATGGGATTTAGCCGCTATATATTAGGCTCATTGAGCATTATCTAATTTACGCACGGCTTCCTCTATGCTTGGCAAAAAATAAATACTGTTTCCATTGTTGCTTTCATATATAAAGTCCTTAAGCGGCTTGCTTGTGTATTTGGAGTAATCTCCAACGATGGCGATTTTTTTACGATAGTTGATAAACTTCTGCAATATTTCTCCTGCAATCCCCGTGCTTAAAACAAAAAAATCATCTGTCACGCATGATTTGTCTATTATAAGCTTGTCGCAATCGGTTTCGTATTGTGCGGAGGCAACCAAATCCAGTGCGGATTGAGAATCTTTGATAATAATCTTATCGGTAATAATTAGTACAATATCATTTTTCTTGCCTAATATTTTGTATTCCATGTTATCCTCCCTTTGTTCTATAGATAATCCACAACATAACTAAAATCGTGTTATTGGATTTTTATAATCAAAAACCACAAATCCACAATCCTTGCAGATATACCCTTTAAAATCATTTGAAGAAAAAGTTTTTCTTGCAATCATAACATCTTCAGGGTCTTTGGGGTTTAAGGACAATTTATGCCTTTGTTTATTAAAGGCTATTAGATTTCCTGTTTGCAAATATCCTAATTGCATTTCTTTATTACATTTGGGACAATTCATCATATCCTCCAATCATAATATAAATAATATAAATCTCTTTGAGATGACGGTGCGTCAGCCTATTCCCCACGTTGTTTCTTGCGGAATGCCAGTGCCGCCTGTTCTGTTTTGTTGTTGCCAAAGGTGTAATAGGTTCTATCCCTGAGGGCGTCGGGCAGATATTGCTGTTCTACCCAGCCGCCAAAATCGTGCGGATAACGATAACCGGTGGCATGCCCAAGCTTTTTAGCGCCTTCATAGTGCCCGTCGCGCAGGCTGTCGGGAATATCCCCGCCCTTGCCCTGTTCCACATCCTGCATGGCGGCATCAACCGCACAGATGGCGGTGTTGGATTTGGGGCTGGTGGCCACCAAAATGACGGCGTTTGCCAGCGGGATGCGCGCTTCCGGCAAGCCCAGCTGCATGGCGGAATCAACACAGGCTTTGACGATGGGGATGATCTGCGGCCAGGCCAGCCCGACGTCCTCGGCGGCGCACACCAGCAGGCGGCGGCAGGCGGAGATCAGGTCGCCCGCTTCCAGCATGCGCGCCAGATAGTGTAGCGCGGCGTTCTCATCCGATCCGCGCAGGGATTTTTGAAAAGCGGACAGAATGTCGTAATGCGCATCGCCGTCACGGTCATAGCGCATGGCCGAGCGCTGCGACACCGCCTGTGCGGCTTCGAGGGTGATTTGCCCGTCGGCGCAGGCAAGCGTCAACGCTTCAACGGCGTTGAGAGCTTTGCGAACGTCTCCGCCACAACTTGCGGCGATATAGTCGGCGGCGCCTTCCGCCAGCGTAAATGCCTGCCCGTACTGCTCGCCCGCTTTTTCAAACGCGCGCAGCACGGTGCGCTTAACCTCCTGCGGCGGCACGGGTTTGAATTCAAAGACCGTGCAGCGGGAAAGCACCGCGCCGTATACGTAAAAATAGGGGTTTTCGGTTGTGGAGGCAATCAGCGTGACACTGCCGTCCTCAATATATTCCAACAGTGTCTGCTGCTGCTTTTTGTTGAGATATTGAATCTCATCAAGATACAGCAGGATGCCGTTGTAACCCGAAAGGGTATTGCGGGCGTCGAAGACCTCTTTGAGGTCTGCGGTGCCGCAGGTGGTGCCGTTGAGGTGCCGCAGCAGCTTGCCGGTTGAGGCGGCGATGATGCGTGCCACCGTGGTCTTACCCACGCCGGACGGGCCGTAAAAAATCAGATTAGGCACTTTGCCGCTCTCCACAATACCGCGCAGCACGGCGCCCGGCGCCAATAAGTGGCCTTGCCCGACGACCTCATCCAGTGTTTTAGGGCGCAGCAGGGCGGCAAGCGGTGCGTTCATAAAAATTTACCTCCTGAAAAACATGAGATTGGACATCAGACAACGGACTATCATCTGGTGCGGCATTTTACCGTGATGATCCCATGAGACCGCAGGGACTTGAACACGGCTTTATCGCCGGACTGATTTTCAATAAGCATAAAGCTGTTTTTATTGGGGCCGGTCCGCTGTACCGCATTCTTTGCTTTTAGGAGCGAAAAACACGGGCCATATCACCCCCGCTGCCCAAGGCTCTCAGACGCAATTAGTATAACGCAAAAACCGGCGTCTGTCCATTGCACCAAAACAAAACCGCCGCAGAATCGGCAAAATTCTGCGGCGGCCGGGCGATAAAATGAATATTGACAGCCAATAAAGCAGATATCCTGGCGGGCTTTTACGCCACGCATGCCATTGTCTTCGGCCGGCGCCTGCACTCGCTTGCGCAACCCGCAAAGAATACCGCGCCAATCTATCCCGCTGCTTTATCGGGGGCAGGTATAACGGTTGGTTACTGATAAAGCGGGAACTTTGCGCACAGCGCCTCAACCTCTTTGCGGGTCTGTTCAGCGGTGGCTTCAAAGTTGGTGGCGGTACGGTAAACCCAGTTGGCAATCAGCGCCATTTCCGCCTCCTTGAACCCGCGAGTGGTTACTGCGGGCGTACCGATGCGAACACCGCTGGTAACAAACGGGCTTTGCGGATCGTTGGGAACAGCGTTCTTGTTCACGGTGATATAAACTTCATCCAGGCGGTGCTCAAGCTCCTTGCCGGTGATGCCCAGATTCTGAAGGTCGATGAGCATCAGGTGGTTGTCAGTTCCGCCGGACACCATGTTAACGCCCAGACGGGCGAACTCCGCGGCCATGGCTTTGGCATTTTTTACGGTTTGCTCGGCGTAGGTTTTAAAGGAATCGGCCATCGCCTCGCCAAAGCAAACGGCCTTGGCTGCGATGATATGTTCCAGCGGGCCGCCCTGCGTGCCGGGGAAGATTGCCTTGTCAATTTTTTGCGCCAGTTCTTTTTTGCACAGGATCATGCCGCCGCGGGGGCCGCGCAGCGTTTTATGCGTGGTGGTGGTTACAACATCGGCATAAGGGATGGGGGACATGTGCTGCCCGGCAGCGACCAGACCGGCGATGTGCGCCATATCCACAAACAGATAAGCGCCCACTTCCCTGGCAATTTCGGCAAAGCGGTCAAAGCAAATCTCACGCGGATAAGCCGATGCGCCCGCGATAATCATTTTGGGCTTGTGTTCAAGCGCCAATGCACGCACGGCGTCATAATCGATGTAACCGTTTTCGTCCAGCCCGTAAGAAATCATGTTGTAATGTTTTCCGGAAAAGTTTACCGGGGAGCCATGGGTCAAATGGCCGCCGTTGGCAAGGCTCATGCCCAGCACCGTATCGCCGACGTTGACCAGCGCAAAGTAAACCGCCTCATTGGCTTGGGCACCCGAGTGCGGCTGAACGTTGGCATGCTCGGCGCCGAACAGCTTACAGGCACGGTCGCGCGCGATGTCTTCAACAATATCCACACACTCGCAGCCGCCATAATAGCGTTTGCCCGGATAGCCTTCGGCATATTTATTGGTGAGCACCGAGCCCATTGCGGCCAGAACCGCCGGAGAGACCAGGTTTTCACTCGCAATCAGTTCGATGTTGCGCTGTTGACGCTTTAATTCTTTGGCCATTGCCTCTCCAACCTCGGGGTCGGACTGTGATACAAAGCCAATGGTGTCGAGCATTTCGCTGTACATTTTTGATATTCCCCTTTCCGCTTTTCCGTGATATGATGTCAGTATAGCCTATCAGGCGACAAAAAATCAACCTGCAGGGATTACTAAAATGAAAAATTCTCCCTGTGGCACGAAACAAAACGTACCAAACAACACACTTATAGGTAAGAAGTGCAAAAATTCCGGCGTGGTGAATGCCGGCGGAATATTTAAGTGATGGAGGATAAAGCATGGGCTATGGTATTGCGATGGGTAATGGAATGGACGGCGCGGCGATAGAGGAGCAGGGAGGCGTGTTCGCACAGCTGTTGGCCAAGCTGCCGGCGCCGGTTCAGGTATTGCTGCAGGTGCTTTTGGTGGTTATGGTGGCCGCTTTTATCGGTATGATCATCGGCAAAATGTACGCCTCTATAAAATATCCCGACCCGGAAAAACATCATATCATCTCCCCGAAGCTCAAAGTGCTGTTTATCTGCATTCTGGCGGCGTGCTGCTTCTGGCTTTATACTACCATGACCCGTGAGGAGCCGCTGGAAACCGATTCCGGGGCTGGCGAGGGGCAGAGCGAAATTCCAACGAACGGTGATGACCTGCCTGTTGGCCTCAATGGCGGCAAGGCCACCGTTGTTCTGAGATAGCCGGGGTGTCATGTTATAAAATAAATTTGCCGCTGGCTCATGCCAGCGGCAAATTTTATCTTTCTGGTTCAAAAGCGGCGCGCTTTAAATGCTGATCACCTTAAGCGCGGTGGCTTCAAACAGCCCCAGACGTTTTGCCACAGCCACATAGACCTGGGGATCGCCCGAGGTGCAGATGGCGAAGCTGCCGCGCGGTTTATCGCTCAGCGCATCCTGATTTGCAAGATAATCACGCACAGCATTGGCTTGTTCCAGCGCAGGGTTCACAAAAGTTATTTCGGGGTAACAATGCTTGAAATTATCCGCCACAATCGGATAATGGGTACAGCCCAAAATCACATGATCCACCTTGCGGCGTGAAAGGATGTTGTCAATTTGAGTGGTGATTTCGGCGTTGATATCCTGCTCGTTAAAGTCACCGCGGTCCACCAGTGCGGCAAGCAGCGGGCTGCCCTTGCCCACAACTTCAATAGAGGGGTCGTGCCGGTGGATGAGCTTATCGTAGTTTTTAGTGCTTACGGTAAACTCGGTGGCGATAAGGCCGACTTGTTTAATGCCCGAGCGGGCTATGTAGTCGGCGGCCGGTGAGACAATGCCGATAATCTCGTAATCAAAATGCGGTGTCAGCTGGTCGACCAGTGTTGAAATGGTATTGCACGCTATGGCGGTTACCTTGACGCCGTTTTCGCCTAAAAAGCGCAGCATGGCGCGGCTCAGCTCGGCAATTTGTGCCGAGGTTTTGTTGCCATAGGGGCAGTTGGCGCTGTCGCCAAAATAAATAATATCCTCTCCAGGTAAAATTTTCTGCAGTTCTTTTACCACGGTGAGGCCACCAATACCGGAATCCATGACCCCGATGGGGCCGCTCAATTTACCCATAAAACCCCTCATTTCGGTGCCGCAGCGGACAATCTGGCGGGCAAAAGTTGACCGGCGGCAAATTTCTGATTTATATTTAATACGTGCAAAAGGCGGCGGTCTCAGATGCGAGCCACCATTAACATTATATAAAGTTATTTTAATAATACAAGGGCAAAGGAAACAATTGGTGACATTTACTTACAAAAGGTTGCAGCGCTCCTGTGCCATGTGATATAATCTGTTACGCCATTCAATAGGTAAATGGCGAAAGTGAATAGAATGAGAGGAGAAAACTGATGATGAACAAGCTGCTTTCGTTACTGCTGGTTCTGGCATTAAGCCTCGCCCTGGTGGCGTGCAATGCCGCCCCTGCCAGCAGCCAACCAGCTGCACCTGAGGCGACCACCGGAAAATACACCCCTGGCACCTATGAGGGCACGGCAAAGGGCTACGGCGGTGATTTGAAGGTAACTGTTACCCTTGGTGACAACCAAATTGAGAAAATTGAGGTTGCCGAAAACAAAGAGACGGCGGGCGTCGGCTCGGTGGCTATCGAACAGCTGCCTGTTGGCATTATCGCCAACCAGTCGCTGGCGGTGGATACCATTGCGGGCGCAACGGTAACCAGTAAGGGGTTAATTGAGGCGGTCACCGCCGCGCTGGTTTCAGCGGGCGTTGATACCAGCACGCTTCAGACGCCGGTGACTAAGCCGGTGGCGGAAAAGAAGGCCGAAACAGTCCAGGCGGATGTCGTGGTCATTGGGGCCGGCGGCGCCGGCATGGTGGCTGCACTTGAGGCCAAGGCAGCCGGAAAGAATGTTGTCATAATCGAAAAAATGGCGATGGCCGGCGGCAACAGCGTCAAGGCGACAGGCGGCATGAACGCTGCCGAAACTTCCGTGCAAAAGGCGCTGAATGTTGAGGACAGCGTACAGTCCTTTATTGACGACACCATGGAGGGCGGCCACAATATCAACAATCTTGAGCTGGTTACCGCAATGGCCGAGCGTTCGGCAGGCGCCATTGACTGGCTGGCTTCTATCGGTGCGCCTCTGCCGGAACTGACCATCTCCGGCGGTGCTTCAAATAAGCGCACACATCGCCCTGAGGGCGGCAGCGCCGTGGGCAGCTATCTGGTTGAAAAATTTGTCGAAAACGTTCAGAAGAATGATATTCCAGTTTATTATAACACCAAGGCGACCGAACTGGTGCTCACCGAGGGTGCTGTCACCGGGGTGAAGGCCGAGAGCGAAGACACCGACTACCTGTTTACCGGAAAGGCGATTGTTATGGCGACCGGTGGCTTTGGCGCCAACGAAGAGATGTATGCCAAATACAAGCCTGAGCTCAAGGGCTATGTCACAACCAACGCCCCGGGCGCGACCGGCGACGGCATTGTCATGGCCGAAGCTGTTGGCGCAGAGCTGGTGGATATCGAACAGATTCAGATTCATCCGACCGTCCATCAGGCAACCAGCATTATGCTGACCGAGGGCCTGCGCGGCGACGGCGCAATTCTGGTCAATCAGGCCGGTGAGCGCTTTATCAATGAGCTCAAGACCCGCGATGTGGTCTCTGCTGCGGAGATTGCGCAGGAGGGCAGCTATGCGTACCTGATTTTTGACCAGGGCCTTTGCGACCGTGTCAAGGCGGCTGCCGGCTATGTCGAGAAGGGGCTGGCCGTTTCGGGCGACACTATTGAAGTGCTGGCCGAAGCGATGAAAGCGCCCCCGGAGACGCTGGCCGCCACCCTTGCAAGCTGGAACAAGGCTATAGCCGACCAGAAGGACGAGGCGTTCGGACGCGATACCGGCATGGAATATGATATTTCCAAGGGGCCGTTCTACGCCGTTCAGATTGCGCCCGGTGTCCATCATACCATGGGCGGTTTGAAGATCAATGTCAACACCGAAGTTATTGGCGCTTCCGGTGAGCCGATTCCCGGCCTGTTTGCTGCGGGTGAGGTTACCGGCGGCATTCACGGCGGCAACCGTCTGGGTGGTAACGCGGTGGCGGATATTGTCGTCTTTGGCCGTCAGGCAGGGCAGAGCGCTGCCGCTTACTGCGATAAATAATAGTGCGCAACGCCTTAAGGCCCCGGATGTTCGTCCGGGGCCTTTTAGCAGGTAAACGCGGGTGCCGGGTTAATAAGGAGCCCGAAAAATACAGGCATTAAACAAAAATTTATCCCGCAGCTGGGCTGCGCCAATGGCGCCGTTTGTTATGACCTCAGACATCCAATGCATTTTATACGAATAATTTTTGTTAGAACTCATAATTTGTGGCGCCCAAACATTGAAGATTTGTAGCAACAACGTGATTTTCGGGTAAAAACCGGGTGGAATAGTTGTCTGATGTGTTGTTAATACCCTAAAAACAGTGCGTTTTATTTTTAAAATTATACGTAATGTACAATTGACATTTTACTTTAAACCGATATAATTAAACACAACAATCGCATAGTTCAAACGCAAAGACGGGAACAGTAGCCTGCTTTTAAAACTTCAGAGAGCTGCCGGTGTGGTGCAAGGCGGTGTTTTAAAGCAAAGCGAAGGTCATCCCCGAGCGGCCGACCGAACAGAAGAACGTTTCTTTTAGTAGGCTCGGACGGGTTGCACACGTTAAGGTGCACGGCATTTGTTTTTAGAGAACAGATGCGCAGAGTGGCTGATGCAGCATAAGCATCGGCAATTAGAGTGGTACCGCAGAGTGCTTTTAGCCTTTGTCTCTTGATTATCTAAAATCATGAGACATGGGCTTTTTTATTTCTCGCAAAAAAAGGGAAGGGGGAACATCAGATGAAGCTTAACGGTTCTCAGATAGTCTTAAAGGTCTTGCAGGAACAGGGTGTTGACACGGTATTCGGCTACCCGGGGGGAACCATCCTAAATATTTACGACGCACTTTTTAAAACGCCGAGTATTAAGCACATTATGACCGCCCACGAACAGGGCGCGGCGCATGCCGCAGACGGCTATGCCAGAGCCACCGGGAAAACCGGCGTCGTGATGGCGACCTCGGGCCCCGGAAGCACCAATCTGGTGACCGGCATTGCCACCGCCTACATGGATTCTATCCCGATGGTGGCAATAACGGCGAATGTGCCAAACTCCATGATTGGCCGCGACAGCTTTCAGGAGATTTATATCACCGGCATGACCATGCCGATTACCAAGCACAATATGGTGGTACGCAGTGTCGATGAGCTGGCGCATACGCTGAGAGAAGCCTTCCGAATTGCGGGCACAGGATGTCCCGGGCCGGTGCTGGTCGATATTCCGAAGGATGTGACCGCCGCCGTCTGCGAATTTTATGAGCCCGTGCCGGATATGCGCAATAAACCGGCGCCCATCAACCCGAAAGTCATTGAAGAGACAGCTAAGCTCATCAATACGGCCGAGCGCCCGATGGTGCATTTTGGCGGCGGTGTCATCACCGCAAACGGGTCCGATAAACTCTATGAGTTGATCCACAAAGCATCTTTGCCCGCCTGCCACACCATTATGGGTACCGGCGTGCTCGCTTATGAAGACCCGCTGAATATGGGGATGATTGGGATGCACGGCAATATTTCAAGCGCGCTTGCTGTGAGCAACGCCGACGTGCTTGTGGTTATCGGGGCGAGATTTTCCGACCGTGTGGCAACAAATCCGGCGCAGTTTGCCGCGGGCGCCAAGATTATTCATATTGATATCGACTGTTCCGAGATGAACAAAAATGTTATGGTGGATCATTTTATTGCGGGCGATGTTGGCGAAGTGCTCGCGAAACTGCTGCCTTTAATAGAAGAAAAGGAACATTCCGCCTGGCGCCGGCAGCTTGCCGAATGGCGTGCGCAGGACCCTGAGCCGCAGTTCAGGAATGAGGCGCTTCGCCCCTGCGATATGATGGAGATGATTTGCGATATGGCCGGCGAGGACGCCATTATTGTTACCGACGTCGGCCAGCACCAGATGTGGGCGGCGCAGTACTGCAAGCGCACGCGTCCGCGCTCCTTCTTAACATCCGGCGGCCTTGGCACCATGGGCTTTGGCTACGGCGCAGCCTGTGGCGCTCAGGTGGCATTCCCGGAGCGGCGGGTGGTGCACATCACCGGCGACGGATGCTTTCACATGAACCTCAACGAGCTTTGCACCTCGGTCAGCTACGGCCTGCCCATCGTTTCCGTTGTGATGAACAACCGGGTTCTCGGTATGGTGCGGCAGTGGCAGACGCTGTTCTACGACCATCGTTATTCGGCGACCGACCCCGAGCGCAAGACCGATTTTGCAGCGGTGGCCGACGCGTTTGGCGCCAAGGGCTACCGCGCCGAGACGCTCGCACAGTTCGAAGCCTGTTTTAAAGAGGCGTTGGCTTCCGGCAAGCCCTGCGTAATCGATTGCCTCATCGACAAGGACGAGATGGTTATGCCGATGATTCCGGGCGGCGCTTCGGTCAAGGAAGCGATTCGGCATACGCCGGAATAAAGGCCGCTTATACCGTAGAATTTAAAGTTATGGGCGCATCGGCGACCGAATGGCACACTCGTACCAATCACCGTATGAGCAGGGTTGGTACCAAAACCTGAAAAAGCGCCGCTGCTTGTGCTGATGCAAATGTGAGGCGGTACTTGAAATAATATTAAACAATGTAATAATTGGAGGGCAAAAAAATGGCAAAAATGTTTTATGACGCAGACTGCAACCTGAGTCTTCTCGATGGGAAAACCGTAGCTATTATGGGATATGGCAGCCAGGGCCATGCGCATGCATTGAATCTGAAGGAAAGCGGCGCTAACGTCATCGTCGGTTTGCGGTCGTCGAGCGCAAGCTGTGAGAAAGCAACGGCGGCGGGGCTGAAGGTTCTGCCGGTTGCCGAGGCGGCAAAGGCTGCGGATTTCGTCATGATGCTGGTTCCCGATGAAAAGCAGGCTGATATCTACGCTGAGGAAATTGCACCCAACCTCGTCGAGGGCAATGTGCTGATGTTTGCGCACGGCTTCAACATTCACTTTAAGCAGATCGAAGCGCCCAAGGGCGTCGACGTTATCATGGTTGCGCCCAAGGGCCCTGGACACACCGTCAGAAGCCAGTACCAGGAGGGCAAGGGCGTTCCGTCGCTGATTGCCATCCATCAGGACGCAAGCGGTAAGGCGCGCGAGTACGCGCTGGCTTATGCCTGCGGCATCGGCGCGGGCAGAGCGGGCATCATTGAGACCACCTTTAAGGAAGAGACCGAGACCGACCTGTTCGGTGAGCAGAGCGTGCTTTGCGGTGGCGTCACCGAGCTGATGAAGGCGGGCTTTGATACACTGGTCGAGGCGGGCTACGCCCCCGAGATGGCCTATTTTGAGTGCGTGCACGAGATGAAGCTGATCGTCGACCTCATCAACTCCGGCGGATTTGCCATGATGCGTTACTCCATTTCCGATACCGCCGAGTATGGCGATTACCGAACCGGCAAGCGTATTATCACCGAGGATACCCGCAAGGAGATGAAGAAGATTCTGCGTGAGATTCAGGACGGCACCTTCGCTTCCGAATGGATCTCTGAGAACCGTGCGGGCCGCCGCGCCAAGTTCATGGCCACCCGCCGCATGGAAGCCGCACACCCTGTCGAGATTGTCGGCGCACAGCTGCGCAAGATGATGAGCTGGCTTAAAAAATAGACAAAAGCATTGCCAGGCCATGGGCCGCGGAGGATGACTCCGCGGCCTTTCTGGTGGACAAAATGTCCCAAAAATATGCGTTTTTGCGATCTTTGAGCATGGTTGTGCTTGCGGAGCAACGGGGAGTTATGCTATAATAACTCTAATAAAAGTTCTTATATCTACAGCATGTCCAACGGCTTTTTTGAAAGACAACCGTTTTTGATTGGACAATTTCTTTAGTGTTTTAAGGCAATGGCGTCGGGAGAGAGTTTTTGTCTTTTCAAAAGCTCCACCGGCGTTTTTGTTTATCATACATAAATAGAAGGGAGAACGATATGCAGGCCAATAAGCTGAAATTCACCAAGATGCATGGCTGCGGCAACGACTATATCTACTTTAACTGCTTTGAGCAGCCGGTAGAAAATCCTGAGGCTTTAAGCATTCGACTTTCCGACCGCCATTTCGGTATCGGCGGCGACGGCATCATTCTCATTTGCCCTTCCGATAAGGCCGACGCGCAGATGCGCATGTATAATGCCGACGGCAGTGAAGGGAAAATGTGCGGCAATGCCACGCGCTGCATCGGCAAATATATGTACGAGCGCGGAATTGCCAAAAAGCCGGTCGTGACGCTGGAGACACGCAGCGGCATTAAAACGCTGGCACTGACCGTGGAGGATGATCGTGTTACCTCTGTTGCGGTTGATATGGGCGCGCCCATTCTGGAACCCTCGAAAATTCCGGTTAAGCTTCCGGGCGACCGCGCGGTGAATTTAAGGCACATGCTGGCCGGAAAAATGCAAACGTTCACCTGTGTCTCGATGGGGAACCCCCACTGCATTATTTTTACGGAGAATGTTGACGCGCTCGATTTGGAAAAAATCGGCCCCGCCCATGAGCGTGATCCCCTGTTCCCGGAGCGGGTCAACACCGAGTTTGTCGAGGTGCTTGACGATCACACGCTGAAAATGCGCGTGTGGGAGCGGGGCAGCGGCGAGACGTTGGCCTGTGGCACCGGCGCCTGCGCAACGGCTGTTGCAGCGGTGCTCTGCGGGCGCTGCAAGATGGATACCGACATCACCCTGAAGCTGCGCGGCGGCGACCTCGTCATTCGTTACACCGGCGATACCGTGGTGATGACCGGCCCTGCAACCATCGTTTTTGAAGGGGAAGTTTTGGCCTGAGCCTATGGATGACAAGGCAGCGGTTGCACCGCCTGCTTTATAACCTGCCGCCTGTTATGCGGCAAATAAAAAATTCAGCGCATGTTTGCGCACCATTAAGGAGGCAGATTTAATTTATGAAGCTCAACGCAAACTACGACAATCTCAAGGATAGCTATCTCTTTTCAACCGTTGCCCGCAAGGCCAGAGAATACAGCGCCGCGCATCCCGAGGCCGATATCATCAAGCTGAGCATTGGCGACGTCACGCTGCCGTTGGCGCCGGTTGTGGTTCAGGCCATGAAGGATGCTGCCGAAGAGATGGGCCAAAAAGAGCATTTTCGCGGCTATGGCCCCGAACAGGGCTACGACTTTCTTAAAGACGCCATTGCCGCCTATTACGCCGAGGAGATGAAGGTGACGCTGGACGCCGACGAAATTTTTGTCAGCGACGGTGCCAAGAGCGACCTGGGCAATCTTCTCGATGTGTTTGACGCCGATAATACGGTGCTGATACCCGACCCGGTATATCCCGCTTATGTTGATACCAACGTGATGGCGGGCCACCGCATCAAGCTGATGGGCGCGACGCTGGAAAACGGATTCTTGGCGATGCCCGACCCGTCTGTGGATGCGGATATTATTTATCTTTGCTCGCCGAACAACCCGACCGGTTCGGTTTACAACCGTGCGCAGCTCGCCGAGTGGATCGCCTATGCCAGACAGAAGAATGCCGTCATCCTTTTTGATGCGGCTTACGAATGCTTTGTTTCCGACCCCGCCTTGCCCCGCAGCATTTTTGAGGTGGAGGGCGCCCGGGACTGCGCCATTGAGATTTGCTCCTTCTCCAAGACTGCGGGCTTTACCGGAACTCGCTGCGGCTATACCGTTGTTCCCACAGCGCTGCTGGGCGGCAAAATGAACAAGCTGTGGCTGCGCCGCCAGACGACCAAGTTCAACGGTGTGCCTTATATCACACAGCGCGCCGCTGCCGCCGTCTTTTCCTCCGAGGGCAGGAAACAGATTAAGGCGAACATCGATTACTACCGTGAGAACGCCAGAATTATCGGCGATGGCCTGCGTGAGATGGGTATTCGCTTTGTCGGCGGCGAGCACTCGCCCTATATTTGGATGGAGTGCCCCAACGGTATGGATTCCTGGGCTTTCTTCGACCACCTGCTTGAGACGGCGAATGTGGTGGGCACCCCGGGCGCCGGCTTTGGAAACAACGGCACCCACTACTTCCGGCTGACCGCTTTCGGCGACCGTGAAAGAACCAAAGAAGCTATTGCAAGAATGAAAAAGGCCGTGCTATAATAACCAAAACGGTTTATTCAACGGTTAAAAGGGTACGCCGCCAACGTGCGGCGGCCGTCCTTGATGGCGTAGGATTTTTCCAACACCGGTGAGATCCGTTGGGCCTGTCAATGTTTATGACGGGGTACCGCAGGATACGCAAAGGCCGTGTATCCTGCGGTATCCCGCTTTTGTTTTTTGGAAGGGAATTTTGTAACATGCAGTCGGCAATTATCGTAGCGCATCAGGTAATCATTATGTTTTTGCTCACCATGGTGGGCGTTTTTTGCAGTAAAAAAGGGATTCTGACCGAAGGGGTTGCGCGCTACCTGAGCACGTTTTTACTCAATATCGCATTGCCCGGTATTATGCTTTCATCGCTTTACCGCGCCATGCAATATGAGCTGCTGGCGGGTTTTGGCTTAACTTTTCTGCTGGCCGTCATCCTGCACCTGCTTGCGATCGTGGCTTCCCGACTGCTGATTCGCACCCGGGAAGGACAAGCCTGCCGCACCGAAAGGTTTGGCATCATTTATGCAAACGCTGCCTATATGGCTATCCCGCTGATTCGGGCAACATTGGGCGAGGACAGCACCTTTTACGCCACGGCGTTTGTGTCGGTGTTTTTGCTGTTCCATTGGACGCAGGGGGTTCTCGAATTGGGCGGGAGTTTTCACCCTAAAAAGCTGCTGTATAACCCCTGTATTCTCTCGGTAGTAGTGGGCTTGCTTATCTTCGGGTTTCAAATCCCGATTCCGGGGCCGGTTATCGACACCGTGCGGTTGCTGGGCAGCCTGACGACTCCGCTTTCGATGATTATCACCGGCGTCTTTTTAGCGGACCTGAAGCTGGCTGATTTAAAAAGCCTGCGCATGTATTGGGCGGCATTTCTGCGAACCATCGTTGTGCCCATGGCCGGCATTGCCATTGTTGTGGCGCTGGGCGCCACGGATTGGTTCCCCGGCGCCGTAACAGCCTGCCTGGCAGCGATCTACTGCTTCTCCTGCCCTTCGGCCGTATCGGTTATTCTGCTGAGTGCTTCGTTGGGCAAAGAGGTTTTATACCCCAGCAGCCTTGTCGCGGTCACCACATTGATATCGCTGATTGCGCTACCCGCCATTGCCGTGGTGGCGAATGCGGTGCTGCTGTAATATATAGTCAAATAATTTAAGATAAGCACAGTCTTTGCCGTCTATTTTTCACCTCGTTGCGTTGACGTCCTTGGTGGGCGCTGGCCCATTGGCGTCCTCCGCCTTGCGAGGCCAAAAATATTCTTGCTTATCCTGTCCCCATTCCTAAATTATTGACGATGTCTCTGCGCTGATGCTGATACATCAAAACCCATCAAAAAAGCCGACAGCACGCAATGAGCGGTGCTGTCGGCTTTTAAATTTAAATCAGCGATAAATGATGTGCTCACGCGCCGGGCCGGTGGAGACATAGGTGATGGGATACCCCAGCGCCTTTTCAACATACTCAATATACTTACGCGCGTTCTTGGGCAGCTTTTCGTATTCGGTGATGCCCATAATATCGCACTTCCAGCCGTCAAGCATCTCAAAGACCGGCTTTGCACGGTCAAGCTTGGGGGTGCAGGGGAAGTCGGTGGTGGTTTCGCCGTCAATCTCATAGGCGGTGACCACCGGAATCTTGTCAAGATAACTTAACACGTCGATGAGCGTCAGCGCCACGTCGGTCGTGCCCTGCACCATGCAGCCATAGCGCGATGCAACGAGGTCGAGATAACCTACACGGCGGGGTCTGCCGGTCGTGACACCGTATTCGTGGCCCGCCTCGCGCAGCTGGTGCGCTTCGTCCCCTGCAAGCTCGCAGACAAATGCGCCCGCACCCACGCAGGAGGAATAGGCCTTCACGACGGTGATGACATTGGAAAAGGCACAGGGCGAGATGCCCGCGCCGACGGTAGAAAATCCGGCCAGCGGCGAAGAGGACGTCGTGAACGGGTAAATGCCGTGGTCGGGATCGCGCAGCGCGCCAAGCTGGCCTTCCATCAGGATGGTTTTGCCCTGGGCGACAGCCTGATTCAGGAATTTTGCAGTATCGGTCACCATGGGCGCCAGCCGTTCGGCAAAGCTGCGCAGGTAGTTAAACAGCGCTTTGGGATCGATCGGCGCCTGATGATAAACGGCGTCGAGAATCAGGTTTTTATACTCACACAGCGCCGTTAAACGCGCCATAAGGCGCTCCGGTTCAAACAGCTCGCAAACCTGAAAGCCTACCTTCAGGTACTTGTCGGAATAAAAAGGGGCGATGCCGGACTTGGTGGAACCAAAGCTGTTGGCGCCAAGACGCTCTTCCTCAAGGGTGTCAAACTGGGTGTGAAACGGCATCAGCAGCTGTGCACGGTCGGAAACCAGAATATTGGGCTTGATGCCCATCTCCAGCAGCGCATCATACTCTTTAAAAAACTTGGCGAGGTCAAAGGCGACACCGTGGCCAATGACGTTGGTGACATGTTCATAGCAAACGCCCGACGGCAGAAGATGCAACGCAAATTTCCCTTTGCTGTTTACGATGGTATGCCCCGCATTTGCACCGCCTTGATAACGGACGACAATATCGGAGTCCGCCGCGAGCATATCGGTCATTTTGCCCTTGCCCTCGTCACCCCAGTTGCCGCCAACGATAGCCTTTACCATTTTAAAAACCTCCCAATTGGTTTGCATTCCATGTTGTTTGGCTAAATGAGCCAAACCCTCATTATTATAACACATGTTTCAGAGATTTGGCTATAATTCAACATAAAAAACCGGTACAACTATAGGGCGGATATGGGTTTTGTTTTGTGCAGAAGTATGGTATAATCGTACGGCAATAAATATAGCCGTTTAACTTGAAAATTTCCCCGCCCTTGTACTCTGTTTTCCACGCTGCTGCGTTCTCCCGCCTGCCTTGCAGCGCGAAAAGCAGCTTTACAAATGCCAGACCCTTTTCAAGTTAATCCGTTATAAATGAGCGGGAGATTCAACCATTAAAACTGACGATGAGGACTGCAACAATGCAGTATTTAAACGGAAAGCGTTATTATACCATGTCCCAGTACTGCCGGGAAAGGTTCGGCGGCCGAATTGTTAAAATTCCGTTGTATTCAGGGTTAAGCTGCCCCAACCGCGATGGCTCCAAGGGCGTGGGGGGCTGCACCTTTTGCGCACAGGGCACAGAGGCGGCCTTGGCCCGGATGCCTTTGCCGGAACAGTACCATATCGGTTGCGCCATGTGTAAGAAGTGGCCGGATGCGAAGCCTGTGGCCTACTTCCAAAGTTTTTCCAATACCTATGCGCCTATTCAGCAAATTGAGGCGCTGCTTGACGAAGCGCTTTCCCTGCCGGATGTTGCGGGAATCCGCCTGGCGACTCGTGCGGATTGCCTGGACCGAGACATGGTGCGCCTTTTGGCACACGTCGCCACAAAGACGGTGCTGGAGGTTGAGCTGGGGCTGCAAACGGTGCACGACAGCACGGCGCAGGCCATCAACCGCGGGCATAGCTTTGCGGAATTTTGCGCGGGGTTGCGTCTGCTTCAGCAGCACCCGATTTATACCTGTGTGCATCTGATCAACGGCTTGCCGCGGGAAACGCCAGATATGATGCTGGAATCGGCCAGGCGGCTGGCGGCCCTGAAGCCCGGCGGCGTTAAGTTGCATATGCTGCATTTAATGTCCGGTACGCCGATGGCGGATGCCTGGCTGCAAGATAAATTCCCGGTGCTTTCTCAGCAGGAATATGTTACAATAGTATGTGCACAGCTGCGGTGTTTTCATCCCGGAACCGTGATAGAGCGGCTCACCGGCGATGGGGACAGAAAAAGGCTGCTCGCCCCGCAATGGACCCTGAACAAGCGCGGCGTCTTAAATGCCATTGACGGTGCGCTGGCGCAGCAGAATAGCCGGCAGGGCGATTTATGGGAGGACAGGTAGAAGATGACAGGCATTTTGCAGCTTGCAAAGGACAGGCTGGCCGAAAACGCCAACCCACAGGGCACCTATGTGGATTTTACCATGGGGCGCGGGCGGGATACGTTGTTTTTGTGTCAGCTGGCGCCACAGGGCAGGGTGTATGCTTTTGATATACAGCAGGCGGCGCTTGATCAAACGGCTGAGCTGCTTGCCAGAAACAGCGTTGATAATGCAACACTTATTTTAAATAGTCATGACCGCTTTGCCGATTACGTGGCGGGCGAAATAGACGGGGGCCTTTTTAACCTCGGATTTTTGCCCGGGGGAGACCGCAGTGTTACAACGCGGCGCGGTTCAACCGTTGCCGCAGTAAAGCTTGCCATGCGGGCGCTAAAGCGTGGCGGCGCATTGGGTGTGGCGGTGTACCCGGGGCATGAAGAGGGCCGGCTTGAAGGGGAGATGCTGCAAAGCTATTTTACCGGTGTGGATAAAAAAGAATTTGATATCTTTATTTACCGGCTGCTCAACGTCCCGGATTCCCCTTATATGATGATTATAGAACGGCACTGATGATGCCGGCGAGGTGGCCTTTGCCGACAACGGAGGAATAACATAATGGCGTATATTGGCGACACCATTTCTGAAAAAGGCGCGGAAATTTCGGCGGCTGGCGTACCCCAGAATCATCTTCAGGGTTCAGGCGGTGCATCTGCGCGCTTTTTAGTGAATATTATCAATAAGCGTGAGCTGGAGCTTTTGGAGGAATTGCTTACGCAAAATGCGGTGCAGTATGTTGTGCGCAGCGGTTCGCGCAAGGGCAAGCGTTCGGGTAAGAGCGGCTTTGCCATGCTGGGCAAGGATATTTATGTGGATAATGACCACTATGATCGTGCCAAAGCGGCGCTGGCAGATTACTATCTGGGTGGGGAACAGGCCACCGCGGAGACAAACGCAGTGCCCGCGGCGCGCCGCCGGCAGGTGCATTCCGCACACAGAAGGCGTTATTCAATCAAACAGCTGATATTATGGCTCGTTCTGGCAATGGTGGGGTATTCGGCTTTGTTCATGATCTGGATGGGCCTGATGAAAAAATAGGCGCGAGGCGCGCAGGGGAACCGCAAAGCGTGAATACCGCCAATAAATCTTAACGGATAAACAAAGGCGGCACGGAGTATTCCGTGCCGCTCAGCTTGTCGAAAAACGAACATTTTAGAAAATATTGCACAAATCAAAAGTTTTGGTCAAGCTTTTTCAAAAGCTTGCAGGGTTTGGGGCAGCGCCCCAAAGTGCCTTAATTCTGTAAGAAGCGCAG
>JAEWLW010000018.1 GCA_023457355.1 Bacillota bacterium | reverse complement strand
ATGCCGCTTATCGCGACAGGGGAGAACCCCCGGCGAGGGTTCTCCCCGCAAAAACAGTCCACTGGACTGTTTTTGCACCCTCTCCTGCGCTTCTTACAGAATTAAGGCACTTTGGGGCGCTGCCCCACACCCTGCAAGCTTTTGAAAAAGCTTGACCAAAACTTTGATTTGTGCAATATTTTCTAAAATGTTCGTTTTTCGACAAGCTGAAGCGGCCTGCATTAAAAATACAGGCCGCTTTTTTATTACGAATGCTTTAATGTAAACTTTTTTTCGGTTCCGTTTTGCAGGCGTGCAATATTGGAATGGTGCTTATAGACCAGCAACCCGGATAATACCACCGTCAAAGCGGTTGTAATCCACAAATAGGAACCCGGAAGTATGCCGTAAGGGGAACTGCCCATGCGGTAATCCCATAAAAAAAGGATCAGCCAGTGCCCAAGCGGGAAACTGAGCGCCGCAATAATGGAGGAGAGCGACACAATTCTGGTCACTGCAAACACCGCTGCAAACACAACAAACACCACCGTAAACAGCCGCCAATCAAAAAACGCAACCACTGCGGCAGACGAGAGGACCCCTTTTCCACCTTTAAAATGGAAGTAGACCGGATAGACATGCCCAATCACGCACATCAGCCCGGCTATCAGCACGCCGTACTGCTGATAATAAACGGGGGCACCGCTCTGCTGGCAGTAATACTGAAAAACCGCCCTGCCCGCCAAAACCGAAACCGCGCCTTTTAAGAAGTCGAACAGGAGCGTTAAGGCGCCCGCCTGCCATCCAACTGAGCGCAAAACATTCGTCAGCCCGGCGTTTCCGCTGCCAAGGGTTCGGATATCCACTTTGCAGAAAAGCCGGGTGAACAGAATCGAAAAGCTGATACTTCCGATGAGATATGCAAAGCTGGACGCAAACAATACTGAAATCCAGAATAACCCTGCGTTATACATGAAATCATCATCCTTTTCCATCTTATAGGGGCCGGCATATCACAGCTTATCCTATTTATTATTATATTATCGGATGGAAAAGTATTCGGCCCTCTTGGCCTTTTTATCAATAATCCACATGATACGGGGGTAAGAATTGGCTGAATCGCTTGTCCCCTACACGGGATGATCCACAACTTGTGTCTTTGCTTCTAAGTAATCTTTTCTGGATAAAACAACCGGGGTCACCGTGCCGACATAAAACGCCGTTGGCGTGCCAACAACCTTCCCGCCCAGATCACAGATGATTTTTACAGTGGCCTCTCTTGCCTCCATGTGAATTTCCTCAATCTGCCGGGCAAACAAATCGTCCAGCGAAAACCGGGCTAGCCGTGTGCCGATGTGCAGCCCCCTGTAGGCAGGCATAACTGCAAACCTGCCCCAATGCATCTGGTCCTCCTGTTTCCACGCGGCAACGGCCCCAACTATGAACCCGTTCATTAACGCGCACCACCATTGTGGCGCGCTTTGAGCAGGCAGCGGAATCATCGAAGCGGGGATTTTTTGTTCTTGGGTAAAAATATCCTGTTGCAACTGCAAAATGTCCTTTAAATCCGAAGCTGCTGCTTTCTTCAAAATAATATCCTTCATTGATTTGCTCCTTTATTCCGCTGCCGGGGCATAAAAGGCCGGGCCGCTTATGCTAAGGAAGCTCTGATTTAATCCATGCACGGCTTATCAGCGGCCAATTTTGCGTTTAGCCGTGTTAAAAAACAGTCATAAGCGCCAGCTTTATGCCCGTTTTTCGCCTTGCCAGCCGCAAAATTTTCTCGCCGCTAACCCATCCCTGAATTAATCAGAGGCTCCCTAACCTTCCGTTAAAAGGTTGAATAGATTGGCCTGCAGATTTTTTATCCTGTAAGAGCGAGGAAGCCGTCGGGCTGGCGCCCGCCAAAGGGAGATGCCGTTGGCCGGAAAAGCTGCCGCCAAGTTATCATCTTTTTGGTGGAATATTCGTATTAGCGTCTGTTGACGAATAAACCGGAGCATACCCATTTTAGCAGAAACCGGCACACCCGTGCAACAATATACCCGAAAAATTGCTCTGCATTGGGGACTTCGCCACAGCAGCGCCGCAAGAAGATTCAAACGGTTTTCTTCCATCCGGCAGCAAAGGCAGACAGCAAAATTTGCCGTCTGCCTTTGCGCTACCCCATAGCCTTGAAAATGTAAAATTAAAAACTATGCCTCGTCCATCGCTTTAAGATCGGGACTTATGATCAGGTCACAGCCTGTGGCGGCACGAATTTCATCCAGCGTATAATCCGGATGCAGTTCTGTGAGCAGCAAGCCCTGCGGCGTGACTTCGATGACGCCCATCTCGGTGATAATCAGTTTGACAACGCCCAGTGCCGTGTAAGGAAGCGTGCACTTCTTCAGGATTTTATGGTTGCCTTTTTGAGTGTGCAGCATGGAAATGATAACTTTTTTAGCGCCGACAACAAGGTCCATTGCGCCGCCCATGCCCGCGACCATTTTCCCAGGGACAATCCAGTTGGAAAGGTTGCCGTGCTCGTCAACCTCCATGGCGCCGAGAACGGTTGCGTCCACATGCCCGCCTCTCACAATAGAGAAGCTCATGGCCGTATCAAAGAAGTTTGCCTCGGGGACATAAGTGACATAGCCGGCGCCGGAGTTGATGACGTCCACATTCTCTTTGCCCGGTTCCGCAGCGGCGGAAAGGCCTACAAATCCGTTTTCAGAATGCAGAATAATCTTGACATCTTCGGGAATATAGTTGGCAACCAGCGTTGGAAGTCCGATGCCAAGGTTGATTACATCGCCGTTCTTAAACTCCTTGGCGGTTCGTGATGCGATTCTCGCTTTCAGATCTGCCATGGCTTTTCACCTCCCACGATATAATCCACAAAGATGCCCGACATCGTAAAGGTATCCGGATGCATTTCAGCGATGCCCACAATCTTTTCAGACGCCAGAATGACGGTATTGGCTGCCATCGCCATGACATAGTTAAAATTCTTAGTTGCCAAAGCGCAGCTGTAATTACCGTATTCATCGCAGATGGAAGCGCGGATCAGTGAGAAATCCGCCTTTAGCGGCTCCTCCAGAAGGTAGTCCTTTCCGGCAACATTGATAACCTGCTTGCCCTCGGCGACAATTGTACCGACACCGGTCGGCGTCAGAACCCCGCCCAGGCCGGCTCCGCCGGCGCGGACTTTTTCAGCCAGGCTTCCCTGCGGAACAAGCGTGCACTTCAGCGTACCGTCATTCATTCCTTTTCCAATCAGCGGGTTCATGCCGACATGGGATGCAATAATGTGGTCGACCATACCCCGTTCAAGCAGCTTCCCGATGCCGCGTGCAGTCGTGCCTTCCTTTGCGGGGAGGCCCCCGTCGTTTGCGATAACGGTGAGGTGACGCACGCCTTTTTCAACCAACGCGTCTATTAAAATTTCCGGTGTTCCTGTTCCCAGGAACCCGCCTACCATGATTGTTGCGCCGTCCTTGATTGCGGACACAGCTTCCATGGCGGAAGTCAGTTTTTTACTCAAATTTACTCATCCTTTCCTATGGTTTTCTAGAGATGAGGCTGCGTTATACTGATTCAGGTTAAAACGGCACACAAGATTGGCGAGATATTTTTAGCCAGTCTAGGAAGAGGATGCAGGCGGGCTGCCGCCCGCCAAAGACGAAGACGACGAATGGTGAAAAAATAGCCGCCTAGCTGTTGTCGTTTTCAACTTGAATCAGTATTAGGGAGCCTCTGATTAATTCAGGGGCGGGTTAACGGCGAGAGAATTTTGTGGCTGACAAGGCAAAAAGCGGGCATAAAGCTGGCGCTTATGGCTGTTTTTTAACACAGTCAGACGCGAAATTAGC
>JAEWLW010000017.1 GCA_023457355.1 Bacillota bacterium | reverse complement strand
GGTCACAATAATCCAATGAGCCCCCTTTAGGGGGGTAGGGGGGTGCGTTCCCCTGCCCCGGCGGGGGCAGGGGTTAGGGGTGGGGGAAAGCCGTGCAGCCGCAGGCGCGCACGGCAAGACGCCGCCGGTTGCTGGCGGCAAAATCAGGGCGGCATGAATGCCCGCTGCGGCTCCCGCCGTCCCTCTTTGGAAACACCCCTCGGATTAGAATGGCGAAGCCTGTGCTGCTGCGGTGGCAAAGAGTTTGGATTCGCTGGTCCGCCACTTAGCGCATCCCTCGGCGCGGCGGCGCTTTCAAGGCGCTGCCGCGCTCTAAGAGGTTAAACCAACTTTGAGGGCGCGAACATTCCGCCACCCCCTTATGTGAGCGCCCGTCTGCTTTGGGTGGGAAGGCAACGTACTCGCGTGGGGCAACCGGTCACAATAATCTAATGAGCCCCCTTTAGGGGGGTAGGGGGGTGCGTTCCCCTGCCCCGGCGGGGGCAGGGGTTAGGGGTGGGGGAAGGCCGTGCAGCCGCAGGCGCGCACGGCAAAGACGCCGCCGGTTGCTGGCGGCAAAATCAGGGCGGCAACTTGGCCCGCTGCGGCTCCCGCCGTCCCTCCTTGGAAACACCCCTCGGATTAGAATGGCAAAGCCTGTGCTGCTGCGGCATGGGGCTTGGGTCAGCCAATGCGCCAACTTAGCGCATCCCTCGGCGCGGCGGCGCTTTCAAGGCGCCGCCGCGCGCTTAAGAGGCCAAACCAACTTCGAGGGCGCGAACATTCCGTTGCCACCTTATGTGAGCGCCTTGCTATTTTGGGTGGGAAGGTAACATATTCGCGTGGGGCAACCGGTCACAATAATCCAATGAGCCCCCTTTAGGGGGTAGGGGGGTGCGTTCCCCTGCCCCGGCGGGGGCAGGGGTTAGGGGTGGGGGAAAGCCGTGCAGCCGCAGGCGCGCACGGCAAAACACTACCGATTGCTGGCGGCAAATTCAGGGCGGCATGAATGCCCGCTGCGGCTCCCGCCGTCCCTCTTTAAGGAACTCTCCCCCCATTAAAATAGGAAAGGTTATGCTGCCCGGCATACGACGCAGTTCACTTGCAAATTTTGGTTGACCATGCTATGCTAAGAGCGAGGTGAGGGTGGATGAAAGCATTCAAAAGTATAAAGGAAATTGCGCAAGACGCCGCCATGATGCTCGTTGGGCTGGCGTTTGCTCTTCACATGGCCAAGGTGCTGCTGGCCAGATATAACCTGACGCTTTACGACCTTTGGACAACGCTTTTGAAGATGCCAGGCGACCTCTGGCGCTCGGGCGAGAGCCTGTTTTGCGCGCTTGGCCTGCTGGTCACCGGGCTGGGGCTGGCACTGGCCGGGTGGGCGTTCCTGCAGGAATTTTTATCGGGGCAGGGGGTCACGCTGCGCGGCTGCCTTAGCGGGCTTAAAAAGCCGTTCAAGGTCAAAAAGACGGTATAAATACCAAACACTGATTAAAACGCAATATCTTAGCGGCTAATTTTGTGACTGCCGGCGTTATCCTCCTTAACGGGCGCCAGCCCATCTGCGTCGTCTGCCTTGGCAGACGCAAAATGGTCTGCGCTAATCCTTTTGTGTTTCAATCAGTATTTAGGGAACCGCTGATTTAATCCATGTGCAGTTTATAGCGGCTAATTTTGCGTCTGACTGTGTTAAAAAGCAGCCATAAGCGCCAGCTTTATGTCCGCTTTTTGCCTTGTCAGGCACAAAATTCTCTCGCCGCTAACCCGCCCCTGAATTAATCAGAGGCTCCTTAGTATAACAAAAGCATTCCATAACCTTTTATGCCCGTTCGGCGTGTTGCCGGGCGGGCCTTTTTATGCTGCGGGGACGGGCGGGGCGGCGCTTTTAATCGCTATTTATCCCGCGCGGTGCAAAACCTGCCATTTGCGGCTGTCATTTGGCGGTTTGCCGCATACTATATTTAATAGCGCAGATCATCATTTTAAATCTGCGGTGAATTTTGTTAAAACGTGTTGTGGCGGCGCGCTGCCGTGAACAATCCTGCGCTGACAGTGCGGCAATATGGGCGATGCTGTCAATTGTGCGGCGGTCACACGTCACAAAAAAGTGTTTTACTCATACTATATAGTGAGTACAATCTGATATTCGAACAGGAGGATTTGTATGGCAAATAGAAACGCCAACGACAACCTTGCCGGGCGTGGGTCAAATGCCTTTCGTGAGGCCGTTTGTATCGATACACGAAGGATTTATGACGCGGTATCTGACAAGGATTGTATCCGGGATCTTCAGGTGATGTTCACCGACGAAGGCCAGGAGCTGATTGATTCGGCAGGACTGATTAAAACCCGTTGCAGCGAAGTGATGGGTGTCTATTTCGAGGTTGCGCCGCTCGCATTCAATAAGGGCTTTTTCTCGGTGGATATGACCTTCTTCTTCAAGATTGTCTGCACCGTCTGCAACGGGCCCACCACCACACCGGTGTTGGTTGAGGGCGTCGGCATCTTCTGCAAAAAGGTGATTTTGTTCGGAAGCGAAGCGGGTGTGAGAACCTTCTCGACCAATGAGGATCTGACCGACACCAACAACTGCACGCCCATCGTCAGTGTGCAGGTGCTCGACCCCATGATCCTGGCCAGCCACATCTGCGAAGAGCCCGGGCAGAGCGCCCCCGTCTTTGCGTCCCCCATCCCGCCCGAAATTGCCGGACAGTTTGAGGGCAGCTTCGCCTGCGTGCAGCCTAACCGCACCCTTTATGTTACGCTGGGCATGTTCTCCATCGTGCAGCTGATGCGCCAGGTTCAGGTAATGATTCCGGTGTATGATTTCTGCGTGCCGAAGAACGAGTCCGACGCCGCGGTGGTCGATAGCGACCCGTGCGAGATTTTCAGCAAGGTCGATTTCCCGACCGACGACTTTTTCCCGCCTAAGCTTTCCGACATCAACAGCTGCGACTAACAGCGACAGGACATAACAGGATAAAAGGGCATTGCCCGCCGCGCACCCCTGAAGGCGTACGGCGGGCAATGCCCTTTTGCAGTTAAACCGCAGGGCGGCGTTGCCCGCCTCCCAAGCGCCCGCCGTGCAGCGCGAAATTAGCCGCTGGTAAACTGCTCCTGAATTAATCAGAAGCGCCCTGGAAAACCAAGACGTCCTGACGGTTTGTTTTGCACCTGACCGCGTGTCGTCCTTAAAGGGCGCCAGCCCATCTGCATCCGCCTTGTCAGTTACAGAACAGCTCCGCCAATCTTGTGTCGTTTTTCTGGTGGTATGGCTATAACAGCGTTTTCAAGTTGACCGCCTGTATGTGCGCGGCCCGGGCGCGCCGCGGGTTTTGACCATAGAAAGCCACTGAGGGGTTATGTTAGGATAGAACATATAAAAAGGAGGAAAAAATTCTATGGAAATTTATAATTATTTTCCTCCTGTTCCTGAAAACACCATAAACCCGCCCGAAGAACCGCCGGACCCCCCGGCACAGCGGCTGTTTGAGCAGCTGGATACCCTGCGGCATGAAGCTTTCGCGCTTCAAAACCGGCTTTTTACGGCGGCACCCGAAGCGTGCCCCCGCCTGGAGCAATTGCTGGTGCAAAACGAGACGGCGCAAAACGCCCTTTGCCGCGCGCTCTCGCAGCATAACTGCATTTTTTAGGAAAGGGGCCTTCCGCCATGCCCAACCGCATTTTAAAAGAGAGCATCTGCTATTCCGACGACCTTGACCGCCTGACTTTCTTTGAAGAGACGGTGTTCTACCGCCTGATGGTTCGGGTGGACGATTATGGCAGGCTGGACGCCCGGCCCGCGTTTTTGCGCTCGCAGCTTTTCACCACCCGCCCCGATATTCCCGAAGCGCAGCTGACGAGCGCCGTCAACCGTCTGGCCCAAGTGGGGCTGATTGCCTGTTATACGGTGGCGGACAAGCCCTACCTTTACATTTGCAACTGGCAAAAGCACCAGCGGCTGCGCTGCACCAGGGAAAAATATCCCCCGCCGCCCGGGGAGACAGGCCCGGATGCCGCCGCGCCACCGCAGGGCGGGTTGACGTCCGGTGCGCAGGCGCCGCCATCGGCCGCGGCAAGCTGCGGCAACCGGCCGCAGACGGCGGCAAACGGCGGCGATCTGCGGCAATTTGCGGCTCGCGCGGGCGCGGAATCCGAATCCGAATCCCAATCCGAAGTTGAATCCGAATCCCAAATCGAAGCGCAAGGCGGCGCGCGCCGCTTTATTCCCCCCACCGTCAAAGAGGTGGCGGCCTATTGCCAACAGCGAAAGAACGGCATTATTGCCCGGCGGTTTGTCGATTTTTACGCCGCCAAGGGCTGGCGGGTCGGCATATCGCCCATGGTGGACTGGCGGGCGGCCGTCCGCCGGTGGGAAGCGCAGAACGACAACAGCACGGTGTGCGGCGGGGCCGCCCGGGCAAGCCCGCGTGAACCCTGCGGCCTTTCCACCACAAAAAAATACGAAAGCGTGGATTGCATATGAACGACTGCTTAAACGGCTTGATTGCCCGCGCCGAACAGGCTGTGCCCGATGCTGGAACCTACCTCCGGAACGGCTTGCGCCATTGCGCGAACTGCAACACCCCGCGCCAGCACATCGTCACCCTGTTTGGCGAGCAGCGCGTCGTCCCGGTGATGTGCCGCTGCATGGAGGAGAAAGAGGCCCTGCGAAAGCGCGAGGCCGAGCAACAGGCGCACAACGCCGAGGTCAGCCGCCTGCGCGGGCTGTGCTTTGGCGAGCCGGCGCTGCAAGCCTGCCGCTTTGAAACGGCGCAGCCAAGCACCCTCATCGACCGGGCCAAAAGCTATGCCGGGCGCTTTGACCGGCTTTATGCCGAAAACATCGGCGCGATGTTCACCGGCGAGGTGGGCAGCGGCAAAACCTTTGCGGCGGCCTGCGTGGCCAATGCGCTGGTGGCGCGGTGCGTTTCGGTGCGAATGCGCTCGCTGCCGCGCCTGCTTGCCGACCTGCAAAGCCGATGGGATAAATCGGAACTGCTAAGCGAGCTGGCGGCGTGCAGCCTGCTGATTTTGGACGATTTGGGCAGCGAACGCAGCACCGACTATGCGCTTGAACAGCTCTTTCTGGTTATCGATACCCGTTACCGCGCGGGCAAGCCTTTGATTGTCACCACCAACCTCACAGCTGAAGAGCTTAAAAACCCGGCGGATTTGCGCTATGAGCGCATCTACGACCGCATTGCCGAGCTGTGCGTGGCGGTGGTGGCGCCGGGGCACACCCGCCGCGAGGCGGTGCGGCAGCAAAAGCGCCGGCGCGCCCTTGCCCTGTTGGGAGAGGAGGAAAAATCTTGACCCACACCCAGATAAGAAACCGATTGCGGTTGGAAAACCCGCTGCCCGCCACGGAGCCGGAAGGCAGGAAAATCCGCAAAGGGGCTGTTTCCGCAAAGGAAATACTGGCCGCCAAAAAACGGTTTTTGAGCCTGTACGGCGACAACGAGCGGGAACTGAGATGCCTTGAGGAGGAAATAAACCGATGGGAGTCGCGCGCCCAGCGGATGACAAGCAGTTTTTCGCACGCCCCCGCGCACCGGGGTGAGGACCGCATCCAGTCGGCGGTGGACGAAATGGTCGAGCTGCGCAACCTGCTTTACGAGCGGCTGGTGGACGCGACCGAGCTGCGCCGCGGCATTGGGCTGGCGATTTCAACCGTGCCGGAACAGCGGCTGCGGCTGCTGCTGGAATACCGTTACATAGACGGCCTGACCTGGGAAGAGGTCGCGGCCGCTTTAACCTGCGATTACCGCTGGACGCTGCGCCTGCACGACCGTGCGCTGGCCCTGATGTGCACCCCGGACAGCACGCTTTAACGGCGCCTGAACGCCGGTGCAAGCCGGGCGCGCAAAGCAATAACAAACGGTGTTCATAAATAAAAAGGGAGTTTAAAATAAAAAGAGGCAACGGCGCGCTCTTGGCGCCGGCGCCTGCAAAATTTAATCTTTTTGCGTTTTAATCAGTGTTTAGCATAAGACGCGGGGCTGCCGTTTTAAAAGATGCCTGCCGCCCGCACCCTGCAAATTTCAGGCTTATCCGGGCGTTGCCAACACCTGAAAAACAACGGGGAAGTTCCTTATAGTCAAAACCAATTAAAACGGGTATTTTGCTGGCGGCGGGAATTTTGGCAGGAGCGGCGCAGGGTGTTTTGCCTCATCCGGTGGGGCTGTATTGAAAGCGCGGCGGCCAGGGTGCAGCCGGAAAAGGACGGGCCAAAGGGCAACGGCATGTTGCCGGGGGGAAGGATGCGGGTTTGCACGGCGGTTTATACGAATCTTTGATAAAACGGCAGAACAGATTGCCGCGGCATTGCCGTTTTGGGAAAGCGGATGCAGGCAGCCGGCACCCGCCGGGGAGGGCGGCGGCGTCAGGGCCCGCCCCGATATCCGGCGTTGGCGGCCCGTATGCGGCTGCTTTTTGTTTTTGACCATAGAAAGCCACGGCGGGGATGTGCTATTCTGTAAATGCGAAGATTTGGGGCAGCGGCAGCTGTCCCTTTTCTTTGCGCGGATACGCGGTTCCCCCGGGGCGCAAAACAGGCGGGCGCGCGGCGCTGCATCGTTACAAAAGCGGCCGCGGGCAGGCTGTTTGACCGGCGGGGGCCGTGAATTGATTACCGAAGGGAGATGGCTGGATGCCAAAAAAACGAGTGGAAGGCGAGGCGCCGCCCAAACACCCCGGCGCGAAAAAGGAGACGGCGACCGCCGACGAGGTGCTGCGCGAGCTGACCGACATCGGCCTGGGGCGGCGGGCCTTCGCCGCGACCGA
Organism: Bacillota bacterium; assembly: GCA_023457355.1. Lineage (GTDB taxonomy): Bacteria > Bacillota > Clostridia > Oscillospirales > Ruminococcaceae > Yanshouia. The sequence goes on along the minus strand of JAEWLW010000017.1, from coordinate 9,503 downwards.
CCGGCAGGGCAACACGGTGGAAAATACCGCCAGCGTGCCCGAACGCATCCGCGCGCTGGAGCTTTTGGCCAAATATCACAAGCTGACCGGCTCGGCGGCGGACTATCCGGCTTCGCCGGTGAAGATTCTCGACGATATCGGCGAGCGGCTGGCGCAGGGCGCAAACGGCGAAAAGGCGGGAAAATCCGGCATGGCCGACGGGGGCGGGGCGGATGGGTGACGTTCGGCTGACGCAGCTTATCGCGCCCGCGTTCGACGCGGTGCATGAGGATTTAAAGGCCGCGCGGCACACGCATTATTGGCTGAAGGGCGGGCGCGGCTCGACAAAATCTTCCTTTATCAGCTTGGAGCTGCTGCTGTGCCTGATGCGCGACGCCGAGCGGGGCGCCAGCACCCACGCCATTGTGCTGCGGCGCTATTCGGTGACGCTGCGGGAATCGGTGTTCGCGCAGCTTTTGTGGGCCGTGGGGGCGCTGGGGCTGCAAACGCTGTGGGAGCCGTCGCTTTCGCCCCTGAAGCTGACCTACCTGCCGGGCGGGCAGAGCATTCTGTTCCGGGGCCTTGACGACGCGGCCAAGCTTAAATCGGTCAAGGCCGAGCGCGGGTATATCAAATACGCGTGGTTTGAGGAGGTCAACGAGCTGGAGGGTGCGGAGAAAATCCGCAGCGTGTTGCAGTCGGTCAACCGTGGCGGCGAGCAGTTCGTCAACTTTTATTCCTTCAACCCGCCGAAATCGCCCGGAGAGTGGGTCAACCGCGCGGTGGCCGAAGCCGCGCTGCGCGGGGATACGCTCGTGCACCATTCCGATTATCGCGGCGTGCCGCGCGCCTGGCTGGGCGCACAGTTTTTGGCCGAGGCCGAACATCTGGCGCAGGTGCGGCCCGAGGCCTACCGCCACGAATATCTGGGCGAGGCGGTGGGCACCGGCGGCGAGGTGTTTAAAAATGTGACGCTGCGCGCCATTTCCGCCGCCGAGATTGCGCGGTTCGATAACCTGCGCCGCGGCATCGACTGGGGCTACGCCGCCGACCCGTTCGCTTATAACGTCGGGCATTTCGACGCGGCGCGCAGGCGGTTGTATCTGTTTTTTGAGCTGCACGCGCTGCGCATCTCCAACCGGGCGGCGGCGGTGCAGATCAAAAGCGAGGCTAAAACAGCGCGGATAATCTGCGATTCGGCCGAGCCGAAAAGCATCGACGAGATGCGCGACTGGGGCCTGCGGGTGACGGGCGCCAAAAAAGGCCCCGATTCGGTGACCTACGGCATCAAATGGCTTTCCGACCTCGAGGAGATTATCATCGACCCGGTGCGCTGCCCCGAGACGGCGCGGGAGTTTTGCGGCTACGCCATCGGCCGCGACCGCGAAGGGCGGCTGCTTTCGCAGTACCCCGACCGGGATAACCACCACATCGACGCCGTGCGCTACGCCTGCGAGGGGGATATGGCACGGCGGGGGGTGAAGTTTTAGGGGCAGGGCTGCTGCCGCCGGCGCGGGGAGTGTCAGTCCCGACCTTTTCAGATTAAAAGTTTTTGGTCAAGCTTTTTTCAAAAAGCTGGCAGGCTTGGTGAAACCCCAAGCGTGCTTTAATCGTTCAAAAGCGCAGGAGGGGAGGCAAAACAGTCCGGGGGACTGTTTTGGCGTGGGGAACCCTCGCCGGGGGTTCCCCTTGTGCCGCTTTGAGGCGGCATCTGTGCTTGGAGTTTTGGAGCAGGGGTGGTTCTCGCTGGCGCGGGGTGTGTTCGGCGCAACGCCGAAGGGTGTTTTGCTCCGCAGGCGGGGGGTTCTTCTCGCTGGCGCGGGGTGTGTTCGGCGCAACGCCGAGGTTTTTTTTGCGCCGCAGGCGGGGGGTTCTTCTCGCTGGCGCGGGGTGTGTTCGGCGCAACGCTGAGGTTTGTTTGCGCCGCAGGCGGGGGTGGTTCTCGCTGGCGCGGGGAGTGTTCGGCGCAACGCCGAAGGGTGTTTTGCTCCGCAGGCGCCGCTTTTTCTGCCGCCAGAAAAAGCGGCGGGAAAAAGACCGCTCAAGGGGGAAACCTTTCGACGTTTCCCCCCTTGAGAAACCCCTCTTTCCATCGACCAAGGGCGGGGGCGCTCACCACCCCCCGCCTTGGAACCACCCCTCGGATTAGAATGGCGAAGCCTGTGCTGCTGCGGCGGCAAAGAGTTTGGATTCGCTGGCCCGCCACTTAGCGCATCCCTTGGCGCGGCGGCGCTTTAAAGGCGCTGCCGCGCTCCTTAAAGAGGCCAGCCAAGCTTTGAGGGCGCGAACATTCCGTTGCCACCTTATGTGAGCGCCTTGCTATTTTGGGTGGGAAGCTAACATACTCGCGTGGGGCAACCGGTCACAATAATCCAATGAGCCCCCTTTAGGGGGGTAGGGGGGTGCGTTCCCCTGCCCCGGCGGGGGCAGGGGTTAGGGGTGGGGGAAGGCCGTGCAGCCGCAGGCGCGCACGGCAAAGACGCCGCCGGTGCTGGCGGCAAAATCAGGGCGGCAACTTGGCCCGCTGCGGCTCCCGCCGTCCCGCCTTGGAACCACCCCCAGGATTAGAACGGCAAAGCCTGTGCTGCTGCGGCATGGGGCTTGGGTTAGCTAATGCGCCAACTTAGCGCATCCTCGGCGCGGCGGCGCTTTAAAGGTGCTGCCGCGCGCTTAAGAGGCCAAACCAACTTCGAGGGCGCGAACATTCCGTTGCCACCTTATGTGAGCGCCTTGCTATTTGGGGTGGGAAGGCAACATATTCGCGTGGGGCAACCGGTCACAATAATCCAATGAGCCCCCTTTAGGGGGGTAGGGGGGTGCGTTCCCCTGCCCCGGTGGGGGCAGGGGTTAGGGGTGGGGGAAAGCCGTGCAGCCGCAGGCGCGCACGGCAAGACGCCGCCGACTAATGAAGGCGAATTCAGGGTGGCAACTTTGCCCGCTGCGGCTCCCGCCGTCCCTGCCCCGGCGGGGGCAGGGGTTAGGAGTGGGGGAGGGCCGTGCAGCCGCAGGCGCACATGGCAACAGCACCGCCGGCTGAGCGATAAAGCGCCTGCACACATCGAAACGACAGCAAAGGAGGGGACAGTATGAAAGCGGCGGAAAGGCTGGGGCTTCGCAGGCAGATGGCCATGGCCGTGCTGGCCATTGTGGTGGTGACGGCGGCATTGGGCATCTTTTTTTACCGGCAGCACGTCCGGGCGCACATCACCGAACGGGCCCTCTATACCCTCCAGATGAATGCCGGGCGCGAGATGCAGTCCACCGACCTTTTGATAGAATCGCAGTACCGCGTTCTGGAGATATATGCCGGGCTGTACACCGGCCAGCCGCGCACACCCGAAAACCGGCGCAGCGACATACTGGCGCAGATGGAAGTTGTGCGCGGCGCTTCGGAATTTTACATTGTGGGCATCGCTACGCCCGGCGGGGCGGCGCTGACCAGCAAAGGCGACGCGGCCAATGTGGCGCGCGAACGCTTTTTTAACCGCAGCATTCAGGGCCGCCGCAGCATCACGCTTGTTGAGCAGGACAACGTGGACGCCAGTCCCCATTTTTGCCTGTCGGTTCCAATTGTGAAGGACGGCGACATTCAGGGGGTTGTGTTCGGGCTTTGCAGCGAGTCGGTTATTCGCCGCCTGATTAACCCGGTGGATTACGGCGGCGACGGCTACGGTTTTTTGTGCAGCGCCGAAGGGCAGCTGCTGCCGGGCGGCGAAAGGGACGCCCTGCTTTGCGGCCTGCAAAAAGGGGATAATTTTTTTGAAGTGCTGTCCCATGCAAAAATTGTCGACGGGCGCACCGCCCAGGAGGTTGAGGCGGATATCCGGCAGGAAAGAACAGGCATGTTTGCGCTGCAATTGCCGGAAGATAAGTGCTATGTAACCTACCAGCCTTCGGTGATCAACGACTGGGTGCTTTTTAACGTGATGACCGGCAGCCAGATTGCGCCGCAGATCGCCGAAAGCATGCGCGGCATGTGGGTCATGCTGTTTGTGCTGCTGGGGGCGCTGGCGCTGGCGGTGGCGCTGTTGCTGCTCATTGGGCATTATAACGCCGTCATGCTTGAAAACAGCCACCGGCAAATGCTGCACAGCGAGCGGCTGGCGCTTTTGGAGCAGGAAAAACTAACCTTTGCGCTCGGGCGCTCTTCGACCCGCGTGTGGGAATATGACATTGTAAACCGCCGTGTGACGCGCGACAGCCAGTACCCCGACCGGGTTCTTGAAAACGTCCCCGAAAGCGTGGCGCAGTCGGGCGGCCTGCACCCGGAGGATGTGGCGCCGTATCTGGCCATGTATGAAAAGGTGTGCGGCGGCGAGCCTTATGTCTCGGCAGAGCTGCGGCTGCGGGGGGCCGACGGCGGCTATGTCTGGAACAGGGTTGAATTCACCACCTTCTTTGACGAGGCGCAGCGTCCGCTGCGGGCCATCGGGGTGGCCAACGACATCTCGGCACAAAAGGCGGCCGAAAAACGCTACCGCGAAGAGATGGCCTTCCGGCAGATTGCCGGGCCCGATATGCTGATTTCGTTTTGCATCAACTGCTCGGCCGACAGTATTGAGGATGCGACCAGCTATGACAACCGGCTGGAATGGCTGACCAAAATACGCTCTTTTAACGAGGTGATTGCCCGCGTTTCGCATTTGGTTGTCAACCCGGCTGAACGTGCGCGCATGCTGCTGGAACTGAACACCGCCACCATGCTGGCACGTTTTGCCGAAGGGAAAACCAGCTATCAGGTGGAATACCGCCGCGATTTAAGCGACGGCGAGAATGACCTGCACTGGATTTCCTGCTCGGTCAATCTGATACACAGCCCCACCTCGGAGGATGTGCTGGGCTTTGTTTACACCCATGATATCACCCGGCGCAAGCTGCTGGAGATGCTTACCAGCAGCGCGGTTCTTTCGGATTATGAATATGTGGCGTGCCTGGACCTGAACACCGAAATTATCCATGCGGCGCGCATCACCGGAGGGGCCAACGCAAAGCCGTTCATCGAGACCGAAAACTTTGCCGAACGGATCAAACGGCTGGCGTCGGGCGAGCTGCGCATGACATCGGCGCAAATGGCGGCGCTTTCCTGCAAATCCATCGTCGAACGGCTTGAGGAGGTGCCAGGCGATTCGATATTCTTTGAAGCCCCGCTGCCCGGCGGGCACACTGCGCACAAAAAGGTGCACTTTTCCTACCTGAGCCGCGAGGAGGGGCTGGTGCTGATAACGCGCAGCGACATCACCGACATCTATAATGAGGAACAGAAAAAGAACGCGATACTGCGGCGCGCGCTGGAATCGGCCGAGCAGGCCAGCCGCGCCCGGGGCGATTTTCTCGCGCATATGTCGCACGAAATTCGCACGCCCTTAAACGGCATCCACGGCATGCTCGATATCATCCGCGAAAACCCCGACGAAAACCTGCCGCTTTACCTGGATAAGGCCATCCTTTCCGCCAAGCATCTGACGGGGCTTATCAACGATATTCTCGATATGTCCAAGATTGACAGCGGCAAGATGGAGCTGGATGAGGCGTGGATGGGCACGCAGGAGTTTGCCACTTATATCGACGCCATTATTGCGCCCCAGGCCGAGGAAAAGGGGCTGACCTTTACATCCGCCTTTAACTGGGACGGCTGCGCGCGCGTTTTTACCGACGGCAACCGCTTAAAGCAGATTTGCATCAACTTGCTGGCAAACGCGGTGAAATACACCCCCGCCGGCGGCCATGTGTCCTGCTCGGTTTCGGCGCTGCGGCAGCAGGGGGATCTGGTTCTGCTTTCGGTGATGGTGGCGGATAACGGCATCGGCATGTCGCCGGGCTTTTTGGCCGACGCGTTTGAGCCGTTTACCCAGGCCGACCGCTCGTTTGCCAAATCGGGCACCGGGCTGGGCCTGGCGATTACCAAGCGGCTGGTGGAACTGATGCAGGGCAAGCTGACGGTGCACAGCAAACCCGGCGAGGGCACCCGGATCGGCTTTTCGGTGACGGTGCGCGGCGCGCGCTGCGGCGAAGCGCCCGGCGGCAGCCCGGCCGCGCTCAGCGGCCTGCTGGCCGGCCGGCATGCGCTGGTTGCCGACGACCACCGGATTAACCGGCTGGTGGCCCAGCGGCAGCTGGAGTCCGCGGGCCTTGCGGTGGCCAGCGCCGAAAACGGCGCGCAGGCGCTTGAGCTGTTCAAAGCGTCGCCGGTAGGCTATTATGATATCATCTTTATGGATATCATGATGCCGGTTATGGATGGCCTGACCGCCGCGCAGCTGCTGCGGCAATTGCCGCGGGCGGACGCCAAAACGGTGCGCATTGTGGCGATGACCGCCAACGCCTTTACCGAGGACATTCACAAATCGCTTGAGAGCGGCATGAATTTTCACCTTTCAAAGCCTTTTGACAGCGAACAGCTGCGCCGCATTTTGCAGCGGGTTTTCGTTGCGCAATGACCCCCCCGGCCCCGAGCAGGCGGCAAAAGTTTTTTTGCTTTGCGCCTATGCACCAAAAAACGTGCGCAAAATCTATCATGATGTGATATGATAAGGTGTAATCGGATTGTCCGATACAGATATCCGTTCTTTTGAAAGGTGGAAATAAACATATGGCTTCTAACGATATCGGAATCGACCTCGGTACCGCGACCGTTATTATTTACGATATTCAAAAAGGGCTGCTCCTGAAGGAACCCTCGGTTGTGGCGGTGGATACCCGCTCCGGCGACATTATTGCGGCGGGGGCGGACGCCTACCGGATGCTTGGGCGCACGCCGGACAGAATCCGCGCGGTTATGCCGCTTTCGGACGGCGTCATCTCCGACTTTGACATGACCAAGGCGATGATCTCCCATTTTATCCGTAAAATTTACCCGAACAACCTCATCAAGCCGCGCGTGGTCATCTGCGTGCCCAGCGGCGTGACCGAAGTGGAGGCCAACGCTGTGGTTTCGGCGGCCATTTCTTCGGGCGCGCGCAAGGTTTATCTCATCGAAGAGCCGGTTGCCGCCGCCATCGGCGCGGGCATCGATATTTCAAAGCCGGAGGGCAACATCATTCTCGATATCGGCGGCGGCACAAGCGATATCGCGGTTTTAAGCTTGAACGGCGTCGTGTGCAAAACCTCGGTGCGCATGGCGGGGCGCAAGTTTGACGAGGCCATCGTCAAATATGTCCGCCGCAATTTTGGGCTGCTCATCGGCGAGCGCATGGCCGAGCGTGCCAAAATCGCCTGCGGCAGCGTGTGCTTTACCCCCGAAGAGGACTGCGAAATTGAGATTAAGGGCCGCAACCTGAACACCGGCCTGCCCGGGCAGCTGACCATTACCCGCGGGCAGCTTTGCGAGGCGCTTAATGAATGCATGGAGCTGATTATCGGCGCGGTGCGCCGTATTCTGGAGAGCACCCCGCCGGAGCTTGCGGCGGATATCTACCGCAACGGGCTGACGCTGACCGGCGGCGGCGCGCTGCTGCACGGCATTGACCGCCTGTTGGCCCAGAGCACCCGCCTGGAGGTGCACATTGCCGAAAACCCCACCGAATGCGTTGCAAAAGGCACGGCGGCCGCGTTTGTGGTGGTGGATAGCCTGGCCGACGGCTTTATCAGGAGCGCCACCTACCTGCACTGAGGTTAATCCCAAAGGGGGGCAGGCGTGTTGTAGATCCGGCGGTGTGGCGTTAATAACTTCGCCGCCGCACGGCAATCGGTTTATCCGCGCAAAATGCCGGCGTCCTTTTGCGGTTACTCGACTATAAATATCTGGATGAGGAAAACACAGGAGGAGTAAAATGAAGCTGGAACTTGCCGAATTTTTAAGGGACTTTGAGGCGATGACCGACATTGGCAAAACGCCGGACGGCGGCAGCGAGCGCCTTTCGATGAGCGACGAGGACATGCAGGCGCGCAAAACGCTGATCGGCCTGTTAAAGACCGAGGGCCTTGCGGTGGAGGAGGATTCCACCGGCGCCATCTGGGCCAGACTGGAAGGCGAAGAGCCTGCCCTGCCCGCCGTGCTGGTGGGCTCGCACATCGATACGGTGCGCAACGGCGGAAAATATGACGGCCTTTTAGGGGTTATGCTGGGCTTTCAGGCGCTGCGGCAGATTAAGCGCAGCGGCGCGGCCCACAAACGCGCCCTCGAGCTGGTGGTGTTCCCAACAGAGGAATCGGCCCGCTTTAACTATCCCACCGTGGGCAGCAAGCTGCTGGCCGGGCGCCTTGAGCCGGAAAAGCTTAAGGAGATGAAGGACCGCGACGGCATCTCACTTTATGACGCGCTTGTTTCCCGCGGGTTTGACCCGGCGCATCCGCAGGCGGGGCAGCAGCGCTTAAAAAGCGCCTGCTCGATGATTGAGCTGCACATTGAGCAGGGCCCGCTGCTTGAGAAAAGCGGTGTTTCAGTGGGCGTGGTTTCGGCCATTGCCGCCCCCACCCGCCTGGCGGTGGAAATTCGCGGCGAATATGCCCACTCGGGCGCCTGCCCCATGTTTTTGCGGCGCAACGCGATGACCGCTTCGGCCGAGTTTATTCTCGCGGTGGAGCGCATTGGCATCGCCGAGGCAGTGAACCAGTCGGTGGCGGCGGTGACGCTGTGCGAGATGGTGAATGGCTCGATGAACGTCGTGCCCGGCCATGTCAAGATGGTGGTGGATATCCGCGGCATCGACATGGACAGCGTCAACCGCTGCGTACTGGGCGTCGAGCGGCATTTGCGCTCCATCGCCGACCTGCGCAATGTGCGGTGCGTTCATCATGTCATCAGCAGCGATAAGCCGGTTCCCATGAGCGACCGGATGATCAGCGTGATCCGCAAGGCGGCCGACAAGTGCCATATCAGAAGCAAGGTGATGCCCAGCGGCGCGGGGCACGACGCGATGAACGTCGCCTCGGCGATTGAAACGGGCATGATCTTTATCCCCTGTAAGGACGGCGTCAGCCACAACCCCGCCGAAGCGGTAAAAAATGAAGATGTTGCGGACGGCTTTGCGGTGCTTTACACCGCGCTGCTCGACGAGGCCAACCGCTGCAAGTAGCCTTCTTTTTTTTGGACCTGCGATGTCGAAAAAGGAAGCTTTAAGGCGGGGAATGCTATTTTTGTCTGCACCTGACAGTTGTGCTTTAAGGCGAGGGGTTCTGCTCGCTGGCGCAGGGGCAATATTTTCAGATTTGAAGTTTTAGTCCAGCTTTTTCAAAAGCTGGTGGGGTCTGGGGTGAAACCCCAAGCGTGCTTTTGTCGTTCAAAAGCGCAGGAGGGGCGGCAAAACAGTCCGGGGGACTGTTTTGGCGTGGGGAACCCTCGCCGGGGGTTCCCCTTGTGCCGCCATGGGCGGCATCCGTGCTTTTACGTGGAGGGCTGTTCTCGCTGGCGCGGGGTGTGTTCGGCGCAACGCCGAGGTTTATTTGCTCCGCAGGCGCCGCTTTTTCTGCCGCCAGAAAAAGCAGCGGGAAAAAGACCGCTCAAGGGGGAAACCACGCTTCGCGCAATGAAATGCCTACGGCATTTCAACTAATCCGGCGCACAAAAGTGCGCCTCAACGCGAAAG
>JAEWLW010000016.1 GCA_023457355.1 Bacillota bacterium | reverse complement strand
CGTGTAATAAAGAATACGTTCGGTAGTTGTGGTCTTACCGGCGTCGATATGAGCCATAATACCGATGTTTCTGGTTTTTTCCAGTGAGACATCCCTTGGCATAGTGTCCTCCTGTTGGTAAAAATACTGTTGTGGATACGGGCAGTACAGTATCCGATACGAGGACTACCATCTGAAGTGGCTGAACGCCTTGTTGGCTTCTGCCATCTTGTGGGTATCCTCACGCTTTTTGCAGGCGCCGCCGGTCTGATTAAGGGCATCCATAATCTCTGCGGCCAGTCTCTCCTGCATGGTTCTCTCGCTGCGGTTTCTGGAATAGGTGGTCAGCCAACGCAGACCCAGCGTCTGGCGTCTTGCGGGGCGAACCTCCATCGGAACCTGGTAGGTGGCGCCGCCAACACGGCGGGCCTTAACCTCGAGAACCGGCATAATGTTTTCGAGCGCCTGCTCGAAAGCCTCCAGCGGCTCCTTGCCGGTCTTTTCGCCGACAATGGTAAACGCGCCGTAAACAATTTTCTGCGCTACGCCCTTTTTGCCATCATACATGATGTTGTTGATCAGTCTCGTGACCATCTTGGAGCCGTAAACCGGATCCGCCAGGACGTCGCGCTTTGCAATATTACCTCTTCTTGGCACTTCTCTTCCCTCCTTCATAAAATGAAATCATCGGTACTCGAAAGCAAAGAATCTTCCGTGCGCACCAATGCAGAGGCTTTATATAAAAGCTCCGCATTATTGCGGCATCTTGAAATTTCTTATTTCTTCTTCGCTGTCGTGGCACCGGCCTTCGGTCTCTTCGCGCCGTACTTGGATCTTGCCTGCATACGCTTGGCAACACCCTGGGCGTCAAGCGTACCGCGAATAATGTGGTAACGCACGCCGGGGAGATCCTTCACACGTCCGCCGCGGATCAGAACAACCGAGTGTTCCTGAAGATTGTGGCCGATACCGGGAATGTAAGCGGTAGCTTCAATTCCATTGGACAGGCGCACTCTTGCGACCTTTCTCAGAGCGGAGTTCGGCTTCTTGGGGGTAGACGTTCTAATGGCGGTGCAGACGCCGCGCTTCTGCGGTGAGTTCTGGTCGATCATCTTGCGCTTCTTGGAGTTCCATCCCTGCAAGAGAGCCGGGGCAGCCGATTTTTTCTCGACGACCTCTCTTCCCTTTCTGACAAGCTGGTTAAAGGTTGGCATTTAAACTGTTTCCTCCTTTCAACAATATTCCGGGGTCTTTTACAAAAATGTCTTGAGCAGGTGCCCAAGCCTATCCCGCAAAATAGTTCACCCAATTTATAATTTTACCATTTGCCGATGCGTTTTGTCAACAATATTTACAACGTTTTTTCGTCAAAAGCGCTGAATATACGCTGTGCCGCCGCAACATTAAAGAAACCCTTTTAATTCCGCAGCAGCAGCGGAAAAACACCATTAGCATTGGCAATAAGCGGGGCTATTATAGCGTAATTATCAAAAAAACACAAGTTAAATATGCGTTAACTTTTGGCTGCCTTATTTTTTTGGCTGCCCTGCCTGCCACCGCTCTGCTTGCTTTGCAGTGTGCAAGCTTTTAAAAGCGCTTTTAAAACCGAGAAGCGCCGTTCGGTTAGTCCAAACGACGCTTCTTAAAAAAGCTTTCAGACGTCAGTCGGCGTAGCCAAAGGAATGGGGATCATCGCGCCGAATGGTGACATCTTCGTACGGAACCGTGCCGGTACCCGCGGGGACAAGCTTGCCAATAATGACGTTTTCCTTCAGGCCCAGCAGCGGATCGACCTTGCCCTTGATAGCAGCTTCAGTCAGAACGCGGGTGGTTTCCTGGAAGGATGCCGCCGACAGGAAGGATTCGGTCACCAGGGACGCCTTGGTGATACCGAGCAGAACCGGGATGCAGGTTGCATAGTGCGGCTCCCGGCCCTCCTTTTCGGCCTTTTTATAAATCTCTTCGTTAATGCCGATAAACTCGCTCTTTTCGATATGCACGCCGGGGATCAGCGCAGAATCGCCGCCGTCATCAATGCGCACCTTGCGCATCATCTGGCGGACAATAACCTCGATATGCTTGTCGCTGATATCAACGCCCTGTGTGCGGTAAACGCGCTGAACTTCCTTGATCAGGTAATCCTGCACGGCGAGGTGGCCTGAAACGGTCAGAATCTCGTTGGGTTCGGCGGAACCTTCGGTGAGCAGATCGCCCTTCTGGACAACGACGCCCTCTTCAAAGCAGCGGGTGGAACCGTAAATGATCTGTTTTTCAAAGCGCTCGCCCTCGGGGCTGGTAACAACCACAATGTCGCCGCCCTTGGGATCCTTCTCGTAGGAAACAACACCCGACAAATGCGAAACGATTGCGGCATTCTTGGGCTTTCTGGCCTCAAACAGCTCTTCGACACGGGGCAGGCCCTGTGTGATATCGCTGGCCGTAACGGTGCCGCCGGTGTGGAAGGTTCTCATAGTCAGCTGGGTACCGGGCTCGCCGATCGACTGGGCGGCGATGATGCCGACCGCCTCGCCGATGCCGACGGGCTGGCCGTTGGCAAGGTTTGCGCCATAGCAATGCGCGCAGACGCCGTTCTTGCTCTCGCAGTTTAAGACCGAGCGGATCTTGACCTGCTGAATGCCGGATTTAACAATGCGCTCGGCATCATTAAAGGTCATCATGCGGTCCCGGGTCATAAGCACTTCGCCGGTTTCGGGGTGCACGACGGTATCGGTGACATAACGCCCGATCAGACGCTCCCGCAGGCTTTCAATCTCACGGCCGGAATCGGTGATGGAAACGGCCACAATGCCCTCGTGGGTGCCGCAGTCGATCTCGCGGATGATGACATCCTGTGAAACGTCGACAAGGCGGCGGGTCAGATAACCCGAGTCGGCGGTACGCAGCGCGGTATCGGCCAAGCCTTTACGCGCGCCTCGGGAGGAGTTGAAATAATCAAGAATGGTCAGGCCTTCGCGGTAGTTGGCTTTAATCGGCAGCTCAATGGCGCGGCCCGAGGTGTTGGCAATCAGTCCGCGCATACCCGCGAGCTGACGGATCTGGTCCATTGAACCACGCGCACCGGAGTCGGCCATCATAAAGATGGGGTTATCTTCGGTGAAGCACTTTTGCAACGCATCCTTAACCTTGGCGGTCGTTTCGTTCCAGGTTTTGATGACGCGCTCATAACGCACCTCGTCGGAGATGAGGCCGCGTTCGTACTGGCGGCTGATTTTGGCGATGTTGTCCTCAGCCGTTGCCAGCAGGTCTTTCTTTTCGGCGGGAATCACCGCGTCGCAAACTGCGACGGTGATGGCGCCTCTTGTCGAATATTTAAAGCCCTGCGCTTTAATCTGGTCGAGCATTTCAGCCGTTCTGGCACTGCCGTGGGTACGGATGCAACGGTCGATGATGTCGCCGAGTGTCTTCTTCTTGACCAGGAACTCAACTTCCAGCTTGAATTTGCTGTCGTAGTCGGAACGGTCAACATAGCCCAGATCCTGCGGAATCGGGTTGTTAAAGATAATGCGTCCGACGGTGGTTTCAATGATTTTTGAGGCGGGCTTACCATCAATATCAATGGCTCTGCGCACCTTGATGGGGGCGTGCAGCGTTACGGCGCCCTCGTTGTAAGCCATGAGCGCCTCGTTAAAGTCGCGGAACGCCTTGCCCGCACCCTTTTCGTTCGGCCGCGCCATGGTCAGGTAGTAGGAGCCAAGCACCATGTCCTGCGTCGGAACGGTGACCGGGCTGCCGTCGGAGGGCTTTAACAGATTGTTGGCCGCCAGCATTAAAAAGCGGGCCTCGGCCTGCGCTTCGGCTGAAAGCGGTACGTGAACGGCCATCTGGTCGCCGTCAAAGTCGGCGTTATAGGCTGTACAAACCAGCGGATGCAGCTTTAAAGCCTTGCCTTCAACCAGCACCGGCTCAAACGCCTGAATGCCCAGTCTGTGCAGCGTCGGCGCACGGTTGAGGAGCACGGGGTGGTCCTTGATAACCACTTCCAGCGCATCCCAAACCTCCTTGACGGTGGCGCGTTCAACCATCTTACGGGCATTTTTGATGTTGGTGGCAACCTTCTGGTCGACCAAACGCTTCATAACGAAGGGCTTAAACAGTTCCAGCGCCATTTCCTTGGGCAGGCCGCACTGGTACATCTTCAGCTCCGGGCCGACGACGATAACCGAACGGCCGGAATAGTCGACGCGCTTACCCAAAAGGTTTTGTCTGAAGCGGCCCTGCTTGCCTTTGAGCATATCGGAAAGGGACTTCAGCGGACGGTTGTTCGGGCCGGTGACCGGGCGGCCGCGGCGGCCGTTGTCAATCAGGGCGTCAACCGCCTCCTGCAGCATGCGCTTCTCGTTGCGCACGATAATGTCGGGCGCGCCGAGCTCCAGCAGCTTTTTCAGGCGGTTGTTGCGGTTTATCACACGGCGGTAAAGGTCGTTTAAATCGCTGGTGGCAAAGCGTCCGCCGTCAAGCTGAACCATCGGGCGGATATCGGGCGGAATAACCGACACGACGTCGAGGATCATCCACTCGGGGCGGTTGCCCGAGGCGCGGAATGCCTCAACAACCTCGAGGCGCTTTAACAGCTTGGCGCGCTTCTGGCCCGCAGCCTTTTCCAGATCCTCTTTGAGCTCAACCGACAGCGCGTCGAGGTCCAGCTCCTGCAAAAGCTTCTTGATGGCTTCGGCACCCATACCGGCGTCAAACTCATCCTCATAGGCCTCGCGCAGGTCGCGGTACTCCTTTTCAGAGAGCAGCGCGTATTTCTTCAGATTGGTAATGCCGGGATCAATGACGATATAAGCCGCAAAATAAAGCACTTTTTCCAACAGTCTCGGCGACATGTTGAGCAGCAGCCCCATGCGGGAGGACGTGCCCTTAAAGTACCAGATGTGCGAAACAGGCGCTGCCAGTTCAATGTGGCCCATGCGCTCGCGGCGCACCTTGGCACGGGTGACCTCAACGCCGCAGCGTTCGCAGATTTTGCCCTTATAGCGGATGCGCTTGTAGCGTCCGCAATAGCACTCCCAATCCTTCATGGGTCCAAAAATTCTTTCGCAGAACAGACCGTCGCGCTCCGGCTTCAGCGTACGGTAATTGATGGTCTCAGGTTTTTTGACCTCACCGTAGCTCCAGGAGCGAATCTGATCAGGGGAAGCAAGACCAATTTTAATGGACTCAAAAACATTAAATTCCAACTGCTATCCCTCCGTAATTAATCTTCAAAGTCGTCGTTGTTATCGTCCTCGTCAAAGAATTCGATATCATCAAATTCCGAAAGCAGGCTGTCTTCCAGCACATCGGGCTCTCCGTCGGCATTTTCAACACCGAACCCGCCGGCATCCAGCTCGCCGTCAACCTCCACGCCGTTCCCGGTGAATAAGTCGGCGTCAAGCGGGGTCAGCCCCATATTATCATCGTCGTCAAACTGCTGCTTGAGGTCGATTTCGTTATTGTCCTTATCCAGTACGCGGACGTCCAGCGCCAGCGACTGAAGCTCTTTGATCAGAACCTTGAAGGATTCGGGGATACCGGGCTTTGGAACATTCTTGCCCTTGACGATAGCCTCAAAGGTCTTGACGCGGCCCACCACGTCGTCGGACTTCACGGTGAGGATTTCCTGCAGCGTGTAAGCGGCGCCGTAGGCTTCCAACGCCCAGACTTCCATTTCGCCGAAGCGCTGGCCGCCGAACTGCGCCTTGCCGCCCAGCGGCTGCTGGGTAACAAGCGAATAGGGGCCGGTGGAACGGGCGTGAATCTTATCGTCAACCAGATGGTGCAGTTTTAAGAAGTACATGTAACCGACGGTTACACGGTTATCAAACGGCTCGCCGGTGCGTCCGTCGTACAGAATTGTTTTGCCGTCTTCGGAAAGGCCCGCCTGAGAGAGCGCCTCGCGGATATCGCTTTCCTTCGCGCCGTCGAACACCGGCGTCATAATCTTAAAGCCCAGCGCTGCGGCGGCGCGGCCGAGGTGAACCTCCAGCACCTGCCCGATATTCATACGGGAAGGAACGCCCAGCGGGTTTAAGACGATATCCAGCGGCTGTCCGCCGGGCAGATAAGGCATATCCTCCTGCGGCAGCACGCGCGAAACGACGCCCTTGTTGCCGTGGCGTCCCGCCATCTTATCGCCGACCGAGATCTTTCTCTTCTGGGCGATGTAGCAGCGAACCACCATGTTGACGCCGGGCGAGAGTTCATCGGAGGTCTCTCGGGTAAACACCTTGACGTCGACAATGATGCCGTATTCTCCGTGCGGAACACGCAAGGAGGTATCTCTGACCTCGCGTGCCTTCTCGCCGAAGATGGCGCGCAGCAGGCGCTCCTCAGCGTTGAGCTCGGTTTCGCCCTTGGGCGTCACCTTGCCCACGAGAATATCACCGGCGCGAACCTCGGCACCGATGCGGATAATGCCGCGGTCATCAAGCTCCTTGAGCACGTCTTCGCCAACGTTGGGGATATCGCGGGTAATCTCCTCCGGCCCCAGCTTGGTGTCGCGCGCTTCAATCTCATATTCTTCAATGTGGATGGAGGTATAAATATCCTCCTTAACCAGCTTTTCGTTGATGAGAACGGCGTCCTCGTAGTTGTAACCTTCCCAGGTCATAAAACCGATGAGCATATTTTTGCCCAGCGAGATTTCGCCGTTTGAGGTTGCAGGGCCGTCAGCCACCACGTCGCCCGCCTTGATGCGCTCGCCCTTTTTAAGGATGGGGCGCTGGTTGACGCAGGTGCCCTGGTTGCTGCGCATGAACTTCGTCAGGCGATAATCGTGATCAACGCCCTGATCGTCGGTAATGACGACCAGATCGGCCGAAACGCTCTTGACCACACCGCTGTGCTTGGAAACGACCACAACGCCGGAATCGACAGCCGCCTTATATTCCATGCCGGTGCCGACAATCGGCGACTCGGTTTTTAAGAGCGGAACAGCCTGGCGCTGCATGTTTGAACCCATCAGTGCGCGGTTGGCGTCATCGTTTTCCAAAAAGGGGATCATCGCCGTCGCAACCGAAACCACCATCTTCGGGGAAATATCCATGAAATCAACCGACTCACGGTCCACCTCAAGAATGGCGTCGCGATAACGGGCCGCCACTCTGGGGCGGGCAAAAAAGCCATTTTCAATCCGCTCGTTGGCCTGTGCCACGACATATTCATCCTCGACATCGGCGGTCATATAGATCACTTCGTCAAGAATCTTACCGGTTTCTTTATCCACGCGGCGATAGGGCGCCTCAATAAAGCCATATTCATTGATGCGCGCAAAGGTTGCGAGGTAAGAAATCAGGCCGATGTTCGGTCCTTCAGGCGTTTCAATCGGGCACATGCGGCCGTAATGGCTATAGTGAACGTCACGAACCTCAAAGCTTGCGCGGTCACGCGACAGACCGCCCGGGCCCAGGGCCGAGAGACGACGCTTGTGCGTCAGTTCCGCCAGAGGGTTCGTCTGGTCCATGAACTGTGACAGCGGCGAGGAGCCGAAAAATTCCTTAATGGAAGCCACAACGGGGCGGATATTGATAAGCGACTGCGCCGTCACCTCGCCCTGGTCCTGGCTCTGGGTGGCCATACGCTCGCGGATGACACGCTCCATGCGCGAGAAGCCAATGCGGAACTGGTTCTGAAGCAGCTCGCCCACCGAACGGATGCGGCGGTTGCCGAGATGGTCGATATCGTCGTCCAGGCCCACGCCCACCGAAAGGTTGCACAGGTAGTTGACGGTCGCAAAAATATCATCGACAATGATGTTTTTCGGCACCAGCTCGTCGGCGCGCGCCTTGATGGCGGCGACAAGAGCCTCATCGTTATCGTTCTGCTCCAAAATTTCCCGCAGCACGCAGAAGCGAACCTTTTCTTTTTCCGGAATGCCCAATGCGTCGCAATCAATAAAGTCATGCATATCCACCATGCCATTGGAAATGACTTTAACATGCACTTCGCCAACTTTGACATAAACACAGTCCACGCCGGCCCGCTCAATTCTCTGCGCATCCTCACGGGTGAGGATGGCGCCTTCTTCAAACAGCACTTCGCCGGTCATGGGGTCGATAACGGTCTGGGCCAGCTCGCGGTCGGTGATGCGCTGGCTGATCGACAGTTTTTTGTTGTATTTATAACGGCCTACCTTTGAAAGGTCGTAGCGCCGCGGGTCGAAGAACAGCGCGTTAATGTGGCTCTTGGCAGAATCGACGGTGGGCGGCTCGCCCGGGCGCAGCTTGCGGTAAACTTCCTGAAGCGCCTCGTTGACAGTCTTGATGGAATCCTTCTCGAGCGTTGTCCTGAGCAAATCGCTTTCGCCGAACAGCTCCAGCATCTGCTCGTCGGTTGCAACGCCGAGCGCGCGGATAAAGGTTGTGATGGGCAGCTTGCGGTTTTTATCAATTCGGGCATAAAAAATACCGTTGGAATCGGTCTCGTACTCCAGCCAGGCGCCGCGGTTGGGAATGACGGTAGCGGCAAACAGCTCTCGGCCGGATTTATCTCTCGTCCTTGAGTAATAGACGCCGGGCGAACGGACGAGCTGCGAAACGATGACGCGCTCCGCGCCGTTGATAACAAAGGTGCCACTGTCGGTCATGAGCGGAAAATCGCCCATGAAAATCTCCTGCTCTTTAATTTCACCCGTCTCGCGGTTCAATAGACTGGTTGTGACGATGAGCGGTGCGGCATAAGTAGTGTCGCGTTCTTTGCACTCCTCAATGGTGTATTTGGGTTTGTCCTCCAAGCGGTAATCGATAAAATCGAGCACCAGATTACCCTGATAATCGGTAATGGCCGACATGTCGTTAAACACTTCTCTAAGGCCTTCATCGAGGAACCAGCGGTAGGAGTTCTTTTGCACCTCAATCAGATTTGGCATGTCCAGAACTTCATTAATTTTGCCGAAGCTCATGCGAACGTTTTTGCCAAGGTTGACGGGTTTCAC
>JAEWLW010000015.1 GCA_023457355.1 Bacillota bacterium | reverse complement strand
CCCCTATACCACGCACGACAGGCTGGCCGAAATTCGCACGTTGGGCTATTCCACCAGCCGCAGCGAACGCGAAGAGGGTGTTGTCTCGGTGGCGGCGCCGGTTTTCGATTCGCACCACAAGGTGGTGGCGGCCCTTAATATTTCCGGCCCTGCAGCAAGAATTGATATGGAGCTCATGCTTGAGATGGCTTTAAAAGCCAAAGAATTTGCGCTGCGTATTTCTCAGGAAATGGGTTATTGATTTTAATAGCATTCCAAAAAGAGAAGGCATCGGCCTTCTCTTTTTATTCGCTTAAAGCACCGTCCACAATATGTACGGTTCTTTGGGCATATTGGGCGATGTGCGCGTCATGGGTGATCATAACAATGGTATGTCCACGTTCATTCAATGCGCCAAAAAGCTTCATAACCTCTTTGCCCGTGGCAGAATCGAGTGCACCGGTCGGCTCATCGGCCAAAAGCAGGCGCGGTTTGCCGACCAGAGCGCGCGCGATGGCCACACGCTGTTGTTGCCCGCCCGAAAGCTCATTCGGATTATGCCATATGCGTTCCGCCATACCCAGCATTTTGAGCTGCTTTAAAGCCTCTATCTGTGCCGCCTGGTGCGCTGCACCGCGTACTAAAAGCGGCATCATAACATTTTGCAGCACCGAATAGGTGGGAACCAAATGATAACGCTGAAATATGAAGCCAATCAGGCGGTTGCGCACCGTTGTCAGCTGTTTATCTTCCATCTGGTGAATCGGCAGTCCCGCGAGATGGTATTCTCCGGACTGCACATTATCCATGCAGCCCAAAACATTCATCAGGGTCGATTTACCTGAACCGGAGGGCCCAAGGATCGCCAGATATTCGCCCTCTTTCACAGAGAGGTTTACTTTTTTGAGCGCCTGTACAACGGTATCCCCCACTTGGAAGTTCTTTGATATCTGCTTTAATTCTATTAAATACGCCATCTGCCGGTCCCTTCTATCGCAGCTCGACCGCTGTTATAATTTCGCTGCCGTCATTCGGGTCGGTTCCTAAATAAATTTTCAGCGTGTTTCCGGCTTTTATGGCGGTAAAATCTTTATTGCCAATCGGCATGCCAACCGGAATCAGATAGGTCTCCGTTTCGTCCTGTGCAGCACTTTCAGCGCCGCCGCCGTTATTTTCGGCAAAGATATCCGCGGGGGTTCTTTCATCTTGTTGCTCGGAGACTGTCTCCTGTGATGAAGCATAGGCTAAATCGGGTTTTGCCGCTGTGCGGTTTTTCTGTGCAACAATCAGCACCACCTCATTGCCAACAATGCTTTTAACCGTTCCCGTCACTGTTTTAACATCACTGTTGCCGGCACTGCCTGCATTTGATGCCTCTGCTTCGTCTCTGTCCGCTCTCGCTTCGCCTGTGCCACGCCTGCCCCCGGATGGCCTTTCCCCTGTCGGGCGTCCTTCCTGGGGATTAACACCGCTGCTCCACTGGCGCATCCCCTGCGGGTTCTCCGGACCCGAAGCAGAAGCGGTCTGCTGCGGGCTGGCACAGGCCGTAACGCTGATCAAAACAAAAACTATAGTCAGTAAGTGTGTTAATGATTGTCGCATATCGTAATCTCCTCAGATCATGCTGCTATTGAGCAATTACTAATTTAAGGTCAGCGCTTCTATAGGCACCAGTTTGGAAGCCTTATAGGCGGGATAAAACCCAAACAACGTGGCGGTGGCCAACGCAAAAACCAAAGCAAGCATGTAACCCATTAAGCTTGTTTCCAGACGCATGCCTAACATTTCAATCAGCGGGATGATACCAAAGCTTAAAATGACACCCAAAATGCCACCCGCCAAACCCATAAAAACAGCTTCGAGCAGAAACTCCAACAGAATACTGCCGGCGGGGCAGCCTATGGCCTTTAAGATACCAATCTCAGAGGTGCGCTCCTGTACCGAGACAAACAGGACGTTCATAATGCCAATGCCGCCAACCACAAATACGATGGTGGCTACTGCAAACAGCAGCATTGCCAGCGTATTGGCCGAGCTTGTTGCAGCGTCCATCGCACTGCCTGCATCTGTCACAGCAAAATTGCCCCTCGGATAATTTTCGGTTAAAACAGCTTTGATATTCTCTATGGCGACATCCACACCGGATACCTCTTTTGCCACAGCGGTGATCGTTGGTTCCGTTTGAGCGCCAAAAATGTATTTTATCGCCGTGTTATACGGTATGTATATAGCGTTATCGGAGCTGATGCCAGAAGAAACCGAACCCATTTCTTTAAGTACGCCGATTATTTCATAATTTTTATCGTCGATGGTAATATAATCCCCATATGCATAAGCCGGAAGTGTAAAAATCTCTTTTGCAAGGTTGTAGCCGATTACCGCGACATAGTTGGCGCTGTTGTTATCTTCATCAGTGATAAAACCGCCATACATTAAATTCAGGTTACTGACACGCTGAAAATTTTCAAGGACACCCACAATGGTTGTGGAACTTTTTTCTTCCTCAAGGTCGCCGCCAAAGACCGTTGTGGTGCCATTCACTAAAATGGTGACCTCTTCAAGCCCGGACACCAACTGCGAAATATCTGCCACATCTGTTTCTGTCAGCCGAGCACGCGTGTTTCGGCTACTTCTCCGGCTGCTGAAACTACTTCTGCCGGAACCGCTCCCGCTGCGAATGCTGCCTCCTCTGAAATTCCCACCTGAAAATCCACCCGCTGAAAAGCCTGAAGGCAATCCGCCATTCATGCCGGGCATCATTTCCATCTGAGCGGTCTGTGCGTCTATTGATTTAATGTCTATTGCGCCCGCATTAAGGTTCTTAAACTGGTCGGCAACATCCGCCTGCCCACCCTGGCCTATGGCAATAACCAATACAATTGTGGCCGACCCCACAATAATGCCTAACGACGTTAATAAGACTTTGGTTTTATTCTGGATGATGTTGATCCAAACCAGACGCAGTATCTCCGTTATCCTCATGTTCTGCCTACCCCGCTGGCCACTAAAACGGTATCGCCCTCCTCAAGCCCGCTGATAATTTCAACATATTGCCCGTTTGAAAAGCCGGTTTTGACTGCCGTTGTAACGGTATTGCCACCGTCATCCACCTTTTGTACCGTTGCAATACCGTCTTTATTGGTAACCGCCTGGTTGTTAATATAAAGGACGTTTTTTGCGGCACGCTGCAAAAGCGTGGTTTGCGCGCTCATACCCTCATACATGTCACGGGTATTCTCCCCTACATATTTGACGTTTACAGTGTAGCTGACGGTCGCGGCGCCGGAGCGTGCCGCCTCAACCGATACCGTATCCACCTGCGCGTCAAAAGTTAAGCCTTCAAAAGCACTCATGGTAACGCTGGCCGGCTGGCCGATATAAACGTTGAGGATATCTTCCTCCGAAATGGTGATTGGTACGTAAACCGACGAGATATCGGTCATTGTAAGAAGTGTCTGTTCATTGAGCGTATCGGTATCCTCATCGTAGGATACATCAAAATCGTCCCCTTCTTCAAGTGACACACTGACAATCATACCGGTACAAGGCGCATAAACAATGCCGTCATCCGAAATGCTTTTTTGGATATCGTTAATTTGTTTCACCGTCTGGTCATAGGTCTCCTGGGCTTCATCCACCGCCTGAGAAAGTTGAAGTGTGGTCAGATTATACTGCGCCTCTGCTGTTTGGGCCGCCAACTCGGTAAGCTGCTTTGTCTGCTCTGCTGAAAGTGTCCCTGCCTGTTGATCCAGTTTAGCATTTTCCAACGCAATATTATAGCTTTGAACCTTTTCTTTAAGATCGGTTATCTTATCTTCCAGCTCCTGATCATCGTCGTAATCAATGTCATAGGTTTCGTTAAAATCGGCAAGGCGATCGCCATATTTACTGTTGGCAGTTTGATAATTTTCATAAGCGTTTTGATAGCTGGTGTAAAGCGCACTTGATGTGTCATCACCCATTTGCTGTTGTATGGTTGCAATATGTGCGAGATAAATTTGCGCTCTGCTTTCTTCATCAGTGTCGGCCTTTTCTTCATCGGTAAGATCGTCATACAAGTTTTGCCAAGTGGCAAGTTCCGTCTCCAGTCCGGCTACTTCCTGATAGCGGCTGTAATATTGCTGATAAAGCGATTTATAAGTTGCCACCCGTTTGGACAGCGATTGCAAATCGGAATAATCGTCGTCATAGTCATCCTGATAGTTTTGATAGGTGTGTAAATCTTCAAGCGCATCAGCCAATTCTTCCTGCGCATCAGCCAACTGCTTTTCAAGCTGGGTAATTGTTACATTTTGACTGCTTTCTGCCAGTTGCCCTTGCAACAGAGCAGTTTTATAGGTCTGTTCAGCCTTAAGCAGCTTGGATTGCTGGTCCAGCTTGGACTGCTCAAGTTCCAATTCGGCCATTTTAACCTGCAACTGGTAGGAAACCAGTCCCGCTTTAATTTCATCAATATCCAGCTGCATCAACGGTTCGCCTTGTTTGACAGATTGACCTGCCTTAACAAATACCTTTTCCACCACTGTAGAAACCGGAAATTTAACTACCTCTCGGCTTAATGAAATGGAGGAACTTTCGCTTGACCCGACTATGACATCCCCCCGCTGCACGGTATACTGACGGTAAGTTATTTGGCTGTTGTCGCTTTTATTCTCTTTAAGTAGACGCCATAGAATCAAGGCCAGCAACAGTAATGCGACAAGGGCTGCCGCTGGCAGATATTTTTTAAACCCGCTTTTTCGTTTTTTCCCCAACAGTGCCAGCAGCTCCTGCTGATTATCGCTTAAACTATCCTCGATAGCAGGTGTTTTCATTTCTTTTTCGGTTACTTGCAGCTGCTCCATTTTTTATTCGCCCTTCCCGTTATGAATACTGTTCTAAGCGTATTGCAGCAATGTGATATTCAGGTGATACCGGGCAGAGGATATTATAAAAGAAAGCGATAAACCTGCATTTATCGCTTTCTTGTGCTTTTTCTATTTTTTCCTGTCCGCCGGGCGTAGTTCAAGCCAGAAGCAACTTCCCTTTTGAAGTTCGCTCTCAACCCCAAACGGCAGATTTTGTTGCGTCAATGCACTTTTTACAATTGAAAGCCCAAGGCCGCTGCCGACCACCGCCCGCTGATGCGTATTCTGGCTGCGGTAATAACGTTCCCATATCAGGGGTAACTCCTCTTTTGGAATTCCCTTTCCGCTGTCCCTTATTTCAACGCGCAATCGCTTTTGTGGCGTTTCTGATAGTGATACCCAAACGGTTTTATCCTGTCCTGTGTAATTTATAGCATTGGATATCAAATTATAGAGTACCTGCCCAATACTTTGCTTATCGGCATACGCCGATATATCACTCTGGGCCTGAACTTTTATTCTGTATTCCGGATTGATTTGTGCAAAACGACCCGTGATGTCTGAAATCATCTGTGAAAGATTAAAAATTTCCGGTTTTAAATTGCGCATCTCGTTCTCATCGCGGGAAATTTGAATAAGATCGGTGACCAAAACAGTCAGTCTGTCCGTTTCTGAAATAATCACATCCAGCTGAGCATCACGCTTTTCTTTATTTTCCCCTGTCAAATCGCGGATCATTTCGGCATAGGCCTTAATCATGGTCAAAGGTGTTTTCAGATCATGTGAAACATTAGCGACCAACTCGCGCCTTAAATCTTCAACCTTTGAAAGCCCCTCGGCCGAATAGTTTAATGCCTGTGCCAGTTCGTCGATTTCAGTTACGCCGCCGCCTTCATAATCTGCCGTATATTCGCCGGTCGCCAGCCCTTTTGCCTTTTGGGTTATATTTTTTATCGGGCGTGAAATTCTTGTCGCAACCAGCTTAGACATAACAATTGCGACAATAATCAGCAAACCCGTAATAATTTTAAGCTGACTTTTCAGAATGCTTTTGGTTGAGCCAACCGGCTCAAGCGGCGCATTTAAAAGGATGATTACCTGCTTGTTTTTTGTATCCGTTAAAGAATGCGCATAGATCATCGCCTGGTTGCGGAAGCGGCTATCACGAACCTTGGCGATAATTTCATCCTTTTCGCCATTTTTAACCGGCGCTATTATTTTCGCGACGAAAGTTTTTGCCGGCGAATGTATCAGGCAACCCCGACCCAACATGTCGATAGAATAAAGCTCTCTTCCTTCTTGATCAATTACAACACAACACATACCATGCATGAAACAGATACGTTCCAGCTTCGCTTCAAAGTCGCTGTCGTCAAAGCTGTTCAGAATTTGATTACCGGCCTGAATAATACTGGCTTTCTGCATGATGTGATAGTAACTTCTTATAAATATAATCTGAAACAGCCACAGCAAAGCAACAGTGAACAAAGTATAACCCAACAGTGAGATAACAATGCGCCGCTCTATACTTCTGTTTATCTTAAACATGGCTGTTTCCTTTCATGCTGCTGTCAATATTCAAATTTATACCCCATTGAGCGCAGTGTAACGATACAGTTTCGATATTTGCCCAGATTTTGACGCAGCATTTTAATATGGGTGTCCAATGTCCGGTCGTCGCCAAAATAGTCATAACCCCAGACTTCAGTAATCAACCGCTCACGCGAAAGCGCTATGCCGCGGTTTTTAACCATATAAAACAGCAGTTCATATTCTTTAGGTGTCATTTGCAGTGCGGCACTGTCCACCGTAACCGTCCTGCCGGTCAAGTCGATAACCAAACTGCCAAACTCCAGCTTTTCATGTTCATTGCGCGCTTGTTGACTTCTGGCTAAAACGGCTGTAATGCGCGCCATCAGTTCTTTTGGAGAGAAAGGCTTGACCACATAATCATCAATGCCCAGCTCAAAGCCGAACAGCTTATCATATTCCTCCCCCCTGGCCGAAAGCATAATAACCGGCACAGGAGAAAATTTTCTGATTTGTTTAACAGCCGTAAATCCATCCACCTTGGGCATCATAATATCCATCACAATCAAATCAAATTTATTATCCTTACAAAATGCCACCGCTTCCGCCCCATCGGGTGCTTCCGCTACCTCATGGCCGGAAAATTGCGCATATTCCTTTACGACAAAGCGAATTTTTTCTTCATCATCAACAATTAATAACTTGGCCATTCCCTTTCCCCCTTCTCCCTATTACTTTAATTATACTGCCGAATGTAAAAATGGTATAAATTAATTTTGATAATTGTGAGAAAATCTTGCTTTTAAAGAATGTTTCACGTGAAACATTAGGCCGTCGGAGAATCTCCGACGGCCTTTTAGCTTAGTCCTCTGAAGAATTGTCCTCTTCCTGAACTTCCTGTTTTATACTGCTGTTTTCATCTTCCTCGGTCAGTTCAGAATCCGTGTCCGGTTCTTCTTCGGTGTTTTCTTCTGAAGGCGCTCTGGCCAGTGTAACCAATTTGCTGCCTTCAGCCAAGCGCATCACCCGTACACCACCGCCATAACGTGATTGTGTGGTAATTTCAGCGGCGCCAATCCGAATAATGATACCGTCGTCTGAAATGAGAAATACATCATCTGTTTCATCAATAGACCGTATCCCCGCAACCGGGCCGTTTTTATTGGTGTAATAATTGATGACGCCCTTACCGCCACGGGAACGCAACGGATATTCGGAAATCAGTGATCTTCTGCC
This sequence comes from Bacillota bacterium, assembly GCA_023457355.1. Lineage (GTDB taxonomy): Bacteria > Bacillota > Clostridia > Oscillospirales > Ruminococcaceae > Yanshouia. The sequence goes on along the minus strand of JAEWLW010000015.1, from coordinate 17,616 downwards.
CAACCCATTTTCCGTTACGGTAAGCAGTGCGCTGTTATCACGGACGCGCGCCATGCCGACAACGCTATCGCCATCATCCAGAGAAATTGCGCGTACACCGCGGGCATTACGGCCCATGCCACGTGCTTCTGTCTCATTAAAGCGGATCGCACGGCCATTTCTTGTAGCGATAATCAGGTCATCCTCGCCATCCGTCATGCGGACCCATGCCAGCTCGTCATTGTCGTCAAGATTAACCGCAATCAACCCGGCTTTGCGAATATTTTTAAAGGCCGAGAGCGCAGTGCGCTTAATAACGCCGTTTTTAGTGACCATGCATAGATATTTTTCAATCTCTACCGGGCTGACTTTGATGGTGGATGTCACCTTTTCGCCCTGCTCCAACGGCAGCAAATTGATGATATTCGTACCCTTGCCGGTTCTTGAGCTTTCCGCAATCTCGTAGCCCTTTAAGCGGTAAACACGGCCGCGGCTGGTAAAGAACATGATATAATCATGTGTCGAACAAATAAACAATTCCGTCGCAAAATCCTCTTCCCTGCGGGTCATGCCGGTAACACCGCGGCCACCGCGGCGTTGTGTCTTATAGGTATCAACGGGTTGCCGTTTAATATAACCATAGTAAGTCAGCGTAATGACGCATTCCGACTCCGGGATGAGATCCTCAATATCCACTTCGCCTGAAACAGTTTGTATTTCTGTTCGGCGCATATCGCTGTATTTGGCCCCAATCGCAGAAATCTCCTGCTTTACGATGGTGAGAACCTTTTGTTCATCAGCCAAAATACTTCTCCACTCCGCAATTTTCACTTCAAGCTCGCCTAATTCATTGATAATCTTTTCAATTTCAAGACCGGCCAACTGGCCGAGGCGGAAAGCAACAATAGCGGACGCCTGCGGTTCGTCAAAATCGAAATGCGCCATAACAGCCGCTTTTGCATCAGACTGACTGCCTTTTGTCGCACGGATCACCGCAATAATTTCATCCACAATATCGATAGCACGCTTCAAGCCTTCCAGAATATGTGCGCGCTCTTCCGCTTTCCGCAGGTCAAAACGCGTTCTGCGCACAACAATTTCTTCCTGGAACTTGACATAGTGCTGCAAAATTTCTTTTAGCGACATCACCTTCGGCACACCGCCAACCAGTGCCAGCATAATAACGCCAAAGGTTTCCTGCATCTGGCTGTAGGAATAGAGCTGATTAAGTACGATTGCCGTATTCGCATCGCGCTTGAGCTCTATGACCATGCGCATGCCATCGCGGTCGGATTCATCGCGCAAATCCGATATCTGTTCGATGCGCTTATCTTTAACCAAGTCGGCAATCGCCTCTATGAGGCGGGCCTTATTCACACCATAAGGAATTTCAGTGACAACAATACGTTCGCGCCCGTTGGACATCTCCTCCACATGTGTTTTGGCACGAACAAGTATTCTGCCGCGCCCGGTACCATAGGCCGCGCGGATACCGCTGCGGCCCATAATGGTGCCGCCGGTAGGAAAATCAGGTCCGGGTAAATGCTGCATCAACTCCTCAAGCGTCGCCTCAGGATTATCAATCAGGGCACAAACCGCATCTATAACCTCGCCCATGTTATGGGGCGGAATATTTGTAGCCATGCCAACCGCAATACCGGTTGAGCCGTTGACCAAAAGATTTGGAAAACGGGAGGGCAAAACACTCGGTTCTTTTAAACGGTCATCAAAGTTTGGAACAAAATTAACCGTTTCCTTATCAATATCGGTAAGCATCGACATTGAAATCTTGCTCATACGTGATTCGGTATAACGATAAGCAGCCGCAGGGTCACCGTCGATTGAACCAAAGTTACCATGTCCGTCAATCAAGGGATAACGCATGGAAAAATCCTGCGCCAGGCGCACCATTGCATCATAAACGCTGGCATCACCGTGCGGATGATAACGTCCCAGCACTGAACCAACCGTATCAGCGCACTTTCTATAGGCCTTATCGGAATAAATACCATTCTCAAACAGTGTATAAAGAATACGGCGGTGAACCGGTTTTAATCCGTCGCGCACATCAGGCAAGGCACGCCCAACAATGACCGACATGGAATAATCGAGATAGCTTTTTTTCATCTCGTTTTCAATGTCGACCGGTATCAATCTGCCATGTATTATTTCGTCCATCAGTTTTCACCTTTCATTTCTGCAGGCGCACCAAAACGCCTAAAAGCCTGCACCTAAAATGTTTCACGTGAAACAACCTGTCAGATATCCAGGTTTTTCACATATTTCGCATTCTGTTCAATGAATTCACGGCGCGGCTGCACTTTGTCCCCCATCAGCACAGAGAATATGGCATCGGCCGAAACCGCATCCTCCATTTCCACCTTGAGAATTGTTCTGCGCATGGGGTCCATAGTCGTCTCCCAAAGCTGTTCGGGGTTCATCTCACCAAGACCTTTATAGCGCTGAATATCCACCTTTTCACCGTTGGGCGCAAGTTCCTTCATTTCCTTTTCAAGCTCATGGTCGGTATAGGCATACCGCACCTGCTTTCCACGGCTGACTTTATAAAGCGGCGGCTGTGCCAGATAAATATGGCCCGTTTCAATTAATGGCCGCATATATCTAAAAAAGAAGGTCAGCAGCAGTGTTCTGATATGTGAACCGTCGACATCGGCATCGGCCATGATGATAACTTTATCATAGCGCAACTTTGTGAGGTCAAACTCATCCCGAATGCCGCAACCCAGCGCGGTGATGACAGGTGTGAGCTTGTCGTTGCCGTAAACCTTTTCTTCACGCACCTTTTCAACGTTGAGCATTTTTCCCCACAGCGGCAAAATAGCCTGAAAGCGCCGGTCGCGTCCAGATTTTGCCGAACCGCCCGCAGAATCACCCTCGACGATATAAATTTCTGTACGGTCTGTTCCCTTTTCGGAACAGTCGGCCAATTTACCGGGCAACGATGCCGTCTCAAGGGCAGATTTTCTGCGGGTAAGTTCTCTGGCCTTTCGTGCCGCTTCTCTTGCCCGCGCCGCACCGAGTGCTTTTTCCAGAATTGTCCGGCATACAGACGGATTTTCTTCAAAATACTGCGTCAGTTTTTCAGAGAGCATGGAATCGACCAGGGAACGTATCGCCGTATTGCCAAGTTTTGCTTTGGTCTGCCCCTCAAACTGTGCCTCGGTCAGCTTCACCGATATAATCGCGGTTAAGCCCTCACGAACATCTTCTCCGGTTAAATTCTTATCGGAATCTTTTAAAAGATTATAGCGCCTGGCAAAATCATTCATGACACGCGTCAGTCCCGACTTAAAACCAATTTCATGCGTACCACCCTCACCGGTGTGAATGTTATTGGCAAAGGAGAGAATGAGCTCATTATAGCTGTCATTGTATTGCAGAGCAACTTCCGCAATTGAATCGCCATCCTGCCCGGTGACATAAATAACATCGGAATGCAAGGACTCAAGCGCACGCTTTTCATGGATATATTCAACAAAACTACAAATGCCCCCCGCATAACAAAGATCTGCCTCAAAAGGCTCCTCATCTCTGGTATCACGCAGCACAATGCGAATGCCCGCATTCAAAAAAGCCTGTTCACGCAATCGGGTCAGTAAAATTTCCTTATCATAGGCCGTCTCTTCAAATATTTTGGAATCCGCTTTAAAGGTCACGATTGTGCCGGTTTTATCCGTATCACCGATTATTTTTAAATCGGTTACGATAAGCCCGCGTTCAAATCGCTGGTGGTAACGATGATGACCGTCACAAACTTCTACTTCCAACCATTCCGACAGCGCATTGACAACTGAAGAGCCAACACCGTGTAACCCGCCGGAAACCTTATAACCACCGCCGCCAAATTTGCCGCCGGCATGTAAAATTGTAAAAACTACGGTTACAGCGGGAATGCCCATCTTTGGCTGTATACCAACCGGGATACCGCGGCCATTATCCGTAACACGAATGACATCGTCAGGCAGAATGTCCACCTCTATATCGGTGCAAAAGCCTGCGAGCGCTTCGTCAATAGAATTATCGACAATTTCGTATACCAGATGATGTAAACCGCGCGGTCCAGTAGAACCGATATACATACCCGGGCGTTTACGAACCGCCTCAAGCCCTTCAAGGACTTGTATCTGATTTTCGTCATAATTGTTCTGCTGAGTGTTGCTCACAAATATTCGCTCCTATTCTAGCCTTAACTTCTGGTTATTTTTCAATTATCTAAAGGTTCTCGATAAACCTGGTTCTTCTCTTCAGCGTCGCAGTCGAAATCTGAGATATATAAACACGCGTTGTGCCGTTATCATTACAAATAACAAAGCTCTTGGGCAAATCATTTGAAACGTTTGTCACCATCATATTTTTTTCTGCACGGGATAAAAACCATCGTGTTTCTTTTCCGACAGAAGAAGTTTCAATATCAAAAATACCGATGATATCCTGAAGTCTGACCACTGTTTCCTGACCTAGATGTAAATACATACACAAGCGCTCCTTTACTGTGCCACCAGCCTGCCCGCCTCAATTTTATAAGATGCATCCACATCCACCACCTGACGCGGGTCACAACAGGTGATAAATATTTGCCGATCAAGTAACCGATGCAACAGAAAATCGCGTCTTAAATCGTCAAGTTCACTCATGACATCATCCAAAAGTACGACCGGTTTCTGGCTGGTGACTTGCTCAATTAACGCGCACTCTCCAAGCTTTAAAGCTAAAACGGCGCTGCGCTGCTGCCCCTGTGAACCAAAATTTCTTGCAGGCATGGCATTAATATCAATTAAAAGGTCATCGCGGTGCGGCCCGACCGAAGAAGAGCCGACACGAATATCTTCGGCTCTGTGCTTTTTTAAAAGCGAAAGCATGGTTTCTTCTGAAATGACGTTTTCTATCTCAAGTGTCGAAAAATAAGACAGGGAGAGTTCTTCGCGTCCAGAAGAAATGCCTTTATAGAAATCATCCGAAAAAGGAATTAATTTTTCCAAAAAACTTTTGCGGGTTCTGGCGATCAGAGCGCCTGTTTTTGCCAGACTTTGATCCCATACATCCAATGTATCCAATAATGACGACGAAAAAGGAATATCTTTCAATAACGAATTTCGTTGATACAGTTGCTTCTGGTATTCCTGACATACAGCAATATACCGCGGCTTTATTTGTCCTATAACGACATCCAGCGCCTTTCGGCGTTCCGCGGGACCACCCTTTACCAGATTGAGATGCGCCGGCGAAAAAACCACAGAACAAAAACTGCCGGAAAGCGCCGATAACGATTCCAGTGCAACACCGTTTTGCAAAACCTCTTTTTTATCGCCCAATGTTATATTTGTCAGATTTTCCCTATTTGAATCGTTATAAGTCACCGAAAAGATACTTCTGGCTTCTCCAAAAGGAATATAATCCGATGCCTGGGCACCCCTGAAGCTTCTGGCGCCTGTAAAAAGCCAGATAGCTTCAAGTAAGTTTGTTTTTCCCTGCCCGTTCTCACCAAAAATAACATTGACGCCGGCGGAAGGTTCACAGTAGATATCGGTTAAATTTCGAAATTTATTAATTGAGAGGCGGGTTACCTTCACCCAAAATAACCTCCAGTTCATCGCCATTCACAGAGACCCTATCACCCGGTCTTATTTTTTTGCCCCGCATTACACAGGTTTCGCCGTTGACGGCAACAAGCCCTGCCTGAATAATTTCTTTTGCTTCACCGCCGGTCATCGTTTCTCCCGCGAATTTCAGCAGCGCATCCAATTTAATAAACTCTGTGGTGATGGTAATTTTTTTCATATGCACAGCCCTTTACATATCAGATTTTAAGCGGACCGGAAGCACAAGGAATATAAAAGAATTTAAGTTGACCGGAACCACCTTCATTGGCGACAACGGGCCGGAAATTTCAAGACAGACCTCGTCACATTGTGCGGCGCGCAACGCATCGAGCAAATAACGATTGTTAAAGCCCATTTCCAGAGATCCGCCATCAATGGATGCGGGCACCGTATCCACTGCGCGGCCAAGCGCAGTGGAACAGTTTAAGATAATCTCATCATCGACAAATTTAACGCGCAGCGGGCTTTTAATACGGTCTGAAATTAAAAGGCTCACACGCTCCACAGCATCGATAAATTCTCTTGTGTTAATTTTGACCTTTGTGCTGCTGGTTTTTGGAATAGCAGCATTATAATCAAGAAAATCACCTTCCAAAAGGCGAGAAAACACCTGAAAACTGCCAATGTGAAAAATGATATGCTTTCTGGATATCTGCATACCGACAAGGTCATCCGAGCCTTCGCTGAGAATACGTGAAATTTCATTTAGTGCACGACCGGGGACCACAAAACTGATATCACTTTCAAAGGCAACTTTTTCATTCCGAAGAGCCAAGCGATAACCATCGATAGAAACAACCGAAAAAGAACCGCCTTTAACTTCAAACAAAGAACCGGTGTGAATCGGTTTTGCATCAGATTGGCTGATAGCAAAAATAGTCTGGTCAATCATGGATTTTAAGATATCTTCAGTGATGCTGAAATCGGTAACTTCACCGATGGCGGGAAATTCGGGAAATTCATCGGCGGGCATACCCAAAATTGTAAATTCCGAAAAACCGCTTTTAATTTCGGTCAGGCACTTATCACCTACCGTGATTGTAACAAATTCACCGGGCAATTTCTTGACAATTTCCAGCAGCACTTTCGCCGGTAGAACGATTTCTCCTCCTGCTTCTATCTGGGCGTCTATTTTAGTGGAAATCCCAATATCGAGATCATAGCCAAATAATTCAATGGTATTGTCCGCGGTGCGGATCAAAATCCCCTCCAGAGTAGGCAGCGGTGAGCGTGAAGATACCGCTCTGCTGACAACCGACGCAGCATCGCAAAGGATTGATTTTTCACATTTAATTTTCATAATGATCTCCTTTTCTAAAAAAGACAGAAAGACAATAATATTTAGCAGTAGCAGTAGGGGCCGTTAAAAGTGTTAAAAAATATAAAAAGGCTGATTAAAACACCAAAAATTCAAGAAAAAAAGTCTTGAAAAAATTTTTAAAAACAAATAAAAATAACACGGCCTCAAAAGGGCATGTTAAAAGCGGTTTAAGAACTGTTGTTAAATGTTAAGAAGAACTTTAAAAACCGGTGGAATTTATAAACAACTAAACGATTAAAAAATGTTGAATTAGCTGTCGCGAATATTTTTAATAATATCTTCGACGGTATTTTTAAAGTGCGGGTTCGTCTTCATAAGCTTTTTAGTTTGGTTGATGGTATAAACGACCGTCGAATGGTCGCGGCCTGAAAATTCCTCGCCAATAGCAGACATCGAAAGATGCGCAACCTCACGGATGATATACATGGCCGCCTGACGCGCGGCTGATACGGGCGCCGTACGATCCATTGAACGAATATTTTGAACCGAAACTTCAAATGAACGGGAAACCTCGTTGATAATACGGTCAACCGTTACAGAAATAGGCTGGCTGTCATTTAAAATATCCCGGATGGCGTTTTGCGCGATGGAAATAGAGGGGGGGGTGTTTGCCAAAAGCTTAAATGCCTTAATTTTTTTAACAGTTCCCTCCAGCTGGCGAATATTTGTTTTGAGACGGTTTGCAATATATTCGGTAACATCGTCAGGCAGACTGATGTCGAGAAGCTCAGCTTTTCGGCGTAAAATTGCAACCCGCGTTTCATAATCCGGCGGCTGAACATCCGCAATAAGACCTGATTCAAAGCGGGTGCGAAGCCTGTCCTCCAGGGTTTTAATTTCCTTGGGCGGACGGTCGGAGGTTAAAACAATTTGTTTGTTCGCTTCATATAAGGTATTGAAGGTATGGAAGAATTCTTCCTGTGTCATTTCTTTGCCGCTGATGAACTGAATATCGTCCACCAGCAGAACGTCGGCCTGGCGGTATTTGTCATGAAAGTATTTAGTCCGCTCAGTTTTAATCGCCGTAATAAGTTCGTTGGTAAAATCTTCGCCTTTGACGTAGATAATTTTAAAATCGGGCTGGCTTTGTGAAATTTCAGCGCAAATAGCATTGAGCAAATGCGTTTTGCCCAAGCCCGAACCGCCGTATATAAACAGCGGATTATAGGAGGATGCTGGGTTTGTTGCAACGGCAAGGCTGGCCGCATGGGCAAACTTGTTGGATGCACCCACAATAAAGGTGGAAAAGGTATAATCATACTCCCCAACAGAGGAAAAGTTGAGGTCAATCGATTCTTTTTTAACCGGTGCGGGAGATGGCATTTCTGGAGCCGGCGATTTGATACTTTCTTCGCTGACAATTGTCAATTCTACCGAGAAGCCAAGAACTTCTTTAAACGCGCTGGAAAGAAAATCAAAATATTTTGCTTCTATAATCTGTTTGCGAAAATCAGTCGGAACCGCCAGCACAGCACCTGTATGATCAAACTTTTGGCAAACAATATCTTTAATCCAAAGAGAATAAGGCCCTGCCGGCATCTGTTGTCGACAATAATCCTTAATCAACTCAAACATTTCCATGGTAGAATCCATGAACTAACCTCCAAAAACAGCCGTACGGCCGCATACAAATATTCTAGCTTATAATATCATAAAAAAGTAAATCTTTCAACCGTGATACAGGATAATATATATAATAGGAACAGGGAGAAGGACAAGCTTAAAAATTCGGGCGCATGCAATAAAAAACAAAAAAATTTTTCAAAAAACGATTTATTCAGAATATGATGGTGATTTACTTGTAAAATGCTGATAAATACATTGTTTTTAATAAAAGGTTCTTGACTTTACAGGGCTTTTTAGTCTATACTAGTTATCTGCAAGGTTTCCCTGAAAGGAGGGGTTTTCTATGGTAAGAACCTACCAGCCGAAGAAGCTTCAGCGCAAGAAGGAACACGGTTTCCGTAAGAGAATGAAAACGAGAAACGGTCGCAAGGTACTCGCCCGCCGTCGTGCAAAGGGCAGAGCAAGGCTCACGTACTAATGTGTTAAGGTCACACCGTTTGTCAGTGTGACCTTTATTTCTGTTTTTCGTTTGAGAAACGAAGGCATGCGAAAGGGCTTGCGGTGTTGCAAAAGACAGTCTCGTTGAACCAGAACCATGAATTCCGAAAACTTTACCGGAAAAAGGGTGCAATCAGCGCCCCTTTGGTGACCTATGTGGCAAAAAACCGATATGGCTTTAACCGCATTGGAATTACCACCAGTAAAAAGATCGGTAAAGCGCACGACCGCAACCGGGCACGTAGAGTCATCAGGGAGGCTTACCGCCTCCTTCTGCCTCGTTTTTCTCAGGAAATTGGTTATGACATTGTGTTTGTCGCCCGGGCAAGAACCACCAACTGCACCATGCAGGAGGTTTATAAAGTCATGAAAAAGCATCTTTCTCCTTATTTTATTTCAAATGATGAAGCGCATTTTTAAAGCGTTGGTTTATCTTTATCGTGAAGGTATCTCACGCTATACACAGCCGCGCTGTATTTATATTCCAACCTGCTCCAGCTATGCCTTAGAGGCGATCGACCGCTTTGGCGCGATTCGGGGCGGGTTACTTTCGGTTTGGCGCATTTTGCGCTGCAATCCCTTTTCCAGGGGTGGATATGATCCTGTGCCGGAGCATTTTACCTTCCGCAGGGAATATCAAGTTTACAGCAAAAGCAATAAAAAGGACAAGCGCCGCTAAACCCTTCTTCTTACGCCTTATTCGGTGCGTCTTTTTAAAGATGATAATGGAGGAAACTAAATGAGCATTGTAAATTTGTTTGCGCCGGTGGGCTGGGTTCTTGGGTTCATTATGTATTACATCAACGGGCTCACACATAATTATGGCATCACGCTGATCCTGTTTTCAATCCTGGTCAAGGTTTTAATGATACCGCTGGGCATCAAGCAGCAAAAAGGGCTTATTTCCAACGCGAGAATGCAGCCAAAGATGAAGGCGCTTCAAAAAGCTTATGGGAATAATAAGCAAAAGTATTCCGAAGAGCTTCAAAAGCTGTATAATGAAGAGGGCTTCTCCCCCATGTCCTCATGTTTGCCGATGCTGATTCAGTTCCCGATTCTGTTTGGCATGCTGGATGTTATCTACAGCCCGATTAAGCACATGCTTAGATTGCCCACCGAAACAATCAGCAAGGCAATTGAAATTGCCACGGGTGTACTGGGCGCCGGCGGTATGAGCAATTACTCTAAAGAAATAAGCGTATTAAACGCCGTTAAAATTGACCCCTCCCCTTTTATTCAGGGTTTGGGCGCCGATGTTACCGATAAACTATCTAATTTTGATTTTTCGCTTTTCGGTTTATTTTTGGGTGAGCAGCCCTCCCTGACGCCTGGGGATAAGCCGATGGGTCTTTATATTGTTTTATTGTTGATTCCGGTTCTTTCCGGTGTGACCTCGCTGATGATGAGCCTGGTTACAAAGCAATCCACCGCTTCAAGTTCCGATGGTCAGATGGCCGGTATGACCAACAGCATGCTGTTGATGATGCCGCTGATGAGCGTCTGGATTTCGTTTATCGTTCCGGCTGGCGTGGGCATCTATTGGCTTATGTCCAATATTCTGTCGACCGTTCAAAGCATTGTTTTAAACAAGGTTATGAATCCCGCGGAAGAAATTGAAAAAGCAAAGGTGGCCGAGGCAGAACTGCGCGAGCGCGAGCGCCAGGAACGCATTGAACAGAAGAAAAAGGCCAAGGAAGAGAATACGAAAAGTCCGAACGAAAGCGGCCTGTCTCAAAAGGAGATCACACGCCGCAAACTGGCAGCCGCCAGAAAGCGTGACGCTGAACGCTATGGTGAAGAGTTTGTCGATGTAACTGACGAAGATGTTAAGTGAAGGAGTGAAGTAATTTGATCAGAGAGATTATTGCTACCGGCAGAACGGTGGATGCCGCTATCGATGCCGGCTGTGAGCAATTAGGGCTGCCCCGCGACGAAATTGATTTTGAAATTATTGATATGCCGCACAAGGGTTTTTTGGGATTGAGTCAAACGCCCGCAAGGGTTCGTGTTTTTAAAGAGGAACCCGATCCAGAAGTATCTGAAACCGTTGCGAAAGCGCCGGATCTTGATGGGAAAATTAAGGTCGCGCAGCAATATGTCTCGGATATCGTCAAAGCGATGGGTTTAAATCAGGTGACTGTGGCGGCGGCACAGGAGGAAAGTAATCTGACCTTAAAAATCAGCGGGGATGTTTCCGGTGTTGCGATTGGCCGGCGCGGAGAAACGCTCGACGCGCTGCAATATCTGACCGGGCTGGCCGCCAACCGTGTTGAAGGCGATTATCTGCGCGTGATCATTGATTCCGGAAACTACCGTGAGAGACGGCGCAATACATTGGAGCAGCTGGCTAAAAAACTGGCGGCCGCCGTTATTAAAACCGGCCGAAATACTACGCTTGAGCCGATGAATCCCTATGAGCGCCGGATTATTCACGCAACTATTTCGGAAATTGAAGGCGTTACATCCGCTTCTGTTGGTGAAGAACCTAATCGTTGTGTGATTATTTCAAGCACAAATCCACGTCCTCAGCCTTCAGGCGACCGATATGACAACCGATCGAGAGGAAAATCAAATCGCGGTCGTCCGAACAGCGGAAGCCGTGATGGAAATAACTATCATGGCAATCGCGGTCAAAATCGCGACGGTCGCGATAACCGGGAAGGCCGTGACGGGAATCGCGGCAGAGGGCCGCGCCGCGAAAAGCCTGCGCCTTATAAAGAGAGCGGCAAACGCGAAGTTGCGCCGGCAGAGGCAGCCAACCAACCTCTTTACGGAAAGATTGACCTGTAAAATAAAAAAGGGGATGTTGCACTGCAACATCCCCTTTTTAAAGAATCTTTGGAGAAAAAGTCATGAAAAGAACCATTGCTGCGCTAAGTACGCCGCCCGCCCACAGCGCTATTGCCGTTGTGCGCCTTTCCGGTGCGGATGCAATCCCCATTGCTGAAAAAATCTTTCATCCTTATTATGCCCAAAGCCTCAGCAGTCTGGCGGGATACCATGCTGCTTATGGCGAGGTAAATTCCGCTGACGGTGCACTGATTGATGAGGCGGTAGCCTTAGTTTACCGCGCACCAAAAAGCTATACCGGCGAAGATATGGTTGAGCTTTCGTGCCATGGCAATCCGCTGATTGCGGCAAAGCTGGTGGCCGCCTGCATCAACGCGGGCGCAGCACCGGCGGGCGCGGGTGAATTTACAAAAAGGGCCTTTGAAAACGGTAAGCTGGATTTGTCTCAGGCTGAAGCGATAGCAGAGCTGATAGAGGCGGAAAGCGATTTGGCGGCAAATGCGGCGCAGCAACGCAGAACCGGTGAATTGGGCAGGCGGGTTCAGGCCTTGTGTGATGAGCTTAGCTTCGCCGCGGCACAGCTCGCGGTTTGGAGTGATTATCCCGAGGAGGAGGACGCCCCCGCTGTTACCAGAGAAGGACTATTGGAAATCTTTAAAACGGTGCAGACAGAGCTGCAACAGCTCAAACAAAAGTATAATACGGGAAGGCTTATACAAAAAGGCATAAAAGTTGCTATTGCGGGTAGCCCAAATGTCGGAAAATCAACGCTGATTAATTTTTTAAGTGGAAGCGAACGCGCTATTGTCACCGATATTGCGGGTACAACACGGGATGTCATCGAAGCGCCCGCTGAGATTGACGGAATTAAAATTGATCTGCTGGATACGGCGGGAATTCGTGAAACCGGGGATAAAATTGAGCGCATAGGTATCAGCCGTGCAATGGATGCCATTGAGACAAGCGATTTGGTTTTATACCTTCTGGATTGTTCAAAACCGGTCACAAATGAGGATAAAACGCTGCTTAAACAAATATATTTAAAACCACATCTCGTCGTTTTTAATAAAAACGACCTTAAAAATGATAGTTTTCAACATGTTGTTCAGGCTGACGTTGAGATTTCAGCACGAACGGGAGAAGGCATTGAAGATCTTAAAAAAGCGATTAAAAACACTTTGGGCATCACCTTGACGCAAGACGGATGCCTTATTGCTTCCCAACGCCAATTCGATTGTATTTTACGTGCTGAAAAATCGCTTTATGAAGCCATTTTTCATCTTGAATCCGGCGTCACGCTGGATGTGGCTGGAATTTTGATTGAAGACGCAATTTCTCCGCTTGCCGAATTGACGGGACGCAGCGCCTCGCAAACTGTCATTGAACAGGTTTTTTCGAAGTTCTGTGTTGGGAAATAGGAAAACATGTTGAAAACTTTCAATATATGTTGAAAAATCTACTTGGGGGATTTTTGGGATGACCGAATTTGTTGCAGAAAGCTATGATATCGCTGTTATTGGGGCGGGGCATGCGGGTTGCGAAGCAGCGTTGGCGGCGGCCCGCCTTGGAAAAAAGACGGCGCTGTTTACGATATCGTTGGACGCCGTCGCCAATATGCCCTGTAACCCGTCGATAGGCGGAACGGCCAAAGGCCACATTGTCCGCGAAATTGATGCCCTTGGCGGCGAGATGGGCCGTACTGCGGATAAGACCATGCTTCAAAGCCGGATGCTCAACCGGGGCAAAGGGCCGGCGGTTCATTCGCTGCGCGTCCAAAGCGACCGGGTGCGTTATCATCAGGTGATGAAGCAGGTGATAGAAAATACGCCCAATCTTGACCTGATACAGGCCGAGGTGGTGGAAATTAAGACCGGAAACGGTGCGGTTTGCGCAGTGGCCACCATGTTGGGTGCGGTTTATCCGGTACGTGCCGCTATTATTGCGACGGGGACCTACTTGAAGGGCAAAGTTTTTATCGGCGAATTTTCTCAAGCGTCGGGTCCGGACGGCTGTCACCCCGCCAATGCGCTTGGTGATTGCCTGCGAGCACTTGGGTTGCCCATGCGCCGGTTTAAAACCGGCACGCCTGCGCGTGTCAACCGGAACTCCATTGATTTTTCCAAATTGGAGGTTCAGCCCGGCGATGAAGAGATTATTCCGTTTTCAGCGGATACGGATGAAAAAATTCTTTTTAACAAAGCAGTGTGTCACATCGGTTATACAAATTTAAAAACGCATGAGATCATCCGGGCCAATCTGCACCGCTCCCCTCTTTTTGCGGGCGTTATTGAAGGGGTGGGCCCGCGTTACTGCCCCTCCATAGAAGATAAGGTGGTGCGTTTTGCGGATAAACAGCGGCACCAGCTTTTTGTTGAGCCGATGGGTGCGGATACGGAAGAAATGTATTTGCAGGGCATGAGCAGTTCATTGCCCTTTGAGGTTCAGCTTGCTTTTTATCATTCCATTGCGGGTATGGAACAGGTAAAAGTGATGCGTCCGGCATACGCCATCGAGTACGATTGCATCGACCCGCTGGCGCTTTACCCTTCTTTGATGTGCAAACAGGTTGAAAATCTTTTTGGGGCGGGGCAGTTTAACGGCACATCGGGCTATGAAGAAGCGGCGGCGCAGGGCCTTGTCGCTGGCATTAACGCTGTGCGTGCACTTGATGGTTTAGCACCGCTGGTTATGGCGCGGGATGAAAGCTACATTGGCACGCTGATAGACGATTTGACTACCAAGGGCGCCACAGAACCCTACCGCATGATGACCTCGCGCTCAGAATACCGGCTATTGCTCCGGCAGGATAACGCCGAGACCCGCCTTACCCCGAAGGGGTGGGAAACCGGGCTGATTACCGACGCGCGCTGGCAGCAGTTTTTACGGCGTCAACAGCAGCGCCTGGATGAGATTACCCGCCTGCAAAACACAACGCTTTCCCCCACTGTGCCATTGAATCAATTACTGGAGACTGAGGGGACGGCATCTGTTGCAAGCGGCATCAAGATAGCTGATTTGCTGCGTCGGCCACAGATAACCTATGCCATGTTGGCCCCGTTTGATGAAAAACGGCCGCAGCTCCCGCGTTCGGTGGCGGATCAGGTTGAAATTGAGATTAAATATGCCGGGTATATTCAAAAACAACGGGCGCAGGCAGCCGAGATGCAGCGTCTGCGCAATATGGATCTTAGCGGCATTGATTTTTCAAATATAAAGGGGCTTAGAATTGAAGCGCGTGAAAAACTTAAAAAGGTTGCGCCGCAAAGTCTGGGGGCAGCCATGAATATTTCGGGGGTATCCCCCGCCGACATTTCAGTGTTGATGTTAGAGCTTTCCAGGCGCCGGAGGGAGGAAGAAGTAAAAAAATGATTCCAATCGAAAAAATTTCGGCCTGTGTGGCTGGTTTTGGTCTGGCGTTAGATGCACAGCAGAGCGGGTATTTCAATACTTATAGTGAATTTTTATTGGAATATAACAATAAAGTGAATCTCACCGCCATCACAGACCCCGATGAAATTGCTATCAAACACTTTGCAGACAGCATCCTTCCCCTCGCGTTTGTCGAAATTTCGCAGGGGGCTTCGCTGATTGATGTCGGCACCGGTGCGGGGTTTCCCGGCGTGCCGCTCAAGGTTATGCGGCCGGATATCAATCTGACATTGCTTGATAGCCTGAATAAACGACTGGTCTTTTTAACCGAGCTCTCCAAGTTGCTTGGGCAGCAAAATATTTTTGTTCATGCCCGTGCCGAAATGGCCGGAGCGGATGTAAAACTGAGGGCACAGTTTGATTATGCGACGTCGCGCGCAGTGGCGCAACTGGCGGTTCTCTGTGAATATTGCCTGCCGCTTTTAAAAGTGGGCGGAAAAATGCTGGCGCTTAAAGGGCCCGATTGCGGCGCGGAAATAGCGGCCGCTAAAAATGCAATTCGTGTGCTGGGCGGCGCTGTTTCAGCCGTGCGAGAATATGCGCTGGCTGACCAAGGGCAAAGAACGCTGATTGTGATAGAAAAGGTGAAGACTACACCGGCAAAATATCCTCGCCAGCGTGTCAGGCTCAATGAAAAACCGCTGTGAATAAAGGAAAAATAAACATGACAAATGAATTTGGTACACTTTTGCCCATCGTACTGATCGTCTGTTCAAATCTGTTTTACAATATTGCCGCAAAGGCGACACCCGCAGGTGCCAATGCCTTTGCATCGCTGGTCGTTACCTATTTAGCGGCGGCTTTTTGTGCCCTTTTAATGATGCGGCTTCAAACCGGGAGTTTTTCTATTGATAACTTTAAGGGCGTAAACTGGACGGCCATTTTGCTTACAGGCAGCATTATCGGCCTGGAGATCGGGTATATTCTGGCTTATCGGGCAGGCTGGAATATCAGTATCTGCTCATTGATCGCCAATATCACGCTGGCGGTGCTGCTGGTTATTGTCGGCGTATTATTTTACCGTGAAAACGTCAGGCCCGTTCAAATAGGCGGGCTGATGCTATGCCTTGGCGGACTGATGCTGATAAACCTTAAATAAAATATTAGACCATTAATCTGAAAACCAGCCCACCCTTGCGGCCTGTTTTTTAAGTTAATCAACTATAATTTTAGCGATTATAACGGATTACACACGCATTCTGTTGAAAGCCCGGCAGAATATGGACAATCTGTCGGGTTGCGCGATCAAAAATTCTTGCCATAAATTCCAATAAATGGTATATTCCACTTAACAGGGGAATATACTGTTTTATTTTTGGGGGTGTGTACAATGGGGTTTCTGCCGCTGCTGGGCAATAGTTTTTCGCGGGTCAGGTTGATTCCGCTGGACAGTATCGATTCAAATCCGGCACAACCCCGTCAGATTTTTGACCAGAAGGCGCTGGAGGAACTGGCGCTGTCAATAAAAGAAAACGGCCTGATTTCACCGGTGCTCGTCAGGAAAGTGAATGAACGCTTTCAGCTCATTGCGGGCGAGCGAAGGCTGATGGCATTTAAAATGTTGGGTGAAACCAGCATCCCGGCACTGTTGGAAGAAGCGGACGACCGCCGCAGCGCCGCACTTGCAATTATTGAAAATATGCAGCGGCAGGACCTGACCTTTTATGAAGAGGCACAGGCCATTGCGATGCTTATCAAAACGCAGGCGTTAACCCAGCAGCAGGCCGCCCAGCGGCTGGGGTTATCACAGCCCGCGGTAGCCAATAAGCTCCGGTTGCTTCGGCTGCCCAAGAGACAAGTGGACAGGCTGATCACGGCCGGATTAACCGAACGGCACGCAAGAGCTTTACTGCCGCTTTGTGGATACGCCCAACTGGAAGAGGTGGTCTCAAGGCTCATCAAAGAGCATCTCACCGTCACACAGACTGAGAAGCTGGTCGAAGGAATTCAAAAGAAGCCGGCGCCAAAACAGGGTGGTCGTATTCTCATCTTAAAGGATCTGCGCCTGTTTACTTCAACCATCGGTCACGCCATTGAGGTGATGAAGCAGGCGGGTATTGATGCCAAGACCCAAAAAACCGAGGATGAAAAAAATATTATCTATACCATTGTAATTCCAAAAGCAAGCACCGATAAAAAAAAGCGAAGTCAGACGCCGCCAATAAGGACGGTGCTTTGATGATAAATCTCCCCGGCTGATTGACACGAAAAAGAGCTGCCGCTTTGCGGACGGCTCTTTTTCGTTTGTACGCTTTGTTCCTGCGATAAGAACATGGAGGATTAACTTAACCCGTGGTGCTATATGAAAACAAACTCCATCAAAATGACACTCTCAAAGTGTAATCACTACAAAACACAAAGAGAGAATGACATCAGATGGAGTTTGACAAAAGCAAGTATAGCACAAATATC
>JAEWLW010000014.1 GCA_023457355.1 Bacillota bacterium | reverse complement strand
GGCCTTTCTCGCTAAACTCTTTCTGCATGCTTCAGGTCGGCGCTCTGGCGGCGGCTTGTTTTTTGTGCCCTGTTTCCGCCTGTAAATTTTCTTCATTTTCCTGTTGACTTTTTATTTGCAGGCTTATTTAATTGCTGCGCCCGTAAATATCATAAGCCTTAAAGTCGAGTCTAAGTCAAGAGTCTTTCATAAAAACATTTAAGGAGCCTCTGATTAATTCAGGGGCGGGTTAACGGCGAGAGAATTTTGTGGCTGACAAGGCAAAAAGCGGACATAAAGCTGGCGCTTATGGCTGTTTTTTAACACAGTCAGACGTGAAATTAGCGGCTGGTAAACTGCACATGGATTAAATCAGCGGTTCCTTAAAATACTTTATACGCTTCAATCGCTTGATTGTCATGCATACCCGATTAGTACCAGCCGTACTTTTGCCATGGGGCATTGATTTGCGCCATTTCAATCGCGCTGAGCGCAAAGCCAAAGAGCTCGATAGTCTCCGGAATACGGTTCCGGTTGCTGAAGCGTGGAATGACCACCACGCCGTTTTACAGGTCCACCGCAGGATAACCTGCGCGGCTGATTTGCCGTGCGCCTGGACGATGGATACAATGAATTCCTGCGAGGGGCATCCCGTAGCCGCTGCTTATCAAAACGGACGGGTCTTACCGTTTTTGCCGTCATCCAAGCCAAAGGCGCTGGCCGATGTATTGGCGGGCGTTCCCACTGCTATTTCAAGGCTGTTCAGCCATTCTGCCAGCGCCTCTTTGGAGGTGCCTGCCGCAAAGCGCCTACCCGCTTTCCATTCTGTACTTTCCGGGCATAATTCATGCAGATCGGTGTCGCTGGAGCCGATACCGCTGCTGCCCGAGGTGCAGAATGGCACGATGGTCTTCCCTGAAAAATCATAGCGCTCCAAAAAGGTGGCGATGATTCTGGGCGCCTGCCCCAGCCAGATGGGGTAAGCCAAAATAACGGTATCATACTGCGCCATGTTTTCTACCTGCCCGGAGATAGCCGGCCTGGCGGCGGTGTCATTTTGCTCCTTTACCGATCTGGAAAAAGGATCGTTATAGTTTAAATCCTCATTGGCATAAGGTATTTGCGGCTTTATCGCATATAAATCCGCGTTTAAAATATCCGCCGCATATTCCGCCAAAGATTCGGTATTCCCGGTGCGGGAAAAATAGGCCACCAATATATTGGCGGTCGCTTTGCCTGCTTCGTCCGTTCCGTCCGTTTCGAAAGAAGCCGAAGCAGAATGATCCGCAGCGGGTGTGCTGCTAGCCGCCTTTGATTCTCCCGGGCCGCAGGCCGTCAGCGCCAACGTTAACGCAAGTCCCGTAATAAGTGATAAAATTCGCTTCATGTCTCGCTCCTTTATTCGAATATTTATGCCGCCGTATCAGGGCTGGCTTGCATGAATCGGATACTGCTTTTGTTCTTTTCCAAAACCGCAGTCGATAAGCCGTATTTCACCTGTTTTTATATCGCTTTTTACTGGGGGCGGGTACGTTTCGTCTCAAACATTTATGCTATGCCGACAGCCTATTCAGAGCCATACTTCATTGCAACTATTATAATTCTCAGCATTACATATAGCAAATGCTTATATTGAATATAAAATGATAGCCAAAAAGCATATTGTGCCGGGCGAAGTTATGCGTGATACACAAGCTTTAAGGAATTACCCAACCAGCTAAAAGATAAGAAAAGGGTGGCAGTTACAGAATTTGAACTGCCGCCCTGATCACGTCTTTGATATGCTGTAAGACGATTGGATGATCATCGTTTATTTAATGAGCTGCGTTTTTAATGCAATTGGATACTTAACGGGATTGTTTAATACCGCTACAGGCGCCGCCATGCAATGCGCCAAAAAGAGCGGGGTCATTTTTTTGAAGCTTCACCAAACTCTCCGGTCTCGACCAATGCCTCGTCATGCACAACCGTGCTGACAACCTGCGTAATGACATGATCCTGCCGCACGGCTTGGACGGTTGATTGCACCGCCTTTTCAACCTCGTATTCCTGCTTAAGCCCGGCATTAAGCGTGTATACCGTAATCAGCAGAATGACTGCAAACGGAAGGCCCGTGATAACTGAACCGGTTTGCAGGGCGGTCAGGCCGCCGCCAACCAGTAGGGTTGCCGCAACGACACCTTCCAGCACAGCCCAAAAAATTCGTTGGGGAACAGGGGAATTCAATTTGCCGCCCGATGTGAGATGATCAACCACCAAGGAACCGGAATCGGACGAAGTAACAAAAAAGACGGTTACCAAAATAATACCCACGACCGATAAAATATCGTGCAAAGGCAAGGCGTCAAGCATTGCAAACATGGCAAGTGCCTCATCAATATTGACAGCGGACAGGATATCCGCCGCACCGCTCATTTCTTGAGAAATAGCCGTCCCACCAAAAACTGACATCCAAATAAAGGATAGCAGCGACGGAATAAGCATAACGCCTAAAATAAATTCCCGCACTGTTCTCCCCTTGGATATTCTGGCGATGAACATGCCCACAAAAGGCGACCACGAAATCCACCAAGCCCAGTAGAAAATCGTCCATCCGCCCTGCCAATTGGTTTCACGAAAGGTCTCTGTCCACGAGCTCATTTCGATGAAGTTTGCAATATAATACCCGATATTTTGAGTAAAGCCACTCAAAATATAAACAGTCGGCCCCGCAATCATGATAAAGACCAGAAATACACCCGCCAGCACCATATTCAACTCGCTGAGTCGCTTAACGCCCCCGTCAAGTCCCAAAATAACCGAGGTGGTTGCAAGCGCGGTAATCCCAAAAATTAAACCGATTTGTATCGGCACAGTTATCGAGATACCAAACAGGTGGTTTAGTCCGGCATTGACCTGTGAAACCCCCAGGCCCAAAGAAGTTGCAAGACCTGTCAGCGTTGCAAGGACAGAAAGAACATCTATGATATTCCCCCATACGCCGTAAATCTTATTACCTAACAGCGGATAAAACACCGACCGCATGGTGAGAGGAAGCCCACGGTTAAATGCGAAAAATGCCAATGCCAAGCCGACCAGTGCATAAATAGCCCATGGATGAATTCCCCAATGGAAAAACGTGCTGGCCATCGCCGACTGCGCGGCTTCAGGTGAATTCGGATTCATGACCCCAAACATCGGAGATGGATTATATAAATGAGAAATAGGCTCAGCCACACTCCAGAACATCAGCCCGATGCCCATGCCGGCGCTAAGCAGCATAGCATACCACGCAAATTTGCCAAACTCCGGATTTGCTTCAGCGCCGCCAATTTTAAGGTTGCCATAGCGGCCAAACGCAAAGCACAGACCCGAGATGACAAAAATATTGCTTGCCAAAATGAGAAACCATCCGGCATTCTTTGTAATGCCGCTCATAATCGAATCGAAAACCGCCTCAGCCCGTGTGGGAAACGATAGCGTCAACCCGATAAATACGAAGAGAATGACCACCGATATCAGCGTCACTTGAGGGTGGATATCAAACCCATACCCCTTCCAATTATGCGCACCCGGTTCCTGCTGGCCGGACTCGTCAAACCACGACACCGTTGGGCTAATTTGCAGCCCCTTAAACGGTTTTCGGTTCTTAATCGCATGTTGACGCGCCTCTTTTTCCACCTTCTTCAGCTTTTGCTCAAGCTGCTTCTTTTCAATGATTTTGCGTTTTCTTTCATTTTCTTCCTGTTTTTTCTGCTCTGCGTCCATTTTACTGTTATTCTCCATCAAAGCCCTCCCTGTATCATTTTCATATTAAAGAGGATATAATATATAATATATCCCCCAATCCTGCGCTTATAAAAAGCGACTTATGAACTATTTTATCATACTTTAGGGATATTCTTCAAGCTTGCGCTGGTGCAATTCCTGCGTACCGGCTCTGTTCCCGATATATAATCTTGCATTTGGCGGCAGGCTACAGACATTTTTAAGCGGATGTGGTGCGATATGCGATTGCCTAAGGGCCGCTTCGCAACTGTTTTTGTCACCTTATATCAGGCCCAAGATTGCTATTGATGAATTTTCAGGTTTAAGCCTAGTATTCAAATAAAGCGTTACAAATAAGCAATAATCCGTGCCCACTCCCAACAGGGACTAGGGAACCGCTGATTTAATCCACGCGCAGTTTATCAGCGGTTCCCTAGGTTTGGATTATCGTTTGTTCGATATATGTATATCCTTTTATTTTTGGGGTGGATTGGACTATCATTCCAGTTGTTGCATCATTAAATATTCTGAGAAGTTAATGATGTATCAGGAGAGAGCGCGTGCGTGGGGGCCTGCCGCACAAAGTGCGCCGGATTGCTTGCCCGCAGGCGACAAAATGGGCAAAATTGTTGGTTTTGCAAAGCCTGGCATAAAAAGGTTGAGCCGTGCGAAGACTCTTTTGACAGGGGCTTAGCAATCTGCATAAAACAAATGCCGCTTATCCCGACATGGGAGAACCCCCGGCGAGGGTTCTCCCCGCAAAAACAGTCCACAGGACTGTTTTTGCACCCTCTCCTGCGCTTCTTACAGAATTAAGGCACTTTGGGGCGCTGCCCCAAACCCTGCAAGCTTTTGAAAAAGCTTGACCAAAACTTTTGATTTGTGCAATATTTTCTAAAATGTTCGTTTTTCGACAAGCTGA
>JAEWLW010000013.1 GCA_023457355.1 Bacillota bacterium | reverse complement strand
GAACACGGTCGTTAAGCTCATCAGTGCCGAAAATACTTGGATGGAGACGTCCCGGGAAGATAGGTCGGCGCCGGCATTTTTACGGACATCCCTGCAATAGCGGGGGTGTCTGTTTTTTTACGTATTTGTTACATAAATACCTTTTGTTAGATGAATTCTGATGTTATAATATTATTAATTATCATTCTGTGCTTGGGTAGCGAAAACGCGCTCCCCGCATATGAACAATATCACGAAAAGGATGTTGCTGATGGATAAGTTTTGTATTGTTACTGAATCCACCGCTGATTTGACGCCTGCTTTGGTTGATAGATTTGATATTACCGTCATACCGATGCGCTTTTCATTCGGTGACAAGGAGTACTATAATTATCCGGATAACCGTGAGCTTTCCTCCAATGCTTTTTACCAGATGCTGCGGGAGGGGCATGTTTCAACCACAACAGCCATCAACATGAGCCAGTTTGAAGAAACTTTTGTACCGATTCTCGAACGAGGCGAGGATATTTTGTATCTGGGCTTTTCGTCCGGGTTAAGCAGCACCTTCGGTACGGCTGTTATGATTTCAGAGCAGCTTAAGGAGCGGTATCCTCAGCGCCAAATTGTGGTGATAGACACGTTAGCCGCTTCTATGGGCGAAGGGCTGTTAGTCTGCCTGGCAGCAGAGAAAAAGCGGCGCGGCGCCAGCCTGAGCGAGGTTGCCGATTGGGTGCGTGCACATATCTTTAAACTGTGCCACTGGTTTACGGTGGACGATTTGATGTATCTTTATCGCGGCGGCAGGGTTAACGCACTGGCTGCACATGTTGGAACGGCTTTTAACATCAAGCCGATACTCCACGTTGACAACGAAGGACACTTGATACCCGTGTCAAAAGTGCGCGGACGCAAGCAATCGATAGAGATGCTTGCCGATAAAATCGGAGAGCTGGGAACTGATATTTCAAAACAGATGATTTTCATCGGGCATGCAGAAGCTGATGACGCGGCACAGCTGCTGGCTGATATGATCAATAAACGTTTTTCTCCCAAAGAAATACAGATTGCCGCTATTGGCCCCGTGGTGGGTAGCCATACAGGCCCGGGGCTGGTTTCGGTTTATTTTTTGGGTAACAGACGCTAAATGCTGCATATTTATCGCAAACAGTAAAAGGGGGATCAACATGAGCGACTTATTATCGTTAATTCAGCATCGGCAGAGCTGTCGGAATTTTGATTCGACACGACTGGTCGAAAAGGAAAAACTGATGGATATTCTAGGGGCAGCTGTGTTATCACCCTCAGCCTGTAACAGCCAGCCGTGGCGCTATATTGCAGTAGATGAACCGCAACGGGTCGAGCAGGTGGCGCAATGTTTGCAGGATACCGGCATGAACAAATTTGCCGGCAAAGCCACTGCTTTTGTCGTTGCCCTTGAAGGGAAGCAGAATCTGACCGCTAGGGTGGGCGAATCGCTAAAAAACCAAAAATATTCCGGCATTGACCTGGGCTTTTCAGTAGCGCATCTGATGCTCGCTGCTGAGGATTTGGGCTTATCAAGCTGTATATTGGGTTGGTTTAATGAGCGCAAGCTGAAGATGTTGCTTGGAATACCCAAGACCCGCCGCATTCGTCTGGTTGTGGCGCTGGGGTACGCTATGGCGGATGATACACAGCGTGAAAAGCAGCGGAAAGACTTTGATGAGATTGTGAGCTTTAATAAGTTTTAAGATGTTGAAGCTGAAGTTGCCCCTATTCGGGCAGGCTTTTGCCCTTATTAAAAACCGGCAGGCGCTCATGTGCCGAGCCGTTGGTATCCACGCTATGGTTCATGTCAAATTACATCAGAAGACCCGAGAGACGATTTTTTGCAGTAAAGAGACTGTCAAATCGCCAAGCTCCTGTCACTTTATTGACAGCTCTGAAATCAGAACCGCGTATTTACAGGTGTAAATACGCGGTTCTGATTTGATATAGGGGGTTAGTTGATAGCATAAAGTCGTTTGTAGGGGCTTTTGGCGTTGGGCGTCAGCACATAGAAATGATACGGGAGAATTGTTTCTATTGGAATGCCAAACCGCTTACCGTATTCGGTAATATAGGGCATGATCTCCTGCATATCCTCGTCGGTAGCGTCGGATGCCAGCACCTGCGGAGGCAGATTGGTCAGCGACTGCGCTGAGCGGATGAAAATTTTGCCGCCGTGCATGCCGGTGCCGCAGAAGTAACCGAACGGGACGCGCTCCTCGCATCCCAAGCCCAATACAACAATGTGCCCACCGGCCTGATATTCGCCTAAAAAACTGCCGGCAGCACCGCCGATGACCAGCAGCGGAATTTTGTCCTGATAAGCTTTCATGTGAATTCCGGCGCGGTAGCCCGCGTTACCCTTAACAAAGATGGCGCCGCCGCGCATCGAATAGCCAGTGGCATCCCCTGAAGAGCCATTGATAACAATAAGGCCGTCATTCATGGTGTCGCCGGTGGCGTCCTGCGCATTTCCGTCCACCATAATGGTGCCGCCATCCATATAGGCCCCCAACGCATTGCCGGGAACACCGTTGATCATAATTTTTTTATCTGAGGCGCCTGCGCCGATAAAGCGCTGGCCCATGCAGTGCACAAGCTCAATGTCGCCTGCCGGCGCACGGCGGATGGCCTGATTTAAAAGCGTTTGATCCATATTGTACGCATCAATTTTCATAACAGAGGCCTCCGTTTCTTATTGGCCGGCGTGTTGTACGCCGAGAATTTTGAGCTCGGCGTCGGTCAGGCCGACGCCGCGAAGCATGAGGCGGTTGCCGCGCAATGCCTCAATGGAGTTGATGCCCATGCCACCCATCATTTCCTTAACTTCATGGGTCCAGCCCTCAATAAGATTGACGAGCTGGCGGTGTGCTTCGTCGGCCTTCAGGCGTTTGGTCAGCTTGGGTGTCTGGGTGCAGATGCCCCAGTTGCAGCCGCCGGTATGGCAGCTGTGGCACATGTGGCAGCCCATTGCAATGAGGGCGGCAGTGCCGATATAGACGGCGTCGGCGCCGAGCGCGATGGCTTTGATGACATCGGCGCTGTTGCGGATAGAACCGCTGGCGACGATGGAAACCTCGTTGCGGATGCCCTCCTCGCGCAAGCGGGAATCGACGGCCGCCAAAGCAAGCTCAATCGGGATGCCGACATTGTCGCGCGTCTGGGTGGGCGCGGCGCCGGTGCCGGCGCGCAGGCCGTCTATGGCGATGATGTCCGCGCCGCTTCTAGCAATGCCGCTGGCGATGGATGCCACATTATGTACGGCGGCAATTTTCACAATAATCGGTTTTTTATGGGCGGTGACTTCCTTCAACGAGTAGACGAGCTGCCGCAGATCCTCAATGGAGTAAATATCGTGGTGCGGCGCAGGGGAGATGGCGTCGGTGCCCTCGGGGATCATGCGGGTCTTGGAAATGTCTCCGATGTTCTTGGTGCCCGCCAGATGGCCGCCGATGCCGGGCTTTGCACCCTGGCCGATTTTGATCTCGATGGCGGCGCCGGTTTCAAGGTACTGGCGGTGAACGCCGAATCGGCCCGATGCGACCTGCACGATGGTGTGCGCGCCATACGGGTAAAGATCGTGATGCAATCCGCCTTCACCGGTGTTGTAGTAGGTGCCCAGATCGGTGGAGGCCCTCGCCAGTGCTTCGTGCGCCGGATAGCTGATGGCGCCGTAGCTCATGGCCGCGAACATAATCGGGGTATTGAGTGTCAGGTGCGGCGGCAGCGTATTAATCAAATTCCCGGAGGCATCCCGGCGAATATTCACCGAGGTTTTGCCGAGGTAGGTGCGGGTCTCCATCGGTTCCCGCAGCGGGTCGATAGAAGGGTTGGTCACCTGGGCGGCATTGATGAGCAATTTATCCCAGTAGAGCGGATAGTTCTTGGTGGTGCCCATGCCGGAGAGCAATACACCGCCGGTAGCCGCCTGCAGGTATATTTCACGCATGTTGTTGGCACTCCAGTTGCTGCTGATGTTGACCGCTTGTGGATTGCGAATAATTTTAATGGCCTTTGTGGGACATGTGGCCACACAGCGGTAGCAGTTGACGCATTTGTCGTTATTTTCGGTGAGCGCTTTTTTATCGGCCGTGAACTGATGCACGCCGTAGCTGCATTCATTGACGCATTTGCCGCAAAAGGTGCAACGGTCCATATTGCGCACCACTTCAAAGTTGGAAGCAAAGTCTAAAGCGTACATTCCGGTTCCTCCTTGCATCTGAAAATGACGGGCTCGCCGCCTTTGGGCGACCAGAATTTGTCGAGCACCGGTTCTAAGGTGCGAATGGCGCATTCTTCGCTGGCGAGATAGACGCGGCTGCCGCGTTCGCCAACGACCATGGAGCGCAGCTTCAGGCGGTCGTTTAACGCCATCAGTCCGCCTTCAAAACCGACGAGAATCGAAAACGGGCCGGTCATCAGCAGGCTTGCAAACGTGTTGCGAAGGTAGGTTAATTGCTCGCGCTCAACCGGCGGCTTTGAGGCGATGGTGCTCCAGAACGGGGCCGCAATGACACTGGCCATTTCCTTCAACGAAAGTTTTTTGCGGCGGACGAGGTAATCAATGACATAGGTGATAACCTCGGTATCGGTGAGCAGTGTACATTTGTAGCCGAACATTTCAATGTATCGGCGGTTGGCATCGTAGGAGGAAATCTCACCGTTATGTACAACTGAAAAATCAAGCAGCGCAAATGGATGTGCACCGCCCCACCAGCCGGGGGTGTTTGTGGGGTAACGCCCATGTGCCGTCCAGGCGTAACCCTCGTAATCCTCAAGACAGTAGAATTCACCGACATCCTCAGGGTAACCCACCGCTTTGAAGACCCCCATATTTTTACCGCTTGAAAAGACATGCGCGCCTGCCATGGTTGTGTTGATGGTTGTGACGCAGCGCATGACATATTCCCGTTCGTCAAGTTGGCTGTGGTCCAGCTTGTTTTCAAGCGGCCGCATGAAATAGCGCCAGATCAACGGGGCATCGGTGATGCGGGGGTGTTTTCTGGTTGGAATTTTCGACAGGTTCATAATGTCAAAATGCCGTTCAAGAAATTTCTCACATGTTTCCTTGGCTGCTTGGTCCTCGTAAAAAACGTGAAAGGCATAATGATTTTTGTACTGGGGGTAGATGCCGTACGCGGCGAAACCGCCGCCCAGACCGTTGGAACGGTCGTGCATCGTCGCGATAGATCGGATAATCTCATCACCTGATATGGGTTTGCCTTCCAGGTCTATAATGCCTGAAATGGCACAGCCCGATGGGATTCTGATTTGTCCTTCCTTTTGCATGGGGGGTTCCTCCTTTCGTACGATCAAGAGATAAAAAATGGAAGAGGCGTCTAGAGGACACCTCTCCCGGTAATCGCCCTTGATTATGCAAGTAATTGTAATTCAACTTGCATTTCCCGTCAAGCGATTTTGCAATTTTTATAGAACGTCCTGCAAAATCCGTTCATCAAAGACAAGTGATTGTGCAATATACGCAAAAAATTTACAAGCTGTTAGCCAAAATCAGTCCAAAAACAGCCGATAGTCAGTGAATGGACGTTAAAACAATTATTTTTCAGAAGGCGGATCTTGCTGTGGCTCGGATTGCTGCTGAGAATTTTTTTGTTTTTTCAAATTCATTTTATTGCGGATGCGCCGTGCCAGCTTGAAAGAGATAAAGGCTAAAACGCCAAAAATCACAAGCCAGATAATAACCAACGGCAAATCTTCAATGACAAAGAGCAGCAATGATTCAAAAAACCATGCCAGCTTTTCACCTGAACGCTTAAAGGAAGCGACGATTTTATCACCCAACGTTTTGGGGGCTGTTTCAACCTGCTGGTATTCAACCACTTCACGCAGGTCCAGATTTAAGTAGGAATAGGCGATCTGGCTGTCCATACGGCGCATGGTCGCCGTCAGCGATTCAATTTGATAACGCACGTCTGAAAGCGCTTGTTCCAGCGAAATGACATCCTCCAGCTTTTCAGCCTTGGATAAAATGTCTAAAAGCCGCTCTTCCTGCAACTTTAGCGAATTAAGATGCGCTTCCGTGTCAAAATAACTATCGGTGATGTCATCGATGTTTTCATTTTTTGATGTGATATTGCAGATGCCGCCGACGGCAGTAGTGACGCTGTCCAGCTTATCGGCGGGAATTCTGGCCTGTATGGAAGCGGACCGCTCATAATACGAGCCGCGATAAGTCAGGCTTTGGCCATTGGTGTTCTGGCTTTCGATATAGCCGCCCTGCTCGGTGATGGCAGCGATAATCTGCTCCAGCGCCGTGTCAAATTCCTTGGTCTCAAGCGACAGATAACTGTGTTTAACAATTTTGCGGTCGGGGTTTATGGCCACGGGGCTGGGCTTTCCTTGATCAGCCGCCATGACAGCGGGCGCCTCCATCGTCATCTTTGTACGCCCGCCGGCAAGGGCCGGCGCCATAGCCGAACTGCTCGCGGCGGAAGTTTCGGTGGGCGCGGCCTGATCGTTTAAACTGACGCTTCCGCAGGCGGTAAAAATCACCAGAGTTGCTAAAATTACAGCCAGTGCTGAAAAAACAGATTTTTTATAATGCATAAACATTGACCTCCTTCAAAATGTGATCCTGCTAATAAGGTACAGAAAAACTGGTAGATTATTGCACCGAACAGGCGAGGTGTGCAAGAATTTAAGCAATTAAACGGCACGTAAAAAAACGCCTGTTTTTCGCTTGACATTTTGAGGGTTGTCCAATATAATGACAGTAATCTTTATAAGAACAGACTGGTTAGACAGAGTCTTTCCATTCGCAAATGTTTTTGACCACTTCCGAGCGGGAAGGAATGGCCATACGGACAGCCGGGTCAAATGCCGAGCGGCAACTTTCGTTGCCTTATTGATTGCGTCAAAAGCGCAAATTTTATAAGTTGGTTACTTAAAACCGATGTGTACGCGGACACATAAAACTTGTGAAACGATCAATAAGAGTAGTAAAAGTAACTATTTGCTATATAGACTCTGACTGTTCTGGATTTTTAACAATGAGGGCCTGCGTTTCTAAGCTGGTGCAGGGCAGGACCTGTTCAAAAATAACAGATTGAATCGAAGCACAAGTGTTTGGGCGAATTTCGCCGCACTTGTGTTTTTTATTTTTTTCAATGGAGGGCAGCGCACATGGATGAGAAAATGACGCTCTACGGGTTTAATAACCTGACAAAATCTTTGAGCTTTAATATTTACGATGTCTGTTATGCAAAGACAGCGCGCGAGCAAAAGGATTATATTGCTTATATTGACGAACAATATAATTCTGAACGTTTGACCAAGATATTGACCCACCTGACCGAAATGATCGGCGCGACGGTGCTCAATATTTCCCGGCAGGATTACGAGCCGCAGGGGGCCAGTGTGACGATTCTCATCGCCGAGGAGTCGATGATTCCCAGCGGGGATACCATCGTGGGGCATCTGGATAAAAGCCACGTCACGGTGCACACCTACCCGGAATACCACCCGGAGACAAGCATCGCAACCTTCCGTGTGGATATCGATGTTGCGACCTGCGGTGAAATCACCCCGCTTTCAACGCTCGATTATCTCATCGGCAGCTTTGATTCCGACATCATCACGATGGATTACCGCGTGCGCGGCTTTACGCGCGACGTCACCGGAAAAAAACTGTTCATCGACCATGATATGATTTCCATCCAGCGCTATATTGCGCAGGAGACGCTGCACCGCTACGACGCCATTGACATCAACGTCTATGAAGCGAACCTGTTTCATACCAAGATGCTGATTAAAGAGCTGGATCTGCAAAACTATCTGTTTAAAACCGATGTTTATGAGCTGCCGCCCAAGGAGCGGCTGGCAATTACCAACAACCTGCGCCGCGAGATGATTGAAATTTTCAGCGGCCGGAATGTTTACTGACGCAAGAACACAGGGGGAGCGGCATGGCACAGCTTGAGCAAACACGCGCGCCGATTTATGAGGCGCTTGAAGAATTTAAAAGAATGCGGGTCGTCCCCTTTGATGTACCGGGACATAAGCGCGGCAGGGGCAACCCGGAGCTGAGAGATTTTCTGGGCGAAAAATGTGTTGGAATCGACGTCAATTCGATGAAGCCGCTGGATAACCTCTGCCACCCGGTTTCGGTTATCAGGGACGCCGAAGCGCTGGCGGCCGAGGCCTTTGGTGCGGCGAACGCCTATTTCATGGTCAACGGCACCACCTCGTCGGTGCAGACAATGGTACTTTCCTGCTGCAAGCGCGGGGATAAAATCATCCTGCCGAGGAACGTGCACCGCAGCGTCATTAACGCACTGGTGCTCTGCGGCGCCCATCCGGTTTATGTCAACCCGGAGGTGGATAAGCGGCTGGGCATTTCGCTGGGCATGTCTGTTTCGCAGGTTGAAAAGGCGATAAAGCAGCACCCCGACGCGGTGGCGATTCTCATCAACAACCCCACTTATTACGGCATCTGCTCGGACATTAAAAGCATTACCCAATTAGCCCATGCCAATGGCATGAAAGTGCTGGCGGACGAGGCGCACGGCACCCACTTTTATTTCGGCCGCAGGCTGCCCGTCTGTGCTATGTCGGTGGGGGCGGATATGGCGGCGGTGAGCATGCACAAATCGGGCGGCAGTCTGACGCAAAGCTCGCTGCTTTTGACCGGCCCGCAGATGAATGCGGGCTATGTCAGTCAGATTATCAATCTGACTCAGACGACAAGCGGCTCTTACCTGCTGCTTTCAAGCCTGGATATCTCCCGCCGGAATCTTGCGCTTCGCGGCAAGGAAATCTTCCGCCATGTGCAGGACCTGACGCAGTACGCCCGCGAGGAAATCAACCGTATCGGCGGCTATTACGCCTACGCGCAGGAACTGATTAACAACGACAGCATCTTTGACTTTGACGTGACCAAGCTTTCGGTCTATACGCTGGATATCGGCCTGGCCGGCATCGAAGTCTATGACCTGCTGCGCGACGAGTATGACATTCAGGTGGAGTTCGGCGATCTGGGCAATATTCTGGCTTATGTTTCGGTGGGGGACCGCATGCAGGATATCGAGCGCCTGGTTGGGGCACTTTCTGAAATACGGCGACGGTACCAGCGCGACCGCACCGGCCTGATGACGCAGGAATATCTGCCGCCGCAGGTGGAGGTCACCCCGCAGGAGGCGTTTTACGCCGAGAAAATGGCGCTGCCGCTGGATAAAGTGGAAGGGCATATCTGCAGCGAGTTCGTCATGTGCTATCCGCCCGGTATTCCAATTCTGGCACCGGGCGAGCGTATCACCCGCGATATTCTGGATTATATCGCCTATGCGAAGGAAAAAGGCTGCTCAATGACCGGGCCGGAGGATATTGAAATAAACCACCTCAACGTGCTGCGGACAGGTAAGGAGATTTAATGATAAAGGAGACAGGTATGGAGCTTTGGTTTACCGAACAGCACACCCCCAATGTGCGCTTAACGATTAAAACCGACCGCCAGATTTACAGCGGACAGAGCGATTTTCAGCGCATCGATATTTTTGAATCCCCGGAATTTGGGCGCTTTCTGACGTTGGACGGTTACATGATGCTCACCGAAAAAGACGAGTTCATCTATCACGACATGATTACCCATGTACCGATGGCGGTGCACCCTGATGTGAAAAATGTGCTGATTATCGGTGGGGGCGACGGCGGCGTTATTCGCGAATTGGTGCGTTATCCCGAGGTGGAAAGCATTGATCTGGTTGAAATTGACGAGCTGGTGGTGGAGGTTTGCAAAAAGCACCTGCCCAAAACCGCCTGTTGCTTCTCCGACCCTCGGGTGAGCACCTACTTTGAGGACGGCCTTAAATTCATCCGTTCCCGCGTTGATGAGTACGATTTGATCATCGTCGATTCCACCGACCCATTTGGCCCAGGCGAAGGCTTATTTACACGCGAGTTTTACGGCAACTGTTATAAGGCGCTGCGCGCCGACGGCATTTTGGTCAACCAGCACGAAAGCCCGTTTTATGATGGGGACGCCGCCGCCATGCAACGTGCGCATAAGCGTATTGCGGAGAGCTTTCCGATCAGCCGGGTATATCAGGCGCATATTCCAACCTATCCCTCCGGGCACTGGTTGTTTGGCTTTGCCTCCAAACAATATCATCCTATCAGGGATTTAAACACCGTCCGGTGGAACGCCCGCGGTTTGCATACCCGTTATTACAACACCAAGCTACACGTCGGTGCCTTTGCGCTGCCCAACTATGTGGAGGAAATGCTTAAAAATGTTGAATAGCCGGCTGCGTGGAGACTATCATTAATATATAGCCGCTATAGCCGCTAACTTAAAACCAACCTGCTCTTGCGGCCTGTTTTCGTGCTGCCTTGTTGTCCTTTTCGGCAGGTGGCAGCCCGCTTTCATCGTCTGCCTCGCAGCGAAAAAATACGCTCGCAATTGTCAGGCCGTTTTCAAATGGATCCGCTATAAAAGTTGAGTGGATGCTTCGTTGAAGCTCAACGATTACTATAAATTCAAACAAAATTAACGGAGGGTATAGATATGGGGAAGGCTCTTATCATTGGCTGCGGCGGCGTTGCAAGCGTTGCCATCCACAAGTGCTGCCAGAACAGCGGCGTTTTTGAGGAGGTTTGCATCGCGAGCCGCACGAAATCCAAGTGCGACGATTTGAAGGAAAAACTCACGCCCATTACGAAAACAAAAATAACCACGGCACAAATTGACGCCAACGACGTGGCGGCGCTTACCGCGCTGATTGAGCAGGTAAAGCCCGACGTGGTGCTGAACCTCGCGCTGCCTTATCAGGACCTGACCATTATGGAGGCCTGCCTTGCCACCAAAACCAACTATGTCGACACCGCCAACTACGAGCCGGAGGATACCGCCAAGTTCGAGTATTCCTGGCAGTGGGCCTACCGCGAGCGGTTTGAAAAGGCAGGCATTACCGCGCTTTTGGGCAGCGGCTTTGACCCCGGCGTTACCAGCGTTTTTTCGGCCTATGCGCTCAAGCATCACTTTGACGAGATCAACTATATCGATATCCTCGACTGCAATGCTGGCGACCACGGCTATCCCTTTGCGACCAACTTTAACCCCGAGATCAACATTCGCGAGGTGTCGGCCAAGGGCAGCTATTGGGAAAATGGCCATTGGGTTGAGACCGAGCCGATGGAGATTAAGCGCGTCTATAATTTCCCGGAAATCGGCGAGAAGGATATGTACCTGCTGCACCACGAGGAGCTGGAGTCGCTGGCGCTCAACATGCCGGGCATCAAACGTATTCGCTTCTTCATGACCTTTGGGCAAAGCTACCTGACCCATCTGCGCTGCCTGGAGAACGTCGGGATGACATCCATTGAGCCGGTTGAATTTGAAGGCAAGATGATTGTGCCGCTGCAATTTTTAAAGGCTGTACTGCCAGACCCTTCTTCGCTCGGGCCCCGCACCAAGGGTAAAACCAACATCGGCTGCATTTTCCACGGCAAAAAGGACGGCAGGGAAAAGCACTATTACCTTTATAATGTCTGTGACCACGAGGAATGCTACAAAGAGGTCGGCTCACAGGCCGTAGCCTACACCACCGGTGTTCCTGCGATGATCGGCGCGATGATGCTCATGACCGGCACGTGGAATAAGCCCGGTGTGCACAACATTGAGGAGTTTGACCCCGATCCTTTTATGGATGCGCTGAATAAGTTTGGCCTGCCCTGGCAGGAGAGCTTCAATCCTGCACCGGTGGACTGAGATGAAATTTTCTGAGTTGCCGACCCCGTGCTTTGTGGTGGACGAGGTGCTGATAGAAAAGAACCTGAAGATATTGCAGGGTGTGATACAGCGCACCGGCTGCAAAATTCTGCTGGCGCAAAAGGCGTTTTCGCTCTACAAGCTCTACCCGCTGGTCGGGCAATACCTCAGTGGTACGGCGGCGAGCGGGCTATACGAAGCGCGCTTAGGGCGCGAGGAGATGGGCAAGGAAAACCATGTTTTTTCACCCGCCTACCGCCAGGCCGATTTGGCCGAGCTGACCAGAATCTGCGGGCATATCGTGTTCAATTCCTTTTCGCAACTTGCGCGGTTCGGCGCACAGGCAAGGGCAGCGGGCTGCGAGGTTGGCCTGCGGCTGAACCCCGAGTGCTCCACGCAGGAGGGGCACGCTGTGTATGACCCCTGTTCGCCAAATTCGCGCTTGGGCGTAACAAAGGCGAATTTTCGCCCCGAGCTGCTGGACGGTGTTTCAGGATTCCATTTTCATACACTGTGCGAGCAGAATTCAGACGCGCTGCTGGCCACTGTCGCTGCCATTGAAGAAAAGTTCGGTGAATGGCTGCCGCAAATGAAGTGGCTGAATCTGGGCGGGGGGCACCACATCACCCGTGTCGACTATGACACCGCCGCTTTGGAGACATGCATCATCCGGTTGCAAAAGCAGTATGATTTGCGTGTTTATCTGGAGCCGGGTGAGGCGGTGGCGCTCAATGCGGGCTTTTTGGTGACCTCGGTGCTCGATACGCTTAAAAACGGCATGGATATCGCCATTCTGGACGCCTCCGCCGCCTGCCACATGCCGGATGTGCTGGAGATGCCTTACCGTCCGCCGCTTTTAGATTCGGGGCTGCCGGGTGAAAAAGCACACACCTACCGGCTCGGCGGTCCGACCTGCCTGGCTGGCGACATCATCGGCGATTATAGCTTTGATCAGCCGCTTAAAGCCGGTGACCGGCTTGTATTTAGCGATATGGCGATTTATTCGATGGTTAAAACCAACACTTTTAACGGCATGCCGCTGCCTGCCATTGCACTGCGCAACAAAGACGGTGACTGCCGGATATTGAACCGGTTTGGTTATATGGATTTTAAAGGTCGACTGGCGTAAGTAGCGAAAAGTATCCAGCAAAAAGCTAAGCCCAAAAGGACGTCCGTTTGTTTGCGAACGTCCTTTTTGCTTAAGGCTGTTGAGACTGTCGCAGGTAAATTCTGCGCTTTTAGCGTCTTTAACCATATTGTTGGACAATTTGGCGCGAAGTTGTTATACTAAATAAAAGCGGCTTGAAAGGAGTAATTTTTAAATGGAGAAATTTATACCGTTCGAAAAGTTATCAAAAAAACAAAAGCGGCAACTGAACGTTTCCAGGCGTAAAGATTGGGGTGCCATAAGCCCGGTGACACGCAGGCCGGAAAATCCCAAAGCCTATAACAGAAAAAAGGCACGGAAATGGGGCGATGAGCCAACCATGACCGTGTCTTTTTAATTGCCGTTTAAACAATGCCGATCTATTGGCAAGGGTGGGCGTCCAAAGTTGCTGGGATGGCCCTCCACACTGCGACGATGAACACCAACATGGCAGGCGGCAGCCGCCGCAAAAGGAGATTTTGCTTATGATTATCAGCATAACGTTTAGATATAGTTGATTAATTTGAAAATGGCCCGGTATTGTGAAGCTGTTTTTTGCGCTACAAGGCGGACGATGAAGGCAGGCGTCTTTTGAGGAGGATAATGCAACAGTGCGGAAAATGGAACGCAAAAATGGGGTGCTTTCAAATTAACCAACTATAATAGCTTGGATTAAAAATGGGGGCCCCTGAAAGACGAAATGCTTTCAAGGGCCCTTACAGGCAGTGAGGCGGCTATTCCTCACATGCGCCCGTGTGCTGATGTTGATGGCAGACTGAGCCAGTGGATTTTAGCATACCGCTCAAATAGCCGGCGACTGCGGCCCGGGCTTCACCGGAGGCCCCAAGGATAACTTCTATGCCTTTTTCGTTGAAAATATCAATCGCCCCCTGTCCCATGCCACCGGAAATGATGACTTTGACCCCTTTATCATGCAGAAAAACGGGCAGGAACCCAGGACGGTGGCCGGGGTTGAGCACGAACTGGCTGTCGACAATACTGGCGTCCGCCGTTTCGAAAAGAATAAACCCCTCACAATGGCCAAAATGCTCGGTCACGGATTTTCCTTCGGCTGCCACAGCAATTTTCATGTTGATCGCTCCTTTAAAAATTTAATATGGCTGGCTGGTTTAAAAGCAGCTGCAAAGTGTGTTCCAAATTGCGGCAATAGCCTGACCCGCCGGGCTATTTGGGAACTGCGCGATATTTTGGCAGTGGTTGACTGCCTCAATCACCATGGGATCATAAGGGATTTTTCCGATTAACGGCACCGAAAGGCTGGCGCAACAGCTTTCAATTTCTGCCGTTATGGCCGGGCTGACATCATGCTTGTTGATGCAGACGGCGCAGGGGACGCCAAAGTGTCGCACAGTTTCCAAAATGCGCTTCATATCGTGCAGGCCGGCAACGGTTGGCTCGGCCACAATGAGCACATAATCTGCGCCGCTGACCGATGCGATGACGGGGCAGCCAATGCCCGGTGAGCCGTCAATAACGGCGATGTCGCTTTCGGCATGGTCGGTCAACTGACGTTTGACGGCGGTTACCAGCTTGCCGGAAGCCCCGCTGCCCATTTTGAGGGTGGCAGTGGAGAAAACGCGGTCGTCGTCCTGACAGAGCAACAGGTTGCCTGAAATATGCGGTTGCATGGTAATGGCATGCGCCGGGCAGATTTCGGCACAGAGGCCGCATCCCTCGCATTCAAACGAACGAACAGCAAAATTTTTTATGGCGCCAAAGGCGCAGTTTAGTTGGCAAAGGCCGCAGCAGGTGCAAAGGTTCCTGTTAATAACAGCCTTCTCAAATCCGGGATGATCTGTTTTTTGAGGGGGAGGCAGATTGGCCACCACCAAGTGCAGGTTGGGCGCGTCGACATCGCAATCCGCAACGGCTTTAGTGCTGTTCAGCGCCACAAAAGCGCCTGCGACAGTGGTCTTTCCGGTGCCGCCTTTACCACTTAAAATTAAAAGCTGCCTCACAGCGGTACCTCCTCTTCAACCCGGCGCAACAAATTGCCAAACAAAGCGGCATACGTCGCGCTTTCACGCGCCGCCACAAGACCGGCAGCGTTCAGCTGACCAAGCGCCGGGTCGTAAGGAATCTCGGCGAGAATACGAAGGCCTTTTTCCCTGCAAAATTGTGCGGAAGGGTTTTCGCCGGAATGGCACTTGTTAAGCACCACGCCAAACGGCTTTTTAAGCAGTATTACCAGGTCGTGGACCATCGCGAGATTATGGGCGCCAAACAACGTTGGCTCGGCGACAAGCAGGCAAAAATCTGCGTGACGGATACTTTCCATCACCGGACATGCGCTTCCCGGGGGACAGTCCATCACCGTCAGCCCGCTGCCCGAAAGGCGGGTCATCAGCTGTTTAATGATGGGAACGCCCGAGACCTCGCCGATGTTGAGCCGTCCAGTGAGGGTAACTACGCGGCCTGATAAGCCCGCTTCCACAGCGCCAATAAGGCGTGGTATGGCGGTTAACGCCTGTTGTGGACACAGCAGCACACAGCCCTTGCAGGAATGGCAGATCTCATGAAAAACCATCAACCTGCCCTTGAGCAGCGCCAGCG
This sequence comes from Bacillota bacterium, assembly GCA_023457355.1. GTDB lineage: Bacteria > Bacillota > Clostridia > Oscillospirales > Ruminococcaceae > Yanshouia. The sequence continues at coordinate 41,693 of JAEWLW010000013.1, read as the reverse complement.
CATTATAACGGCAAAAGTCGACGCATTTGCGGCAACCGGTGCATTTAGCGGCATCCACCTGCGGAACCTGAACGGTAACGGATTGTGTTTGCAGGTTCTGCGGTTTTAAAAACAGATGCCCGTTGGGTGCTTCAACGTCACAGTCGACATAGGTTGCGCTTTTGGCGGCACAGGCCAAATTGACCGAGATAAAAGTTTTGCCCGTTCCGCCCTTGCCGCTCAGGACGGCCAGCGTCATTTCTCACCACCTCCGTGGTGATGAAATCCGGCGTGGACTTCATCCAGAAGGGCGAGTGCGCTTTGCTTAAAAGCCCTGATATTATCGTTGACGCTGCCGGGCAGGGCCTTATATATCACGATGTTTGCAGTGGTCAGCACCTGTGCGGCGTTTTGCCCACAGCGAAAAGCAATCAGGGCGTCCACATTGTTGTCGGCCAGCAGCTGCGCGGCTTTGATGCCTGCGCCGCCCTGACTGGCGGCGGCCGCATTATCGAGAAATTGAAAGCCGCCGCTTTCGGTATCGAAGCAAATGAACAGCGGGGCACGTCCAAATGAAGGACATACCGGCGCATGGGGAGATCTTTTTTCCACAGGTAAAATAACAGTCATACCATTCTCTCCGTTTCGTTTCAGCAGTTCAAATGGCGCCCCGACGTCATGGCCGCATTTGAAAAGGTTTTTAAAAAGCGTACTGTAAACTGCAACATTGAGTATGCCGGTAAAGTGGCAGGTTGTGAGCTTATGCCCACAACTGCATTTTAATACTGTTATAAGCATATGTCAATAACTATTGAAAATTTTTGCGCAAAACCCGGGCATGCGCAGTTGCGCAGGCCCGGGTTTTAATGGGCTGGTGCGTTCAAGGGCTCAAAACCGGCAAAAGGGAATGGCGGTTAAAAATCTTGGCTGTTGCGTCGCCAGCAATTGCCATGCCCCAGCCGCCCCCGGCAGGAATGTTCGCAGGCGATTTTTTTAGAGGCGCAGTGGGGGCAACAAAGACTGCCGCCATTCATTGCTTCGAGATTTTCAAAGCTCTCAGACCAGACCTTCCCACACTCCAGACAGCGGACAGGGCAGATGTTTTTAGTAAAATTGCCGCCTTCAATGTGGATGGTCTTACCGTTGACAAGGCTGTCGGCAATCTTTTCCCGCGCGGAACTTAAAATACGCTGGAACGTCGGGCGGGAAACACCCATGCGGTCGGCGCATTCGCCCTGCTCCAGGCCTTCAAGATCCTTCAGACGAACGGCTTCCAGCTCTTCAAGTTTGAGGGTATTTTCCGCCACCTGTGCGAGCCCGTCCTCAGCCGGTACAAAAAACGCAATGGCGGGAATATGCTCAATTTTTCTCCATTTTGTCGGTCTGGCCATCGTATCCCTCCGTTTTTGCATATTGCCGGTTAAGCGATAACATTTAAAGCTGTGGCAACAGCATCTGATTTACATTCTATTTTAAAGGGGATAGGTGCGGGTGTCAACCGGCGGTGCGCATAACAGCCGGTTTGGGCTCACTGCCTTTACCCAAAAGGCCCGGTTGCTTGTTGATTTGCGGCAGTCGCACCTTTTAAAAGCGGCCTGACGAAGCTAATAATTGCCGTAAGCCTTATTATTTGCTGGCCACATCATCCGGGCGTCCCCGGCCTGTTATATTCGGCGTGTAAAATCGCCGTTGGTTTCGGTGACCCCGTCTACCGCCCATTTCAGGGGCGCACGGGACTGCGCTGCAGTACGGTAAAAGATTATTTCTGCAAAGTCCCCCTCTAGGTCCTGTAGCAGACCCGGCACCCATAGGACCTGTTCCATCTTTTGCTGGCATGGAAAATGCTCCTTTCAATTTTAATCGTGGCCGTACCCGTACAGTTTAATGGTGTGCACGCCATCTTGTACCGGCATGTTAAACGACGGTTTAAATTGCCGCCGCAAGCGCGGGGGCAATTAGTCCGCTTTAGTTTATAGCATATGCCCACAATTATCATATCGCAATAATGGGCATATGTCAATAATTTTTGGCTGTATTTTTAATGGAAAACCCCGCCTTATTTGCGCAGCAGCAACAAATAAAACGGAGTGTATCACGGGTGTTGGTGTGCTCAATCGCCTCAATAGGGGTAGATGTAGGGTTGGGCCGGCGCTTCGACCGGGGTAATGCTCCGGGCCAGAATATAGGGGATTGTCTCGCCCTCGAAGGTGGTTTCGCCGATGACGCCCTCCACCTTTACCCAGGAATCGACTGTGAGTCGCGACGCACCGTCATACTGGCACAGAAGGCCGGCCGGCTGCATATCGGCCGCGCAGCAGACCATCATCAGCCGCGCGGGGACAAACTGGTTCTCTGCGAAGCTTTCATTATCCTTAAAAACCGAACCTACCAGCGAAATGGGCACGCCCTTATAATCGTCGAGATGCTCATACACATCGGACAGCCCGGCATAAAAGTTACCGCTGTTTAGCACCAGCACCCCGTTCTGCAACGCAATGCTGGGCTTTTGCGTCTCTATTTTCGGAAGGGCCTGCTGCGGGGTATCAGTGCTGCCTGGGGCTTGGCTGGCGGGTGTGAAGGCGGCAGAAGGGGCCGAAGATGCGCCACCGACAGCGGCGGCGTTGCTGATCAGCAGCACAGAGCCCGTTGTGCCGCTTGAGGAATCCAGCGTCTTAGGGGGGATGGCAAGCGCCATCAGCAGCGGCAGCGCAAAAAATAAGAGCGACCAAAATCCGGGCGTGGACCGAACCGGAGAAAATATCTCACGGCAGAGCAGTGCTGCAATAATCAGCATGGCGGCTGCGGCAAAAAGCATGAACGGTATTATTCTGGGGTGAACATAAAGCCGTACCGTGCCCGTAAAAATGGTCATGCAAAAGAATGCGGCAAAGCCCAGCAACAACACAATTTTTAGTGCCGTAGTCGTATTCAGGCGGTTTAAGCGTTCCATGTGCGCCTCCTCTAAAAAAGAAATGCAAAAAAGTAGAGCATCAAAAAATTTGCGATGAAAATAACCAAAACCAGTGCCGCCACAAATTTTTTCTTAAAACTTGCGAGCAGCATCAGAATATTTTTAACATCCATCATCGGGCCAAATACGAGAAAGCCCATAATAGCGCCGAGCGAAAACCGGCCGGTGAAGCTCTTAGCAATGAAGGCGTCCGATGTGGAGCAGGCCGAAAACAGGAAGGCCACCGCCATCATAATCAATAGCGGCAGACCGCTTTTTTCGCCCAGACTCGCAAACCACGTACGGGGCACCACAATTTGGATGAGGCTGGTAAAAAACGCCCCCAGCACAAGGTAACGGCCAACGCTGAAGAATTCTTCCCCTGCATGCATAAACATCAGCCCCAGCTTTTGAGGGAAGGTGTGGGCTTCGTGCGGCATTTCCTGTGCGCCATGGTCATGGAGGGCGTCGGCCGATGGGGTGCCGCAGCAGTGGCCGTGGTCATGGTGGTGGCAGCCGCAGCCGCAATCTTCATGCGCGCTTATCAGCGTATCGTTTTTCACATCCAGCAAAAATAAAATCAACCCGACCAGCAAAGCAATAACCAGACCAAAAATAACCCTGAACAGGGCCACCTGCGGCTGGCCCGGGAAGGCATACAGCGTGGATACGATCACAATGGGGTTAATGATTGGCGCGGACAGCATAAACGTGATGGCGATCGGCAGGGACACGCCCTTTTTCACCAGCCGGGTGGTCACCGGTACAATGGCGCACTCGCACACCGGAAAAAAAAGGCCGGAAAACATGGCGGTGAAAAAACCCAGCCCAAAGCGGGAAGGGAAAATGCGTACGACAAATTCGTCAGAGGCAAAAATCTCCATCCCCGAAGAGACAAAGATGCCGATAAGCATAAAGGGGAATGCCTGCATTAAAATGCTGATAAAAATAGTGTTGAAAACCTGAAACTGCGCCATGATCTTCGTGTCGGCCACCCGGGCAAACGAAAACAGCAGATAGATGGCCAGAATGCTGATGAGCACGGTGGCGGCGACAACGGAGAAATCGGGCTTGGCTTTGGGTTGCTGGACGGGAGAACTGTCCTGTGCATGATTATGGTTTAACTGCATTATTCATTACCCCTCGGGATAGATTCTTTTGCCGACAATCCGGGCAGAAGCCATAAAGATCGAGCCGGTGCGCTGAAATATGGTAACCGGTTTGTTGTTCCAGTTGTCTCTCATATTTGGATAATGGGCAGTCGGCCACCGCAATCATCCTTTTGCAGTCAAGGCATACGAGATAATGCCGGTGGGCTCGACAATTTGCATACAGCGTCCGGGAGGTTCCGGAAAAATTCAGCCCTGTTATCAGCCCTTTTTGGTTGAGCACCTCCAGCGCGCGGTAGACGGTGGAAAGATTGGCTGAGATACCCTGTGCTTTTAATGCGGAAAATACCTGCTCGGCATCCAGCGGCTGATCGCTTTGATCCAGTATCGTGAGAATGGATAGTCGGGTTTTCGTACTTTTCAGTCCATACAGACGTAACGCTTTGCTAAAATCAGTCGTTTCCGTAATATCCCCTCCAAGCTTTGGTGCCGGATGTGCGTGACACGCCGATAAACGCTGCCTGTGGGGCGTTGCCGCTGTCATCGCTAAAATTCAAAAAACTGTTAAAACTTATAAAAAGATGCAAACGCAAATCGTTTGCATTTGCAAAAAATATTATATTATATGCGCGGTTCGGTGTCAATCAAAAGGTGTTGTTTTTTGGCGGTTCATCCTCCTGGCCCAATAAAGGCGCGATTTCAGTCCAGTGCGCCAATAAAACGGCTGCAATCTGCGGGTCGTACATACTGCCGCAACAGCGGGCTATTTCGTTGCGGCAGTATGCCGCCGTCAGCTTTTGACGATATTTGCGCACGCTCATCATGGCGTCAACCGAATCGGCCAGCGAGATAATGCGTGCGCCCAACGGAATAGCCATACCCGAAAGGCCATCCGGGTAGCCCGAACCGTCCCAACGTTCATGGTGGTGGCGCACACACAAAGCGATATCGTGAAAACCGCTCACCTTGCTTAAAATGTTATAGCCGATCATGGGGTGCCGCCGCATGACTTCCCATTCATGGTTGGTCAGTTTGCCGGATTTATGCAGGATGGCGTCGGGAATGCCGATTTTGCCGATATCGTGCACATGAGCCGCTATATGAATCAACTCGGCCTGCGCATCCGGCAGCCGTAACCATTTGCATAAGTATTGGGCAATATCGGCTACGCGGGAAGAGTGACTGGCTGTATAACTGTCTCTGGCCTCCATGGCGGTGACAATTGCCGCCAGCAGCTCATGGAACAGCATAAGGGAAGATGAATGAAGGTTATCTGTCACAAATGGTTCCTGCTTTCTAAAAGTTGAATCCGGCCCTTATACCAATCGCAGATTAAAACACGCTGCCTATGCGGTCAAGTTGTGCCTGCCGGTGTTATCCTCTTTGCCGGGTGACAGCCCGCCTTGAGGAACAGGAACGCCCTCACCAAGCCTGTTTAGTCCTCAGGCTGTTTGACGATAGCATTAAATGCACAGCGTAATAATCTGCCCGTCATAAGGCGAAGCCAAAATATAAACGCCATGCGGCACTTATATTTTGGCTTAATCGGGTTAGAGCGCCAGATCGGGCATTTCGCTGACCAGAATAATGGAGCACCGCCTGACATCATCGGGAGAAAACCCCAGGGAATCCGCCAGTTTATGCGATAGTCGGGCGACGCGCGCGCGGCAGTCGGTTGAAATTTCAACGCCCAGCTCGGTCAGGAGCACCGCACCGTAGCGTCTTTTTTCCAGGAGGTGTTTGCCGGAAAGCACTTCCAGCATTTTATTGACCGACGGCCGGGTGACTTTTAACTGGTTGGCAATGTCGGAAGAACTGACGCGTGCTCTTTTTTCGGATAATTCAGCTATCGTCAGCAAATAGCGCACTTGTGATGCTGTCAGCCGCATAAAATCCCTCCAAAGCAAAGGGGTGCGGGCTTTTGCCCACACCCCGTGCCGAAATCAATCATGATGGCATGCGCCAGCACTTGGGCAATTTGTGCAGCCGCAGCCGCAGCTGCTTCTATGATTGATTTTATCCTTTATTAACTTAATGAAAACCAATGCAATAACAGTAAAGACTATGGCGCCGACAATGATAGTAGGAAGATTCGCCAAAAAAAACTCAAGCATTTGCTTTCGCCTCCGATTTTATGTGGCGTTCCTCTCTGTAGTGCTCATAGGGGTTTTTGCGAAGCAGCAGCCACAGCAGGGCGGCCAGTAGGGCAACTGCGATTGCCGTTGCAGCGGTGAAGCCGTTGCCGGAAAGCAGCAGGCCCAGTTGATAAACGATCAGCGCAATGGTATATGCGAACACGCAAAGGTAACCGATAGCGGCCCAGGTCCATTTGGTATTGTTCATTTCGCGTTTGATGGCGCCCATGGCGGCGAAGCAGGGGGCGCAAAGCAGATTGAACAGCAGGAACGAGTAGGCGGACAGCGTGGTGAAATGTGCCGCGATGGGCGAAAGGGTATCGAATGCGCCTTCCTCAACCATTTCCAGCGCATCGCCGGCCACACCGTAAAGCACGCCAAATACGCCGACAACCTCTTCCTTGGCCACAAGGCCCATGACGGTTGCAACGGTGGATTGCCAAGTGCCAAAGCCCAGCGGGGCAAATATTGGGGCGATAGCGCCGCCGACAGCAGCAAGAACCGAATGGTCCATATCTTCAACCATCGTAAAGCTGCCATCCACAAAGCCGAAGCTGGAGGTGAACCAGATCAGAACGCTGGCCGCCAGAATGATGGTACCGGCGCGCTTGATGAACGACCAGCCGCGCTCCCCGGTGCTGCGAAGCACGTTAGTGGAGGAAGGAATGTGATAGGACGGAAGCTCCATGACAAAAGGCGCGGGGTCACCGGCAAAGGCCTTGGTCTTTTTAAGGATGATACCCGAAATAATGACGGCAGCCACGCCGATGAAATAGGCGGAAGGCGCAACCCACCAGGCGCCGTTGAACAAAGCACCCGCAATCAGGCCGACAATCGGCATCTTGGCGCCGCAGGGGATGAAAGAGGTTGTCATAATGGTCATACGGCGGTCGCGCTGGTTCTCAATGGTACGGCTGGCCATGATGCCGGGCACCGAGCAGCCGGAACCGATGAGCATCGGAATAAACGATTTGCCCGAAAGACCGAATCTGCGAAAGATTCTGTCCATAATAAATGCAACGCGGGCCATATAGCCGACATCTTCGAGGATGGAGAGCAGCAGGAACAGCACGAGCATCTGCGGCACAAAGCCAATGACAGCGCCCACACCGCCGACAATACCGTCGACCACGAGGCCGGTGAGCCAGTCGGCTACGCCGATGCCGGTCATCCATGTGCCAAGCGGGCCCATAATCCATTCGCCGACCAGCGTATCATTGGTCCAGCCGGTCAGAATATCGCCGATGGTCGTAATCGAAATATAGTAAACAACGAACATGATGGCTGCGAAGATGGGCAGCGCCAGGACGCGGTTGGTGACAATCTGGTCGATTCTGTCCGAGCTGGTGAATTTGGAGTGATTTTTTTTCTTTACGCTGAGAGAGACCACCTTGGAAATGTAAGCGTAACGCTGGTTGGTGATGATGCTTTCGGCATCGTCATCCATCTCGGCTTCACAGGCGGCAATGTGCTCTTCGATATGCATGAGCAGCGTCGGGTCAAGGTTGAGTTCCGCGATGACTTTGTTGTCTCGCTCAAACAGCTTGATGGCATACCAGCGCAGGTTGCGCTCCGGCACCTTGCCTTCAAGCGACTCCTCAATGTGGGCAATGGCGTGCTCAACACTGCCGTTGAAGACCGAGGGCATGCTGACGGCCGTGTTGCTTTTGGCGAGCTCGGCCGCTCTTTTGGCCACCTCTTCGGAGCCGACACCCTTGAGCGCCGAAGTTTCAATCACTTCGCAGCCCAACGCCTCGCTGAGCTTTGCAAGGTTGATGACATCGCCGTTTTTGCGCACGATGTCAATCATATTCACTGCGATAATGGTCGGGATTCCGAGCTCAATAAGCTGGGTGGTGAGATAAAGGTTACGTTCAATATTGGTGCCATCCACAATGTTAATGATGGCGTCCGGCTTTTCGTTGACAAGATAGCCGCGGGCGACCACTTCTTCAAGCGTATAGGGAGACAGCGAGTAAATGCCGGGCAGATCCTGAATAATGATATCCTTAAAGCCCTTCAGGCGGCCCTCTTTTTTTTCCACGGTGACGCCGGGCCAGTTGCCAACGTACTGGGCGGAACCGGTCAGGTCGTTGAACATAGTGGTTTTGCCACAGTTCGGGTTACCGGCAAGCGCTATTTTTATATCCATGTATACTCCTCCTTGCGATGGGGGTTAGCAAGACCTAACCCAACGGCAAATATGTTATTCGACTTCAACCATTTCCGCGTCGCCCTTGCGGATACTCAGCTCATAACCCCGCACCGTCACCTCAATGGGGTCGCCCAGAGGCGCCACCTTGCGTACATAAATCTGAGTACCCTTTGTTACGCCCATATCCATAATACGGCGCTTTACCGGGCCTTCACCATGGAGTTTGACAACGGTAACGGTCTGACCTATGCCGACTTCCTTCAATGTTTTCATGGATTAATCACTCCCTATATCATAATTCTATTAGCCATGCCTTTATCCAGCGCAATGCGGCTATCTTTAATAGACAATATCATATTTCCGCCAATTTCGGAAACGACGGTTACGCGCTCACCCACCACAAAACCAAGTTCGGCCAAATGTTGGCGCACCTCGTCCTTTCCCGTAATTTTGCAGATATAATTTACTTCTCCGGGTTTAGCCATTGTAAGAGGCATCATCTTTCCTCCTCCGCTTCATCGGCTCCGTCGCGGAAGCCAAAATTGTTGAACGTCAGTTAGCTCATCCTAACCGTAAATAGTTTAACACCTCTAACTCTTAGTGTCAATAGAATTTTAAAAAAACGGTGACAGAAATTAGAAGAGTTAATCGAACGAAATTTGTCTAATTTGGCAGTGGGAAAATCCCGATTGAGTGTGTGGTACGGTGCGCTGAATAGCGCACAGGCAAAAAAGGCCTTTAAAAAGTAAAGACACGCTTTGTTGGCACAAAACGCGTCTTAAATACAAAGGGAGTATACCCGGCCAGCAGCGCAACGGCGAAAAAGCGGAAAGCAAAAACTGCCCGTTTAACCTCTGGTTTTATGCAAATAGCTTAAAACATCCGCGGCGTTGGTATCAGGTTTCACCTTTGGCATCACATGTTCAATAGTGCCGTCGCCATCAATAATATAAGTGCTGCGCACAACACCCATGCTCACCTTGCCGTAATTCTTCTTTTCCTGCCAGACATCATAGGCTTTGATGGCGTTCAGCTCCGGGTCGGAAAGTAAAATAAAAGGCAGGTTATATTTTTCGGCAAATTTTTGGTGGGCGGTCATGCTGTCCTTGCTGATGCCGATAATGACAACGCCCTGGGCCTGGAATTCGGCAAATGCCGCCGCAAAGGCGCTGGCCTGCCTGCTGCATCCCGGCGTATTGTCGCGCGGGTAAAAATAAAGAACCACGGTATGGCCGCGAAAATCCGACAGTGAAACGGGGTTGCCGTTTTTATCGGGCAACGTAAAATCAGGGGCTTTGGTATTACTGCTTAACATGGTGCTTCCTCCTTAAGCCTGGGCGTCGTTTGTTGTGGCATGATGCCAGAACCTTTTTGTCTATTATAGCAGCTTTTTAAGCGGGTTCAAGCGTGGCGGGGGGCAAAAAGCGTTTTATCGGCTGCTTTTCCGCATGGCGGCTTTATCGCAGACATATATTGTGGTAGGGCTCTCTTAACTTTTACGCAGGGGATGTGGGGTTTTGAAAATACATACCGTTCAGCCGGGGGACAGCATTTATACCATTGCAAAAAAATATGGTGTTCCCATGCAGCGGCTGATAGACGACAACAACCTGAAAGGTATACGCTACCTCATCGTGGGCCAGGCGCTTGTTGTCATGGCGGATGACGTGCGGCATGTGGTGCAGAGCGGGGAATCGCTTTATACCATTGCCCGTGATTACGGGGTGACCGAACAGGCTATTCTGGATGCCAACCCCGAAATTGCCGATCCGGATGTCCTGTGGGCCGGGCAGATCATAACCATCCCTTTGTCTTCAGGTAAGCAGCGCACGATTGACGTTAACGGCTATGTCTTTCCCGATATCAGGGACGAGACGCTGTCCAAGACGCTGCCGCACCTGACTTTTATCAGTATTTTCAGTTACCAGGTGCGGCCGGACGGCAGTCTGGCGTCAATTCCGGATGAGCGTATTATTGAGGCGGCGCGGGCGCAAAACACAGCACCGCTGATGGTCATCACCAACATCAGGCAGGGCGGCAGCTTTGACAGTGAGTTGGCGCACACCATTTTAAATGATGAAGCGGTACAGGACAGAATCCTTGAAAATGTTCTCGCGATATTGCCAAAGGGTTATGCCGGGTTGGATATTGATTTTGAGTACGTCTATTCGTGGGATCGGGAGCGGTATAACCGGTTTGTCAGAAAAGCGGTGGATACACTGCGCCCCAAAGGCTATTCAGTTTCGGTGGCGCTGGCACCCAAAATAAGCGGTGACCAGCCGGGCCTTTTGTATGAGGCGCATGATTACCCCTTCCACGGTGCAACGGTCGACCACATTATCCTGATGACCTACGAATGGGGCTATACCCGCGGCCCCGCGCAGGCGGTGGCGCCTTTGGATAAAGTCAAACAGGTGCTCGATTATGCGGTGTCGGTTGTTCCCAGCCAAAAGATTTTAATGGGCATACCTAACTACGGCTATGACTGGACGCTGCCGTTTGTCCCGGGCTCAACGGCACGTTCGATGCCAAATACCGAAGCGGTCAGACTTGCAGAGCGCGTGGGCGCAGTCATTGAATTTGACAAGCAGGCGCAAGCGCCGTTTTTTAACTATCATGACAAAGAAGGGCGAAAGCATGTTGTGTGGTTTGAGGATGCCCGCAGCATTGCGGCAAAGCTGGCGCTTGTGGAAGTTTATAATCTGGGGGGCGTCAGTTATTGGACGGCCAACCGGTTTTTCCCGCAGAACTGGCTGGTGCTCGAAGCTATGTATGACGTGCGAAAGGCGCTTTAAGCGGGCGCAATGGCGTGGGACCCCCCCAACGAGCAGCGATAAGCGGCGTGAAACAATATCATCGTTTCGCGCCGCTTGCATTAAGCCGGAGGGCGGCATTTGGCCGCCCCAATGGAATACGGCGCTATTCCTTAATCTGCTGCATGAAACGTGCAAAATCGCGTGCGGCGGGGGAAAGATGCGTATCCTTTTTATAATAGAGCGTGATGCCGCGCGCGACGTTAGGGTCGTCTATTTTATAGAAAAACAGCTTGTCGGTGGGCTCGACATAATGGGTGATGGCGTTGCGGATAAAGGTGAGGCCATAGCCGTTTGATGCGACATAGTAAGAAGTGAGCATCTGGTCGAGATACATTTTAACGTTCGGCGAAAAACCCGCATTCCGGCACATCTTAAAAGCGCGTTGATGCATGTCGTTGCCCTTTTTTAACAGCAGAAAATCCTGATCTTTAAAGTGCGCCAAATCAATTTTAGGACAATCTTGCTCATAAAAACGGCCGTCACGCACTTCTTCAAAGGTCAGGCGGTATTCTTTAAGCCGGGCATTGATGGCGATATGGGCGGGCACTGCCAGCACAATATGCTCCTCGCCCATGGGTTGGCCGACGAAGGTGTTGGTGTCCATAGGGTCGACATCCAGAATGAAATCCACAATGCCCGATTGCAGGCATTGGGTCAGGTCGCCGGTATTGCCTTCTAAAATATTCACGGTACAGTTGGGGTATTGTTCCTGGAACAGCGCGGCAAGCTCGGGCAGCACATGCGCGCAGAAAAAGGCGGCGCCGCCGACCGATATGCTGCCGGAATGGTTCACCGACAGCTCCGAAAGCTGCTGCTCCAGTTCTTTTTCAACCGCCATAATCTTTTCAACGGCTGTAATATAGGCGCGTCCTGCGGCTGTGAGCTGAATAGGAGTTGTGCTGCGGTCAAAAAGCGGCATATGAATCTGGGATTCGATTTTTTTGACCTTGTTGCTTAGGGCGGGCTGTGTGATAAACAGCCGCTGGGCCGCCTTGGAAAAACTGAGCTCCTGATAAACGGCGTAGACGTATTCCATATCTCGCAGCATGTTTTTATTCCTCCGCTGATTGCTTCATTTAATTCTACTCTTTTTCCGCGGTGTGCGCAATGCCCGCTGTCGGCGGGTATTTCAAATTAATGATGTTGTTATGTTGTTTTTGGAATTTTACAGCAGCACCGCCTTTTGCTAAAATGATTATATCGGGATTATATCTTTGAGCCGCAAACCGATTAGGAGGACTAGAGTATGGATTATATTACTGAAAAGTTTAAAAAGCTTGGCGTTGACACTGCCCCCGGGCAGGAAACCAGACAAAAGCAGGAGGGACTGCCGACCAAGGGCGAAAACATCCCCGGCACGCCGGTCGATTTTTCTCACGGCGACGTCGACGCCTTTGTGCCGATTCCGGGTACGTTGGAGACGTTCATCAAGGGTGTGGAGGTCGGCGGTAAGCAGGCCTACACCGAATATCGCGGCAAAGCCGATATCCGAAAAGATCTGGCCAATAAACTTGCCGTATTCTCGGGTGCGCCGGTTGACGCCGAGAGCGAAATAATTCTTACCCCCGGCACACAGGGCGCTTTGTTTTTGGCGATGGGCGCGCTTATCGGCAGAGACGACAAAGTGGCGATTATTGAACCGGATTATTTTGCCAACCGCAAGCTGGTTGAATTTTTCGACGGTGCGCTTGTGCCGGTTCAGATCCGTTATAATGATGTTGAACACTATTCGGGGCTGGACCTCGCCGAACTGGAGGCCGCCTTTAAAGACGGGGCTAAGGTCTTTTTATTCTCAAACCCCAATAACCCCACCGGCGTCATCTATTCACCGGAAGAGGTGTCGGCCATCGGCCGTCTGGCCAAGCGGTATAATGTCGCCGTTATCGCAGATGAACTTTACAGCCGGCAGATTTTCTCCGATACGCTGCCTTACACCCATCTGCGCGCCCTGCCGGAGCGGCCGGAAAAGCTCATCACGATTATCGGCCCGTCCAAGACGGAGTCTTTGAGCGGTTACCGGCTCGGTGTTGCCTACGGTTCCGCCGAAATCATCACCCGCATGGAAAAGCTGCAGGCCATCGTTTCGCTGCGCGCGGGCGGCTACAGCCAGGCGGTGTTCAAGGATTGGTTTGCCGAGCCCAAGGGCTGGATGGCCGAGCGGGTGCAGCAGCATGAAGCTATTCGCAACGACCTGCTCAAAATTTTCAGGGCCTGTGCGGGCTGCTCGGTGCGCACCACCGAGGCCGGCAGCTATGTGTTCGTCACCATTCCGAAGCTTGAGGTGACCATGCTGCAATTCGTCAAGCTGCTGCGTGCACAGGCTGCGGTAACGGTGACGCCCGGCGTTGAGTTCGGGCCACAGTTCACCGATAGCTTCCGCATGAACTTCTCACAGGACCATAAGGCGGCTGTGGCTGCGGCACACCGCATCGTCACCATGATTGAACGCTACCGGGTATAAAAGGAGGAAAAAAGATGGCACTTTATAAAAATATCGGATTTTTAGGCTGCGGCAAAATTGGCGGAACCATGCTGGAAAGTCTCAGTGATTTTGAAGATGTATCAGTCTCATTTGTGCAGGCGCTGGATTTCGTTTCTGAGGGTAAAACTTTCCCGGTGATAACCAAACAGGATGAAGCATTGCTGGCCCAGACCGACCTTGTGGTGGAAAGTGCCACCGCCAATGTGCTCAAAGCCAATTTTGACGGCATTATCAAGCACTGCGACGTGATGATTTTTTCAGTGACAGCTTTTTCAGACGCGGAATTCGAGCAGCACGCCAAGGCGCTGGCGGAAAAATACGGCCACAAAATTTACCTGCCCCACGGCGCCATTCTCGGCGTTGACGGCATTGCGGATGGAAACGCGCTGTTGACGGAGGTTTCGATTGTAACCACCAAAAACCCCAACAGCCTGGGGCGGGACGACACCGAACGCACCGTTGTCTGCGATTGCAGCACCCGCGAGGCCTGCGGGCTCTATCCCCGTAATGTCAATGTTCACGCCACGGTTGCGCTGGCCGGTATCGGTTTTGACCGCACCCGCTCGATGGTTATTTCAGACCCCGCTGTGAACACCAATACCCACGTCATCGACGTCAAGGGAGACGGCATTCACTTTAAGCTGGAGATAAGCAGCTTTTCTACCGGCGGCGTAACCGGAAAGTACACCCCCTATTCCGCGTGCGCAAGCCTTGCGCGTGTTTTGGGCCAGGGCGGCCTGTTCAGATTTGTTTGATTAATTCTCCCATTTTCGTACATTTTATTAGTAGCGTAAAGGCCCCGGCGATTGCCGGGGCCTTTACGCTGCCTGAGGGTTGCAGACCCGATACCGGTCATTTAAAAGCGATCATTACATAACAATCGGCGTAAAAGTATACTTGATCGGTGTTGATGCTGGCGTTTTGTATAACGATTGACATTTTTGCACGGTCGCTTTCAGCGGTGAAGGTTGCCTGTTCTTCTGAAAGTATCGATTTTTCGGCGCCGAAGTTGTTGTAACGGGAGAATATTTCCTGCGTGTCAAAGCGGATAAGTTCTTCGCCCTCGGTTTGGGTGAGGACAAAATAAGCCCGGCCGTCGCGCAAGGTCCTGAGAAGTGTATAGTTCTCTCCGCCGTTATCGAACTGGCTGATAATCTCCTGAACGGCGGTGCTGGAATCGACCGAGGCATGGGCCAGAATATTATAGCCGCTGATATCAATCGGCAGTCCGGGCGCCATGAACACGCTGATATACCGGCCACCCTTACCGGGCGTACCGTAGCGGTTAAAGCCGAATACGTTTTCAAAATCGGCGTAAAAATCAAACGATTGCGGTAACCACGTGATGTTGCCGATGGCATTGGTCTGGTATAAATATTCTATGGAAGAGACGATTTTTTCTCTATCGCTTTCCGAAACGGCTGGATTTGGAATGAGGGTATTGTTTTGTAGCATGCCGTTTTGTGTCAGCACTGCTTCAAGCCGCTGCCGCTGGCTTATTCGGCTGATGGTGAAAGCATCAATCGGGGGCGTGATGGAAACAATTGAAAATACGATGAGCAATGCTGCCGCGACGCCGCTCATTTTAACGGGTGACAGGCTGAAAATTATCCCGGCGCAGGTTGCGAACACGCCAAACAAAATCACAAAGTAGCGCGGGTGGGTGACGCCGGTTTCGCGCAGAATAAAGGTGGAAGCAATCAACTGGAACACGACGATGGGTACCAGCACCTTGGGGAAAATTCGCCGGAACCAGACTGCCATCCGGTTTTCAAGGCGGGCGGAAAGAAATAAGATCAGCATAACCGCGATTGCATAGGAAATGAGCAACGGTTCCAATAGATTGTCGCGCCAGAAATCCCCGCTGATGTTTAAGAAAATATAAAGCACCAGAATAACGGTAAAAATTTCTGCCAACGGAATGATGATATAGGCGATCAGCACTTCCAGAAACTTTGGGCAATAGGTCGCGCGGGCAATGGCTTCTTCCCGTGCGAGGGCGGCGGGGGAAGCGTTGCTGCCCCCGCTGTGCCGCCCTGGGTAAACCGGAATGAGGGAAAGAAACAGCACAGGTGCCAGCAACACAAAAACCAGATTTGCCGTGTGCGTATAGGCGTCCGAGCCGACGCGGGCGATAAGCGTATCAAACGCGGCAATAATGAGGCTGCATCCGACAAAAAAGACCGCCGAATACAAAATAGACTGGAACAGCGCTTTAAAGGTGGCCATAAAGCTTTTGTTAAAGCTGAGATGGCTCTTAATCGCGGGCATCAGCATATAGGCAAACACCAGCGCAAACACTGTGACGGTGGTTCGGACACTGTTCTCGGTGCTGTAGTCCGGCGACGAACGGATGAGGAGATAGTAGCCCCCGGCCAGCGCGGCACTGATTGCCGCCAAGCCCAGACGGACAGATGCTTTTTGAGAAAAGCGCTCAAAGGCGGCCTGTGATACCGCGGATAATACCGCGCCGACGATGCACGCCATAAAAGCTTTGTTATAGGTTTTGTCCGTGCTCAGAGCGTAGGCGTTTATGGCGGCCCCCAGCAGCAAAAAGGCCGTCGTAGCAGGATACCGCGACACAGCCGCGGTCAGGCCAAACAGCTTTTGGGACAGTTTAGAAAGCCTTTTCATAGTCGTTCTCCTTCTCTCTCTATGCGCTTAAAGGGCATGGGACGTCCCCAGCCCGATTGTAAAACGGCGCGGTGGTAAGCCTGCTGCATCGGCGTAGTTTGAGGCTGGCCGAACAGCCCAAAAATACGTATAGTAAATTTTCGCTGTGTTTTGTATTGTGCCGGAACAGGTTAAACTACTGTTATTATAACTGTACCATGTAATTTTTCCCGCCGTCAAGCCGATATGCACATTCTGTGTGAATGGCACGATTTAAAACGCTTTGCATATATTTGCATAATTTCCGGTTGCTTATCAGCCATGATTAATGGACAGAAATACTCTTGACAAAGACTGGCGAACAGTAGGTAATTTGACAAAATAATGTAATGATGATAAATTATTATTATATAGTTAAAATGTTTTGGGGAAAATATATAGACAGTTAATCGCGGACTCGTTTTATCTGGTGCGCTATTTGTATGAATTATGTATGTATGCAAAGACAGCAGATGTTTTGACAAAACGCGACTGAAAGGAGTATTAAATGGCGAAAAGAATCAATTTAAAAGTACTTGACGAACAGTGGACAGACTGGAAATGGCAATTGGAACATCGGATCAGGGATATAGATGCTTTTGAAAAACTACTCGGCGTAAATTTTGACGCCGAAGAAAGAACTTCTCTTAAAGAGACGCTCAAAAAATTCCCGCTTTCAATAACGCCTTATTATATGTCTTTGATTGACACACAGGACTATAAAAACGACCCGATTTACAAGCAGTGCTTTCCCAACCCCAGCGAGCTGATTATCAAGAAGCATGAGATGGCCGATCCCCTGGCCGAGGATAAGGATAGCCCGGTGCCGTTTTTAACCCACCGCTACCCCGACCGCGTGTTGATGCAGGTGAGCAATATTTGCTCCATGTACTGCCGCCACTGCACCCGCAAGCGCAAGGTGGGGGACGTCGATTTTATTCCCGACCGTCAGGCGGTCAGCAAAGCGATTGAATATATTAAGAACACACCCCGCGTGCGCGATGTGCTGCTCTCGGGCGGGGACCCGCTGATGCTGTCGGACGTGCAGTTGGACTGGATTTTGACCGAGCTGAGAAAAATTCCGCATGTTGAGGTCATCCGAATTGGCAGCCGTATGCCGGTTGTACTGCCTTACCGTATTACCGATGATTTGGTCAACATGCTTAAAAAGCATCACCCGGTGTGGTTAAACACGCACTTTAACCACCCGTATGAGATTACCCAGTCCTCTAAAAAGGCGCTTGCCAAGCTGGCGGATGCCGGCGTTCCGTTGGGGAACCAGTCGGTGCTGCTGGCCGGCGTTAACGACTGCCCCATCATTATGAAGCGGCTGGTGCAGATGCTGGTTGCAAACCGGGTGCGTCCTTATTACCTCTATCAGTGCGATCTGTCCGAGGGCCTGACCCACTTTAGAACCTCGGTAGGCAAGGGCATTGAGATTATCGAAAACCTGCAGGGGCACACCAGCGGCTTCGCTGTGCCCACTTATGTTATCGATGCGCCCGGTGGCGGCGGAAAAATTCCAATTATGCCAAACTACCTGATTTCCTGGTCGGATAATAAGGTGGTGCTGCGCAATTACGAGGGCATTATCACCACTTATCAGGAACCGGATTCCTACCGGTCGGTAGCCTGCACCCACTCCTGTGACGCCTGCGATTTACAGCTGGATCTCGGAGAGCGCCAGGAGACCAAATCCATCGGTATCAGCAGGCTGCTGTCGGATGATGACGAGGCCATTTCTCTGATTCCTGAGAACAACATTCGGCTGACGCGGCGCAAGAAGCAGCATCCGGATGAGCGCGAAGGCCTGGGGCAATGATATGGCGGATCAGATAATGCACATCGGCCAATCCGAAATTCAACATGGAAAAGAAAACGACCGCGTTTACCTGATGAAGCTTGCAAAAGCGGATTTCCCCGATATTATCGACTGCATAGAGGCTTTGGCTGCGCAGAACGGCTACACAAAGATTTTCGTCAAGGTGCCCGCGTGGGCCAGGGCGGGCTTTTTGGACAGGGGATACGCCGTCGAAGCGCTGGTGCCAAAATTTTATAACGGCAGGGAGGATGCGCTTTTTATGGCGCGCTATCCCGACCCGGCGCGGAAAAACCGCGTTGACCGCGAAACCATCACGCAGATTATCCGCACAGCTATGATCGCGCCGAAGCTTGGGGCACCTGCATTGCCAAAAGGATTTACGCATGCCGTTCTAACGCCCGGAGAAGCCGAGGAACTCGCGGTGCTGTATGGGGCGGTGTTTAAAAGCTACCCGTTCCCGATATTTGATGCGGGCTATTTACGGGAAACGATGGCCAGTCATATTGTGTATTTTGGCGTGCGTGATAATGGCCGGCTGATCGCGGCTTCCTCCTGTGAGATGGATGTGCCGCACCAGAACGTTGAAATGACCGACTTTGCCACACTGGACGCTTACCGCGCCAAGGGGCTGGCCTCTTTTCTGCTCGTCCGGATGGAGCGGGAAATGGAGCGACGCGGTATTTTGACGGCCTACACCATCGCGCGCAGCATATCCTACGGCATGAACATTACCTTTGGTAAGAACCGCTACGCCTTTGCCGGTACACTTTATAGCAACACCGGCATTTGCGGCGAAATTGAGAGCATGAATGTCTGGTATAAGGCCTTGATATAACAACAGCTTGTCGAAAAAGTTTACGCCAAGCTTCGCAAAACGGGCAGTTTTGTCCGTTTTGTCGGCTGTTGGCAAATAATCCGATGTACCCGTGTGCCTCAATGCGAGAGTGGAGGTTCGCCGCCAGTCCGCTGGTGCGGCTAGACGGCTTCGCTGACCGCTGCGGGCGGTATGGATGCCCGCAGCGGCTCCCGTTCTTTCACACTATTCCCCTGTTGCTTCTCCTTACAAAAACCACTTTATTGACAGCCTGATAATAAATCACCAACTGGTTTTTGCAGGACCGACCGTACATAGGTTCCTTCCGCGTGCATCCAATGGAAAACGCCCCGGCTCAGTTGGCCGCAAAGGAGCGCGGGTTTCTTTAAAACGCCTTGGTTTTTGCACTGTTTTGCTTGACGGATGCCACTGAAAAAGCTAAACTAAAGGGTAATGTCAATGAACACTTGGAGGAAGTGCAATGAACAACAGCGACAAAACCATGGAAAAGATCGTAGCCCTTGCCAAGGGACGCGGCTTTGTTTATTCCGGCTCTGAGATCTACGGCGGCCTGGCCAACACATGGGATTACGGCCCGTTGGGCGTCGAGCTTAAAAACAATGTCAAACGCGCGTGGTGGAAGAAATTTGTGCAGCAGTCGCCCTACAACGTCGGGCTGGATTCCGCCATTCTGATGAACCCGCAGGTGTGGGTGGCATCCGGGCACGTGGGCGGCTTTTCCGACCCGCTGATGGATTGCCGCGACTGCAAGACTCGCCACCGTGCCGATAAGCTGATTGAGGACCAGACCGGCGTTTCGCCCGAGGGCTGGGACTTTGACCACATGAAGGCGTTTGTTGAAGAAAAGGGGGTCAAATGCCCTGAGTGTGGCAGCACCAACTTCACCGATATCCGCTCTTTTAACCTGATGTTCAAAACTTTTCAGGGCGTGACCGAAGACGCAAAGAGCCAGGTTTATCTGCGCCCCGAAACGGCGCAGGGCATTTTTGTAAACTTTTCCAATATTCAGCGCACCACCCGCCGCAAGGTGCCGTTTGGCGTTTGCCAGGTTGGCAAGAGCTTCCGAAACGAGATTACCCCCGGCAACTTTACCTTCAGAACCCGGGAGTTTGAGCAGATGGAGCTGGAATTCTTCTGCAAGCCCGGCACCGACCTCGAATGGTTTGCCTACTGGCGCAAATTCTGTCACGACTGGCTTTTAAACCTGGGTATGACCGACGAGAACCTGCGTCTGCGCGACCACGAGCAGGAGGAATTGTCGTTCTACTCCAAGGCGACCACCGACTTCGAGTTCCTGTTCCCGTTCGGCTGGGGCGAGCTGTGGGGTATCGCCGACCGCACCGACTATGACCTGACCCAGCACCAGAACACATCCGGGAAGGCATTGGATTATTTCGACCAGGAAACAAACGAGCACTATTTGCCCTATGTTATTGAGCCGTCGCTGGGCGCCGACCGCGTGACGCTGGCGTTTTTGTGCGACGCTTACGACGAGGAAGTTATCGACGCCGAGAAAAACGACACCCGCGTCGTGCTGCGGCTGCACCCTGCGCTGGCACCCTATAAGGCCTGCGTGCTGCCGCTTTCCAAAAAGCTCTCCGAAAAGGCGATGGCGCTTTACAGCAGCCTTTCGGAGGATTATATGGTCGATTTTGACGATTCCGGCTCGATCGGCAAGCGTTACCGCCGCCAGGATGAAATCGGCACGCCGCTGTGCATCACCTATGATTTTGAGTCGGAGAACGATGGCGCAGTCACCATCCGTGACCGCGACACGATGGAGCAGGTTCGCCTGCCGATCACTGAGGTTTCGGGTTATATCAAAGGTAAGCTGAAGTTTTAATAAACAGGTTGGCCATTGGCCGATTTAATACGGGCGCTTAACAGAAAGAACGGTCTTTATTCGGAAAAGCCCGGCTGTGCCATACGGGTTTTTGCTTTTAGAAGGCGAGAAGCGTCTTATCAGGATAAACGGCTGTTGGCAGTCAAAAGCGACGGGGGAATCGTGTGAAAAGGGACGGTGAGAACCACGGCAGGCATCTATTCGCCCGCCGCGATGTTGAAGACCGCCCGTTGGCCGCGAACCCCCCGCTTTCGCGTTTATACAAAATCTCTAATAAAACGGCGGATATCAGGCGGCGCTTTTCCGCCATTCGTCGTTATGCTATTTGGCGGGCGCCTGCCCGCCTGCATCCTCTTACTGAAAAAATACCGCGATAATTTATGCCACTGTCCTATCGGAAATTTGCATCAGGCGTGCCAACGGTGTCTGGGGAATGCGAAGAAAATGGCAAGCAGAACCTGAAAAGAAGCCCTGCGGGGCTGTCTGTAATTTTGGGAGGGGTAACGATACTGTGATGCAACAAGAACAAGCTATTATAACCCGCCGTGCATGGCTGGAAATTGACCTGGACCGGCTGCACGATAATTTAATGCAGCTGCGTGAACATCTTGCACCCGGCTGTGAGATTTCGGCGGTGGTCAAGGCCAATGCCTATGGGCAGGGCGCTGTGCCGATTGCGCAATATCTGCAACAGCATGAGGGGATTACCCGGTTTTGCGTGGCCAGCCTCTCGGAGGCTATTGAGCTGCGTGAGGCTGGAATTACCGGTGAAATTTTGACGCTGGCTTACACTACGCCGGAACTGGCGGGTGAAATATTAAAATATGATGTGACCCAGTCGGTTGCGTCACGGGAATACGCGGTAATTTTAAATGGGCAGGCAGCGCTTGCGGGCGGAACCATTAAAATGCATGTCAAGCTGGATACCGGAATGACCCGCACCGGTTTCGACTGTAAGACTCCGCAGGAAATCGCGCAGATTGCCGAGGTTTACCGGCTGCCCAACCTTTTAGCCACCGGCACCTTCAGCCATTTTTCTTCCGCGGATGACGGCAGCGAGGGTGCGGACGAATATTGCCAGGTGCAGATTGAGCGGTTTAAGGCTGCCACCGAAGCGCTGAGGGCATTGGGCTGTGTGCTTGGCGCACTGCATATGTGCAACACCGGCGGCGCTCAAAAGTACCCGCAGGCGCATTTTGATATGGTGCGCTGCGGCGCGGAGATGGCGGGCTATAACACCGCCGTGCACATTCCAAAATGGAATTTGAAAATTGTGACTGCGCTTAAAGTGACGGTCATCTCGTTGCGCGATATCGAAACCGGGACACCGGTTAGCTACAGCCGGACCTTTAAGGCCGAAAAGCCGCTGCGGATTGCGGTGTTGTCCATTGGTTATGCCGACGGCTACCCGCGCAATCTTTCGCGCGTCGGCCGGGTGATACTGCACGGCAAATGGGCACGGCAGCTGGGCAACGTCTGTATGGATCAGATGATGGTGGATGTAACCGATATTCCCGAAGTTCAACTGGGGGATGTGGCAACCATTATCGGCGAAGACGGAAACCTGATTCAAACGGCCGACGACCTCGGTGCGCAGTACGGTTCGTGCATGCACGAGGTGCTTTCGCGCCTCGGCCAACGGTTGCAGCGGTTGTATTACCGGAACGGCAAACTTGAAACAATTCGATAAGAAGATAAAAAGGATACCCTCTTATTGACAGCATGAGCGGTGTCCATTTTTCGGTTGACACCGCATTGTCGTAAAAGTCAAACAAGCCCGCGCCTAAGGCAGCAATTGCTGCCTTAGGCGCGGGCTCTAATAATTAATCCGATCAGGTAGCGCTTTCCAAAAGCTTGGAGACCTTGTATTTGTCGGTGGCGGCTGCGTTAAGCTTGAAACCGAGGGTGTCGGCCAACGCAATCATGTCCTGACGGAATTCGTCCCCTTTATAGGCGTTGAGCAATGTGGCTTTGGCGTTGGTAAACGCCGTGCCGTCGCCCATCGTATCTCTGAGCTCATAGATGACATAGTAGTTGTCGTCTTCATAAAATTCCGGGGTGTTTTGTGTGGTGGAGGCAAAAACCTGATCACGCAGTTTCTCGGGATAAGCGGTGTTGCTCTTGCTTACCAGAACCTCCTGCTCGGACTCTACCAGCGGAGCGGCTTCTGCGGTGTCGCCGGCTGCCGCCTTTGCGCGGTCGTTCTCAGAGACGATGACGTCAAACAGAGGATCGCCGGCCTGCACACGGGCTTTGTATGTCTCAAAAAGCTTCTTCTGTTCGTCTTGCTTGCCGCTGTCCAGCACAGCGCCGGTTGAGGTGTCGCGCTTGGAGAGCACAAGCATCAGCGAACGGCGATAGTTTTCGGTGAAATAGGTTTTAAGCTCGGATTGGGGTACGGCCTTTTCGCCGCCCTCGTCATAATAGGCCAGGAACAGCTGGTTTGCAAGCTGTGAATTTTCAGCCACCGACTGCGCGGAAGCCAGTGAAATGCCAAGCTTCTCCATATACGTTCCCTGCGTGCCCCAGGTTTTGTTGAGCGACTGCTTGACTGAAGCGGCAACCGATTCGTCCAGCGTAATATTCAGGCGGGTGGTTTCAGATGCAACGGCGGCATAGGTTTTTACCAGTTCTACAGTGCGGTTGTTAATCCACTGCTCGGCACTGACGCCGTCGATTTCCTGCGTAAGAATATCACCGTAGGGGTTGGCAACCTTTTGATAAGCTTCGTCCATGGCGTTGAACTGATTGAAAATATAGACACCCGCGGGGATGGAGCCACCGTTATAAGTTGCTGCTGTTTCAGGTGTCTTGCTGCCGCAACCGGTAAAAGAAACAGCTGCCATACCCAGCGCCATGCCCAGCGCTGTCAGCTTTTTAATGGTCATATTTTTCGTTTCCTCCTTAAATCGTCCGCTGATTAAGAAAATTATCAAAAACAAGCTATACTATTATACCCTTGACAAACGTTAAAGTCCAGCATTGCGTCAAGTTTTTTGCCAAAAAACCGGCGCTATTTGAAAGTGGGTGTGTTCTGTGTTAAAATAAACGTTTGATGAACAAATTTGAAGAGGATGTTGACAGGATGACCAGACAGGGGTTTAATAATGAAACCTATATCAGGCAGCAGAGTGCAAAGATTCGCGAGCGTGTAGAACGGTTTGGCGGCAAGCTGTATTTAGAGTTTGGCGGCAAGCTGTTTGATGATTTTCACGCGGCCCGCGTGCTGCCCGGCTTCGATTTAAACGGCAAGGTAAAACTGCTGTGGGAGCTGCGCGAGCAGGCGGAAATTATTTTCTGCATCAGCGCAACGGCGATAGAAAAAAATAAAGTGCGTTCGGATGTGGGCATCACCTACGACCTGGATGTGCTGCGCCTCATCGATAGCCTTCGCCGTATGAACCTTTACATCGGTTCCGTGCTTATCACCCAGTATTCCGGCCAGAGCGCCGCCGACATTTTCCGTAAAAAGCTTGAGATGCGCGGCGAACGGGTGTATGTGCACACACTGACCAAAGGTTATCCGTCGGATGTGGACACCATCGTTTCGGATGAGGGCTACGGCTCGAATCCCTATATCGAAACCGTCCGCCCGTTGGTGGTCGTCACAGCCCCCGGCCCCGGCAGCGGTAAGCTGGCCACTTGCCTGTCCCAGCTTTACCACGAACACAAGCGCGGTGTTAAGGCGGGCTATGCCAAGTACGAAACTTTTCCGGTGTGGAACCTGCCGCTGCAACACCCGGTGAACGTCGCCTATGAGGCGGCGACAGCCGACCTGAAGGATGTCAACATGATTGACCCGTTCCATCTTTCAGCTTACGGGGTAACCACCATCAACTATAACCGCGACATTGAGGCGTTCCCGGTGGTGCGGACCATTCTGAACCGTATCATCGGGAAGGATATTTATGCTTCGCCCACCGATATGGGGGTTAATATGATCGGCAGCTGCATCACCGATGACGAGGCGGTGCGCAAGGCCGCTTCTCAGGAGATTATCCGACGCTATTTTAAGGCGCGCTGCGATTATAAAAAAGGCGAGGGGGATATTGAGGCCTGCCAGCGTATTGAGTTTTTGATGAGCTCGCTGGGGCTGCGCAGCACCGACCGGTGCACGGTGGCGCCCGCCGTTGAAAAAGCGCGGGAAAGCGGCAGAAGCGCAGTGGCCATCGAACTGCCTGACGGCCAGATCGTCACTGGGAAATCCTCTGAGCTGATGAATGATACCGCCAGCGCAGTGCTTAATTCCATCAAACTATTGGCCGGACTTTCGGATGGAATCCTGCTGATCTCTCCGATTGTGCTGGAGCCCATTGTCCGGCTGAAAAAAGAGGTGCTTGGCTCCCGCTATCCGGTGCTTAAGCTGGAGGAGGTCTTGCAGGCGCTCTCAATTTCTGCGGCAACAAACCCCACTG
Source organism: Bacillota bacterium (assembly GCA_023457355.1). Lineage (GTDB taxonomy): Bacteria > Bacillota > Clostridia > Oscillospirales > Ruminococcaceae > Yanshouia. The sequence continues at coordinate 16,500 of JAEWLW010000013.1, read as the reverse complement.
CCGAACTGGCGATGATGCAGCTGCCCAAACTGCGCGGCTGCGATGCGCATTGTTCCGATATCATCACACAGGCCGATGGCGCAACCTTTTTAAAGCTTGGCATCAACTACACCTGTGAACCGCAGTTTCCGACCAAGGATTTATATTTTAAATAGAAAAATCTCCGCCCTGAAAACCGGGGCGGAGATTTTTTATCACGCGGCGACCACCCGGGCAGCCAGTACCGTCATGTCGTCCTCATGAGCGGCAATTCGCCTGACCGATGCGGTTTCAAGCAGCTCCTCACACAACTGCTCCAATGAGTGGTCCGCCAACGCAATGAGCTGAGATGAGATCCAGTCGCCGCCTGATTCAAGCAGTCCGTCTGATATCATAATAATTAAGTCCCCCTCCGACAGCGACAGCGTTGTGTGTTTGGCCTCCGCTCCGCTGAGGATACCGGCCGGCAGCGACGGCGATTCCACCTTCGCGCAGCGGCCCTGCCGCAGAATGTAGGTTGGGGCGGCGCCTGCCTTAAAAATATCGAGCCGGCAGGTATATAAATCCAGCAAGGCGGCATCCACGGTGCACAGCCGCTCTTCACCGCCGCCTGAGAGCAGCGCGGCATTGACCAGGCGCAATGCGGCGGTAAAGTCGGCGCCTGCCTGCAGCAGCCGCTCCAGAAGGGAAGTCGTCATGGTCGCGTCCACCGCGGCGGGGCTGCCCACCCCCATGCCATCACTTAAAAGCAGCACTGCACGGCTTTGGGCCCGTGCGATGACGCTGCAGCTGTCGCCGCAAAAACGGTTTTGATAGGCGGCGCGTTGAACAAAAGCGGTCTTAAGGGCAAAGTGCGCCTTTGTTGTCCAAAACAGCCGGGCTATGGCGCCTTCGCACAGCGTCTCGGGCTCCGAAAGCTCCTGCGCCACAATCTCTGAGAGGTCGGCGGTAACCAGCGGGGGCAGCAGACGCGATACCTTATGTAATGGAACCTCGACAAGCAGGCTGATGCGCTGCTGTGCATCGAGGTAACAGCAGACCGAAGACGCCTCGCAGTTTTTTGCAGCCAGGTATTTGGTGATGGCTTCTGTGGTGGCTGCGGGCGCGCTTGAATATTCACTGAGCTGCTCCTGCAAAGACGCCAGCAGCAGGCCCATGCCGCTGAACTGGTCGCTTGAGACGCTGCGCAGCTGCGCGGCATGCCGTTTTTCCGCACGCCGGTTTAAATAGCCGCTTGTCTGTTCGTTGATGGCCTCCAGAATTTTGGGAACCTGCCGGCACTTGAAATGCGCCGGAAAATCCGTCTCGACAGCTTCGCGGCCGCTGCGCGCCGCCGCAAAAATGTGGTTGAGCGCATCGGCGGTTTCTTCATAATTGCTTTGCCAGCAGCGCGGCGAATCCTTGCAGCCCTTGCACACTTTGGCGCAGGCCTTCGCCAGCACCGATTCGATGGGGTCGCCGTTTAAAGACTCCAGTTTTTCCGAAACCTGCCCGGTGACCGTGGCGATATCGCACAGCGCGTGCCGGGTGCGCGAAAGCTGCGAGATGACCACCCGCCGTATCATCTCGCCCTCCGCCGAGTCAGCGGCGCGGGTCAGCCCCAGCCGCCGCAGCAGCGAGGTGGGGACGACCATCAAAATGGCTGCGGCCAGCATGCATTCAATAAACAGCGTTGTGGCGGGCCCCGCATTGTTTTGTGCAACAAGCGCCAGCAGTGCGGAGGCGGTCATGGCGGCAGCGGCGCCCAAACGCCCTAACGGGGCAAAAATACCCGCGGCCAGGCCGCCCGCGCAAAACACCGCCAGAAGCTGCGGCTCGCCAGCCAGTGCCGCGGCTAAGCCCGCCGTGACGGCGGCGGCAGCGCTAAACCCCGACCCGGCAAAACACCCGCAGCACAAAATGACGGCCAGTGCACAGACGCGGGCGGGGGAGACGCCTGCTACCGTAAAAGCGCTCAGCCCCATATAAAGAACCGCCAATAAGATACCGGTACAGACGCCGTTTGTACGGGTGAGCCCCGCCCCTTCGCGCAGCGCGCGGTAAGATTTGCCGAACAGGATGCCGGCGGTGGCGGTGATGGCTGTCTCGCAAAACACCATGACTAAGCCATAGAGGTTTCGGTCGCCGGAAATGGCGATGGCAAGCCCCGTGGTTGCGATGGTGGATGCTGCCAGCAGCGGTGAAAACACAGGCATACGCGCTTTTGAAATAAAGGAGAAGGCCCAGCGCAGCGCCAACAGAAGCAGCAGGCAGGCCATATAGCGCAGCGTGCCGTTGCCTTTTAATAAGAACAGATAACCCAGCGTGGCGCCGACAGCGGAGGCGATGGCTTGCTCGGGCGGTGCGGCGCCCGCCCATGCCACCCCGAAGGGGGCGGCTGTGAGCATAATGGAAGCGCCGCTCATAACGAAACCAATGACGGCAGCGCCGATCTGCTCCAACGGTCCGGTGGCTTCTTTCAGCCTGCCGAACAGACGCGAAGAAGCGGTGGCGGAAATAGACATGGAATGGCCTCCTTTGACATATGGAAAATGTTGTAAAATAATTCTAAGCTTGTCCGTTGAAAAAACCTGTCGTTTCGCATAAGAAAAAGAGCGGTAAATAAGTGAATTTATTGGGATTCTTGACAATGCCGCGCGACTAGCCTAATATAATAACGTTAAGGCTATAATATGGAAAATATATTTAGCAAATAAAGCTTCAAATATGGAGGAATCTTTGATGATTGACCACAGCTATCCGCGCACACGATTTGCGCCAAGCCCCACAGGGTATATGCATGTTGGCAACCTGCGCACGGCGCTTTATGCTTATCTTGCCGCCAAAGCCGAAGAAAACGGCGTGTTTATACTCCGGGTGGAAGATACCGATCAGGAACGCTTTGTCGAAGGCGCTATGGATGTGATCTATCAAACCCTTCAGGAGACCGGCCTTGTCTGGGACGAAGGCCCTGATGTGGGCGGCCCGGTCGGCCCCTATATTCAGTCGGACAGAAAGAGCATCTACGAAAAATATGCCCGGCAGCTGATTGACCAGGGCGACGCTTACTATTGTTTCTGCGACAGGGAGCGTCTGGACGAGATGAAAACGTTGCAGCGCGCCTCTAACATGGCGCCCAAGTACGACCGCCACTGCCTGTCGCTTTCCAAAGAGGAAATTGCAGATAAGCTCGCGGCGGGTGTGCCGCATGTCATCCGCCAGCGCATTCCGGACAGCGGCACCGTCACATTCCATGATGAAATCCGCGAGGATATCACCGTCGAGTGCAACACGCTGGACGACCAGGTGCTTATCAAGGCCGACGGCATGCCCACCTATAACTTTGCGAATGTTGTGGATGACCATCTGATGGGCATCACCACCGTTATCCGCGGCACCGAATATTTATCGTCGGCCCCCAAATATAATCTGTTGTATCAGGCGTTCGGGTGGGAGATTCCCAAATACCTGCACTGCCCGCCGGTTATGAAGGATTCGACCCAGAAGCTTTCCAAGCGCAACGGCGACGCCTCTTATCAGGACCTGGTGGCTAAGGGGTATCTGAAAGAAGCGGTGCTCAATTATATCGCGCTGCTCGGCTGGAGCCCCCGCAGCGGCAGGGAGATTATGACGCTTGACGAGATGAAGCAGGATTTTTCGATTTATGACGTGTCAAAATCCCCGGCCATCTTCGACCCGGTCAAGCTCAACTATGTCAACGCCGAATATATCCGCCGCATGACGCCCGAGCAGTTCCTTGAAGTGGCGCTGCCGTGGATGAAGCAGGCTGTCCGCCGTGAGGATGTCGACTTTGCGTTGCTGGCCGAGGCGCTGCACCCCCGCTGCGAGGTGCTGGGCCAAATACCCGAACAGCTCGACTTCATCGACGCGCTGCCGGATTACGACCTCGCGCTTTATACCTCTAAAAAGATGAAGACCAACCCCGAGGTGGCGCTGGACACTTTAAGACGGGTGCGCCCCGTTCTGGAAGGCATCGAGGACTTCACCGCCGCAGCTATTCACGAGGCGCTGTTTGCACTCATAGAAAAGCTCGGCTGCAAAAACGGCGTCATCCTTTGGCCGTTGCGCGTCGCGGTCAGCGGCAAGCAGTTTACGCCCGGCGGCGGCATTGAAATTTCCGCCGCCATCGGCAAGGCCGACGCGCTGGCGCGCATCGACGTCGGTATCCAAAAGCTTGAAGCAGCAAAATAAACGCTTAGGAGACCTTGACAGCTATGTACCGCAATGTGATGGAAACACTCGTGGAGGCAAAAGTAGAAAGACTGTGGAAGAACCACACCGGCTGCACCTGCGCGCAATGCCGTGAGGATGTGATTGCGCTGGCGCTTAATAACCTGCAGCCACAATATGTTGTGAGCGATGCGGGTGCGCTGTTTGTAAAGGTGGAACAGCTGGAAAACAGCAACGAGGTTGAAATTACCCGGCAAGTGGCCTCCGCGATGAAGGTGATCGGCGAGTCGCCCCATCATAAACAATAAATAAGCAAGGAGTGTTTGGCATGCAATACACGATTTCTGACAATATGGACGGCGTTCAGGGCTCTATTATCCGTGAACTCTTTAAGCTGGCGAAGGACCCTAACATGATTGCGTTTGGCGGCGGCAACCCCTCGGCGGAGTCTTTCCCCGTTGATGGCATTGCCGAGATTACGGCAAAAGCGTTTAAAGAGGATGCCGTTTCGGTATTGCAATATGGCCTGTCGGAAGGCTACACCCCCCTGCGCGAGACGATGAAAAAACATCTGGCCGAGGCCGAGGGCATCGACTTTGAGGAAAACGAGCTGTTGATTGTCTCCGGCGGGCAGCAGGCGGCTGACCTCGCCACCAAGGTGCTGGTTAACCGCGGCGACGTCATTTTAACCGAAGAGCCCGCCTTTGTCGGCTGCCTGAACACTTTCCGTTCCTATGGCGCCAAACTGGTGGGCGTTCCGGTGGAGCGCGACGGTATCAATGTTGAAAAGCTGGAAGAAGCGCTTAAAGCCAACAGCAATGTGCGCTTTTTGTACACCATCCCCAGCTTCCAGAATCCGACCGGCATCACCATGTCGGATGAAAAGCGCCAGAAGGTTTACGCGCTTTGCAAAAAGTACGACGTGTTGGTTTTTGAGGATAACCCCTATAGCGAGTTGCGCTTTGCAGGGGAGAGCAAAAAGCCCATCAAGGCGCTGGATACCGACGGGCGCGTCCTTTATTCGGGCAGCTTTTCCAAGGTGATGGCGCCGGCTTTCCGGCTGGGATTTGTTGTGTTCAACAAGGCGCTCACCGGGCGCTTTACCGTTGCCAAGCAGTGCACCGACGTGCACTCCACCGTTTTGTTCCAGTACATTGTCAATGAATATATGACCCATTACGATTATAAGACGCATATCGACCGCACCCGTGAAATCTACCGCAGAAAATGCGATATTATGCTCGGCGAGATGGAAAAGAAATTCCACCCCTCCGTTTCTTTCAACCGGCCTGAGGGCGGCCTTTTTGTCATGGCGTTCTTGCCCGAGGCCATGGATTCTTACCCCTTTGTGCAGGAGGGTATCAAACGCGGTGTTTACTGTGTGCCGGGCGTTGCGTTTATGGTGGACGGAACCAAGCCCAACAATGGCTTCAGGATGAATTATTCCACACCGACTGACGAGCAGATTGTCAGGGGCGTGGATATTCTGGGCAAGCTGACCTACGAGTGGTTTCAGTAGGAATTTGCTTTCCCGGCGGCAGCGCCCTGTTACCGCCGCGCTGAACAGGCTTATAAGCAGATTCATAAATTTTTATGGCTGTGGGCGTCGCCCAAATAGCCAGTGCGGTTTGCCGTTTAAGATGGCGGTTCGTAAAACTTGCAATTTATTTTTTGCACCAAACAGAAAGGGTGATACCCATGGCTGAAGAAATCAGCACCCAACCGGCCCCTGAAAAGAAAAAAATCGTGCTTTCGGGCATACAGCCTTCAGGGCTTATAACGATCGGCAACTACCTTGGCGCAGTGAAAAACTGGGCTGAAATTCAGGAGAAATACAACTGCCTGTTCATGATTGCCAACCTGCATGCCACCACCGTCCGGCAGGACCCCGCCGTGTTGCGCAAAAACACGCTGGAGGCCTACGCCATGCTGCTGGCCTGCGGCGTTGACCCGCAGCGCAGTATCGTGTTTATTCAAAGCCACAACCACCACCATACCGAGCTGATGTGGGCGCTTAACTGCTTTACCCAGTTTGGCGAACTTTCGCGCATGACGCAGTTCAAGGATAAATCGGCCCGCTATGCCGACAACATCAACGCCGGGCTTTTTACCTACCCGACGCTGATGGCGGCAGATATCCTCTTGTACCAGGCGCATTATGTGCCGGTGGGCGAGGACCAGCGTCAGCATGTTGAGCTGACCCGCGATATTGCACAGCGTATGAACGGCGTGATGGGCAACGTGTTTACCATGCCGGAATGCCTGTTCCCCAAGGCGGGCGCCAAGATTATGGCGCTGACCGACCCGTCCAGGAAGATGAGCAAGTCCGACCCCAACCCCAAGGCCTATGTCGCGGTGCTCGACCCCCGGGACACAATCATCAAAAAGTTTAAAAGCGCCGTTACCGACTCCGGCAGCGGCATTTACAGGGGCGAAGGCAAAGAGGGTGTTGCAAACCTCATGACCATCTATTCGGCGTTCACCCAAAAGAGTGATGCGGAGATTGTGCGCGAATTTGAGGGCAAGGGCTATGGCGACTTTAAAACGGCGGTCGGCGAGACGGTTGCCGACACGCTGGCCCCTGTCAAGGCGGAGTTCGACCGCCTGATGGCCGACAAGGCCTACCTTGAGAGCTGCTACACCGACGGCGTGCAGAAGGCGATGAAATTTTCTCAGCGCACCCGTGATAAGGTTTATAAAAAAATGGGTTTTTCGTTCTAAAGCAAGTTGAAAAACGCCGCGCTCTAAAATCAGAGCGCGGCGTTACTGCGTAAAAACCGGCGACGGGCCGCTAATCTTTGACGTACATGGCAATATCCGAAAGCGCGCAGTCGAGCAGCCGGCACAGATCATTTAGCGTGTTGGTTGAAACCGACATGTTTTTTCGCAGGCGCTGAAGCGTGCTGCTGCTGATGCCATGTTTTGCCCTCAGCGTATAGGTTGTAAACCCCTTGACCCTCATCGTCTCCCACAGCGGCGTATAAACAATCATTTGCATACCCTCCTATCGCTTGACTATTTCTATTATGGTCGATATAATGGACATATGATATGTTCGAATATTGGACATAAAAGCGAAAAGGAGTAACCTATGCCAGACTATAAAGCTATGTACTACGCCTTGGCCGCGCAAGTATCAAACGCCATTGAGTTGCTGATAATGGCGCAGCAAAGCGGAGAAGATGCGGCCATCGAAGAGGACCGTATTTTAGAATTTATTTTGCCGTCCGACAAAAGCGATGACTACAACGACTGATACAATTTGGCACTAAAGACCGAAGATGCCGTGCCCAAAATCCTTGGCGCGGCATCTTCTCATATTATTTGAGAACAATGTAAATAATTTATGAAAGCACTTGACAATAAGGGGCGATAATGATAAAGTACATTTAGCACTCAATGATCAAGAGTGCTAAAATTCAAAATCGGGGAGACTTTTACCCAGATAAAGGGGGCTTACCAATGGCATTGGACAGACGCAAGATGCTTATTCTTGAAGCGGTTGTCGAACAGTTCATTCGCACGGGCGAACCGGTAGGCTCAAAATATGTGGCGCATGCGATGCAAAACACGGTTTCTTCTGCGACTATCCGCAATGATATGGTGACGCTTGAAGAAGCGGGCTATCTGGAGCAGCCCCACACGTCGTCAGGCCGGGTGCCCACGCACATGGGTTATCGGCTTTACATTGACGAGATGATGAAAACCCGCCCGTTAAGCGCCGTTGAACGCGCTGAGATCGACGCGCTTTTTAACGTGCGAAACGCGGACCCGGACCAGCTTTTGGAGGACGCCGCGGCTGCTCTGGCCGAAGTGACCCGATTGGCGACCATCTCCACCACGATGATTCCGGCAACCGTCACGGTACGGCGCATTGAGATTATCCCCGCAGGGCCGCGCACAGTGGTTATTCTGCTCATCGCGTCTTCGGGCGTTATAAAAAACAAGGTCTGCCGGGTGGATTTTAACGTCACCCAGCCGATTATCGATTTTTTCATCAACTTTGCGGAAACCCGGCTTGTGGGGCGAAGCCTTGAGGATATTACCTCTTCCTATATCAGTGCCGTCAGTGTTTCATTAGGCGAATACGCGCGGCTGTTTATGCCGGTTTTTGCGGCGCTGTACGATCTGGTTCGGGAGATTAACGAAGGGCAGTACTTTACAAAGGGCGTTATCAATCTGCTGGAATATACCGAGCTCACGCCGGGCGCCTATGACCTGCTGAGCTTTATTGAGCACCGCCGTGAAATGCTGAATTTGATTGGCGATTCCGGCGCGCCGGTTCAAATTATGATCGGGCATGAGTCGGCCGCCAGCCAGCTGGCGGACAGCTCGGTGATTATCGCACGCTATAATATCGGGCAAAGCGCGGCGGGCGCCATCGGCATCGTTGGGCCGACAAGAATGGATTACGCGGGACTGATACCGCATCTGGAATATTTCGCAGAGACGTTAGGCATGCTTTTAAGCGAGACCTACAATGCGTAACAAAACAAATATCGGAGGGGAAACACATGGCAGATAAGGAGAAGGCGACGCCGCAGCAGGCGGAGGAGATGGAGCAGAACACCGCGCCGGCTGAAAATGAAGCGGCGGCTAAAGAGAAGAGTGCGGAAAAAGGCAACGCGGCCCAGGAGATTAAAGATGAAAAAAAACCGGAAAAAACCGAGCTTGAAAAGCTGCAGGACGACTATGCGGCGCTCAACGATAAATACCTTCGGCTGATGGCGGAGTACGATAACTTCAGAAAGCGCAGCCAGCGCGAGCGTGACGCCATCTATCCTGAAGCGACCGCCGCCGCCGCTACCGCGTTTCTTGCCGTCGCCGATAATTTTGAGCGGGCGCTGGCCGCCGAATGCGCCGACGCTGAATATAAAAAGGGGACCGAGATGACTTACCAGTCGCTGATGGATGCTTTCTCCAAACTCAAGGTTGAAAAATTCGGCGAACCGGGCGAGGCGTTTGACCCCAACCGCCACAACGCGGTAATGCATGTTGAGGATGATGGTGTTGAGAATGAGACGGTTGTCGAAGTTTTCCAAAAGGGTTATCAGATGGGGGAGCGCATCATCCGCCACGCGATGGTCAAGGTGGCAAATTAGAAGCTCAAGCAAATACCCAAACCGATTTGAGCACGGCGTTAAGCCGTTTCAGATAACATTAGTTTTGTAAAGAAACATCTGTGATAGATTGAGGAGGAAATTACTATGGGAAAGATTATCGGCATTGACCTTGGAACGACAAATTCTTGTGTAGCCGTTATGGAAGGCGGCGAGCCGGTTGTTATTGCGAACGCGGAAGGCGCCAGAACAACGCCTTCGGTTGTCGCGTTTTCCAAAACCGGCGAGCGCATGGTCGGCCAGGTCGCAAAGCGCCAGGCTATCACCAACCCCGACAAAACAATCAGCTCTATTAAGCGTAAGATGGGTTCGGACCACGCCGTTTCCATCGATGGCAAAAAATACACCCCCCAGGAAATTTCGGCCATGATTCTGCAAAAGCTGAAGACCGACGCCGAAGCTTATCTGGGCCAGCCGGTCACCGATGCGGTCATCACCGTTCCGGCTTACTTCACCGACGCGCAGCGCCAGGCCACCAAGGATGCGGGCCGCATCGCGGGCTTGGAAGTCAAGCGCATCATCAACGAACCGACCGCGGCAGCGCTCGCTTACGGCGTCGATAAGGAAAACGACCAGAAGGTTATGGTTTATGACCTTGGCGGCGGCACCTTCGACGTTTCGATCATCGAGATGGGCGACGGCGTGCAGGAGGTTCTGGCAACCGCCGGTAACAACCGCCTGGGCGGCGACGACTTTGACGACCGCCTGATCAAGTATATGGCCGACACCTTCAAGCGGGAGAACGGCATCGACCTCACTCAGGATAAAATGGCGATGCAGCGCCTGAAGGAAGCGGCGGAGAAGGCAAAGATTGAGCTTTCCGGCGTGACGACGGCACAGGTGAACCTGCCGTTTATCACCGCCGACGCGACCGGCCCGAAGCATCTGGATATGTCCATTACCCGCGCGAAGTTCAACGAGCTGACCGCCGATCTGGTTGCGGCCACCATGGGGCCGGTTAAACAGGCGCTTTCCGACTCGGGTCTCACCACCGCACAGATTGACAAAGTGCTCATGGTTGGCGGCTCTTCCAGAATTCCCGCCGTGCTTGACGCTGTCAAGAGCTTCATCGGTAAGGAGCCGTTCAAGGGTATCAATCCCGACGAATGTGTCGCAGTAGGCGCTGCCATTCAGGGCGGTGTGCTCGGCGGCGACGTCAAGGGCTTGCTGCTGCTCGACGTGACCCCGCTGTCCCTGGGCATTGAGACGATGGGCGGCGTCTTCACCAAGATCATCGAACGCAACACCACCATTCCGACTAAGAAGAGCCAGGTTTTCTCCACCGCCGCCGACAACCAGACCTCCGTTGAGGTACATGTGCTGCAGGGCGAGCGCGAGATGGCTTCCGGCAACAAGACGCTGGGCCTCTTTAAGCTGGATGGCATTCTGCCCGCCCGCCGTGGCGTGCCGCAGATTGAGGTCACCTTCGACATTGACGCCAACGGCATCGTGCACGTTTCGGCAAAGGATAAGGGCACCGGCAAGGAACAGAACATCACGATTTCTTCCTCCACCAATATGTCCAAGGACGACATCGAGAAGGCCGTTAAGGAAGCGGAGCAGTTCGCTGAAGAGGATAAGCGCCGCCGCGACGAGGCCGACACCCGCAACAACGCCGACCAGCTGGTTTATCAGACCGAGCAGGCACTCTCCGAGCTGGGCGATAAGGTTGACGCTGCCGATAAGGCGGAGGTTGAGCAGAAGCTTAACGCGCTGAAAGAAGCGCTCAAGGGCACCGACAACGAGCTGATCAGGACCGGTACCGAGTCGTTGTCCAAAAAGTTTGCTGAAATGTCTGAGAAGATTTACAAGGCCGCACAGGCTTCGCAGGCCGCGCAGGACCCCACCGGCGGCGAGCAGGGCGGCGGCAGCCAGAATGCGGATTTTGTTGACGCCGATTTTAAGGACGCTGAATAAATCATTAAAAAGCACATAGAGGAAAAGGCCTTTGACGACAAGTTACGCCAAGGGCCTTGACCCCTGTTTGTGCATCAGAAGGGAGATGATGCGATTTGGCGGAGAAGAAGGATTTTTACGAGGTGCTGGGCGTATCCAAAGATGCCTCGGATGAAGAGATCAAAAAGGCCTACCGCAAGCTGGCCAAGCAGTACCACCCCGATGTAAACCCCGGGGATAAAAAGGCCGAAGCCAAATTCAAAGAGGTCGGCGAGGCTTATGAAATACTTTCAGACCCGCAAAAACGCGCCCGCTATGACCAGTTTGGCCACGCGGGAGTGGACCCCAGCTACGGCGCAGGGGCCGGCGGCTTTGGCGGCGGTTTTGAGGACATAGATTTAGGCGATCTGTTCGGCAGTTTTTTTGGCGGCTTCGGCGGGTCAACCCGCACCCGAAACCCCAATGGGCCGATCCGCGGCCGGGATATTGGGCTGACACTGTCGCTTTCTTTTGAAGAGGCGGCGCTTGGCTGCCATAAGGATATCTCAATACCGCACATGGAGACCTGCGAGACTTGCGCCGGTTCAGGCGCAAAGAAGGGCACCAGCCCCGACGTCTGCCCCACCTGCGGCGGTACAGGAAGCATTCGCGCCACCGAACGCACCATGCTTGGGACGATGCAGGTGCAAAAAACCTGCCCGCATTGCGGCGGTAAGGGCAAGGTTATCAAAGACCCCTGCCCCGATTGCAGCGGCCAGGGACGGGTGAGAAAACAGCGCAAGCTGACGGTGACGGTGCCGGCAGGCATTAACCACGGCCAGACCTTTACGCTGCGCGGCCAGGGTGACGCGGGCTTAAACGGCGGCCCGGCGGGCGATGCCAACATCACCGTTTCGGTGCGGCCGGATCCTGTTTTTGAGCGCGACGGCTATGATGTCTGGTGCGACATTCCGATTACGTTTATGCAGGCGGCGCTGGGCGATGAGATCACCGTCCCGACGCTTGAGGGCAAGGTGAAGTACACTGTTCCCGAGGGTACGCAGCCCCAAACGGTATTCCGCCTCAAAGGGCGCGGTGTACCTTATATCAACGGGCGCGGCAAGGGCGACCAGTTTGTGCGCGTGACCGTTGAGGTGCCCAAATCGCTGAATAATAAACAGAAGCAGGCGCTGCGCGATTTTGAAGGCACGCTCTCTGACCGCAATTATGAAAAGCGCAAGAGCTTTTTTGACCGCATAAAAGAATCGATGCGCGGCGATAACGCTTGATTTAAATTGGATAAAAGCACAGAAGGGTTTTTCCTTTCTGTGCTTTTTTAACGATAGTTTTACTTTTTATCCATCTCTTTCACTATAATTATCCTGTTCAAATCGCGTAAACTGTCGTATAATAAGAAAGCGAATATAAACCGAATTGAAACGGAGAGATTTATATGATAAAAAAAGGCGTTATCCTGCTGCTGGCGATGGTGTTGTTGGCTTCCTGCCAATCTGCGCCCTCCGGCTCTTCGACGATATCGTCTTCATCAGCCGCACCTTCTTCCTCGGCGGCTGTAAGCAGTTCCCCGGACGGGACAGAAAATCATGTTCAAGATGGCCGGTTTGTTTTTAATCAAATTGAAGACCCGCTGTTTACGATGGATTATGAGCCGCGCAGCGGATCGGTTACCAAGGCGCATTTCGGTTTAAACTTCCCGAAAGGCACCGACACGAACTGGCTGGGCGACAGTGGCTTCGATTCCCTTTTTGATTTGCACGATGCCACCGATAACAAGGCTTATGGCTCGGTTGTTATAACGACGGCGCCCGCCGATTTGGCGGCTTATTATAACACCACAAACCCCGAGGAACAGCTTAACCAGATGAAGGCGAGCTTTTTCACAGTCGACACCTATTACGAGGGATTGAAGCGAAATATTGTCGAGGATTTTGGCTATGATTTGATCGTGGACGAAAAAGGTGTGGCCTTTGACGGCGGATGGAACGCGTTTTACCTTGAGTTTATCGACAAGGAAAGCGGTAAGCACGCGCTGCGTTTCTATATGTGCAATGATGAGATGAACGAGAAGTTTTATGCCATGACCATCAAGGTGGATGTGCCGGTTGAGGATACCGCGAATTTGGCGCTTTATCGTAATATTCTCTTCACCCTGCACCCGATGGAAAATTAGGGAAAACGCACCGGCAAACTGCCGGTGCGTTTTAGATTATTGGGAAGGCAGGGAGGAAAACAGCTCGGTATAATGGGTGAGCTGTTCCTGCTTGGAACGCTCATAGGCTGCGCGTGCATCCTGTACGATGGAATCGTCCGCGCCAATGGCAGCCAGTGCCGCCGACATCTTGAGCAGGATCGCCTCGGATTGTGCATCGCTTTCTTTTTCAAGTTCAGTGGCGCGGGGCAGATATTTTTCCATCAACGCAGGCAGAGCGGCTGAGCGCTCATCGGGGGGGATACTCAAATATTCTGAAAGCGCTTGGTCCGCCAGCTCGCCGAAAGCGCGCACATTGCGATCCTTAAGGGCAAAGAGCTCCTTGACATAAGGCTCGGCCGCCGCGAGCTTCTCTTCCTCGGAAGGTGGAATAAGCTCGTATGGCTTTGAGCTTTCTTCCTCCACGGGGTAAAGTAACGCATGGGCAGAAGGATCCGGAAGCGAGTCGCTGGTGGATTCGGAGCTGTCCGATATTTCGGAATCGGCAGGCGGAACGGGGTTGGTCAGCGGCTCGTCCATAACAAAGCGGGGCGAGGTGCTGCTGCTCTGCGAAGCAGCGGGCTCAGGCTTTGATTCGGGTGGCGGTTCGCTGCTGGAAGAGGACTCTGACGATTCGGCGGGCATGCTGGTCACGGGCGTTTTTGCCATCCGCAATACCTGCGTCAGCTGTTCATCCTGACCCAGATAAGCCGCCGAAAGGGTGACAAGCAGCAAGGTAAGAACAAGAATCATGGCACGAAGCATTAAAAATCCTCCCTGAAAACGATCGGTAGCCATAGGCTCATACCCTTTCAGTCTACCCGCGCCACAAAAATGTTATTCAGATAAGCAAAAAAGAAAAAGGATCCGTTCCAACGGCCGGTTCCTCGGGCCGTCAATAAAGTTATAGCTCCAGGCAATTTATATAAAACACAAGTCGCTTGATGCGGGTTTAGGAAACCCGCGCTTTTTCAACGGTAAAGAGACGCGCAGAACGCTCAAACTGCTCGCACATATGCACGTTCACACCCGCTTATCACAGCGGGCGGCATGGATGCACGCTGTGGCGCCACCAAGACCCTGCAAGCTTTGATTACGACAGTACGGGGCGCATTACGCGTTTTTACGCATAACAAGCGGGCTTATTTTCAATTAAGCGCCTAAGCGATTTAATTGAAAATGCAGAGCAAAAATCTCGCCCCAAACTTTTGATTTGTGCAACATTTTCTAAAATGTTCGTTTTTCGATAAGCTGAGGGGCCGGTCAACTGACCGGCCCCTCAAAATAAAACCAGGGTGTTCTTAATAAGCTCTGCCCCATACCACCATGGCGGTAGCCTTTTTTCCGCAGATGGGGCAGACATCGCCAAGCGGTTCCTGCTCGAAGGGCATGCAGCGGGAGGAAAGCCCGGCCTTATCCTTCATCGCCATCTCACACGCGAGGCTGCCGCACCACATGGTTTTGAGAAAACCGCTTTTCTCGGCTGAAAAGGCCATGATTTCTTCCATTGTGGCGGCGGTGTAGGTCCTGTTCTCCCGGTTATCCAGTGCCAGCTGGTAGATGCCGTCGCGCACCTTTTGAAGCAGTATGGGAATTTGAGCATTCAGTTCGGCCAACGGGATGAAGTGTTTTTCGCGATTGTGGCGGGTGACCACGACGCACTGACCCTGTTCAATGTCCTTGGGGCCCAGCTCAATGCGCAGCGGCACGCCCTTCATCTCATACTCGGCAAATTTCCAGCCGGGGGAGTTGTCGGAAGTGTCCAGCTTGACACGGCATACGCCGGAAAGCTGCTGCTTTAATTCCCTGGCGGCTTCAAGCACGCCGGGCTTGTGCTGGGCCACGGGTACGATCACAGCCTGCCAAGGGGCAATGGCGGGCGGCAGCACCAGGCCGTTGTCGTCGCCGTGCGTCATGATGATGGCGCCGATAATGCGGGTGGACATCCCCCACGAAGTCTCGTGCGGGTGTTGCAGCTTGTTGTCACGGCCCTGGAACGTGATGTCAAACGCCTTGGCAAAGCCGTCGCCAAAATAGTGTGACGTGCCGGACTGCAGCGCCTTGCCATCGTGCATCATGGCCTCTATCGTATAGGTGCGCTCAGCGCCCGCAAATTTTTCCTTGTCGGTTTTTCTGCCTTTGATGACGGGGATAGCGAGGAACTCCTCACAAAGCCGCGCATAACAGTCGAGTTGCTGTTCGGTTTCCTGCATGGCTTCTTCGGCGGTTTCGTGGATGGTGTGCCCCTCCTGCCACCAGAATTCAGCGGTGCGCAAAAACGGACGGGTGGTCTTTTCCCACCGGCAGACCGAGCACCACTGGTTATACAGCATGGGCAGGTCGCGGTAGGAGTTGCAAACCTTGGCAAAATGCTCGCAGAACAGTGTCTCGGAGGTCGGGCGCACGCAAAGGCGCTCCGTCAGCTCTTCGGTGCCGCCATGGGTAACCCATGCCACTTCGGGCGCAAAGCCTTCCACATGGTCCTTCTCGCGCTGCAACAGACTTTCGGGAATGAACATGGGCATCATGACGTTCTCATGACCGGTTTCCTTGAACATGCCGTCCAGCAGATTTTTAATATTTTCCCAGATAGCTGTGCCATAGGGACGTACAATCATGCAACCGCGCACGCTGGAATAATCGGCAAGGTCAGCCTTTCTGACGATATCGGTATACCATTTGGCAAAGTCGACATCCATGGGGGTGATGTCCTCCACCAGTTTCTTTTTATTATCCGCCACTTCAGATTTTCCTCCTTAAAGAGCCATATACCCAATTATTATACGTTTTGGCACAACAAAAAGCAAGCTGCCCATTACAGAAAACCCGTCTTTCGGTGAAAGACGGGTTTTAAAAGGGTACCGCGGTTTAGTTATGCCAGGGTCTCTTCGATGTAATGCACGATGTCGCCAACCGTTTTGATGTTCTCGATGGCTTCGTCAGGAATTTCAGTATCGAACTCGTCCTCAAGGCTCATGACGAGATCGACGATATCCAGCGAATCTGCGCCGAGGTCATCTACGATTGAGGATTCTGAGGTGATAAGATCCTCATCGATATCCAACTGCTCAGCAAGGATATCCCTTACCTTATCAAAAATCATTTTGGTTCCTCCTTAGGATGATAGACGCTTGTCAGATGTGTTTA
>JAEWLW010000012.1 GCA_023457355.1 Bacillota bacterium | reverse complement strand
TTGCTCAATCAGGGTATGACAGTTTATGTAGTAGGTGGAATAGCGGTTCTTGGCAGCCACCATGCCCAGGGCGTTAGCCAGATGCGTTTTACCAACGCCGGGAGGACCGAGAAAGACAATATTCTCTGCATTTTCCAGGTGTCATTTTTGATGGGGTTTGCTTTCATATAGCATCACAGGTTAAGTTAAGCAAGCAGCGTGCAATGGTGGGCGTGTTCACCAAGGTGTTAGAGGACGCCGATCGGAGTGAACAACTGGCAGTGAAGCTGCTTACACTGAGAGGGCTTTTTGCCGAGGATCTTTTGGATGAGGGCTTCGGTGGAAAGTTTTTCTCTTCCTTTTAGTGGTGTTTCCGTCTGTACCTTGCAGCCGCGGCTGGAGAGAAATCATAGTGCCGGATCTTCATGAATCCGGTCGTGTAATCGCCGGCGCTTTCGGTCAATTATACTCCGGCGATTACAGTATTTGTTCGCAGCTGTCCAGAGGGGCTGCGTTGATAGCCCAAGGGCTTACCGCCAGCGCTGTTCCGACAGCGGAAGCATTACCATACTAAGCATGGACAGGAAGCTCAAAAATTCTTATTGGTTTACGATGCGCTAGTAAAAATTCCACCGTCTGCCGATTCAAAGGTGGCCGGTGCGGAGTAAACAACATTGCCCTGACTATCCTTCATGGTATACAGCATGACAAACAAACCGTCACCAAGCTCGGTTTCTGCAAAGGCGGTCTCAGACGTTACCTTGATAGTATCAATCGGGATAGCCGTCAGCTCGTCGCTGTCGTCGCTGAGGGTGGTTGCATAGTGAACGGTTTGAATCTCGTCGCCCTCCACCAGATAGCGCAGGTTTTTATCGGCCGCTCCGCTTTCACCCAAGGGCTTTCTGGCGCCCTCTATGTAATATTCCTCCGCGCCAAAGTCATAGACTACCATCAGGTTATAATCTTCGCCGTTTAATAGAATTGGTACCGAATATTGGTTATAGCCGTCGCCCCCATAGGCAATTTCCATATAGCATAGAGCACCATCCAAACTACCCCAGACACCGCGGAAGTTGTCTTTAAAGACGCCATTATCCCAGTCTGCGATAATGTCGTTGTCGGTGCCAAGGCAAAGCATGATGTCTTCTTCTGGGTCTGCATAATATAGTTCAAAGGTCAAAGACGAAAGAATGTCGGCCGCTTCACTGCCCAGTGTAAGCGTGGCATTCCCGTTTTCATCCACCGTCACGGGCATATCCTGCCAGTTGACGCTGTTGAGGGTTTTTAACTCGGGTAGGCTGTTGTAATTCATCTGTGACAGATATTCCATCCCTTGTTCTGAGAGCGAACCGGTTAGGCCATAGGCATAGAGATATTTGAAAGAATCGGACGGGCCAATGTTCGCATAGGCATTAAAGTCATCTACATCGCCATTATAGCTGTAGTAGCAGGAAAGCCCCGCCGATTCAGGCCGATATTTGCCGTTGACCTTATAGGCTACGCAATCCGATAGTGCATTAAGTACTGCGGATGATGTATCCGGCAGCAGCGCCGACGATTTTGCTGCAAGGTTACCAAGGTCGGCCATATTGGTATACCCTTGCTCGCGGGTGTTGCCGCCGTAGTTCTCCACGTTGTTCGCAATCTGAGAAAAGTGGGCATAAAAAGCCGAATCTTCCACCGCTGAGGCCAACGCCTCCTTGCCAAAATCTTCGTAAGCGGCAAATAGATTGCCAACCTTTGAAAGATCCGTTACAGATAGCGTGATGTTATCCTCTGTGCCAGCCTCTTTACAGCCCTCCACATAGGTATCACAAATGACGGTTGCCAAATCCAGCGGTTTAATGGCGGGGTTCTCGGCAATCATGCCCATCCAGCCGCTGTAATACCAGCCATTGCCCGGCTCAACTTCCTGCGAGGCCACCAGATATTTTCCAATATCTGAGAAGGTGTAAGCGACATCTAACGTCGCCATCAGGCAGGTGTCAAAACCAATAATATCCACTGGCTGATTTTGCGGATTCTCACCAAACACCTCGGAAAAGGCTTGATACATTTCTAAAAGACTTAAGGAATCCATATCATACAACTCGTCAAAAGCCGCGCCCGCCACCGAGCCGCCACCGTGATTCCACAACGTTACCGCCGTGTGCTTCGCAGGATAATTATTCTTGGCAAAAGCAAGAAAGCCCTTGAGCGTCTGGGCATCGCCCATATTCGCGGGCGGTAACTCTTCTACCAAATTCAAACCGTTCTGGTCATAGACATAGCGCTGCAATGTATCCGCACTGACCACATCATTCTGCCAGACGGAGGTACCACCAGTTTGAATGATGATCTTGACGTTTTTGGGCAACCGCACTTCCATCATTTCTGCAAGATCGTTGGTGGCTGCGCCGTAACTGCTTTCAAGATCACTTCCGCACAAATACCAGTAAACCGCCCATTCAGTGTTAGAATCAATTTCTTTTGTCGATTTGGCAGTGGAGGACGTGCTGCTTGATGAGGGAACTTCCTGCGCGTCACAGGCGGATAGGACAAATACAAGATAAAACGCCAAGAATATAGCTATGCACTTTTTCATCACGGAGCCTCCTAAATTCCTAACAGCTGCTTTTTCTTGGCGTCAAATTCTTCTCGGGTGATAATGCCTTCTTCCATCAAGGATTTGTACTTTTTTATTTCCTCGATTGCATCGGTTGGTGGCGCAGCAAATGTATGTACCGGTTGGGACGCCATGTTGCCCAATCCGATGGACTGCTCCGCAGCATTCGGGAATGCCACCACCTGCAAAGCTCTAACCAGCTTTTCAATTTCCTCAATATTACGCTGGTAATCATTCAGATAATCATTTACATTGGGGCGTTCATTTGAAAATCTCGGACCCGCCATATTGCACTTTAACACATTCCAATAAGGGTGTTCAAAATGCAACTCAACATTAAATGTCTTAAATGGCTCTGGGACATCAAAATACTGCCGCTGGGTTGGTCGCTGATTGTCTTTGTCAACGTTGAGCAAATCAACAGCTCTAGCCAGCTGCCGGCTTACCATGAACTGAGTGATTTGCGGTGCCAGCGCCATGACGCATTCCGGCACAGTGCTTGCATAACGATGCATTCCGTTTGCTGAACCGCTGAACAGGAGAGAGCTATCTTCCTTGATAGTAAAGGACTTCAGTTGTTTGCCCTCAAAAACCGTTTTGTCAGGATTTTTACTCATGCAAAAAAGTTGGTTATCATAATCAAATATAATTTTTGTATCCCATAGGCCGAAATCGATTTTTTCGGAAACGACGAATTTATTTTTCAATACCCGGTTCTGCTCGTAAAACATCAAGTATTCTTTAAATTCCTGCATTGACAGATGAAGTTTCCTGTCGTCTTCCATGTCGATTTTGTTGTGACATGTGTCGCAGATATATTCGCCTTCAATTTTGGAAGGCAGCAGCCACGAAATTTTGCCCCCACAAATGGGGCAAGGGGGTTTCTTATTGAACAAGCCCATAACTGTCTCCTCCTGAAAAATAGTGGTTTGCTATCTTGAGCCGCCACCTGAGCCGCCGCCGATAAATCCGCCGCCACCGCCAAGCGAAGCAAATCCACCGCCGCCACCGCTGCGCGTTTGCTGCAAGCGCTGGCTTTCGGCCGCCTTCATGTTGCGATAAATCAGGTAGTGGTAAGAATAAGCGGTGTACAGGCTCTGGCTATACGTCGTAACCTCTGTCGAAATAGACGGGTACAGCTCTTTTATCTGCGCTGCCACCTTGTCGGCAATGCCGAAAAGCATGGCATAAGAAAGCAGCTCACGCCAAATCGGCATTTCTTTGACGCCACGCTCGGCAATTAGCGAAAAATCCTCCAGATACTTTTTAAAGCCCATCAATTCACCAAGCTCTTTTACGCCGGTAGGCGTCAGATAAGCAAGTTTAGAGGGCATATTCCATCGTTTAAAGCAATGCTTCTGCCCCAGATAAGCTCTGCCAGCGCTGTCGCATTTGTTAATGTAATTGCGAAGCAGTTTGTCGTTCTGGCTTGCGAAGCGCTCAAGTTCCTTCGCTTGCAAAACCCTATCTGAACCGGCGGCGCTTTCCAGCACGGTGTACAGATACTCATCATATTCATTCATGGCGCTGCTCTGAGTCCCTGCAATCTCAAGATTGACAACCTCTTTGGTTTTGCCCATAAAGCCGACTTCTTGCTCAGTGACGGGCGAAAGGCACCCTAAATCAATAAGCCGAAGCATGCCGGTGGCCAGAATGGCGCCATCTTCACACATATCAAATAATCTGCCTAGTGCATAGGTGGCGTTGACGTTTCTTTCGTTTGGAATATCTCTGAAGTAATCAAACCGTGCTTCAAGCTTTTTTCGCTTATTCTTTGTACTGTTCTTTCTTATCTTTAGAATTATAAGAATTAATCCGACTGGAAAGGCGAGGGTCAAGACAACGGCCATAAGCGCCTCAAAGTCGGATACTTCTTCGTAGTCTTCTTCAGGTTCAGCGGTGTCATAATCGCTGCCCACCAGAGCCTTTTGCCGTACTTCTTCAAAACTGCCCGTCTCTTGCCTTGAGGGCCTCAAAACGCCCTTATCAAAAGCAAACATGATGGTGACATGATTATTGGCGTTAATAGGGGTATCGGTGTGGACGACGATGCTGCCGTTTTCAAACACCACCTCGCCTGAGTACCCAAAAGCCCAAATATCGGCGATCTCGTCGGTGATAGGTGTGCCATCCGCTAGTCGAATTTGAACGGTCACGTCGGTGGGTGTGGTGTTCATCCGGTCGTTGACAAAGCGAAAGTTCACACCGTCCCGGTCGGTGTAGCCGCCTACAACGTTATCCAGCTTATACTCAAGGGTATATCGATTTTGGCCATATTCGCTGATGCCAAAACAGATTTCATAGCCGTCGCTGGTGGGGTTGATCCCGCATTTTTTGGCCTTGTCTTCAAAGTTCCAGTCGATATTCCAATTTGGCACCGTTTTATAAGCCCCATTTTGATCTGCAACCTTTAAATTGCTGATGGTCAGATAATCCGGTGTATTCATTGGAATATAGTTTTCAGTACCTTCTTCAAAACGCCCCTCCCAGGTTTGAATAATCTGCATGGAGCCGTCTTTGTTAACAACCGTTTGAATATCAATGGTGTTTACCTGGTTCGCCGCAAAGGCCGAAAAAGGCAAAGTCACCCATAGAAAAAGGCAAATTAGTATTGAGCTTAGTACTTTTCGCATTGCGCGCCTCATTTCATACTTGGCATATCGGCCTTAGCCGCCTGCTCTTCCAGATAATCTCTCTGTTTAAAGCCCATCATTCCCGCAACCATTGATACCGGGAACATACGAATCTCTCGGTTGAGCTTTGTTACACTGTCGTTATAAATTAGGCGGCTGGTGCGCACCATGTTTTCAAAGGTTTGAACCGCGTCCATTGTTTTGAGGTAATTCTGATTGGCCTTCAGCTCCGGGTAGCGTTCTGAAACCATAGCGATTCTTCCCAACGCTTCCGAAATGACCCCTTCTTGCCTAATTACGTCATCTGGCGTTGATTTTGCCGTGATAACACTTCTGCGGGACTTGATGGTCTCGATTAGCGTTTCGCTTTCGTGCTTGGCATAGCCTTTGGTCAAATCTAGAAGCGCCGTCAGCGCATCGAAACGGCTGGATAACTGTACACCAATCTGACTCATCGCATTATTAATATTCTCATCCAGTACCACCAGTCTGCGTTGGGTGGAAACAAACCACATGGCAAAGACCGCAGCGACCGCGAAAATCGCTATAATAACTGGCAACATGGTAATCCCTCCATTTAAATAATAGGCTCAACAGGCGGACAGTTTATTCTGCCCACCTGTTTCCCCTTCAATGTATGAATAAGCTGCGCTGTGATTATTGCACAAATTCGGCATAATAGCCGCCTTCATCCGCAGACATTGCAAGTTTCGCGTTTTCTGTAGGGGCTACTGAGAAGTCAAGGCCCATGAACGTCAGCTGGTTTCCTTCCTGATCTTGGACCAGGATATCCCACATCAGTGAATCTGGGGTAAAGGTCATTTGGGTAACGCCGCTTGTTCCTTTTTCAAGGACTTCTGTCAGCAGGTTATCGCCCCAAGTGTCTTGATTTGTCGGTGACATCGCGAGTGCATAAAAATCGACACCAGTATCATTTATAATCTCAACAGGTATTTTGATAGAAGCGGACACCGCCTGTGCAGCAGAAACTTGGGCCTCTTTGATGGCAGATTGGATGACGCCAACCTCTTCAACAGCACTGTTTTTCGTGTCGGTGAGCTGTTTCAGCATATCTTCAAGCCCAGTAATGGCTGCATCCACCTGCTCTTCGCTCATGCTGTCTCGGTTATCACTTAGCGCCTTCTTCATTTTTTCATATTCTTCTTCCATCTGCTGGACAGCCTGCATATTTGTGTCATAATAGGATTGCACATCTTCATAGCCTGTGTTGTTCATTTTTTCAATTTCAGCTTTTGTCTCTGTAACCAGCGTATCTAAATTTGTAACAATAGAATCCATCTTTTCCAGTTTCTCTTTGGGCACACCACCGCATGCAGCTAAGCTAAGAACCATAACCAACGCCAACATCAATACAAATACTTTACGCATAATAGAATCCTCCATTTAAATAGTGGGTGTTATTAACCCATATCAAAATCTATCACAGCCAACTCGTTAAATAACAGGCGATGCACGAAACAGCTTTTTTTTGACATGAATGACAGTATTCAGTATAGAATTTTTATGCTAGTATAACTGTAAAGGAATGGGGTTAATTATGGTAGATATAGCAATATGTGATGATAATATTAATGAACTTACCAACATAGTGCGCTTAATAAATGAATACAGAACAGCTAAACATTTAAATTGCAATTATGCCACTTTTCAAAACGGATTCGACCTCATTTTTGCTTTAGAGAAGGGAAAATGCTTCGACTTTTACTGCCTGGATATTATTATGCCGGCCTATATGGGTATTGATCTAGCCAGGGAAATTCGCATCTTTGACAAAAATGCCCCTATTGTATTTTTCACATCCTCGTCTGAATTTGCGTTGGAAAGTTATTCTGTAAGCGCAGTGAACTATGTCCTAAAACCATTATCAAAGGAAGTCTTCTTTAATACTATAGATATGGTTTTAGAGCGAATGGCCATAGAACGCGACGATGCAGTTATTGTTAAAAGCAATGAAGGCATACAGAGAATTCTGCTTTCTAATCTGGTTTATGCCGAGGTGCTTGGAAGAAACGTCTTTTATCATCTTATCTCCGGCAAAGTGGTGGAATGCGCCGAGTCATTTGCATCTGTCGCCGAGCATTTACTGACACGAGCCTGCTTCATTAAACCGCATCGTTCTTTTATCGTCAATATGCGGTATGTTGACACCATAGGCAACAATCAAATAACGTTGCAAATACTGTCATCAATTCCTATTGCGCAAGGTAAAACGCGCGAGATTAGACAGCGGTATCTGGCTTATCAAATGGCAGAGGAATAAGCGAATGGATGGAGACGTTTTAGAATGCTAATAATAGTTATAGGGCTCATACGATTTGGTTTTTCTCTGCTCTTTGGTCTAACGGTGTCAGCTCTCTTCGCAGGAATAGAACCCACAAGGAAAAATAGGATTATCATTGGCTTGCTCTGTGTAATTTTTCTTTTCGTTCAGACCGCAAGCTGGTGGCTTTTTGGCTTGGATTTGACGTCAAAGTTGTATCCACTGATTACCCACCTGCCGCTGATATTTATTTTCCACCTATATTTAAAGCGACCTTGGCTCATATCTGCCGTCAGCGTACTTTCCGGCTATTTATGCTGTCAAGCACCGCGCTGGGTCGGTTTCCTTGCGGGGGCCGCCTTTCGCAGCAGACTTGCAGACCACATTTTTTATATTGCGGCTGTGTTTGTTGCCTACTATTTTCTAAAAAAATATGTGGCCGGGTCCGTCCGACTGCTTATGGATAAATCCAATAAATCCTGCTTGTTATTGGGCGGGGTACCGCTTTTTTACTATATGTTCGACTACGTTACCACCATCTACACCGATGTGCTTTACAGAGGCGCTAAATGGGCGGTTCAGTTCATGCCCTCAACAATATCTGTTTTCTATTTTGTGTTCATCATCCTTTACTACGCTGAAACGCAAAAACAGGCAAATGCCCAAAGAGAAAGGGATATGCTAGATATACAGTTTCGGCAGGCACAGACGGAATTTACTTCTTTGCGGCAAATGCAGCAGAGTGCCGTGACCTATCGCCACGATATGCGTCACCATTTCGCACATTTGCAGGGCCTAGCATCCGCAGGACGCATAGAGGAGATCAAAGAGTATCTACGAATTGCCCAATCCGACATAGATGCCATCACGCCCATGCGCTTTTGCGAAAACGAAACGGTCAGCCTGATTTTGTCTGCCTTTGCCGCCAAGGCAAGGCGATCGGCAATTATGCTAACAGTGGATGTAAATCTCCCCGGCTCGCTGACCTTTAGCGACACTGAGCTTTGCTCTCTGCTTTCAAACGCTTTGGAAAATGCGATTCAAGCCTGTGAAAAAATAGTCGATCCAGAAAAACGCTACATAAAGCTGCGTATGTATACAAAGAACAATAAGCTTTGTATTGAAATTCGAAACAGCTATCAGACGGAACCTGTTTTTGAGCAGGGGTTGCCGATATCAAACGAACAGGGGCATGGCTTTGGTACCAAAAGCATGGCACGTACCGTGGAAAAATATGAGGGGCTATGTCAGTTTTCCGCTAAGAACAACGAATTTATATTTCAAGCAACCATGTGAAGCATTTTTGAGTAAAAGACCTGTAAAATGCTATTCTAAACATGGATCACTCGCTGTTGGCATTTACTTTCCTGTTGGTACTAAAACTATCATTAACCAACTGCCGTATTGATATGGCCTACCAGTATAGGCCAATTTTGAACTGCGCATTATGAGTAGCAAATTATCCGAGCAAAGGCAATGGAAAAGGCAGCCGAGAGCGGAAAGCCTCAATTGCCTTTGGTTGGATAATTGCATAGCACGAAACCGCGGCTGGTACGATCAAGTTATGGGAAAAGTATCTCGTGCTTTTATCAGGCGTATCTTTGTAAAAACATACCGGTTTCTGGTAAAATAGGAACGGACGAATTTCCTAAATCCATAGTGGTGAATTTTACGAAACTTACTTGGCAGCACATGAAGTAAAAATCTGCGAATGAACTCATTGACAGCTAGCTGTATGCTTTTTGTCTTGCTACCATCTTTGTAATCCCTGTACGAAAAAGTGATCACGCCATCATTTCATGCTTAATATTCGATGATTGGAAATCGCAACTCTATGCGTATAACGTCCGAGATATTGCAAAACAGCAGTAGGATTTTTGAATGGTCGTTTACAGTACACATACCAATCCTTGCCGTAAAGTGTAGGGATTAAATGTGGTTATAAATTTTGTAGACGTCTGCCGTTGGCGGTACACAATAGCGCAAGCTATTTCGTTCTTGATATGATCTTCCAGTACGGACTAAATTTGAATTGCGTCTAATGTTTTAGTCAAATCCACCCCTAAGCGCTCGATGCTATACATATACCGCACAAAACACAAGATAAGTTGACAAGTTTTCTATAAGAAAGCTTGTCAACTTTCTTTTATTCATGCGAATTTCTGGCATTCAATAGAGTTCAAATCCCGATAAAATGGAGATTTGAACTTACACCAAAACAGATTCTTTAGGCACGATGGCTTTTTACAGCTACCGTGCTTTTTTAATTACATTTTTAGGAGGTATCCGAATGGATTTAACCAACAATAAATCCGATAAAATTCCGAAGGGCTTCGCCGGCCTTTCGAAGATCGTGACTGCAAAATGGCAAACCGCACCTGCTATGGCTATGGCACCTTATCAAACGGAAAGCTTGTTATCAATTTCATTGCGCGGTTACGCATTCTTATATATTGTGTATAGGGGTTGGGCTGATACATAGCATCAAAATCTCGATAAGCGGCGCTATATCGAAAACAGAGGACTCCAAGGCAACCAAAATCCTATTTGACTTGCTGATTAATACGGCTACAACTTTAATAAGCTGAAGGCCGCAGCCTGTGCGGCTCTGGCCCCGTCGGATTGATAGGACGTGCTATGGTGCCGGATCCTTAGCGGTGGGCAGTGCCCCGCGATAGAGCGCGTAAAATTCTTGAGGCGGTACTTGGTTGTACCAGTCGGGTGTGGGGACAAAATAGCGGTCGGCTATCTGCTGACTGGGGCGGTCAATGCAGGCGGGGTGCAGGATCAGGTCGCCGTTTTGCGCATAAAATGTGCACAGCTCAGGGCAAAGAATCGCTTCTGCCAGCGCCCGTGCGGCCTGCTCAGGAACGGAGCGCCGCGTACAAAAGTAGGAGGAGATCAACAGGGGTCCCTCTTGCGGTATTTGCAAAAAGGTACTCGATCCGTCGGCTCGCAGGGCGTAGAGCGAGGGGACAAGGGCTGTCTGCCGTTGGCCGGTGCGTACCTGCTGGAAAGCACCGATGGGCATGTCGGAAACGGACGACGTCTCAAGCAGCCGCCGGGCCTCGTCCTTGCCCCTATGGCTCCACACCGCTTTAACCAGCGTTTTTCCCGCAGAATTGTTAATGCCGCCAAAGGCAAGGCCGCCGATATCGTGGATGCCTTTTTTGGCACAGGCGTCGGGGTTTGAGGTGTAATACACCAGCGGAATCGAGACAAAGGGCAGCAGCGCCGGATGCCGGAACACCGCTTCTAGCGCGGCGGTCTGCCGCAGCAAAACCCAGTCTGCCGCGGGGTACAGCGTGTCGGAAAACCGGTTAAAGATGCGGCTGTCCTCAAAAACCTCCAGATCGGCCGAAACAATGACATCGGGCAGAATCGCGTCGGGCCGCGCGAGGTATTCCGACATATGCTCAGGGTACCCGAGACCGAAAAATCGTATGTCAAGCGCGATGTTCTGTTGGCGTAGGCGCTCGGTTAGCTGCGCCAAAAAGGTTTTTTCGTAATTGTGCAGCACACAGATGTGGTTCCAATAAAGCAGAATAGGTGTCATATCAGTTTGCTCCCCTCGCGCAAAAGCTGCCGTCGCTTCTGCTGTAATTGATAGTCGGTGCTTAAAGCTTTAAAAAGCGCTTCTTCTTTGCCGCTGCGCGCGACGATTCGTTGCACGGCGCCGTTTGCCATGACGATGCGGCGCGGCGCCATCAGCGCGGTGTGCACATCATGGGTGACCACCAGCACCAACTTATCCTGACGGCATAAAAGTGTCAGCGCCCGCTCTTTGTCGATGCCCGCGTTCTCAATCTCATCGATCAGAACCACCGGGCTGTCGCAGATCAGGGCGATATCGGCGATCATCAGCGCGCGGGTTTGGCCGCCGCTGAGCAGATTGAGGTTCTGCGCGGGCGGCACCGCTTCGGGCGTGATGCTGTCGGCCAGCGCGATGACCGCGTTGATATCAATATCCTTTTGACGGCACCGCGCATGCAGCGCGAGAAATTCCGCCACGGTGGTGTCCAGAATAAAGCGCATGTTCTGGCTTAAGTGCGCCATCAGCCCCGCCGAAAGACGCTGCCGCTGCCTGCGGTCAACCGGCGTGCCGTCGATAAGCACCCGCCGCCCCGTTGCCGAGTCGCCGTCGGCAAGTTGCTCAACGTCCTTAATCAGCCTGCTTTTGCCCGAGCCAGTGTTGCCCACGACGGTATAAAGTGTGCCGGTTTGCAGGGTGAGGGCGTCGAATCCCTCGGGCGCGCCGGACTTGTCTTGTCCCGCCAAAATGGTTAAGGTATGCATACAGCCTCCTTAAAATCGATCTTGCCCACAACGCCCTGCTGAAAGGCAGCACCCACCCGGCGTTCGCCCACGCAGTAGGAGCAGACGCCGCTGGGCATAGTGTAGCGCAGCAGATCGTTTTCATAGTTTTCGGCTGCGGGCTGTGCCAAAAGCCATTTTGCCAGCGGCTCAGCGCCGTAGCCCGCAAGGCCGTCCACCGCAAAGATCTCTGCCGTGGGGTTGAGCTGCTGTAACTGCCAGATGATGATTTCACGTTCGGCCTGCGACACCATGTCGATCTTGGTCAGCGCCACAAAATCGGCCTGCGTCAGCATCGGCCCGAGCTGAGCGGGCGCTTTGCAGCTTGAGGTGCAGTCCAGCACACAGCCCGCCGCCATCCGCCGAGTAGCAGGGGAGCAGCGATGGCACAGCCCCGCGGTTTCGATTAAGAGCGTATCACGTCCAAGCCGGTCGGCCCAATCCCATAGCTCCGGCAGGTTCGACACGAGAAAGTGGTCGGGGCAGATATCTCGGCTTAAACCCGTCACGCAGGGCAGCCGGAGGCTTTGAAACAGTTCGGTGTCCCGCGTTTGCAGACAGTCTATTTTGCAGATGCATGGGGTGGCGCCGTCTTCTAGCAGCGTGGGCAGCAAGGCGCGGATGACGGCGGTTTTGCCGACGGCCGAGGCTCCCGAAAATAACATGATTTTTTTAGGCATGGCGGGCTCCTTTTTAACAGGGAAATTTATCGGTTGAAAATAGCTTACCGTCTTGCGATTGAATCTGTCAGTATCAAATGAGACTCAAGAACCTGCAAAGCGGTATTGACTTTAGAGAGCGGACGGGTTAAAATAAAGCGGGTTAGCTTATGCTAACCGACGCTAATACAAGGAGGTCCGCCCGTGACGATGCAGCAAATGCTGTCCGCGCTTGAAGCCTGTCCGCTCCTGCGAGGGTGCGGCATAGATCTGGCGTGCATGTGTCCACGCCGTTGCCGCGCCGGACAGATCGTCAGCGACCAGTCTGACGGCCGCGCCGCGGTAGGAATGGTGGTGTCCGGGCAGGTCGATGTTTATTCGGTTGCCATGGACGGGCGGGATATCCAGCTCAATGCTTTAGGGCCGGGTGAATGCTTCGGAATCAGCAACTTGCTTTGTCCCACGGCGCTTGAAACGGTACTGCGCTGTCGCACCCAAACCGAGCTGATCTTTATTCCCAAGGATGCGTTGATTCAGGCCATGGAGGCCGACGCGGCGCTGGCTTTGCGTTACGCGGCCTACTGCAACCGCAAAATTCAGTTTCTGATCCACCGTATTGAGCTGTTGACCATGCAGTCCTGCCGCGGCAAGGTGATTGAATACCTTCTGTCCCAGCGCAGGGAGGATGGCAGGGTCACGCCGGGTTGCTCGCGCGAAGATCTGGCCCGCCGGCTGGGTGTCAGCCGCGCGGCGCTTTTCAGGGAGCTCGCCTTTTTGCAGACACAGGAGCTATTAGCGCTCGAAGGGCCCGCTATGGTCGTTACGAATCCGTCGGCACTCGAAAAGCTGCTTTATCAGCGTACCGACTGCTGACATAAGATTGACATATTCAGAAAGGACTTAAATACCATGAAAAAACTGGCTGCCATTTTTTTGACCCTTGCCATGACCGCCGTACTTGCGGCGGGCTGCGGCTCCGCCCCGGCGCAGACTTCGACCTTTGCGCCCGCTTCTTCTGAGTCCGCCTCCGCGCCTGCCGCAACCCCATCCGAAGCGGCGTCTTCTGAGCCCGCCGCATCCGAACCCGCTGCGCCGGTCGACGTCAACGTGCTGGCGCTCAAGGGCCCGACTGCCATGGGCATGGTGCGATTCATGCAGGAGGCCGAGGACGGCAAAACCGCCGACAATAACTACAGCTTTTCGATTGTAGCGGCGGTGGATGAGGTCGCTCCCAAGCTGGTGCAGGGTCAGGCTGATATCGCCGCCGTGCCCGCGAACCTTGCCTCGGTGCTTTATAACAATACCAAGGGCGGCGTGCAGGTGCTCGCCATCAACACGCTGGGCGTGCTGTATATCGTCGAAAGCGGCGATACCGTTCAGTCGATTGCCGACCTTAAAGGCAAAACCCTCTATGCCAGCGGCAAGGGCGCGACGCCCGAGTATGCCCTCAACTATATTCTGGCCCAGAACGACCTGACCAACGACGTGACGATTGAGTGGAAGAGCGAGCACGCCGAGTGCCTGTCGGTGCTTACCACCACCCCCAATGCGATCGCCATGCTGCCGCAGCCCTTTGTCACCACCGCGCAGACCAAGGCCCAGAATATCCGTGTGGCGCTCGATCTGACCCAGGAGTGGGATGCGTTGCAGGCGGGCGCCGCCGCCCCTTCTGCGCTGATTACCGGCGTGGTGGTCGGCCGCACCCAATTCGTCAAGGAAAACCCGCAGGCCGTTTCAGCCTTTTTGGACCATTATAAAGCCTCGGTGGAATTTGTGAACGCCAACACGGCCGACGCGGCCGCGCTGGTGGGCAAATACGATATCGTTCCGGCCGCCGTTGCCGAAAAGGCGCTGCCCAAATGCAATATTGCCTTTATAGAAGGCGGCGAGATGGAGGATAAGCTTGTCGGATATCTCTCGGTGCTGTTTGAGCAGAATCCGAAATCGGTGGGCGGGGCACTTCCGGAAGATGAATTTTATTACAGCCGCTAAGCCGACGGGCAAGCACGCCATAAAACTGTGGGCTGTACTGCTCTGGTTGGCCGTCTGGCAAGCCGGCAGCATGGCTTTGGGACAGGAGATATTTTTGGTATCCCCTGTCTCGGTTTTAGTGCGGGTTTGGACGCTGAGCCTGACGGCGGCGTTCTGGCGGGCAATTGCTTTTTCGTTGGCGCGCATTGCGGGCGGGTTTATGCTGGCGATGGTGTGCGGCGTGGCGTTGGCGGCCTTGGCCGCGCGTTTTCAGCGGATTGAGACGCTGCTGGCCCCGCCGATATTGGCGATTAAGGCCATTCCGGTCGCCTCGTTCATTGTGCTGGTGTTGATCTGGATTCCCTCAAAAAATCTGTCGGTGTTCATTTCCTTTCTGATGGTAGTACCGGTGGTGTATGCCAATGTGCTCAGCGGCATCCGGAGTACCGACCGCCAGCTGTTGGAAATGGCGCAGGTTTTTGCGCTGCCTGCCGTCCGGCGCGTGCGGTATATTTATGTTTCGCAGGTACTTCCCTATTTTCGGGCGGCCTGCTCGGTGGGGCTGGGGCTGTGCTGGAAGTCCGGTATCGCGGCGGAGGTGATCGGCATTCCCTCCGGATCGGTGGGCGAAAGGCTCTACAGCGCCAAAATCTATCTGGACACGCCCGATCTCTTTGCCTGGACGCTGGTCATTGTGCTGATCAGCCTGGCCTTTGAGCGTCTGTTTCTACGGCTGCTCGATTACGGCGTATTCCGATTGGAGGGCATGTGAGCGATGAAGGATATTGTTGTGAACAGCATCTGCAAGGCGTATGGCGATCATCGGGTGCTCACCAATTTTTCGGCGGTTATCCCGGCGGGGAAGGTCTCTTGTGTTACAGGCCCTTCCGGCCGGGGAAAAACGACGCTGCTGCGCCTGCTGATGGGCCTTGAAGTGCCCGACAG
This sequence comes from Bacillota bacterium, assembly GCA_023457355.1. Classification (GTDB taxonomy): domain Bacteria; phylum Bacillota; class Clostridia; order Oscillospirales; family Ruminococcaceae; genus Yanshouia. The sequence continues at coordinate 86,623 of JAEWLW010000012.1, read as the reverse complement.
CGGCGATATTCTGGGAATGAGCAGGCTGCGTCTGAGCGCGGTCTTTCAAGAGGATCGGTTGTGCGAAAATTTAAGCCCGATGTCGAACATCCGGCTTGCCTGTCCGCAGCGCGGCCAGCGGGATATTGCGGCCGCGCTTGGAGCGATGGGCCTCGCGGGCTGTATCGTCCAGCCGGTGCGCACGCTCTCGGGCGGAATGCGCCGCCGTGTGGCGTTGCTCAGGGCGCTGATGGTCGACTATGATGTCCTGTTTTTAGACGAGCCGTTCAAGGGGCTTGACGCTGAGACCAAGGCTGCGGTCATCGATGAAACCCGGCGGCGTATCGCCGGCAAAAGCGTACTGCTGGTCACGCATGACCCCGAGGAGGCCACGGCGCTGGGTGCAGATCATCACGTTGCGCTCTGAATAACATTTAACCATATAAGGCACATTACAGCTGCGTTATCGAGATGGCCGAGGATTTATATCGGAACGGAATAAAGTTGTTCATAGCGTGACGGTTCAAATCCATCCCTGCGAACCCGATGCTTTGGTCTTCAAATTTTGAACAGTCTAATTGGACTGAACAGATTTGAAGACCTTTTTCTTTGCTCTAAAGCCTTTGTTTAAGTGGTTTTAGGGTTACCAAGCGGCCCGACGTGGCCTACATCTTTATGTACGCCATGGTCTTTACGGTCATCGGTATGGCCATTATCGGGGCCTACGGCATCCGCTGGTTTTCTTACATCCTCAAGATCAACATGTACTACCTGATTCCGGCCGTAACGGTGTGCGCCATTTTCGGTGCCTATAGCATCAACAACCGCGCTTCGGATGTACTGGTGGCTGTCATCGCGGGCATTGCAGCCATTGTGCTCGTCAAATTTGAGTTCCCGCTTTCGCCGCTGATCATCGGCTTTGTGCTCAGCAACCTGATCGAACAAAACCTGCGGCGCACCGTTCAGCTGGCCGACGCCAGGCACACCGGGTTTATGTCCTACATCGTCCAGCGGCCGCTGAGCCTTTTTTTACTCATTCTGCTGGTCGGGCTGGTTATGCTGTTCAGCCTTATGAACCCCAACACCAAAAAGAAGCTGCAGGATGAATAATGACAAGAGGGCACTTTAAAAACCACCCGCTTTATCCGCGGCGGGCATTCAATTGACAGGAGGCGCATACGGTGAAAAACCTGATTGAAATGGCCGGGGGCGATCAGCCCCTGTTCGGCACATGGATCTCGATTCCCGACCCCAACGTTGTCGAGATGGCCCACCGGGCCGGGTTTGACTACATCCGCATCGACAACGAATATACCCCGCTCGACTTTGGCAAGATGTGTGAGCTCATCCGCGCGGCCAATCTGCTGGATATGCCCGTGTTTGTGCGCATTTCCCGCATGGAGGACATCACGTCGCTCATCAGCTTCGGTGCCAGTGGCATCATCGTGCCCGACTGCAACTCGGTCGAGCGTGCCCGGCAGGCCATCAACCTGATCAAGTACCACTCGCTTGGCGCCCGGGGGCTCAATCCCGGCAGCCGCGCGTTCCAGATTTCGGGCCTTTCGGGCGAGGAGTACATCCGCCGGGCTAACCGGATGGTCTCGCTCACCATCCAGATCGAGGACGTCAAGGTGGCGGGCTTCATCGACGAGCTGCTCTCGCTGGAAGGCATCGACATGGTGTCGTCAGGCCGCTGCGATATTTCTCAGTCACTCGGCGTCACCGGCCAGGTAAAAGATCCGCGGGTGCGCGAAATGGAAATGCTTATTATCGATAAGGCACTGGAGCACGGCAAGGTACCCGTCATCCTCATTTCCGCAAGGGAAGAGCTGGCGGGCATGCTGGCGCGCGGCGTGCGGGTCTTCACCGTCGGCAATGACGAGGTTTTGTTGCGCAATGCCATGAAGCGCTGCCTGGACGAATACCGCTAAACCTGTGAGACCGCCCGGCGGAAGGCTGGGTTATCAATATTGAGGAGGCATGTAAAAATGAATCTTGGGAATGGAATGGCCCCGCTGATGAATCTCAGCCACATCGGCGTCGCCGTCAAGAACGCGCAGAAGACCATCGACTTTTTATCATCGGTATGGCATATCGGGCCGCCTGAGGTCAGCGACTATTACCCCAAGCCGGAAGAGATGTTCTGCGGCGAGCCCTTCGCGGTCAAGCTGGTCTTCGTGAAATTCGGCCCGATGACCTATGAGTTGTTGCAGCCACTCGACGACAAGTCGATCTGGTACAAATTCATTCAGGAAAAGGGCGAGGGCATCCACCATGTGGCCTACGGCGTATCCAACTACGACGAACTGGTCAATACCTTTGACCAGAAGGGCCACAAGCTGCTGGTGGCTGCCAGCTTCCAGGGTTGCCGCTGGTGTTACTACGATACGACGCCCGGCGGGATTGTTATAGAATTCCGCGAGGAATACGCGCGGGGTTAGGCACGGCCGGGACATGGCGCCAAGTCCAAGTCCACCCCAAAGAGCCGGTGGTTTATTCCCGCTAAAGCTGACAGGCTGAAGCGAGCCAGGGAATTTTCCCTGGCTCGCTTTTTGGATGGAAAGTCGATAAAATAGGTTTCAAGCTTGCCTATACTTTGTCTATTAAATCATCTGCCTTGCCGTTGAACACAACTTAGCAGATCGCTGGTCTTACCTGCACGAAGGATATAACTGTGGCCTTCATGCCCGATAAATTTTTCCAACTTTCGGGCGATGGCAATTACTTTGTCAATATCCAGACCGGTTTCAATACCCATTTCGTTCATCAAGTGCAACGTATCTTCAGTGGAGAGATTGCCCGCCGCATTAGGAACAAACGGGCAGCCACCCAAGCCCGCGAGCGAAGTGGCAAAACAGGTGATACCGGCTTCCATACCTGCAAGCATGTTGCACATTGCGACACCGCGGGTATTATGCAGGTGCAAAATCCAGTTCATGTGCGGGTAGCTGCGCTTAAACTCTTCAAACATTTCATAAACCTGTGTTGGCACAGCCACACCGGCGGTGTCGCAGATAATGACAGTATCTATGCCATAGTTGGCGTAGATATCGATAAGACGTTTGACATTATCCAGCGCAATGCGATGTTCCCAGGGAGAGCCGAACGCCATTTGTACGGAACTGCGCAGTTGAAGGCCATTCGCGCGGGCTTTTTCAATTATGCTGCCGTAGGCTGATAGACTTTCGGCAGGGGTACAGTTATAGTTGGCAATATTGTGCGCTTCGCTGGCGGAAACACCAACTCCAACCAGCTTTGCACCCGCCTGAATGGCGCGGTCCAACCCGCGCATGTTAGGTACCAGGGCATAATAGTTGATGCCGCGAGTGTAATCAAGACGTTCAAAAACCTCCGGGCTGTTGGCCATGGTGGGCACGCGATCACCACGTACAAACGAGCCTCCCTCCATATCGGTAAAGCCGGCGTCAATCAGGTCGTTGATAATTTCCAGCTTCTGTTCGACCGAGAGAACGACTTCTTCGTTCTGAATACCGTCGCGCAAACCTGATTCACTGAGCGTAATCCTTTTGGGTAATGGCATATATAGAACCCCCTTGCACTAATATTTGATGAATTTCTGCCAAATCAAACATCAGTATTAAATGACGCCCTTGCTTTTAAGCGCTTCAAGTTTCTCATCGCTCATACCCAGCATTCCCTTATAGATTTCGTCGTTGAATGCACCGAGCTCAGGGCCAATCCATTTGATCTGGCCAGGCGTTTGGGATAAAACGGGGCAGACCGAAGGAATATGTACCTTGCCAAAATCGGGGGAATCGAACTCGACCAGATTGTGGCGGGCTTTATAATGTGGGTCCTCCCAAATATCGGCAATGCTGTAAATAGGGCTGAGCGCCACTTTTTTGGCCTGACAGCGCCCAAGCGCGTCTTTGGCATTGAGCGAAGCAAAAAACTTGGCAGTTTCCCCCATAATGTATGCTTCATTTGCAAAACGATCGGCCATGTCAGGATATTTTTCAAAGAGGTCGGGGCGTTCCATGGCTTCGGTGAGATACTTAAATGCATTGTTGGTCGAGCAGGCGAGCATCACCCACTTGTTATCCTTGGTCAGGAACTTGCCGCCGGGCACCGAAGCACCATCCATTCTGGCCTTGCGCTCACGTACCTTGCCATTAATATCATAGTCGCCAATCAACGAATCTTGCATGCGGAACAGGCCCTCGTAAAGACTGACATCAATTTCCTGTGGTACACCGCCCGAAATGACATCGCGATAATACAACGCTATCATGGTGCCGATGACGGCATTAAGGCCTGCGACATAGTCGGCCAGCGAAAAACTAGGGTTGACAGGTGGCATCTCGGGGTAGCCTTGGGTATAGGTAATGCCGGCAAATCCGGTTAGCGGCCCTCCAAAGCCTGAAAGATCTTTGTTTGGTCCAGTTTGGCCATAGCCAGTAATGTGAGTAACGATAATCTTGGGGTTGACGCGGCGAAGCTCCTCGATGCCCAGTCCCCATTTTTCAAAGGTACCGGTGCGGAAGTTCTCTATTACGACATCGGCTTGCTTTACTAAATCTAAAAAAATTTGACGACCTTCTTCGTAATGAAAGTCAAGTGTGATACAGCGTTTGTTGCGTCCCATAGAGGGCCAACGGACGCTTTTGCCGTCTTTTCGGGGACCCATTGCGCGGAAGTTATCGCCCTTGCCAGGCAATTCGACCTTGATAACATCTGCGCCAAATTCTGACATAATGCTGGCGGCATAAGGGCCCGCAATAACGTTTGCCGCATCAATAATGCGAATTCCTTCTAGTGCTGATTTCATAATGATAGTTCTCCATACTGAAAATTGTTTTGGCAGAATTCCATTATACGGAAATTATTTTTGTGCAATGGAATATTATCATATATTTTTAAAAATAGCAATTGACAAAATGCAAAGAATTTTTTAGGATTTTTAGTACTGTTGAGTAGCTATAACAGTACTTGCAGAAAAAACAATCATCGGCTATAATCAGAATTGTAATACCACTGTACGAAAACCAAATTTAAAAACCGGAGGATGTTTATGGCTCAAGAAACCGGCGTCCGCGCTGTTGAACGCGCGTTATCGATATTGGATTGCTATACAGCCGGCAAGGGTAGTTTTACACTGATGGAACTTTCTCGGATGATTGACCTCTCACCCAGCACGACCTTGCGCCTGCTTGCTACCCTTGAAAAACGTAATTATATTTTTAAAGACCCGGAAAGCCTGCGCTATTATCTGGGCTTTCGACTGGCCCAAATTAGCAATGTTTCATTTGAAAACCTGGATTTTTTGCGTGTGGCTCGCCCGTATCTACAGCAGCTGAACACGCTATTTAACGAAAGCGTTGGGATAAGCATGGTAAAGCGGGGCAACCGCGTATGCGTTGAGCGTATTGAAGGTACGCGGCCGCTGCGAAGCGTGCTGCAAATTGGCATGCCGCTACCGCTTACCCGCGGGGCAGCAGGAAGGATGCTGCTTTCTTACCAGCCAGAGGACTTTATTCTTCAACAACTACAGGAGGATCCTTATGTCACTTTAAGCGATCTTCAGCAGGTGAAAGAGAAAGGCTATGCTGTCAGTTTTGGCGAACGCGAGCCGGGCCTTGTGTCCGTAGCGGCTCCTATATTGGACGCACAACATAAGCTGCTCGCAACCATGTTTCTTTCTGCACCTGCGGCTCGGGTAGATGACAGCCTGGTTGACCGATTTGTGCAGGCAGTTACCAATGGCTCCTATAAAGTGTCTTGCCAACTGGGGTACAACGGTGGAAAAATCTGATTTGTAAATGCCTGTGAGGCCGGGGCTGTGTCCTCGGCTTCTTTTGTTGTGTAACAATTTTCCAATTGTAAGACGGTTGTACGTTGGTTGAATCGTAAAAAGCAATGTTTAGAATTTATAAAATTGTCACAATATTTTATTCCGACGTTAAATTATCTTTGACATTCTTTCTTGCTATGATATTATTATGTCATGGTGTGAAGTTTATTTTCACTAGACGGAAATTGGTGTTTGTGCAAGATAATGAAAGAATAGTTGCCCGTCACCTGATATGACGGGCAAAAAAACGTGTGAAGTTGTTGGAGGAAAGGTAACATGAAAAAAATTATCGCGTTAGCAATGGCTGTCTCCATATTTTTAGTAGCGGGATGTGCTGGCACTTCTGCTGCATCTTCTTCGGTGGCAGCATCAACCCTTGAGTCTACTTCGGTTGCAGCATCTTCGTCTGCGGCGGTACCGGCGTCTGCCGGTACCGACATCAAAATGTGGAGAATAGGCACCGCCAGCATGACTGGAAATTTTTATACACTGGGTAGCGCGATGGCTCAGATGATAACCAATAAAATTGACGGCGCTGAGGGTGCAGCTCAGGCCACCGGCGGCTCGGCCGATAACTGCTTTCTGCTTCAGGATAAGGAAATTGACCTTGCACTCAGCCAGTCTGCCACTGTAAAAGAAGCGGTAGACAGTAAAAGCGCTTTTGAAGGCATCAAGATAGAGACAATGCGCGGCGTGGGCGTTTTGTACATTATGCAGTTCCATGTTGTGGTTAATAACAAGTCCGGCATCAAGAGCATACCTGAGATTGCCGGCAAAAAGGTGGCCGTGGCACAGATGGGCGGCGGTGTTGAGGTTAACGCCAACATTTTGCTCTCTGAGTTTGGTGTCACAGATTACACGCCCATCTATGGCACTATGGGTGAGGCCATTGAGGCGGTCAAGACCGGTGAAGCCGATGCGCTAATCTATGCTACTTCGATCGGTGCGGCCAACATTACCGATGCGCTCAACAGCGGCAACTGCACACTGATAGGTATGACCGAGGAAGAAGCCAAAGCTATTGCCGCTAAGAGAAACGAGTTTGGCTATGCGGTAATTCCTGCTGGAACCTATCAGGGTCAGAGCAGTGATATTCACACCTTTGCCGGTTCCGCACTGATACTCACCCGCGATGACATCAGCGAAGACAGTGTCTACAAATTTACAAAGAGCTTCTACGAAAACAATGAATATCTTGTCTCTCAGAATGCGATATTCAAGGGTAGTCTTCCGGAAAATGCCATGATAGGCATGTGCGTTCCCCTACATCCCGGCGCAGAAAAATACCTGAAAGAAATTGGGGCCATTAAGTAAGCTTTTATGTAACAGTTCTTTTAAGACGGCACAAGCCTCGCCAGTGCGGGGCTTGGCCGCAGGCGAAAATTATATTTGAGGTAATCACATGAAAAGAACAACATCTTTCGATGATGCTGCAAAAAAAGGCCCGAAGGAAGCAGGTATTGATCTAAGAAACCTGACAATTGAACAGGTGGAAAAGATGAGTGATGATGAGCTTGAAACCATAGGGCAAAAGAAAAAGAAAAAGCGACCCAAGCGCCGCAAACTTGAAGGCAAACTGGGCCTGATGATTAGCGTGATAACCATCTGCATGTCGGCCTATCATCTTTATACCGCCATTTTTACCATCAGCCCCATGCTGCAGCGCGCTTATCACTTAGGATTTGTGCTGTCGCTGGTATTTCTGCTATATCCCGCTACAAACAATTCGCCGACCAAACGTCCCAGTATTATAGATTGGGCGCTGGCCGGGTTGTCCGTTCTGGTTGTCGGTAACATCATCATAAATTTTCAACGTCTTGCCAAGAGCGGCGGTCGCGGTACGCAAACCGATTTGATTTTGGGTGTTATCACCGTTTTGCTGGTGTTGGAGTGTGCGAGAAGAACGATTGGTCTGGTTCTGCCCTCCATGGCCGTTTTTCTGGTAGCTTACGGCTATTTCGGTATCTATATCTCAGGCCCTCTCAAGCACGCAGGCTTTTCAACAAAGCGTATTGTTCAGCATTTGACCCTGACAACTGAGGGCATTTACGGGCAGATTCTCGGTGTTTCTTCCACATTTATTTTTCTGTTTATCTTGTTTGGTGCATTTTTGAGTGCTACAGGAATGTCTGCGGTGTTTAACGACATTGCCATGTCAGTTGCTGGCGGTACGCGTGGCGGTCCCGCCAAGGTATCAGTTGTAGCCAGTGGTCTGATGGGCTCGATCAGCGGCTCGGCTTCAGCAAACGTCGTAACCACCGGAGCATTCACCATCCCGTTAATGCGTAGAACCGGCTACAAAGATTATTTTGCCAGCTCGGTTGAAGCGGTAGCTTCCACAGGCGGGCAGATTATGCCACCGGTTATGGGCTCGGCCGCTTTCATCATTGCTGATTCGCTGGGACTGCCGTTTCTTGCTATCATCAAAGCGGCCCTGCTACCGGCGATACTCTATTATGTAAGTGCATGGATTATGATTGACCTTCGCGCCCGTAAAGAGAATATAGAAGGTCTGCCCAAAGAGGAGCTACCCGTTCTGAAAAGGGTGATACTGGAACGCGGGCATCTGCTGCTTCCATTGTTCGGCATAATTCTTATGCTTGTTTCAGGGTATAACGCCATGCGTGCGGCGGTTGTGGGTATTGTGCTGGCTATTCTGTCCAGTTTTCTTAAGCGTGATACCTGGATTAAGCCGATGTCTCTGTTAAGGGCTATGGAGTCGGGCGCACTTTCGGCCCTTTCGGTTGCGGCGGCCTGTGCGGTCATTGGTATTTTAATCGGTATGGTTTCACTCACTGGTGCCATTCTCGCAATGGGCGCAGCAATCTTAAAGCTTTCGGGCGGATTGCTCATTACAACACTGATTCTAACCATGCTTACCGCTACTGTACTTGGGATGGGGCTGCCCACCACCGCCTGTTATGTGCTTACCAGCACCATTGCGGCGCCCGCCATTATTCAGCTGGGGATACCGGCATTGGCAGCACACCTGTTCGTTTTTTACTATGGGATTTTGTCGGCCATTACACCCCCTGTTGCAACAGCGGCTTACACCGCCGCGGGTCTTTCGGGCGCCGAGCCCAACCAGACGGGCTGGGCGGCGGTGCGACTGGCTACAACGGGCTTTATCATTCCGTTTATGTTTGTTTATTCGCCTGAACTGTTGCTGCCGACCGGATTGAACATTTTTGACGCAATTCGAGTTATTATCACCTCCGTCATCGGTGTGTTTGCACTGGCGTTGTCTGTAGAAGGCTTTTATCAACGTAAGCTAAATATTATAGAACGCTTGATGGCGGCTGTTGGAGCAGTGTGCTTGATAAACAGCTCACTGATGAGCGATATTGCTGGTTTGGGGTTAATTGCCGTTGTGGTTCTGCTACAGTTGGCATATAAGAAAAAGGCTACTGCTATAATACCGTAATAAAATTTCTCCCGTCATGGTAAAGGGGCCGCTTTTGGCAGTACTAAACGGTTATGGGCACTGCCAAATAACATATCTATAAAACAAGCGTATTGTTCAGTCTGAATAAATACGCTTGTTTTCACTTTGCCGGCAAATAATTATATTCTTATAACCTCTCAGATAGTGCGCCGGATGAATAAAGAAACGACTAAACCACTGTCAGGCGAAGTGCTAACCCCCAAGTAAACAGTGGTTTTTTCTGTCTACTTAGAGGTTAGCACTTCACTTTGCCGGGGAATATTTATTGCTTAATCAATTGGTTGGGTCTAACTTTTGAGGTCACAATCACGGCCGCCGCGTCTGGATTGTAATTCAGATACTGTAAAGCTGGGGCCTTCTGTCCTTATAAGCCGGAAGCTTTTGGCGCACCGCCTTGACCCGCTCCAGATCGATGAAGCAGGGGAGAAGCTGGGCCGTCTCGCCGGCGCAAGCGATTGGGACGCCCATCGGATCGACCGCCACACTCTCGCCCATGATATCGGGGCTGATCTGGTCGCAGGCGAGGACGTAAACGGTGTTTTCAATGGCGCGGGCAGTGATCAAAGTCCGGAACTGGTGGCTCTTTAGGTCCCCGCGTGCCCAAGCTGTCGGCATAAGAATGATATCCGCGCCATGCTTGGTCTGATAACGCGCCACCTCAGGGAAACGTACTTCGTAGCAAACGAACATTCCGATTTTGCCGAATGGGGTATCGACCGGTTCAAAGAAACGGTCTCCGGGCTTGTTGTTATCCGACTCTTTGTACCCGAAAGCGTCATAAAGGTGGGTCTTGCGGTAGACTTGGACAATTTCGCCTTTTTCGTTGAGCATTACCGTGGTGTTGTAATTGCGATCGTCGGACGGATCTTCAACCTTCTCGTTCATTCCGAACACCATCCAGATGCCGTTGTCGGCGGCGAGCTTCTTCATGCCGGCCACAAAGGGCCCATCGAGTGCCTGTGCGGTTCCAAGGCAGGTTGCACGGTCGGTACCGACGGGGAAAAAGCTCATAAAAAGCTCGGGAAACACCATAAAATCGGGCTTATACTGCGCCATTGCCTCCGCGACCGCTTTCTGTGCAGTTTTGAGGTTTTCAGCGGGGTCGCCCACCGAGTGTGTTTGGGCGAGAACAAAAGTAGCAGCCATCAAAAATTCCTCCTATCTTTGGGGTGTACGTTAGCCGAGTAGCTTGGGCAGGAACAGGGTGATCTGCGGAATATAGGTCACCAGCAGCAGCGTGATTAAGCTTGCAACAACATAGGGAATGACCGGTTTGACAATATCCTTAACCTGTATGCCGGAGATGCCGCAGGCCACATACAGATTGCAGCCGACGGGGGGCGTTACCATGCCGATAGCCACGTTCATGACCAGTACCACGCCGAGCACAATGGGGTCATAGCCGAGTTGCAGCGCTACGGGCAGGAAAATCGGCACGAAGATGTACATGATAGAGTTGCCATCGATAAAACATCCGGCAATCAAGATAACAATGTTTATGATGAGCAGCAGAATGACGGTGTGGCCGCCGGAAACCTCCGTAATAAACCGGCTCAGAGAACTGGAGATGCCGGAGACGGACAACACCCAAGACATCAACGCAGCATTGCCCACGGTCCACATGACAGCGCCGGTTTGCTTACCTGAATCGATGATGATCGCCAGCAGTTCCTTGACGCGCAGCGTCCGGTAGATAAAGATACCCACAAACAGGCCGTAAACGGCAGATACCGCAGCGGCTTCAGTCGGGGTAAAGATGCCGCCATAGATGCCGCCCAGGATGATGACCGGCATCATTAGGCCCCAGAAAGCATCTTTAAATGATTTCCAGCGCGCCGCAGCGGGAGCCTTTTCTAGGCGGGTCAGCTTACTTTTGCGGGTAACCCACAGCGAAGCGCAAACCAAAGCCGTGCCCATCAGCAGGCCGGGAACGATGCCTGCCATAAACAGGGTTCCTACCGATACGTTGGCGATAGAGCTGTAAACGACGAAGGATATGGAGGGCGGAATAATAATTCCAATGCCGCCGGCAGTGGCCATCAGGGCAGATGAATCGCCCTTCGAATAGCCCACGCGGGTCATGGCGGGGATAACGATACCGCCCAGCGCAGCCACGGTAGCGGGGCCGGAACCGGAAATGGCGGCGAAAAAGCAGGCCACAGCTACGCAGACCAGCGCAAGCCCACCCTTGACATGCCCCACAAAGGACTGGGCAAAATCAATGAGCTTTGTTGATATATCTGCTTTTTCCATGATGTTCCCGGCCAGAATAAAGAACGGGATAGCCAGCAGCAGAAATTTGCTGATGGAGGCATAATAATTGTAGGGAACCATTGCCAGGCCCATACCGGAAGTATAGAGGGCTGACAGACTAGAAAGACACATGCTGGTACCAATGGGTGCACCGATGACGACGCAAACACTGAACACCGTTAACATTACAACAGCTGTCACGTTGCGTCCTCTCCTTCCTGTGTGTCCTTTTCACGAATAGTATCAACAATGACCTGTAAGCTACGAAGCAGGATAAAGAGCAGGCCAAACGGAACAAAAGCACCATAGATCCACGCCGGCACCTTCAGGGCAACCGAGAGGCTGCCTATCCGCATCTGGCCCATAACCATTTGAATTCCGGTATAGCACAGCAGAAAGGCAGCCAAACAGGTCAATGCCGTATCAAAGATTAAAAAGCGCTTCTTAGTTTTCGGCTTCATCACACCGGTGATTAGGTCGAGGGTATAATGGCTCTTGTCTTTCGAGGCCAGCGCTCCGCCCATGGTAGAAAGCAGAACGAACATGGCGCAAACCAGTTCTTCGGTAAACGAGAAGGAGAAGTGCAGTATGTAGCGAGAGATAACGCCCACAAAAACCAGAGTCAACATTGTAACCATCACGATGGCAACAATCAATGCTTCAATACTAAGCGATTGTTTCTTCATAAGGAATCCTTTCCTGTGGTGGAATCCACCGTATATTTATGTGACGTGGTGGATTTTGTTACGAACACCGAAATGTTGTAGAAGCTTACTTAATTCCCCAGGCCGTGCAGGCCTCCGGGCCACAGATTTCCTTATAATGGTTGATGGTGGGGGCGGCAGCCTCCCTGAAAGCCTTCATCTCTTCTTCGGTAGGTACGTATACTTTAACGCCATAGTCGATCATCTTTTGCTTGATCTCTTTTTCTGTATCGCTCATATACTGGCGAGCGTATTGAGAAGCCTCAGTGGCGCACGCCTGAAGCAGCTGCTGCGTAGATGCGCTGAGCTTATCCCACGAGCCCTGATTAGCCATGAAGACGTACTGGGACCAGGTGACGTTCACCTCGGTGATATAGGGCTGTACCTCGTGCAGGCTTCCGGAATAGAGGGTCTGGTAACCGTTCATGTTGCCGTCCACCGCACCGGTTTGCAGGGCGGAATAGAGCTCGCTCCAGCTCATGTTGGTGGGGTCTGCGCCCATATCGCGCATGAGGGACATTTGCAGGTCGCCATAGGTGCGCATCTTCAGGTTAACCATATCGGCAGGCGCGTGAACCTCGCGTTTATTGTTGGCGAACTGCATGATGCCGTTTGAGAAGCCGTCCAGACGAACCACGCCGTATTTGGCATAAAGCTGTTTGGAAAACTCGCCGCCGGTGGAATCAGCGTATTCATAAGCATCCTCATAGTTGGCAAAGGAGAAGGGAATGCCTGTAATTTGGAAGGTTTGATCGACGTCGGAGAAGGAGTTTTCGGAGATGATGGCCAGCTCAAATGCACCGCCGGCAATAATCATCTCCACATGGCGGATCATGTCGCCGCCCGAGAGCTGGCAGTTAGGGAAACGGTCGATCTGAACAGCGCCGCCGCTCTTCTGCTCCACAAGTTCCTCGAACTTGATCGCGGCGATGCCGTCCATGCCGGTGTCGCCTGTGGCGTAGCTGAGCTTTAGCTTAACCTTATCATAACCGGCGTCGCTACCAGAAGCGTCCTGAGAGCCAGATACCGCAGGGGTTGAAGATGAAGAACTGTTGCATCCGGCAACCACGAGGAGCATTGTCAGGGCCAAAAGAACTGCCATAATCTTTTTCATCTAAAGTCTTCCTTTCTTTTTGTAACATACCTACAGCGTATAGATGTCGGGCCTTCTGCAAGCCCAGGTGGAAACTCGGTCGCGAATTTCTTGCTGGTATTGCATGTCAAGGGTTGCATAGACAATATCTCGCCGGCCCGGAGCTGCCGCAATAACGCTGCCCCAAGGGTCGACTACCATCGACCGCCCAAACGCATTTTCTGTCCCTGCGCAGAGCGTCCCAAACTGGTTGACCGCACAGGTCCAGGTCAGGTTATAAAGGGCGGTGCTGCGAACCATCAGATCCCAGTGGTCGGTGCGCGGCGGCAGCGGGGCCCCGGTGGGAAAGCTGGCCGCACAGAAGATGATGTCGGCCCCCTGTAGTACCATGCTGCGGGGCAGTTCGGGGAAGCGCAGATCGAAGCAAACCATGATACCGATACGGCCGAAGTCCGCATCAAAAACGCAAAGCTCGGTGCCCGGTTCGACTGCGGCAGATTCCTTTACCCCGATCGCGTCCATCAGGTGCAGCTTGGAGTAGCGGGCAGTCATCCGGCCGGAGCGGTCGAGAAAGGCACAGGTATTCTTGACCTTCTCGCCCCAATCCTCAGCAAAACTGCCGGGAATCAGATTAACCCCAAACCGTTTAGCTTGCCGCATCATCTCGGTCATATATCGCCCGTCCATCGTCTCCGCATTTTTCTTTGCATCCGCAGGGTCGAGCGACTCGTAGTAATTATATTCCGGAAAGATGATGAGATCGAGGCCGGGGCAATTTTGCATCGCCTCCTCAATCATGGCAACGGTATCGGCGAGGTTTTCCTCCTTGGTGCCGGTCGCGCCTCTCTGGCAGAGGGCGACCCTGACAAAACGCTTAGACATGGGCCGAATCACTCCTTCTCGAGGTAGTTTATGATGCAGTCCACGATGCGATTAACCCCGCGTTCAACCGTAATTTTACCCTTCTCGGCAGTACCCTTGGTGGCATCGCCCAGTGTACCGCTGTCGGTATAGCCGGCATAGGGTAAATCTTTCGTGATGCCGGGCCACTTTTCATTGAAGGCGGAGTTGGTGCTGACCGCCTTGCTCATATCGACCAGTTCGGGATAGAGGTGGAGCAAAACCGAGGTGCCGGCCTCGCTGGCATGGCCATGGGGGTTGGAGCACTCCCAGAGGTCGTCAGTAAAGGAAGGGATGTACTGCCACCAGCCGATCTGGCCGTATTTGATACCGCTTTTGATGCGGGCGTCCTCCAGAACTTCATTAAGAGGCTGCGTATTGTGCAGATGGGTATTGACGACAAAGAAGTTCTTAAAGCCAAGACGGATAAATTCGTCGATCATCTCACGATAGACGCCGGTTAGGGCCTTGGCAGAGATGCCGATGGTCCCGGGGAAGCTGGTCAGGCTCTTGGACTGGCCAATTTCGAGGCAGGGGGCGACAATGCCGTTGACTCTCTCCGCTACCAGCTCAGAGACCTTGTTTGCAACCAGAATATCGCTGCCCAGCGGGAGATGGGGACCATAAACTTCGCAAGCGCCCGACGGGATAATGACCGTCTTGGCAGTTTTGCAGTGCTCGGCAAATTCGACCCAGCTCATATTTCTCAACTTGTGCTCCATAGTGACATATCTCCTTTTCTTCCGGCGGGTTATCCCGCCTGTGTTCGTCGAATTATTGATGCAAGAAGTATGCCAACGATGAACCCTTGTAATTTGCCCTCCTTTTTAAAGAAAAACGTGCGTCCGCTCTCAAAAAAGAGAAAATCGGCCGCACATCCTCTCTCAAAAATAAGAGTGCTCTCATTTTTGAGAGCAGGCTATCTCCAATTCAGAGACTTTCCGGTAATAGCTTGCGGCGCTAATCTTTAGGATGCCGCAAATTTCTCGAACCTGCGCGGAATTCGGAGAACCTCCGTAGCGCTTCATGATGCAGGAAAGCACTTCTCGTTCCCGCTGATGCAAAATTTCCTTGAGGGTACCGTATGGGAGCTCTTCCTTGCTTTGTACATTCTCGGGTAGCGAAGATGACGCGCAAGGCGGCGAGCTTCGCAGCTTTCCGGGGGCGCTGTCAAGCGTAATCATGCTTTGTTGCTCAAAAGTAATCATATACTCAATGCAGTTCTCCAGCTCCCGCACATTGCCGGGCCACGGATAGTCCAGCAGTGTACGAAATACTTCGGTAGTCATGCCATGAATATCCTTACCAACCTTCGCGTTATACTTGGCGATAAAGTGCTTGGTCAGTGCCAGAATATCCTCTCGGCGCTCCCTTAATGGCGGAATAGAAAAGGAGATGACGTTAAGACGGTAGTAGAGATCCTCTCGAAACTCCTTATTGGCGATCATTTCCTCAAGGTTGCGGTTGGTTGCGGCGACAATCCGCACGTCTACCCCGACCGGGTTTGTTCCTCCAATTCGGTCTACCTTGCGGTCGCTTAGCACTCTGAGAATCTTGGCCTGAAGATAAAGAGGCATGTCTCCAATCTCGTCAAGGAAGAGTGTGCCTCCGTCGGCCAGCAGAAATTTTCCAATTCGGCCGCCCTTTTTAGCTCCGGTAAACGCGCCTTCCTCATAGCCGAAGAGCTCGCTTTCAAGAAGTGCCTCAGGAATTGCGGCGCAGTTAACACTGACAAATGGCCGGGCGCTGCGGGTGCTGTTGGTATGAATCATGCGGGCAAAGAGCTCCTTGCCGGTTCCGCTTTCCCCAAGAATCAGAATATTGGCGGAGTATTTTGCTGCCTGAGAAATTCGACTGATAAGGGTCAGGACACTGCGGCTAGAGGCGATAATCTCCCCGCCAACCATCTTTTTGCCCTCGTTCTGAGTGATGGTATCCTGTAGGTTCTGAAACGGTTCGACCATGCAGAGCACACTATTAGGCTCCTCCAAAATCGGGTGGGCCGATATATTGAGCGAAATGCCTCCTGCCTCCAGCGGGAGAGAGAGCTGTCCCTCGCGAGACTCCTGAGTCTCGCGTGCAGCCTCTGCCAACGAAAAGACGTTGTCAAGCAGCTGACAGGAAAGCTTCTCATTGTCAACGTGAAGGTACTGCCGCGCAAGGCCGTTGCATTGCAGAATACGGCCGGGGCTCTGATAAAGCAGCAGCCCGTTGAGGGACGTCTCCATAATGGACTGCAATTGCCGGATGGTGGCCGCCTCCCGTTCCTGCAAAATCTGTTGCTCCAGCTTGGAGGAAATAAGCGCAGCGAGCTTTTCGAGAGATTGGCGGTACTCCTCCTGCTTGTGGATCAGAACCCTTTGCTGCGCTTCGGTAAAGGAGGCAAGTACCAGAACGCCTTCCACCCGGTTTTCTAGCAGAATCGGTTCGAGCACAAGGGAATAATATTCTGGATAGGGAAAGGGGACACGGCTTGTGTATCCACTGGTATCAATAATTGTCATTGGCTTGCCGGTACGGATGACCTGAAGTGTATAGCTTTGATTCCAGATTGTGTCAATATCTAAAGCACGCAGTATTTCGTCACGGTAGTGGCCGGTGGCAGCAACCCGTTCAATAGGGTTCGCACAGATAATGGTCAGCTCCATCTCAAGGCAGGCTGAGAAGGATTCCATCAGAGTATCGAGAAATTTCTTGAGATCAAAGAGCGTCATGGCAGATTTCCCCCGCTTTTAGTAATGGCCCCATTAAGGACTTAGCAATTTACATCATAGTAAAAATATCTGGAACTGTCCAGCCTTTGCCTAATGGTGCACAGTCGAAAAACAGTGTTGAGTTTTATTTAAATTAACGAAATCGTGCGCCTGCACAGGGATACCCGCAATCAACTTCATAAGATTTATGACCAACTGTTTTGGCACTTTGGACATACCCGCAAAAGTGCCGTTTTTGTAATCAAAAAGAGCTTGTTGTGTCAATTATTTATGAGGAATGTGCCAGCCAACATCCAGATCAGGCAAAGTCACTGGGGAGCTGAAAACAGAATAAACGACTAATACCGGATAAACAAAGACTCATAACAGCAGAAAAATGCCAGCCGTTTTCTGTAAATAACGGCTGGCAACAGTTCTATAATAGCTGCGTTAGATTGGATTATCGGGAGCGCAGTTGCCCATCTGACGAAAGCGTTCTCTTCAACCTTGCAAAGCAAAGCATTTTTCGCCTTCGCCATGGCTGGCAACAGAGCTATCCGTTTGATCTGAAGCTTATATTGTTATATATGCCGGTAAAATGAGGCTTAAATTTTGCCCCTGGCGCATTCTGCTACGAAGCGATTGAAAATTCTTTGATTTGCTTTGCAGGTATACATCATTTCAGGGTGCCACTGGGTTGCCAGAATCATGCGGTCACCATCAATCTCCAGCGCCTCGACGGTTCCGTCTTCTGCCACAGCGGTAGCGGTAAAACAAGCGGCGATTCGGCTGACTGCCTGATGATGAAAGGAGTTGACCGCAAGCTCATTAGATCCGATGATGTCCGCAATCAAACTTTGCGCTGCCAGTTTAACCTTATGTACCGGGTGAGTGATGGGGCAGCAGCCAACAAAATGATCTTGATATCCGGATTTGCCCAGATCCTGATGCAGTGAGCCGCCCATGGCAACGTTCATGATCTGAATTCCACGGCAGATGCCAAGAACAGGCTTGTTTGTCTTTTCGATAGCGGCGCGGGTCAATGCAATATCCTGAGAGTCACGTTCAGGGACGATGGTTCCAACATTCTTGGTAATAAATTCACCGTAGAGGCATGGATCCACGTCGTTACCGCCGGAGATCAGAACGCCGTCCAGGCGTTCAAGCGCCTCCAGCATGACCGATTCATTTTGATAAATGGGCATCATCACGGGAATACCACCGGCATTCTCAATTGCGCGGATATACTCATCGGCCAGCATGTGCCACTTTTGTTCCGGCAGCCCGTAATGCGTGTAAATGCCAGGTTCATCGTCGTGAGAAAAGTTGCAGGTAATTCCTATAAGTGGTTTCAAAAATATCCCTCTTTTTCTAGCTTGTCTTTTATCAGGGCATAAAAAGTCCGCGCATCAGTTCGTTGTTTTAGCATCATTATTGCTAAAATATTCTTTGGTCAACGCGCGGACATCCTTGAACATGATGCAAAGACCGCACATATTGATGATGATGATGACCGCATTGCCGAAATCAAGCAGCTGAATCAGCACGCCGAGTGAAACGACACTGCCGATAAACAATACGGCACAGTAGGCAAAGCGGGTAATTTTCGCACCAAGCTGGCCCCAAAGCGCATCCGCCATCTTTTCACCGTAATAGACAAAAACGATAACGGTGGATAATGCAAACAGGAAGAGTGAAACGGAGACGATCAGGCTACCGACCATGCCAAGATCCTGCTGGAATGCTGTGACGGTCATCGAGCCACCCTGCTCAGCGGTCATTGTCTGCCATACACCGGAGCACAAAACTGCCAACGCGGTGACGGTGCAGACGATAAGTGTATCAAAAAATACTTCAAAAATGCCCCACATGCCCTGTTGTACAGGGTGCTTTACATCCGCATTGCAGTGCGCGATAGAAGTCAGGCCATTACCCGAATCATTAGAGTAAATGCCGCGAGAGACACCCCAACGCACCGCCATAGCAATTGAGGCGCCGGCAAAACCGCCGGTTGCCGCCGTTCCGGTGAAAGCACCTTCAAAAATAGAGACAAAAACACCGGGCAGTGCGCTTATGTTCATGATAATGATGGCAATACCGCCAATCATATAGAGGATTGACATAAATGGAATCATTTTTTCGGTGACTGAAACAATTCGGGTTACGCCGCCATAAACAACGATCACGACGATAGCCACTATAAACAGTGTGCTGGCCAGTTTTGGGATGCCGAGTGTTGCAACGGTATCACCAAGCGAAGAAGCCTGTACCGAAGAAGCAACCGCAAGCTGTGGGATGGCCACAATGGCAAACAATGTACCAAGCCATTTAATACCGGTACCCTTAGAGAGATAAGTCATCGGCCCACCGACCCACTCGCCCTTTTGATTCTTTTCACGGTGCTTCATCGCGATGGTGACCTCGGAATATTTGATAACCGAGGCGACAAGGCCGACAACCCACATCCAGAAAACTGCACCGGGACCGCCATAAGCAATGGCCAGCGCGACACCGACAATATTGCCGGTACCAAGCGTTGTGGCCAGCGCGGTCGTCAGCGCCTGAAAACCGGAAATTTTTCCGTCTTGGTTTTTACTGCTAAAAGCTTTGCCAATGGTGTTTTTAAGAATGTAGGGCAGCTTAATAAACTGAAATCCGCCTAGCAGAGCCGTAAAAACCAGGCCGCCGCCGACAAGTAAAATGAGCATCGGTAAACCCCACAACCAGTTGGTAAAGGAAAGAATTGCAGCTAACATAATACAAAACACCCTTTCTGAATTTTAGGCTACAGCTGCGCCACACTGTTAGCCCCATGAAAAAAGAATAACATGCAGGAAAAACTACACGTCAATGCAAAAATCCAACGTTTATTGTCAAATTGCAGACGGTGGTACGCGAGACGTTCAGAAAGCGCGTTCATTTAAATAATCGTGGAGCGGGCTCCACAAAAAACTGTGAATTATTACCCGCGGCACTTCGCGTGATAATAAGAAATTGACAGCGGTTCTCCGTCAACATGACAAGAAAACGAGAAATTATTCGGCGTTTTATCCAGACTGTCTAATGTTTCCCATTCAAAGAGGCGCTCTTGGCATTGGTAATAATCACGAAGGCATTTATCGCAAAAGGCGTTTTTGCCGCTTTCGGGATACTTCTTGTGCAGCAAACGCTGCGATTTGGAACCTCGCGGTAAACTGAGCAGTGTGCCAAGCACTTCGCTTCTAGGCGCAAGGTATCGCTCAACGTCGCTGATTAAGAAATCTTTGAAATAAATCTGGTGCTCGTTCTCGCCAAAAAAATTGATGAGCAGATCCACACTCCCTTTGCGCAACGGAAAATTAATTGAAGCGTCGGCAATGAACAGGATATTCATGTCAATGTCTAACAGCTCAATAAGCTTTTTATACATTTGTATTGTTTCGACATATTTATCAATAATGACATAGGTGCAGTCGTTCTTCAGCACCTTGAAGTGATTATATAAGAAAAAGTAGCCGTTGACGTGTAGTTCCATAACAAGCTTTCCGGATAGATCCAGCGCATCCATCCGGGCCAGAAAGCGGTCCGCACAGATGTGGAAGCAGCGGTAGAAACTGTCGGGCAAGCCTTTATAAAGCGCACGCTGCAAATCGGGAGAGTCGGCGCTGCCGGTGTAGCGGTTACCGGTATCGACAATACCATCGATGATCTCGGCGCTGTAGCCACACGGGCAACTCAAATGTCCGGCAAACACATAGGGGTAGGTAAAATCGCCATCCGCAAGATGGAGCGGGTTGTGACAGTGGGGGCAAACAAGATATTTTAGCGCATTCACCGGTACCCCTAACCGCCGAGGGGCGGCTACAGGCGCGTTTAGGGTCAAAATTTCTTTTTGAATCAGTGCTTTTGCAGCCTGGAACGCTGCAATTTGTACATCCAATTCATCGGTGCGCTGCTGCAACAATCGGAGGTAGTCATGGATGGTCTCCGGCTCATTCCAGTTAGAGAGGCGGCGGATACGCACGATGTATTGGATATCACGAATAGAGAAATGCATAGCCTTGAGTTTTTGAATGTAGCGTAAATCTTCAATTTCACGCTCCGAAAAGTCGTTGCTGTTACCCTTTGGTTGCGGCATCAGCAGGCCGAGACGGGTGTAGTATTGAATTGTGTCTTTGGGAACCTTGCAGATTGCCGCAAGCTGACTGATTTTCATGTTTCGGCCTCCTTGAATAGTCTACAAATCTTTATTGGATAATAAAGGTTTTCGTTATAGTTTGTGCCCTGAGTATAACAGACCAAAGTCCAAACATCAAATCAATATGCAAGCGTCATTTATGAGTTATTAACTGCAGAAAGAGAATCAAGAAATCAATTATGTAAGCTCAGAAGCGTATACGCTCAATTCTGCCGTTTCTTTTTTCTATTTACTGTGATAAACTATATAAAACCGCTGAAAGGGGGGGGGCATGTGGGAAAAACGGCTGTTGTTGTGGATGACGAGCCAATCATCCGGCTGGATCTTGCTCAAATGCTTGAAGAACTGGGGCTGACAGTGGTATGTGATGCAGCCGATGGTTTTGATGCGGTGGAAGCTTGCCGCCTGCATATCCCCGACGTTGTTCTGCTGGATTTAAATATGCCGGTATTTGACGGAATGAGTGCGGCGGAGACGATTATCGACGAATCGCTCGCAGGGGCGGTTGTGGCCGTAACAGCCTTTGCCGACCCGCCGTTTATTGAACGCGCAGCGGCAATTGGCGTGACGGGGTATATTGTTAAGCCCATTGAGCCGCGGCTGTTGTTGCCCACCATAGAGGTGGCGCTGGTGCAGTCGGCACGGCTGCGCGCTGCGCAAAACGAGGCGCGAGCGGCGGTTGAAAAGCTTTCGGGTCTGCGGTCGATTGAACACGCAAAGGCACTTTTGGCCAAAGAAAAGCAGATTACCGAAGCGGAGGCTTATCGCGAGCTGCAACAGATGTCAATGGCAAAACGCTGTTCTATGACGCAGCTTGCCGAGGCGCTGATAGAGCGCAGTACCGGACGTTCAGCGATAAACCAAGCCAAGGCATTGTTGATGCAGAAGAAGAGCCTTTCGGAGCAAAATGCACACGCGCTGCTGGTCAAAATGTCTGAACAGCACCACAAGAGCTTTGTAGAGATGGCTCGCGCCGTAGTGCGTAAAGGAGGGCTTTTGTGACAGCAAAGCTATTGCTTGAGCGCGCAGAACTGACGGCAGCGGAATCCGAGCAGATTATGCGGCTGGCGCAGGAACAGCAATTTTCGGCAGACCTGTTCGGGGCTGACATGTTCATCGACTGTTTTGACAAAGATGCATGCAGTATGTATGTAGCGGCGCAGGCCTCTCCGGGTTTTGGCCTCTCATCCTACCGTGAAAATGTGGTGGGGAAATTGGCGCAACGCGAAAATGAGCCGGCCGTATACCATGCGATGGAAAGCGGATTGCCTGTGCGCGACCTTAAAGCTGTGACGCAGGAAAACAAAACTGTCCGACAGGATGCGTTGCCGATCAGAAGCGGTGAATCTGGCGCGGTTATCGCGGTGCTGATCAGCGAACGGGACGTCAGCCATCATGTTAATCAAGCTAAAAAATATGAGATGCTGGCCCGCATGGCCGAGGCCGGATACCCACAGGCCGAACTACCGCCCGGAGATCTGGCGCTACGCGAAATTCATCACCGTATAAAAAACAACCTGCAAATGGTTGCCAGCATCATGAACCTGCAAAGCCGCCGCACCGATAACGCCCAGGTAAAACAGGCTTTCAGAGAAAACACCGCGCGCGTGTTGAGCATTGCGGCTATCCACGACCTGTTGACCAGAAGCGATGACGCGCCGGTATCGTTGCTGGCGCTGTTTGATAAACTGAGCCGCAATATTCAACCGTTGTTTGTCGAGAGCCGGGCGGTGGACATCGTCATCGAAGGGGATCCGCTTTTCGCAACGCCAAACCGCGCGACCGATGTTGCACTTGTGGTCAACGAGCTGGTTTCCAATTCGTTGGAACATGGGTTTTCCGAGGGGCAGCCAGGCAAAATTACAATTCTGCTCA
Organism: Bacillota bacterium; assembly: GCA_023457355.1. GTDB lineage: Bacteria > Bacillota > Clostridia > Oscillospirales > Ruminococcaceae > Yanshouia. Next base: position 63,692 of record JAEWLW010000012.1, on the reverse strand, counting down.
GCGCCGGCGTGCGCTTTAATACTATTACGGTTAGGGATAACGGCAGCGGTTTTGATATTTCATACCGTCGCAGCGGTAGTCTGGGCCTGAGCATTGTGACAATGACGGTACACGACAAGCTGGGCGGTAAGCTGCGCTTTTCTTCAGATGAAAATGGCACTAATGTAGCATTTGACTTTTTGAAGGAGAGTTGATATAATAGAAACAATTAAATTGGATATCATGCGGCACAACAGGGTGTCACATTAAAGGCAACAGGGCCTGACCTGATGGTTTTCCATCGGGTCAGGCCCTGTATTCTTTTTGGGGGAATTTTGCAAAGGGGGCGCGCCGTGAAAGATAATACGATACTCAGCGTCGGCATAGACGTTGGCACATCCACCACCAGCATGGTGGTCAGCAGCATGACGGTGAAAAACACCGCTGCCTGCTTTGCGGTGCCGCATGTGACGATCACTGGTCACGATATCATCTACCGCGGCAAAATCTATGCGACTCCGCAGACCGACGGCGCGCATCTTGATATCGCTGCGCTGCAAAGGATTATTCAGGCCGAGTATTCGGCAGCGGGCATCACACCGGAGGCAGTGGACACCGGTGCTGTTATCATCACGGGTGAATCCTCCCGCAAAGAAAACGCCGCGCTGGTTACCGGTATGCTCAGCGAAATCGCGGGCGAATTTGTGGTGGCGACTGCCGGCCCCGACCTTGAGGCGGTGATTGCGGCAAAGGGTGCGGGCGCACAGCAGCTTTCGATTGACAAAAGCTGTACGGTCGCAAACATTGATATTGGTGGCGGCACCTCAAATATCGCGGCGTTCTGCTGCGGCGAGCTGGTGTTTAAAAGCTGCTATGACATCGGTGGGCGGCTGCTGCGGGTAGATTCATCTGGAATGATTACCTATGTCAGTCCAAGACTGGCGATTGTGGCCAAATCACTCGGGCTCTCTCTTCAAATGGGGCAGCGTGCCCTACGCAGTGCACTGAAAGCCGTCACTGCACGGATGGCGCAGGTTCTGGCGGAGGCAGTTGGCCTTTGCGACCCCACCCCGCTGTGCGAGGCACTTCACACCCTGGCCGCATCGCCGTTTCTCCCCGAATTGCGGGTCGACGCCATCACTTTCTCCGGCGGTGTGGCAAACGCTTATTACCACCCTGGCGCTGAGCCGTTTTTATATGGGGACATTGGCATACTCCTGGCGCAGGCACTGCATGAAAATGGCTGCTTTAGTAGTGCCACGGTGTTGACCCCAAAGGAGACCATCCGCGCAACGGTGATTGGTGCGGGCAGTTATACGACGACCATCAGCGGCAGCACGATTGATTATTCTGAGACAGAGCTGTTCCCGATGAAAAATCTTCCGGCGGTGCTGCCGGGCGAAGCGGCCGAACAACAGGCGCTCTTGGGTAAGCCCGACGGATTGATACAGGCGCTTCACTGGTCGGTAAAACAAAGTGACGCCGACCGTATGATTCTTTGCTTAAACAACATCCATAACCCCACATACTTGCAAATCGGTCGGCTGGCGCAGGCGGTATTGGAGGCCTTTACCGACGCTGCGCCGGACGCGCCGATACTGGTGTTGACCCGGGAGGATTTTGCCAAGGCCCTGGGGCAGGCGATCAAGCGCCGCACGCCAAAGGGTGCCGACGTTATTTGCATCGACAGCATCTGGGCCGAGCAGGGGGATTATCTTGATTTAGGTCGCCCGCTGGCGGGTGGGGCCGCCATTCCGGTGGTGGTCAAAACACTGCTTTTTGGATAAATTCGTTATTATAATATTTGGCACCGGGAGGCGTTAACTTGAATTTAAAAACCACCCTTGCGGGCGAATACTATCAATTTTCCTCTGTTAAAGAAGTGCTGGCAAAGGCAAACGAGCAAAAATCCGGTGATGTGCTCGCGGGGCTTGCCCCTCAAAGTGACCGTGAGCGCATTGCCGCAAAGCAGGTTCTGGGGGATCTGCTGATGCGGGATCTCAGAGAAAACCCCGCCGTCGATTACGACGAGGATGACATCACGCAAATGGATCAGGACGGCGTTGACGCTTCGGTCTATGACGGCATCAAAAACTGGTCGGTGGCGGAATTCCGCGAGTGGCTGCTGGATTATAAAACCACCGAAGCGGATATTAAACGAATTTCGCGCGGGCTGACCGCCGAAATGGTTGCCGGTGTGACCAAGCTGATGTCCAACCTTGATTTAATCTATTGCGCAAACAAAATACGCGTTGAAGCAACCTGCAATACCACCATCGGCGTACGCGGTACCTTTTCGACTCGGTTGCAGCCGAATCACCCCACCGACGATGTCGAGGGCATCACCGCTTCGCTGTTCGAGGGGCTTTCTTACGGCGCGGGCGATGCGCTGTTGGGGCTTAATCCGGTTAACGATTCTGCCGCCAGTTGTGCCGAGGTGCTTAAGCGCTTTGATGAGGTGAAAAACCGTTGGCAGATTCCGACGCAGATTTGTGTGTTGGCGCATATCACCACACAGATGCAGGCCGTGAAAAACGGCGCGCCGACCGACCTTATTTTTCAGAGCATCGCAGGCTCACAAAAGGGCAACGAAGCGTTTGGCTTTACGACCGGCACAGTGCGTGAAGCGCAGCAGCTTCTGCGGGAGCGCGGTACGGCAAAAGGTGAAAACCGGCTGTATTTTGAAACAGGGCAGGGGTCTGAGCTCTCTTCCAATGCGCATTTTGGCACCGATCAGGTGACGATGGAAGCGCGCTGCTACGCCTTTGCCAAGCAGTTTAAACCCTTTATGGTTAACACCGTCGTTGGTTTTATAGGCCCGGAGTATCTCTACGACAGTAAGCAGGTCATCCGCGCGGGACTGGAAGATCACTTCATGGGTAAGCTGACCGGTATTCCGATGGGATGCGATTGCTGCTACACCAACCACATGATGGCCGACCAGAACGACATCGAGACGCTGACACTGATGCTGGGCGCGGCGGGGGCTAACTACGTCATCGGCGTTCCCTCCAGCGACGACATCATGCTTAATTACCAAACGAATGCTTACCATGATGCCAACGCGGTGCGCGAGATATTGAACCTGCGCCCGATCAGGGAATTTGAACGCTGGTTAGAACGCATGGGCCTTATGGAAAATGGGCGCCTGACCGCGCGGGCGGGCGACGCAAGCATTTTTTCGGTGAAAGGGGGCCTGTAAACAATGGACAAGGAGCAACTGATTCAGCTTGTGACGCAGGAAGTGCTGCGCCAGCTTGACCAGATGAAGGCAGCCGGGCCAACCGAACAAAAACGATCTGCGCCGCCAACCCTTTTATGGGAAAATCCCGAGGCGTCGGCACAGATGCAAAAGCGCACCTCAGCGAGAATTGCGGTGGGCAAAGCCGGACCGCGTCTTAGAACTCAGACGCTGCTAAAGTTACGCGCTGACCACGCAGTTGCGCGCGACGCAGTGTTCCGCGACGTGGACGAAGCATTGTTGCGGGAGATGAAGCTGTTTTCGGTAAGCACGCTGTGCACCAGCCGCAACGAACATCTTACCCGCCCGGATTTAGGCAGACGCTTCGGTGATGAGGTAAGGCGTGAAATCGCTTCCAAATGTCTGAATTCGCCGCAGGTGCAGGTCTATGTGGCGGACGGTCTGAGCAGCCAGGCAATAGACGCAAATCTGCGCGACATTTTGCCGGCGCTGACCGACGGCCTTCAGGATTTTGGCTTGCGCGTCGGAACGCCGTTCTTTGTGCGATTCGGGCGTGTTCCGGCGATGGATGTCATCTCCGAACTGCTAAATGCGGAAGTGACCTGCGTGCTTATCGGAGAGCGCCCGGGACTGGTTACTGCCAACAGCATGAGCGCCTATATTGCCTACCGCGCGGCGGTGGGCATGCCGGAAGCGCGGCGCACGGTGGTCTCCAATATCCACAGCGGGGGTATTCCCGCCGTTGAGGCGGGGGCGCATATCGCCGGTGTTATCAAAAATATACTCGAACGCAAGGCCAGCGGCGTTGACCTTGGCGCTTCATAAGGGTGGTCAAACAATGAAAGGCGACAGAATAAAAACCAACGTCTTGAGCGTGCAGCTCATTCCAAATGCTGATCCCGCGCTGCTTAAGGCGCTAAAGGTTGCTAAAGGCTTTTCCAGCCTGGGGGTCATCACAACCGACAGCGATGACGTATCTTATGCGGCGCTGGATGAGGCGACTAAAAAGGCCGATGTTCGGGTGGCCTACGCGCGGTCGATGTATGCAGGAAGCACCAATGCGAGCACAAAATTGGCCGGAGAATTTTTGGGGATTCTGGCTGGGCCTGACCCTGAGGCGGTAAAAAGCGGAATAGAGGCCGCAATTTCATTTATTGAGCACGACGCGGCGTTTATCAGTGCAAACACAGATGACAGCATCGTTTATTTTGCGCATTGCATTTCGGCTCCGGGCAGCTACCTGTCAAAACAGGCAAAAATTGCACAGGGCGAGAGTCTGGCCTATCTGATTGCCCCGCCGCTTGAAGCGATGGTTGGGGTGGACGCGGCGCTGAAGATGGCGCAGATTGAGCTGAAGGTATTTTATGGCCCGCCCACCGAGACCAACTTTGCCGGTGCGCTGCTGGCTGGTGATCAGGCTGCGTGCAAAGCCGCATGCGAAGCTTTTGCAGATACCGTTATTAGAATTGCAGACCGCCCGCTGGGGCTGTAAAAATAGGGAAAGAAAGGGTGACAACATGGCGCTGGATAAGGATTTACAGTCTATTCAGGAAACGCGCGACCTCCTCAAAAAGGCAAAGGCCGCACAAAAGGAATTTCAGAGCTGGAGCCAGATGCAAGTGGACAAGCTGGTCAAGGCTATTACCGACGCTTGCATTGTCAATGCTGAACCGCTGGCTAAAATGGCGGAGGAGGAAACGGGTTTTGGCATCTGGCAGGATAAGGTCATTAAAAATCTGCTGGGCAGCAAGTACGTTTATGAATCCATCAAGGATATGAAAACTGTCGGCATTATCAACGACCGGCGCAAAGAGAAAGGTATCATCGAAATTGCGGTGCCGCTTGGGGTGGTGGCGGCACTGATTCCATCCACCAACCCCACTTCAACCGCAATGTACAAGACACTGATTTCGCTTAAGGCCGGCAATGCTATCGTTATTTCACCGCATCCCAATGCGCGGCGCTGCATTCTGGAGACTGTGCGCATTATGCGGATTGCCGCCAAAGAGGCGGGCGCACCGGATGGACTGATCAGCTGCATTGAAAACGCAACCATGCAGGCGACCGACACACTGATGAAGCATCCTGATACCGGCATTATCCTTGCAACCGGTGGCTCGGCAATGGTTAAAGCGGCATACAGTTCGGGCAATCCCGCGTTGGGCGTGGGCCCTGGAAACGGCCCCGCATTCATTGAGCGAACTGCGGATATCAAAACGGCGGTTAAGCACATCATGGACAGCAAAACCTTTGACAACGGCACCATCTGTGCTTCGGAACAGTCCATTGTCACCGAGCAGTGCATCAAGGAAGAAGTCATGGCTGAAATTGAACGCCAGGGTGGTTATTTTCTTGATAAGGCGCAGTCCGATAAGCTTGAGAAAGTCATTATGCGTTCCAACAACACGATGAACCCTGCTATTGTTGGCAAAAGCGTACAGGCCATCACCCGGATGGCGGGTATTCAGGTGCCGGAGGGCACACGCGTCATCGTTTCAGAGCAGACGCTTGTTGGACCAAAGTACCCCTACTCCCGCGAAAAGCTTTGCCCTGTTCTGGCGTTCTACGTGGAGCCGGACTGGGAAAACGCCTGCGAAAAGTGCATTGCGATCCTCGAAAATGAGGGGGCGGGTCACACCATGACCATCCATTCCAAAAATGAGGATATTATTTGCGAGTTTGCATTAAAAAAGCCGGTTTCACGCCTGCTGGTCAACACGGCGGGTGCATTGGGTGGCGTTGGCGCAACGACAAATCTTGCCCCCGCGCTGACGCTTGGCTGTGGTTCGGTGGGCGGCAGTGCCACATCGGATAACGTAGGACCCCAGAACCTGTTCAACATCCGGCGGGTGGCCTTTGGCATTCGGGAGCTCGACGACCTGCGTGCACAGACCAATACCCCTGTTCCGACCTGCTGCTGTGCGCCGCAAAAGCCCGTTGCGGAGACCGACATTACGGCGGCGGATATAGAAGCCATTACCCGTAAAGTACTTAAAAATATACTAAACAGATAATTTTGGAGGAACGGTTATGGATAATTTACAAGCGCTCGGTATGGTAGAAACAAAGGGGCTCGTCGGTGCGGTTGAAGCGTCGGACGCCATGGTTAAGGCGGCGAATGTCACGCTGATCGGCAAGGTGAACGTCGGCGGCGGCCTGGTCGCAGTCATGGTGCGCGGCGATGTTGGCGCGGTCAAATCTGCGACCGAGGCAGGCGCAGCGGCAGCCACGCGCGTGGGCCAGCTGATTTCAGTGCATGTCATTCCCCGTCCGCACCCCGAAGTAGAAGCGATTTTACCCAAGCTTCCGGCACAGGCATAAAGTAAAAAAATAATAACCTGCAATATTAAAGGAGGAAAATTGTTATGGCAAATTTACAGGCACTCGGCATGATTGAAACAAAAGGACTCATCGGCGCTATTGAAGCGGCGGATGCGATGGTTAAAGCGGCAAACGTAACACTGGTGGGTAGAGAACTGGTTGGCGGCGGCCTGGTGACTGTTCTGGTTCGCGGCGACGTTGGCGCTGTCAAGGCTGCCACCGAGGCGGGGGCGGCGGCAGCCACCCGTGTTGGCGAGCTGATTTCGGTGCATGTCATTCCGCGTCCCCACAACGAGGTTGAGGGTATTCTGCCGCAGGTCAAGTAAACATAGACCGCGGCTTGAAAGGACGGAAGCGCTGTGCAAATTATAACCGAAGAAGCGGTGCGGCAGTTGATTTATAAGCAAAAGTGCACCGAACTTGTGGTAGCGCCGGAGGATTTTATCAGTACCGAGGCAAATCGATATATCCGCGAGATGGGGCTTAAAGTTGTCATGACGGGGGCACAGACTGAAAAACCTGCCCCCGAGGTGAATAACGATATCCATCCCGTGGGGTTAAACGGTAAAAAGCCAAGCTTTACCGATGCATTTACCAGACAGGTCTATGCAGAAAAGCCGGAGCATATGACACATCTTTATGCCGCTGTGCTGGTTCCCAAAAACCACCCCAGAATTATGCTGCGTGGCAAACTTGACAGCTTTGAGGCTGAGCTGGTGCTGGCCATGGTGCGCGCAAAAGCGACAGGACAAAAACAGCTGGTCGCCGATTTGAATGAGCTGCTGGTTTCGGCTCGACGAATTCTCGCTGCCGAAGTCACCGGAAGACCGCTGGAAGAGCAGCCGTTTTTGGGGATGGACAGCGCTGGACTGCGCGAGGCTTCTCATAATCCCCAGGAACGGTTTAAGCGGGGGCATATTCTGCCATCCGAGGCGCTGTCACTTACCGGCGCGACGCTCAACCTCTTCCGCGCTCGGGTTCGGGAGATTGAGCTGGCAGCTATGGTTGCTTTCTCCCGGGGCGATAAAATAGAACGTCCGGATATTATCAAGGTGCTTAACCGAATGAGCAGCGCTTGTTATGTCATGATGTTTTTTGAGCTGGCGGGGCGCTATAGCCCGTCGATTAAAGCGGAGGAATAACGATGAACCAACAGGAAATTGGCGGGATTATTGCGAGGGTGCTCGAGGAGATGATGGGCGACCCGCAGGCAGGGCAGGCTCTGCCTGTCGAAGTTTCGGCGCGGCATGTGCACCTTTCGGCAAAGGATGTTGAAGCGCTATTCGGCGTGGGGCACAACCTGAGACCCAAGCGTCCCCTTTCTCAGCCGGGGCAATTTCTCAGCGAGGAACGGGTGGACATTGTGACCGCAAAGGGCATTTTCCGTAATGTGGCGGTACTTGGGCCGGTGCGTACAAACACGCAGGTTGAGCTCTCCCGCTCAGATGCCAAGGTGTTGAAAATAGAAGCGCCGGTGCGGTTATCTGGGGATTTGAGCGGTGCAGCTTGTGTCCACCTTGTATCGGCAGCCGGTATGGTTACCGCCCCTGCTTCCACTATTGTAGCACAAAACCATATCCACATGACACAACAGGACGCGAAGCGCTATGGTGTAACTGATAAAGAAATGGTGCGGGTACAGATGGATACCGCCCGCTCGCTGACCTTTGACAACGTTTTGGTTCGGGTCAGCGACAGTGCTGCGTTGGCGTTGCACATCGACGTGGACGAGGCCAATGCCTGTGCTTTTGCCGCGGGGGACACAGCACTGCTGCTAAAAAAGGACGGTAAAAGAGGCGCAGTGCAGGCGGGTGCCGGCAGCATACCGGTGCGGCCGCAGGCAGCTATTCAGGCGGTTGGCCAATTGGTGAATATCCCGGCCTTGGCGGTACAGCAGCAGCCTGCAACCTCAAAAGCGCCACTCATTACCGAGGTGCTGGCAAAGGAGATGCTGGCGGACGGCCAAAAAGTGGTGACGCTTTGCAAAAATGCTATTTTAACCCCAATGGCGCGGGATGTTTTCTTTACCGCACGGGTGCAGATAGAGCGAACATAGACAGGGAGAACGGATTATGCTGATTTGTGAAGTGGTTGGCCATGTTTGGGCCACCAAGAAAGAGCCGGCACTGAGCGGCATGAAGCTGATGATTGTGCGTGGGGTGGCGCCGGACGGTACGCCTGCCAAGGACACCATAGTGGCGGCTGATGTTGTGGGCGCTGGCATCGGCGAGCGGGTACTGGTGGTTAGCGGCAGTACGGCACGCAGAGCCATGGGTGACAACGAACCGCCGGTTGATGCCGCAATTGTTGGCATCATCGACAGCGTTGAAGAAGTTAGCGGCTAAGACCGGAATTGTACAGCTAAGGGTGGATCATCAAATGAGTGAAGAAAAGCAGCGTATTATACAAGAATTTGTACCCGGTAAGCAGGTGACGCTGGCACACATTATCGCCAACCCGGTTTCCGATCTTTATAAAAAGCTTGGCATTACCAGTGAGAATACCGGCGCCATTGGTATTTTGACCATCACACCGAGCGAGGGTGCCATTATTGCAGCGGATGTTGCCACAAAGGCTGCCGCAGTCAATATTGCGTTTGTGGACCGTTTTTCCGGTTCGGTGGTTATTTCGGGCGATGTAGAAAGCGTGGAAGCCGCGCTGACCGATGTGATGCGTGTGTTGGGCGGACTACTTGGATTTGCCGACGCGGCCATTACAAAAACCTGATATATGGGAACAGAAAATAAGATGAAAAAGATCATGCTGATCGGACGTACGAGCGCCGGAAAAACCAGCTTTTGTCAGGCTTTGCAAAAGCAGAAGCTTCACTATAAAAAAACGCAGGCAATAGAGATCATCAACAACGCTATTGACACGCCCGGCGAATATGTTGAAAACCGTGCGTACTATAAGGCGCTGCTGGTTACTTCGGTTGATGCCGACTGTGTCATATTGGTTCAATCCTGTACCGACCCGCAGTCAAGTTTTGCACCGGGCGTTTGCGGCATGTTTAACCGGCATGTTGTTGGCCTGGTAACCAAAATTGACGCAGCCGAAAGCCCGGCGGATATCCAAACGGCGCACGACTGGCTGGTGCTGGCTGGCTGCGAGAACATTTTTCACGTTAGTAGCCTGACCGGAGAAGGTCTGAGAGAAGCGAGAAACTATCTGGAAAATGTATGTCCCTGAATCAGGAAACAGCTGATGCGCTCCGATAAAACGCCGGAGGATGCCGACCTTGTTAAACGGCACCCTCCGGCGTTTCAGGCGCTGATTAAGCAGGTAACCGCCAGCATTTTTAACGTTTGCACAGAAATGACTTTGGGCACCAGCTCTCTGTATCGATCACCGGTTGCCTTTCGATCTTTTCATCGCCTTTTGCCGTTTTACCGCATGGCAGCGAAAAAGCCCAGCGAAAGCTGGGCTTTTTCGACAGACCGGTGTGCAGGCCTGTTGGCCAACACTGCTTATATAAGGAGGTGGGAATATAATAAGTATGAATCAGCTTACGTTTGTCTGTGCAAGCACCTTTGTTTTCTGTAACGGTCTCGTAAATTCAGAGCGCCATTCGTCCGGTATGGGCTTTGTCAGTAAGCTGACGACGATAAACAGGAACATGCCCACAGCGAAGCCCCAGCCACCGGCTACGATGCCAAGAGGATTAACAAATATGAAATTAGCAACACAAACAGTGGCAAACCCACCAATCATGCCGCTGAGGCATCCCGGTATAGTGGCCCTTTTCCAGACAAATATACCGATGACGGGGTATAATGCAACTAAGTTAGATGCTGCCATGAGCTGAATGAGCATGGTAACGCTGCTGGGGGTGTTGAGAGAACAAATATATGCAAAAATAATCAAAATGATAATGCACTTTTTGCCGACACTTTTTAGCTGACTGTCTGGGGCATCCTTTTTTAGGTGACGGACAAAATCGTAAGAAATAATCATGGATGCACCGTTGCTGTTGCCGGCAACGGTGGACATTCCGGCAGCTAAAACCCCGATCGTCACAATGATGCTCCAGACTGGGTTGGATATACTGCTAAGTAATGTTTGAAAAATAGCGTCGTTGGCAGTAACTTCCAGTTTATATAGATTTGCTGCCAGCCCGACCAAACCGCCACTTAGTGTTACACATATGCTGACCATGATTGGAAACCAGATACTCATGTTGACGAGGGTGCGGGTATCCTTGGCTGCATAGTATCGCTGCCAAAATCCCGGGTGCACGACTCCACCCATAATTGATACTAAGCAAAAGGATATTGCCATTTGTGGGCTCCAATAGGAACCGGTTCCCTGATAGAGTAAAAGCTGGTCATTGACATTGGCAATTTTATCAAACATACCGCTAAGTCCGCCAGATTTGAAGAGCACGACGATCAAACCGCCCCACAGAACCACCGTGAATAATAATCCTTGGAATGTGTCCACAAGTGCCTCCCCGTGGAAGCCGCCAAAGTAGACATAGATTCCGACTATCATGCCCACATAGAGGGATGCGGCCCAAAAGGGGATTGCACCGTCGGTCATGACAGAAATAGCGGTTCCCATTGCCTTGAATTGGGCTATTGTCGCTGTTGACAACGAGATGATATAACAGGCACCCATGACGTAACGGAAGACATTCGTTCTGTAATAATGGACTACCAGATCAGCCTGTGTTACAAAATCATGTTTGTGGCGCAGAACCCAGAAACGGGGCCCGAGGTATCCGCAGACAAAGGCCATCGACATTTGATACAGCGTAACCAGGGCAATCCATGTATGGCCGTGGAGGTAAGTTGAGGCGGGCGCGCCCATGATAACCCAAGTGGAGAAGGTGGAGGCGACGGTTGTAAACAAAAGAACAAAAGTTTTGGTGCCGGTGCCAAGAAAGAACTTTTTTCCAGTATCGTTAAGGGCTGTGTTTCTGGCTGTGCGAATGCAGATGGACAGAATGATTAACGTATACGCTATTACAGCGATGATACCGCCGAATGGTATGCTCACGAATCTTCCCCCCCTTGGTCGTCATGTGCATCGAACGTATCCCAGACGTATCGCTTGCAAACGATGCAGAGAATGATATGGAGGGCGATTAAAGCGTATTGCCAAAAGACAACGAAAGGTAACCCCAGTATTTTGGGTGTAAGCGTGTTTAAGCTTGGGACGAAATAAGGCAGAAGAATTAAGCCCCATATAACCAAGCAACTGACAAAGGCAAATCTTGCAGTTAATTTCATACTCTGCTCCTCCTCACTTTAATCATTCTGATTCTCAAGTGAACTTTACGAACAATTGGGCGATACACAAATTGATTTCCCCCTCTCAGCGCCTGGTTCCACTTTCTTCTTTGAATATGTCTGCTTGCAGCCGGCTTATATAGCCAGACGACTTAAAAATCAGGTCGTCTTTGCGGTCTGTTTTGCGCTTCATTGCGTTGCCGCTCCTGGCGGGCGTCAGTCCGCCTGCGTCTTCCGCCTTGTAAGGCATAAAATATCCGCGCCCGGTCTGTTCCCATTCTCAAGCCGTTTGACTATAGCCTCCTTGTCACTTCATAGGCATCCAGGATAGCGGTTCTTACATTACCCACCATCCTGCCGTCGCCGATCTGGTAAACGTCGATTCCTTCACCGAGGAAATCGTCAAGCGTGGACGGAGAGGGGCGATACCCGATAGCGATGACGACATGGTCGGCCTCCAGCTCTGTCTGGACGCCGTCTTTGTTGCTGATTAAAGCCCCCTTGTCTGTAATGGCCTCAATCCGGTTGGTGGTCATAATGTTGACCTTGCACGCCTTCAGAAGGTCCTTGAGCATGTCGGAGCACATATACGGGATACTGGGCCCCGAGGCCAGAATGTCATTCAGAGCCTCTACCAGCGTGACATCCTTACCACCCAATGCATATTCATAAGCCATCTCAGCGCCTACAAGGCCACCGCCGACAACGACGATGCGGTTGCCCACCTCTTTTTGGCCGAGCAGGGCGTCGGTACAAGCGACCGCCTTGGGGCTGTCGATCCCCTTGATTTTGGGGATAATCGGGGTGGAACCGGTGGCGAAGATGGCGACATCCACACCCAAGGATTTTACCATATCCGATGTGACGGCAGTATTAAGCTTCACCGGTACTTTGAGATCCTCCAGTTCATGTTGATACCATGCGTTGAGCTTGCGGATGCCATCCTTAAATACATGGACACCTGCTTCTACAAGGTGGCCGCCCAGACGATCTGTCTTTTCATACAGTTCAACGTCGTGGCCGCGCAACTTGGCCATTCGGGCCGCTTCCATGCCAGCGAGCCCGCCGCCGATAACAACAACCTTTTTGGGGGTGACGGCTTTCTCGAAGCCATAGGCAAATTCACGCATTGCAACGGGGTTGACAGCACAGGAGGGAACGCCGAGCGTCAGAACATTTTGAGTGCAGTTCTGGCAGTTAATACAGGGGCAAATTTTTTCCGGGCGGCCCATCATAACTTTTTTGGCGTAGTGGGGCTCAGCCAGTGAAGCCCGCGCCAGCACCACACCGTCTGTTTCCCCCTCGGCAATTGCTTTGTCGCACATATCCGGGTCGTCCATCCGACCGGCGGTAAAGATGGGAATCTTGACAGCCTTTTTAGCTTCTCTGGCCAACTTCAGGTTGTAGCCCGATGGCATGTAGGCGGGAGGCGCGCAGTAATAAAATGAGTCGTAGATTCCGGAATCGACGCTTAACATATCATAGCCGTAGGATTCCAGAAGCTGGGCGATGCGAACTCCTTCCTCAAGGGTTCTGCCCACCTCATCTTCACCGTGCAGAGAGGCCTCGTTAAAACCTTTCATGTAGGATTTCAGCCCCAGGCGCATAGCGACAGGGTAATTTTTCCCACAAGTCGCTTTCATCCCTTCGACAACCTTGCGGGCGACAGTAAGCCTTTTTTCAAGCGTTCCACCGTATTCATCGGTGCGATTATTAAAGATGGACATTGCGAATTGATCCAATAGATAACCCCAGTGCATGGCATGGACTTCAATACCGTCAAAACCACAGGATTGAATAAAGCTGGCAGTTTTAATAGCCGAGGCTATTTTTGACTCGATCTGTTCAGCCGTGAGGGCGCTTGTGATAACAGAAGGGTCATAATAGGAAGGAACCTCAGAGGGGGTACGCTCCCCCTTGCGGATGCGGCCATGGCCCAGCGTAAGCTGAATAAACACCTTTGCGCCATAGGTATGAATCCGATCGGTGAGGGTGAGGGCCGACTCTTTAAAAGTCCTGGGTGCATAAAGAGGAGAGGGTTTTCCCTCTATGGGATTGGGTCTATCCACTTCCATGTCGGTCGTGACAGTACCCATGCAAATCAAACCGAAGCCGCCACGGGCCCTTTCGCAGAAATAGTCAATGCCGGTAGACGTAAACTCGCCGCGCTGGCCAATTAAGAGGCCGGCGGTTCCCATCGGGCCCATTGCATAACGGTTTTTGACTGTGACGCCTCCTATTTGTATCGGCTGAAACAGATTCTTGTATGCTTTTTCCATGCTTGTACCTCCGGATATATGTATTGGCTGGGACGCCCTTTCAGATTGGCGGCGAACGGGACGGTATCCATTTGATCATAAGGAACTGCATCCGCTGTGCCGCCGGGAATCTATCTGCCGGTTGAAAAACAGGCAGATTAGAGGTCGAGGAGGGCCTGCTCGTAAATCTGGGTGATCTCCTTGATGCCGATGGGTTCAGGATGCTTTGCGAGACGGAAATCCAGACTACAGAATTCCCTGGCCCACTGATTGATTTCCTCTTTGGTAACCTGAATCTTGACGTCCTTTTTGGCAATCTGCTTGATGTAGTCGGCGAACGCATCGGAATCTTTGAAGCCGCACAGGGTTACGATGGGTTGGACAATGCTCTGGTCTTTGAACGCTTTTAAGTACTCGCCCAGCAGGATACCACAGGCGAGCCCATGCGACATATGTTTGTAATGGGAAAGCGGATAACTCATGCCATGGGGCAGACAGGTACCCGCCTGCATGAAAGCCATGCCTTGTATGTTGGAAGCAAGGATCATTTTTTCGTAGTCCTGGTCGGTTAAACGATCGTTGAGCATGTTATCTTTAAACTCGGAGAAGAGTTTGAATCCAATTTCTGCGATGGAGCGGTTCATAAAATTGCTGTTGATGTTGACGTAGGTTTCGGCGCCGTGAGCCAGAGCGTCCAGAGTGCCGGTATGTAACAGGTATGCAGGGGAGTGCCGGATGTACCTTGCGTCGAGAAAGGCAACGTTCACGAATACCTTTTGGCACATGGCCAGCTTTGTCTGGGTATCTTCTCTTGTAAGTACGGCAAAACCAGTTACCTCGGAACTGGAACCGGCAGTGGTGGGAATGGCAATAACGGGAAGGCTGCCTTCCGAGGTGGTTTTATCGTAGGGCATGCCGTTGCCATAGAATACGTCCACCGGATCTTCATTGATGCGAGGGAGGAGTACGCTTACGGCCTTCGTCATGTCAAGGGGGGAACCGCCACCGATACCGATCAGAAAATCGGGCGCAAATTCCTTTACTTTTTTTGTCAGCACAGGGACGGACTGCAGCGGCGGATTTTCTTCCACGTCCATAAAGACCTCATAAGCGATGCTTTTGTCTTTGAGTATCTGCTCGATATCCTCAAGTGCGTAGTTTGGGCACCCCTGTACAAACCGGCTGGTGATAATATACGCGCGCTTCCCGAAACTGCCAATTAAGTCGGCGTGTTTCGGAACGCATTCGTCTCCAAAATAGATGGGCGTGGGTATTGCGAAAAGAAACGATTTCATGGGCTACCTCTTTTCCAAAGCTTGCATGTCTTGGGGCAATGTTATATTTTTAACTATCAAGAGGACTTCTGTGCCATTTGTATATGCGGGCTGTGTTTGATTTAAAGGTGCATTGCGCGCATGATGATAATAAGTAGTGCGCTATTGGTGTTCAAACCCAATAGCCCAATATCGCTTGGCTACAGACGAGCAGAAAGAGCTCGCAGAAATGGCCCGAAAGATTCTGGAAAAGGAGCTGGCGCCGCAGCTTGAAAAGCTTGAAAAGGCGGACGACGGCTTGGGCCAGTATCCCATGGATGTGCATATGAAAATGGCGGCGGCAGGCTACTCCGGCATGAACATCCCCGAGGAATGGGGCGGTTTGGGTCTGGACGTTTTTACGCAGGCTATCATTACCGAAGAGATGGCACAGGTGGACGCCGGTTTCACATTCAGCTTCTACAATATGGGGACTTACTTCCCGCTGATTCTTCAAACGGAGATGAGTAAGGAAGAAAAGCAGCGTTGGGCGGATGGTATCCTCGCCGGTGAGTTGAAAGGCGCTTTCTGCGTCACCGAGTCCGAGGCGGGATCTGATGCCGCCGCGATGCGTACATCTGCGGTACGCGAAGGGGACGAGTGGGTCATCAGCGGGACGAAATGCTTTGTTTCCAATGGCCCGGTGGCTAACTTTTTTCTGGTAGCCGCATGGACGGATAAGACAAAGCGTGCCAGCCAGGGCGTGACGTTTTTTCTGGTGGAGAAGGAGCGCGGTGTAACCATCGGCAAAAAAGAGAACAAGATGGGCCTTAAAACCTCTGAGACCTCTGAGGTTGTGTTTGACAATGTACGTGTGCCGCATGACCATATTATTGGCGAGGAAGGCCGTGGCTTCATTACCAGTATGGAGGTTATCTCAACCGAAGGGCGTGCAATCGGTACATCTTTCAATCTGGGGATCGCTCAGGCGGCCGTCAATTATGCAACCGAATATGCCAAGGTCCGGCGCCAATTCGGTAAACGCATTATTGACCATCAGTCGATTGGCAATATGATTGCGGATATGGAAGCCAGAACGCAGGCGTCCCGCGCCCTTATGTACGAGGCGCTGGTGTGCCAGCGGGACGGGATTCCCACCGGCTATCTGCCCTCCCTGCTGAAAATGTATATTACCGACCACACGATGCAGACGACTTTGGATGCAGTGCAGGTTCTGGGCGGATATGGTTATATGAAAGATTACCCGGTCGAGAAACTGATGCGCGATGCGAAGATCTTCCAAATCTTCAGTGGTACGAATCAGATTCAGAGAAAAAATATTGCCCGTGCGATTGCAGGCAAGGATCCGCAGAAGAAGTAAGGCGTTTAGCGCGCCGGTATCCTGCCGCAAATGCGAAAGTGCTCGGAGTTCAAGGTGCGCGTCACATTGAATCAGTACCCCAAATGCTGGTTTTGAGGAAACGTTAATCGCACAGGCAGGATTGATGGGCGGCAGATAATCACGCAGGCCATCATCTGGTACCGTGGGTATGAAGAAAGAGTCTGTAGCACAACGCCCTAAAACAGAACTGGTATAATAATGGCGGACGAAAAAACGTCCGCCATTATATATCGGTTCATAGAGGTTCCCTTATATAAGCAGTACAAATTAATTGCCGAAAATTTCTTTGGCAAGATTGAAAGCTGACCACGCCTTCGGCCAGCCGACATAGAAGGCCAAGTGCGTTATAATTTCCGAGATTTCTTCTTTCGTTACGCCATTCGTTTTTGCCAGGCTGAGGTGATGCCTGAGCTGCTCGAAATTGCCGCCGCTGATAAGCGCCGCAACCGTGATCATGCTTCTGTCACGCAAAGAGAGCTCTTTCTCCCGCGACCATACTTCTCCGAACAAGACATCATCGTTCAACTGTGCAAACTTTGGTGCAAAATTTCCTAGGGCATCGCGCCCCGCTGTTTGTTTTTTCATCGTTACTACACCTCTCAATCATATCAATCATAATTTATGGATTTATCGGTTGGCGCTAATTCTGCGCAGCCATGCCGATATTTGGGCCTGCGTATTGCCTGAACCGCTGCCATAAACCTCAAATCCGTCTAATATTGTGGCCTCCGGGCACAATTTAGCAATATCCGTCAGCATGCGTGCTCTGCCGCCGCCTCCGTGGGTACAAAACGGCACTACAGTTTTCCCTGACCAATTGTGCGAAGATAAAAAGGAGGCAACAGGTGGCGCGATTGTACTGCACCAGTTTGGAGAACCGATAAACAGGGTGTCATAAGATGCCATATCATCTATATTTGCTTTCAGCGCCGGCTTAAAACCGGCTTTAATTTCCTTCCTTGCCTGCGCTACAACCGCATTGTAGGAATTGGGATAGGGCGTTTCGGGCTCTATTTCAAAGATAGTGCCACCGATCTCGTTATGAATATAACCCGCAATTTTGCGTGTGTTTCCTGAATGCGTCAAATACGCAATAAGGATTCTGTGGGACATTTTTCGCCTCCGATTGTCATTTCAGTTTGTTGTATTCTTCCTCCGAAACCGGCTCCAGCCATTCATTGGAAGCGCTCTCGGCTGGAACCTCAACGGCAAGATGCGCAAACCAACTATCCGGTGCCGCTCCATGCCAGTGTTTAACTTCCGGTGGGATATTCACGACATCGCCGGGGCATAGCTGCTGCGCCGGTTTACCCCACTCCTGATAGTACCCCCGGCCTGCGGTGATAAGAAGAATCTGACCGCTCTTATGGTGTATATGCCAGTTGTTCAGGCATCGGGGTTCAAAGGTTACATTGCTGATCTTAACGCCGGTGGTAGAAAGCATGTTCAGATAGCTCTGTCCAACAAAATATTTTGCATATGCTTCGTTCTTTTCCCCTGTGGGAAAAATGCTGAAAGAATCTTGCGTTTTCATAAAATCCATCTTCCTTCCGTTTGCTTTTAATGGTATAGCGCAGCAGGCTGCTGCGGTCCTTCACTTTGGCGCTTAAGTTAAAGCTGGCAGACGTATCGGCAGCCATGCCGTCCTGTGCCTTAAACAATGCGGGGCGTTCAAATGAGCCGTGCGCAGCGGCGGCGATAAAACACTCGGCGCATTACAGGCCCGCTTGGACAAACGACCAGCTTTAAAATCGCCCCGTCGCCCGGCATCAGTTTAGCAGGACAGACTAAACGATTTGATTGGTTGGGCGAATGATAATTTCACTGACCGCAACCGTGTCCGGGGTGCCGATGGCATAAGCGACCGCATCGGCTATTTGATCGGGGGTCAATCCCACGCCGGGTATTTGCGCAGCCTTTCTGAGTGTTTCACGCGCTTGTGGATCACTGATGGTTTTATAAAGCTCCGTGCTGACAAGACCGGGAGAGATAATGGTGGAACGGATGTTGTTTTCTCGTTCCTCCTGACGCAGCCCCTCCATAATTGCCCGAACCGCAAATTTGGTGCCGCAGTAGACGGCGGAGCCGGGATAGACCACGTGACCGGCCACCGAGTCGGTGGTGATGATGTGACCGGACTTTTGCTTTTTCATAGTGGGTAAAACAGCGGCAATGCCGTTAAGAACACCCATGATGTTGATGTCCAGCATCTGTTTCCATTCGTCACGGTGGCATTCGCTTAAATTGGCGGTGGGCATGACGCCTGCATTGTTGTAAATAACATCAATGCGACCGTACTTATCAAGGGCCGCTTTTGCAAGAGCCTCCATATCCTCCGGCTTCGTCACATCGGTTATCTGATAACTGATCTCGGCACCTGGCAGGGAAGCCACCAGTTGTTTCAGCCGATCCTCACGGCGGGCGCCAATGATCAACTTGGCGCCTTCCTGTGCCAGCCGGCGGGTTGTGGCTTCTCCAATACCACTGGAGGCACCGGATATAATAATAACTTTTTCTTTAATGGATGCCATATTCATTCCTCCTATAAACATATTGTTGCCCTATGAGTAAATATTAACCCTTAGAGCAATATCTAAGTCAAGAGGATAATTGCATTTTCCTGAACAAATTTTTTGCGCAATATAAAACCCACATGCTCGATGTTTCATGCAGGTGGGTTTTAATGTGCCTCATTTTTTATTTTCAGGGCGGTCGTCAAGATTTGTTACAGTATGGCGTTTGTCAACCCGTTCCTTGATGATGCGTATCTCCTCCGGAATATCCTCCGGTCTCATTGTTTCCAGCACAGCGGTTGTTCCTGCTGCTTTTGCGGTTTCATAACGCCACTGCTTGTATTTGATTACATCCAGAACCTCGTACAAATCTTCAATTTGCTTTTCTACAGCCTTTTTCCGTTCTGTGAACATTTCCAGCCGTTGATTAATGGTTGAATCACCGACGAAGCACCAGTCAATAAATTGTCGGATTTGCTTAATCGGCATTCCTGTTCTTTTTAGACAGTCGATAATAAAAAGCCACTCAAAATCCTCTGTTTTGAACATACGAATGCCGCCCTCACTGCGGTCCACAAAGGGCAGAAGTCCTTCTTTCGAGTAGAAGCGCAGGGTATGCGGTGAAATATTAACTTTTTTTGCAGTTTCGCTGACGGTATAGTACATAAAATTCCCCCAAAAAGGTGTTGACTTAGAGTTCACTCTCAATGATAATAAATCATATCATAAGTGGGAGGCTTGGTCAATCACTTAAAAAGCCCGCATGAAAAAGTAAGGAGGGATCCCACAATGCAAAGAGATACCACAAAGCGTAAATTTTCAATTTTATCACTTGCACTGATAGCGGCGGTTTTTCTATCCGCTTGCTTAAACGGCAGCTCTGACCTTCAGCCCCCGCCCGCTTCTTCCGGTGGTAACCGTACAAGCCAGTTTTCGGCTCCATCAAATACCACCATCCCTTCAAGCGAAGGTGGAGAATCAACCGAACAAAGTCTTTCAGAAACATCCACACCTGAAGAACAACCCCGAGAGAGCGAGGATGTAAAGATAAAGATTACGGTGGGCGAGCAAGAATTAACCGCGACACTGCTTGATAATGCTACAGCAAATGCTTTGCTTGATAAATTGCCACTGACTGTCCTGATGGAAGATCTCTATTCGAGAGAAATGTGTTTTCGCTTCCCGGATGCGCTTCCTGCTCACGAAGCGGAAACGACCGGCTATGAGGTGGGCGAGCTTATTTACTGGCCGCCCGGTCACAGCCTTGTCATCATGTACGCTCAGAATGGTGAACGGTTTAACATGCAAAAGATTGGACGTATTGATTCCGGAGTCGCGCTTTTTGAGGAAACCGGTGATACGCAAGTGACATTCGAGCGCCTAAACGCGTAATTCAAGAACCCTTATATCTGAGACAAATCTTGAATTATACAAATCACGAGTTGTGGCTTCCGGTGCCGAGCTTCGACCGGCGCGCCCTCGTGTTGAAGGCGAGGGGCACTCTGTTTATTTCTATGACTTTAATAATCAACTCTTTGAACTGCATACAGGTACGCTCTAAGGTCGCCTAAATAGATATTTAAAATCATAAGGCCATGGTGTTCAAATGAGCATCATGGCCACGCCTGTCAATAAAGTGGTTTTAAGGAAAAGCAGCGGGGGAATGTGAAAGAACGGCGGGAACCGTTTAGCCGCCCAAGCGGCCTGGTGGTGGGCTCCACGTTCGCGAGGTGCACAAAAGTGTGTCGGAATCTCGCCCGTAGGCGGCAAGGCCGCACTTTAAAAAGCGTGGCCTTGCTTAACAATTTGCAGCGAAAATACGTAAACTGAATTCTAAGCTACAAGCCAGACATTACGCCGCCGCCACTTTTTCTATCAGATCGGAACCGATTGTTTCGGAAAAATCCGCCCACAGCGATTTGACCTGATTTTTGATCTCGGCGAGCTTTTCATCCGAGAGGCGGGTTACTGTTACGCCGCTCTCCTCCATTTTGGTGATGACGCCTTCCTCACTGGCAGTGACTTCAGCGCGTTCCCAATCAACCGCTTCCTGACAGGTCTCGCGGAGCATCTGCTGCACAGACGCGGGCAATTTGTCAAAATAGGCGCCGCCAACAAGGATGGGGTTGCAGGCGTAGATGTGGTTGTCGATGGTCAGATACTTGGCCGATTCAAAATAGCTGTTGCTGTAGATGGTAAACAGCGGGCTTTCCATGCCGTCCACGGTGCCGTTTTGCAGGCCTGTGAACACCTCGCTCATGTCCATCGCAGTGGGGATGGCACCCAGTTTTTCATAGAGGCCGAGGTAGACTTTGGACTCGGGCGTCCTGAACTTCAGCCCTGCGTAGTCGGCCAGTGAAGCGATTTCGCGCTTGGAATTGATGCTCTGTCTGAAACCGCCTTCAAAGACGCCCAGCACATAGTAACCTTCCTGTTTTTCAGCCTTTTCGAAAATTTCTCTGCCGATGTCACCGTCGAGCACACGGTAGGCTTGCTCTTTGGTGGTGAAAATATACGGCAGATCCAAAACACCCAGCGAAGGTACGGCGGCGCTCATGTTGGCGGGGCTGCTGTAGCTTAATTCGATGGTGCCCATTTTAAGCCCGTCGAGCATGTCCGCCTGACTGCCCAGTGTGTTGGACTCATAGACCTCGATGGTGATTTTGCCGTTGCTTTTTTCTTTGACCGCGTCGGCCCAGCGCTGGCAGCCCTGAAGCGCAACCGAGCCGGAAGCCTGATTGGTACCCAGACGCATCGTGATCGGCGACATTTTGTCAAGGGCGGTCGCCAGATCATCCGTGTCCGGCGCAGCGGGTGAAGATGCTGCCGGTTTGCCGCCGCAGGCGGCTAAGCTTAAAGTCAGTACGAGGACGAGAATCAGTGCCAAATACTTTTTCATTTTAAATTCTCCTATTTCAATTTGCTTGTCACATAACGCCCAACAGACGGGGGAGGCCCAAACTCAGGGCAGGAATATAAGTGATCAGCATCAGCGCTATGAGCAGGGCGATCATGTACGGTATAATTTGGCGGCATATTTTATTGAACGGAACGCCTGAGATGGTCTGCACGACAAACAGGCTAACGCCCACGGGCGGGGTGATGCAACCGATGGCCAGATTGACGATCATCACGATGCCCAGCAGGATGGGATCAACCCCCATCGTCGTCAGAAGCGGCACGAGGATGGGCGCCAGAATGATGACGGCCGACGAGGCATTGAGGAAGGTGCCTACAATGAGCAGCAGAACATTGACCAGCAGAAGCATCACATACATGTTGTTGGTGATGGATGTGAAAAAGCCGGTGACCATCTGCGGTACACGGTAGGCGGTTATCATCCAGCTGAACAGCCCGGCGGCGTTCATAACGAACATAACCACGGCGGTCGCTTTAATTGAATCGAGGAATATCGCAGGCAGATTTCTCCATTTAAGCTCCCTGTAAACCAGTCCGCTGACGATTAGCGCATAGACGCAGCTTGCAGCGGCTGCTTCGGTAGCGGTGAACACGCCGCCGTAAATACCGCCGACGATGATGACCGGCGTTAGCAGGCCCCAGAGGCTGTCCCAAAAGGCCGCTAAAATCTCTTTTATTGAGGCTTTGGCCTGAACAGGATAGCCGCGTTTTTTGGCCTGGTGGTACAGCACGGCCATGACGGCCAGGCCCATCACGATGCCCGGGACAAAACCGGCTATAAACAGTGTGCCAACCGACACACCGGATGCCACCGCGTACAGCACCATGCTGACACTGGGCGGGATGACGATGCCGGTGGTTGATGCGGCGGCGACGACGCAGGCCGAGAATTCTTTGTCATAACCCTCTTTTTTCATCTCGGGGATGAGCGTTCCGCCGACAGCGGCCGCTGTTGCGCTGGATGAACCGGAGATCGCCGCAAAAAACATGGCGGTGAGCGTGGCAACCATTCCCAGACCCCCGGTCACCCAGCCGATAAGGGTGTTGGAGAACCGCACCAGACGCTTGCTGATGCCGCCTGCTGTCATAATGGAACCGGCGAGCATAAAAAAGGGAACAGCCATCATCGAAACCGACGCGTTGCTGGTGAACATTCTTTGGGCCACCAACGCGACAGGCAGATTGCCCGCAGCCAGAATAGCGGCCAGTGTGCCCATACTCAGCGCTACCGCAATGGGCAGACCGATAAGCAGACAAATCAGCAAAACGACAAACAATGTGGTAACGACCATCTATGCCGCCTCCTTTTTACGCATTTGATTGAGGTTACCCAGCAGGATTTCCAGCTGGAACAGGCACATAAAAAGGCCCGAGAGCGGTACAACGGCATAAACCGCAGCCATGGGCAGTCCGCAGGCAGGCGAAACGCTGGTGGCACCCGCCTGCATCATACTGACACCACCGGTTACAATGATGGTATACACCAGCAGGCAAAGCAGGTCGACAACCACGGCGTGCAGTTTTTTGGGAATACCCTTGAGATAGCCGGCCATAAATTCGACGCTTGAATGACCTTTGGTGCGCACCAGATAGGCACACCCGAGCATGGTTGACCAGACAAATGCAAACTTTGCAATTTCGTCGGTCCATGCCAGAGGGCTTTTAAATACAAATCGCATCACGATTTGCCAGCTTGCTGAAAACAGCATGACGACAAACAGCCCGATGGCGCTCCACTTGATCAGCGCCATTAACAGATCGTTAAATTTGCTTAATTGCTTCATACCGGTATTCATCCCTCCCTGATTGTGTTAGACTGAATGTCAGATAATATCTTTCATGACGTCCCAGAGATTTGCTTTTTTCTCAAAGCCGATGCCGGGGACATCGGGCAGTGCGACATAGCCGTTTTCTACGGGAATGTTGTCCGCAAAGCCGCCGAAGGGCTGGAAGACGCCGGGATAGCACTCGTTGCCGCCCAAGCCCAGGCCGGCCGCAATGTTGGCGCAGAACTGATGGCCGCCGTGCGGGATGCAGCGCCGCCTGCTCCAGCCCATGTCATTCAGATAATTCAGAACATTCATATACTCTACCAGACCGTAGCTCAAAGGGCAATCCATCTGCATATAATCCCGGTCGGAACGCATGCCGCCGTGGCGGATCAGGTTGCGGATATCCTCAAACGAAAACAGGTTTTCGCCGGTGGCCAGCGCGCCGGGATAAACTTCTGCGATGGCGGCAAGATCGGCGTAGTTGAGCGGGTCGACCGGCTCTTCATACCAGCGCAGATGATAGTCCTTCATCGCGTGGGCGTAGGCCAGTGCGCTTTCAAGGTCGTGCCTGCCGTTTGCGTCCACCATCAGGCGCGAGCCGTCGTTATCCAGCACGCTTAAAGCGGCCTCAATGCGGCGCATGTCGGTTTTAAGGTCGGCCCCCGCAATTTTCATCTTCACATCTCTAAAGCCCATGTTCAGGTAGCTTTTCAGTTCGTTTTTAAGCCGCTCGTCACTGTCACCTTCATAGTAGTAGCCGCCGGCACCGTAAGTATAAATTTTTTCATCATATGCGCCGCCATTGTAGCGGTCGGCCAGCAGCCGGTAAAGGGGCAGGCATTCGATTTTGGCGACGGTGTCCCAAACAGCCATATCAATCGCGCCGACTGCGTGCGCCCGGTCGCCGTGGCCGCCAGGCTTCTCGTTGGATTTGAGCAGCCTGTGGATTTTAAAGGGGTCGAGATTGGTGCCCCCATCATTTAAGATATCCGCCAGCGGCGCGTTCATCAGCTTCGGGATCATGCGGTCCCTTAAAATGCTGGTCGGGGCGTAACGGCCGATGGAATTAAAGCCGTAGCCAACAACAGGCTTTCCACCCCGAACCACATCAGTTTCGATCGCGATGATGCTGCCGGTCATGCTCGCAAAGTTGATGTATGAATTTGCGATGTTGGAGCCGAACGGGACGGTTTTTTCAACAATTTTGACAATTTTCATGCGGTTTTCTCCTCTTGTATTCGCTTTGTAGGGTACGAATCCAAGGTATCATAAATTTTTCTTAGTGTCTAATAACCAATATTCATGGCTCTATAACCAATTTGCTTCCAAAAAAACTATTTTTAATTTGTGCAATATGATATAATTTGCTTGTACTTAGATAAAAAGGGAGGTGTGCCAAATGGAATTGCGCCAACTGATCTACTTTTTGACCATTAGCGAGACGAAAAATTTTACACGCGCAGCTGAGAAGCTTTTCATCAGTCAGCCGGCGCTGACCAAACAAATCAATGCGCTGGAAAGCGAGCTGGATGTCAAACTGTTCGATCGGAACAATAAGTCGGTTGCATTAACCGCGGCAGGCCAAACTTTCTTTTTGCATGCAACCCAGGTCATCAACGAAGTCAACAGCACCATTTTACACGTCAACCAGCTTAAAAATGAAGAAGAGGCGCGCATACATCTTGCACTGCATCCGCTTTTGGCCGATTGGGTACTTGCCCCCGCGCTGGCGTTTTTTAAAAAGCACTATGCGGAGCGACCGGTCCTGGTAACCATTTGCAGCATGGAAGAACAGAAAAATCTGCTGGCTGGCCGAAAGATTGATATCGGGCTGACAGTCGACCACGAGAGCGCCGATTTAAAAAAGTTTATCATCGCCCGTTTTACGATGGTCGCTCTGCGCAGCGAAGCGGCCGGTGCCGGAAATGAAACGATTCCCTGGGCGATTCCGGGAAATTGCGGCTATCTTTCAGAACTGTTGGCGGATGAGATCAATCCGGGCGGGCACTGTTCCACCTATACCAGTAAAGACCAAATGGAAAGCTACCTGGCCTCCGGCAGCTTCCGTGTTGTGTGCCCGGCTTTTGCCGTTTCCGAAAAATGCACAAATATCAATGATATCGGAGCGCATCCAAATCCTCTTGCTTCGCAGGCGAGTGTCTTTTTGATGGGGGACAAGGCACTTTGCACGAGGTTTTCATCCTGTATTACCTCCGTTTTATCTTGCCAAATCAAGGAGGGCTTGTTATGAGGTTTGTGATTTACGCCGTAGGCAGCAACGATATTTTGTCCAATGAAATTCAGATGGCACTGGAACAGATGCTTGACGGTAGCCTTGAAATTGTAAAATGCACAATTGCACAGGTGCCTGAGCATCTCGACGGCACGCTGTATATCTGCAATGAATCGCTGAAAAAAAATTTGCAGCAGATTGTAAGCGAAAGTCAGGTGTGTGTGCTTAATCTGCAGCCGAAATCATCCTTTTTTATGGCGATCAGCAGCATTCCCCATGGGTCGGATATCTATATATTCAATAACAAGCAGGGGTACTGCAATACGCTGGCGGAGCTCTGCCGGGCCTTCGGGCTGGTGAACTATCAGTTTATCCCGATCGCCTATGAGCAGATGAGCCGCGAGGAGACTGAAAGCCGCCTTTCAAAAGCCGACTATATTATCGGTGTGGCCGAAATTCTGGATAAGCTTCAGTCGGAGCCTTTCAAAGAACACCTCAAACCGCAGGCGCATCTCATCGGCGCCAAACGCGTTCCGTCGGTTGGAACGACCAATGAAATTGTTACGCGTCTCAACCAGCTTATTTATCACATCATTTCAAACCAGCTGCACAATTTGGGCGATACGGTCCAATTGCTTCGGCAACAGTCCCAGCTGTATATGTATTGCGAGGCGATCTCGCAGGCAATTGACAATATTCAAATTACCATGCGGGAGGTTATATCCCAGCTTCCCACGGATGAAAAGGCCAACCTTGTAACACGGGTGGCGATTAATCAGCTGCATTGATACAGCTGATTCGTCTGCGCACTTTGAAACGTTATCCGCCGGTTTTTTAGTGGCATCCGTTTTTTACTATTTGAATTCGCAATTGGCTATAAAGCACAAGCATCCGACCCTTTTTTAAAAGGCCGGATGCTTGTGCTTATTTTCTTTATAACCGGATGCGTAGGGTCTTTCCACGCTTCCACAGATGCAGTGCTCATCGGGCTATTCGTCTGTTATAGGCATCTGGTTTGACTATGTCTGGTGGATTTTACGCGTCACATCTCTTCGTTCCTCGGCCTTAATCCCTGTCATCTTCCTTCTTAAAATCGCGGCTATAACCACTGTAAGACTTTAATATCCGCCACAGGGTGGAACGGCTGATTCCTAATATTTCCGCAGTTTTTCGTTGATTATTATTGTTCTGGCTGAGTACCTGCATAATGATGTCATAATTAATTTCATTCAGCGGCCGGTTCAGATCCAGTTCGCTACTGGCAGGCATCACAAATTTGTTGCGCTCTTCAAATAAGATATTGGCGACCTCCATACCCGATATGAACGGTGCATCCGCTGCAACGGTCAGCGACCGGATAATGCGGTAAAGCTGCGAAAGATTTCCTGGCCACGGATAGTTTTGCAGCAGTTCCAGCGCCTTGGGGTCAAACCCGATCAAGCTTTTGCCCAATGAGATATTAAGCTGGTTGAGATATAAAATTGCGATATTTGGTATCTGCTCACGGTATTCGCGCAGCGCGGGTAACCGCAGGGTGATGGTTGAAAAATGTCCCTCAATATAATCCTGAATATAACTGGTGTCCGCATCCTGGGCCTGTGTTATCTGTGAGAAGATAATGCGGTTTCTGTGGCATAGGTTTGTGTGGTACATCAGCTCGAACAGCTCTTGTGCGTTGCTTTGAGAAAGGCATTGGAGATTGCTGATGCATATGGTGATGTTTGTGCTCATAAACGGGGAGTGCTCGCTGTTTAGCAAGAAGCGCCATTGGCGCGATGTTGTCATTTTACAATCGATAATAGCCATTGGGCTTTGGCTAAAGGGCCCATGCCGATGCAGCAGCAGGCAGGTTTCACCTTTGCCTGAACCTTTTTCGCCAATAAGCAAAATGGGGTATGCTGTTTTGGCATATTTTTCGATAACCTGCTTGGAGGTCCCAAAAAAGAAGGAACCCTCGGTTGTCACGTTTTGCTCCGACATCTCATGGCTGTTTAACAGCATGACACCCTTGTTTTCAATATAGGGCAGATAGTCGGCATAGCTGATTTTAATGCAGCAGACCTCTTCGCTGTCAAACAGAAGCCGGCTTACGTCGAGATAGATATACTGCCCCTCTATAATGCAGCCGTGGCAAAATTGGTTGCTGCACCATATACGTGAGCCTAACGCTTCGATAACCGAGAAGATCGGCATTTCATACTTGCTGCCCAAAACCGAAGAATAGATCACATTGCCTTCTTTGGAAACAATGACATAATCATCTCTGCAATTATTGATAATGGCGCGGAGCAATTGATTTTGCAAGAGGGTTTGGCTGTTGGCTTGTGCAATATGATATGCCTGGTCGAAAGCGGTTTCAATGCTGTGCTCATCCGACGTGATGAGCATAACATTCAGGCCCAGCTGTCTGGCCATCTGTGCACAGACAGTGTCGCACAGAATCATTTCATAATTTTGTGAATGCAAATTATTGAGGACTCGCCCAATATCCTCAGCGCTTTCATAAGTAAAGATATCAAGCTTGTACTGGAGCAAAGCCGAAAGCTGAGAGACGCATTCGGTTATGTTCTGAAAACCCACCACCGCAAACTTGCCCTTGTAGTTTTCGGCCATGCGTAAAGAGCGCAGCGCCTCATAAACCGACACGGATATCTCAACGACAGGAACTTTCACCAGCGCTCTCAGCCGTCTCGCGGTACCGCCGCGCGAAACGATAATATCGTAGCTTCCGGCGGGTATCTGGCCGATCACCTTGACACAGGTATTGATGTTTCCAACTTGTATATTGACAAGGTATTTATCATTTTTCGCGGCGACCTTACTCATAATGTCCGCCATTTCAGGATAGGGCGCAATTGCAAGAATTCGAACTTTTTCCAATGCTGTCACCTCACTAGTGATTTATATTGACATTGTACCGCTTAATTGGAAATATATCAATAGAGAATTACCAATAATGTTTCAAAATAACACACAACTGGTGAAACTAACTGTTGAAAAACAATACACAAAGCCGATATACTATCAGCAGCGATAGTTTAACAGTTAACAATCAATGTGTCTTTTTTCAGGCGACAATGTATCCATACTATGGGTGTTTTGAAACTGAAAAACGTCATGATTGCCTGTATGACGGTACCCACCACATTCTGATTTCCAAAATATTTTGAAAGGGGGAAAGTGAAAGGAACAGTATTAGCGGTGCTGTAACCGAATGCAGTCTGAAAAGAGAAGGAAGAAGCTGAGGAGGAGCAACATGAAATTGATTAAGAACAAAGAACTGATGACAGGGTTCTTTTTTCTGTTGGTCACTGTGGTGTATTCAAGCCAAATCCCCATCATTAAGCGCACAAAAATTTCTCCTGTAAATTCCGCATTTCTGCCGCTTATTATTTCAATTGGCATGGGGATTCTTACGGTCTGTCAGTTGTATTGTGCTTATATCGACATTAAAAAGCGGCCGCTGCAGCAGGAAAGCGTTCAGATGGAACAAGCCTCCGACATCAACAGAGTAATTTGCACATTGGGCTGCGCTTTGGTCTATGTTATCCTGTTTCAGCCACTGGGTTTTGTCATCAGCTCAATTGCATATCTGTTTGCACAAATGTGTGTGCTCGCCCCCAAGGAAGAGCGCAAGCCGGTCTTATTTTTCATCGTATCTGTCATTTCCGTTATCGCAATCTATCTTTTGTTCTATAAGGGCTTGCGGCTCATGCTTCCAAACGGAATATTGACCGGGATTTTGTAAGGAGGGCTTCTAATTATGATCGCATCTTTTGCAGCGGGTGCCGCAGCCATCTGCAATCTCCAGGGCGTATTGATTCTTCTATTGGGCACCGGTGCGGGTATTGTTTTCGGCTCCATACCGGGCTTAAGCGCGACAATGGCCATTGCGTTGTTTCTGCCGGTTTCGTTTGGCATGTCGCCCCTCATGGGCATGACGCTGCTGGTTTCAGTTTATATCGGCGGTGTTTCCGGTGGTCTGATTTCCGCTATATTACTTAAAATGCCCGGGACACCTTCTTCGGTTGCCACCTGCTTTGACGGGTATCCCATGACTCAAAAGGGCGAGGCAGTCAAGGCGTTGGGCGTAAGTGTTTTTTTCTCCTTTTTGGGCACGCTGTTCAGTATTTTAGCTTTGATTGTTATAGCGCCGAATCTTGCTCAGCTCGCGCTGAAATTCGGGGATTTTGAGTATTTTGCAATCGCTGTCTTCAGCCTGACCATGATTGCATCGCTCTCAAGCGGCTCCATGGTCAAGGGCCTGCTTTCCGGCTTCTTCGGGTTGTTGCTGGCTACCGTCGGCATGGCGCCGATAGATGCTGCGCCGCGCTTTAACTTCGGTAGCATGCAACTGAGCGCGGGCCTGGATATTCTGCCTGTTTTGATTGGTATGTTTGCCTTAAGCGAGATCATGTCGACTGCAAGCACGATATGCTTAGGCCAGAAGGCGCAGGTCGTTAAAGTCAGCATTAAGGGCATCAAAGGATTTGGGTTTTCGCTAAAAGAGGGCCTCGGACAGGGATTTAATGCACTCAGAAGCGCGCTTATCGGCCTTGGTATTGGCATTTTGCCCGGCCTTGGCGGCTCAACCTCCAACCTGCTGGCCTATACCGTTGCGCAGAATCAATCAAGGTATCCCGAAAAGTTCGGAACCGGTATAATCGACGGCATTGTTGCCACCGAGACAGCGAACAACGCCTCTGTCGGCGGCGCGATGATACCGTTGCTGACGCTGGGCATTCCCGGCGATATGGCTACAGCCATGTTGCTCGGCGGCCTGATGATCCACGGCGTTCAGCCCGGCCCCTTGATGTTTAAAGAACAGCCGGTTTTGATTTACGGCATATTCATCGCTATGTTGCTTTCCAATTTCGTCATGCTGTTTGAGGAATTCTTTGGGCTGCGTGTGTTTGTCAAGTTGCTGAAGCTTCCTAAATATATTCTGCTGCCGATCATCTTTGTGCTTTGCATTGTGGGCGCATTCGGCCTGAATAACCGCGTGTTCGATACATATATCGTCATTGCCTTCGGCATTATTGGCTACATTTTTCTAAGACTTAAAATGCCCGTTGCGCCACTGATAATGGGTTTTGTGCTTGGCTCCACGGTTGAAACCTACATGCGCCGCGCACTGATGAATTCCAAGGGGAGCTGGCTGCCTTTTATCACCCGGCCAATTTCGGGCACATTTCTTGCCATTGCCGTATTTTCGGTTATCTACATTATCTATAAGCATACCGTAAAGAACAAGCGGACGCAGAAGGATACGCAAGCCACAACATGATCCGAACCCCTGACAGGGGTTAAATAAAAAGGAGGATAATGAATATGAAAAAAGTTATTTCTCTCACGCTGACAGCGATGCTTGTACTGGCTATTGCCGCGGGATGCAGCGGACAGTCCGGCAGTGTTGCGCCCTCGCTTTCTGAAGCAGCCACGGCATCACCTTCAGCTGCTGCAACGCCCGGCTCTGAAGCGCAGTCGCCGGAAACGGCTTGGCCTACCCGTGGCATCTCGCTGGTTGTTCCGTTTAAAGCCGGCGGCGATACCGACTATTATGCGCGCCTTTACGCCAAGTACTTAGAGCAGGAATTGGGCACCACGGTCACCGTTGTTAATACCGAAGGCGCGGGCGGAACTGTTGGCGCCCAGTCGGTAGCGAGCGCTGCACCCGATGGCTATACCATTCTGTTTTACCACACCGGTAACCTTTACGCCAACAAAATGCTGGGTGTATCGGACCTTGACCAGAACAGCTTTGAAATTGCCTGCATCGGCGAAATCGATGACACCAACACGCTGGTTGTGCCTGCTTCGCTGGGCGTTAAAACCCTTGACGAATTTGTTGCAAACTCCAAGGCGGAGCCCGACAAATATTCCTGTGCCGTCACTATTTCCGGCTTTTCTTATTACACGCTATGTCTGCTTCAGGATGCGGCCGGTATCAAAGTGAACCCCGTTGACGCAGGCGGTGCAGCTGCTATGATTCCCGCATTGCTGGGCGATCAGGTGAATTCCGGCATCAACAGCTACGGCGTATTCAAACAGTATGTCAACGACGGCAGCCTCATTCCTTTGATGACCTATGGCGAGCGGCGCAGCGAATTTTTTCCTGATGTTCCCACTGCCAGGGAGCTTGGCTATGATTGCGCCGCTGCCCGCGCCTATTTCTTTGGGCTGCCCAAAGGAACGGACCCCGCTATATGTCAGAAGCTTTCCGACGTCGTGGCCAAAATTCAGGATAACCAGGAATACCGCGATGCCGTCTCCGGCACCTATTGTGTCACGCCCCAATTTGTTCCCTATGATCAGGCACTTGGCACGATGAACGATGTCTGGGCGGAGATGGAGCCCTATACCGAAACGATGAATCAATAAACCACTATAAATGGCCCAAGGCGGCGCCGACCATCATAATCGGCGCCGCAAAGGCAAAAAGGAGTTTTTATCATGCAGCGAAAAAGCCTCATGATTAAGCCGGAAGATTCCGTCGCCTGTGTTCTTGAGGACGCAAAAAAAGGCGACACCGTCGCCACTGCCACCGGAGACATTGTGGTTCTGTTGGAAGATATCGAATTTGCACATAAGGTTTGCATACGTGACCTGAAAAAGGATGAGCCGGTCATTAAATACGGCGAGGAAATCGGCTATATGCTTGAAGATGTTAAAAAGGGCACATGGATTCATAACCACAATATGGGCTGTGACCGCGGCAAGAAATAATTTTTGGAAGGAGCAGATGCGCTTGAGTCAAGTATTTATGGGGTATCGCCGTGCCGACGGTTCTGTGGGCACAAGAAATCATTTAGCAATCATTCCTTCTGTCTTTTGTGCAAACACAACAGCAGAAAAAATTGCAGCCGCCATTCCGGGGGCCGTTGCCATGACGCATTGTGTCGGATGCTCACAAGTCGGCCTCGATCTGGAGCTCACCGCGCGCACGCTGAAGTCTATGGGATGTCACCCAAACGCGGGCGCCGTTATCGTTTTGGGCCTGGGCTGTGAACGGTTTGACCCGCAGGAACTGTATGATGCCGTCAGGGCAACCGGCAAGCCAGTTGCCAAATTTGTTATTCAGGAAGAGGGCGGCATTACCAACACCATTGAAAAAGCCGTTGAATGCGGCAAAAACTTTGCAGAAATTCTGGCTAAACAGACCCGGGTTCCCTGTGACCTTGGCGAGTTGATGATCGCCACCAAATGTGGCGGAACCGACGCCACAAGCGGATTGGCCGCAAACCCCGCTGTTGGCGAAATGGTTGACAGCGTTATCCGGGCGGGCGGCAGCGCTATTCTCAGCGAACTCAATGAGTTGCTTGGCACTGAAAAATATTTGGCAAAGCGTGCGGTAAACGCGGCGGTTGCCGAAAAAATATATAATGCCATATACGAAATTGAAGATGTTTTGCGGGGCGGGCTGGATTTTTCTCTACCCGCAAACCGCAATCACTTGATTAGCCGCGGCAATTTTGACGGCGGTGTCAGCAGCATTGTAGAAAAGGCGCTCGGCGGAATCCATAAATCGGGCACCTCGCCGTTTGTGGATGTTTTGGAATATGCGCTTGTGCCACAGAACGGCAAAAAGGGCCTGTTTTTAATGAATTACGAAAGTCAGGACGGCGAAGTTGTCACCGGCATGATTGGCTGCGGTTCACAGATTGTCGCTTTTACCACCGGGAGGGGACATGCCACAGGGCATCCGCTGGTACCGGTCTTGAAGGTTACCGGCAACTATAAAACGTACAGCCATATGACCGAATGCTTCGATTATGACGCCAGCAAAATTATCAGCGGTGAATTAAGTATCGAACAGGCAGGAAAAGAATTGCTCGATCTTGTTATCAGAATAGCCAGCGGTGAACAAACCGCGGCCGAACGCTTTGGCGGCACCGAACTGTTCTGCGTCGCCAGACGGCACGGCTATCATCGCAAAGATCCGGCAGAGCTTCGGCGGCAAAAGCAGGAGTGCTGACGTATTTCCGGGAGACAGCGGCATCCACATAAACTACTTACAGGAAAGGTGATTACCCTTTTGGCGCATCGCCCGACCAAGTCGCACCCAATTAATCAAAATATCGCTGTAGTTTTTAATCTGTGTCGGAAGATGTTCTGCAAAGATGCCCACAAGCCTTTGAGCGGGTTTGTGGGTATTTTTCTATATTTAGACCGCATAACGCTGCCGGGCTATGGGATAAATATCGTTTGGCCGCTTATCAAAAAAGCTTTCAGCCGCATTTTCGCTTGAGCATGGAAGTGTTTTGAATCCTACGGATATCCATTGTAATGACAAAAATCTTCATATTGACCGATTCGGTTTATCATGCTATACTGACGCTATAAACCGAATCGGTCAATAATATTTTTAGAAGGTGCGCAAATGGAAAAATTCAAAGAGCTGCCCAAAGAAAAGCAACTGCCCATTATTGACGCAGCTTTAAAGTGCTTTGGAAAATATGGCTATAAAAAAGCGTCCATGAAAGACATTGCCCAAAATAGCGGCGTATCGAAACCAATGCTGTTTCATTATTTTGGAACGAAAAAGGAATTTTATATGTTTCTTACGCAATACGCCAGGAACGTGCTGATGGAAGGTTATAAACGCGACAAAATTGATTCCTATGACGACCTGTTCGAGCGCATTATTGTGGCATCTGAAATGAAAATGGGAATACTGGAAAAGTCCCCGTATCTGTCACAATTTGTCGTCAGTATGTTTATGGAAACGGATAGCGAAGTTGCGGAAATTACCAATATGATCAGGCCCAACGCCCAGGAATTTACGTATGGCCTCGTTGTCAGAGAGGGGGACATGAAGAAGTTTAAAGAGGGCGTGGATATTAAAGCGTTTATACGTCTCATTTTTCTTATGGCGGAAGGATACGCCTATGAGGTATCCGGGGGGAAATCCGATTTCGGCAATGTATCGGAAGAATTCAAGAAAATGATGCTTATGTTAAAAAATAATCTGTATCGGGAGGAGTATCTATAATGTATATCCTTAAAATTCACGATCAGGCGGCAGCTTCGCTTTCAATGTCGGGCGGTAAGGGCGCCAGCCTCGCAAGACTGTCCCGGCTGCCCTCGGCGAACGTTCCCGGTGGGTTTATCATCACAACCGAATTTTTTAAAAAATATATTCTTCCTGCGGTAAACGGTGCCCACGGCGATGTGAAACGCGCCGTCGCCGAACTGACTTTGCCCGACGAGGCAAAGGAGCAGATTCAATCCGCTTATGCGGCCATGGGCGGCAATGTGTCGGTCGCCGTTCGTTCCTCCGCCACGGCTGAGGACTTGCCGGATGCATCCTTCGCCGGCCAACAGGACACCTATTTGAACGTTTCTGGCCTTGAAGCCGTCGAAAAAGCGGTGATGGACTGCTTTGCCTCTTTGTATAACGAGCGGGCGATTTCTTACCGTGCGAGGAACAGGTTTGACGAAAGCGAAGTCCAAATGGCAGTGGTTGTGCAAAAAATGGTGGATGCCAAGGTGGCGGGGGTTCTGTTCACTGCCGACCCCATGACCTCCGACCGCTTAACAATGGCGATTGAAGCGGTGGAAGGTTTGGGTGAGGCGTTGGTATCCGGGCGCAAGACGCCTGTCACATGGACGGTTAAGGACGGCATAAAGCAAAAGAGCGGCGGCACCCCCTGTTTGACCGAAGCGCAGATAACCACCCTTGCTAGGATCGGGAAAGAGATTGAGCATGAATACGGCTGCCCGCAGGATATTGAATGGTGCTTTGACGGCGGGCGATTTTATATCGTGCAATCCCGCGCCATCACCACGCTTTTTCCCTGCCCGCCCTCACCGGACGGATTCAAACGCTGTTTCATTTCCGTTGGGCATCTGCAAATGATGACCGACGTGATGCTGCCGCTTGGAATGTCTCTTTGGGAACTGATGTCAAAAACCGTGAAGGTTACGGCAATCGGCGGGCGGCCGTATATGGAGATTACGCACAATCTGAACAGTTCGGTTGGTAAAGCATTGGTGCGGCAAAAGCTGTCTAATTCCGACGAACTGATGAACAGCGCTTTCAATCAGGTCTTGGCAAGAAAAGACTATATTCAGTCCATACCCAAAGGGCAGAAAAGTGACTTTGCCATGCCAAAAGGTATCAGCAAGGGCTTTTTGGTGGGATTAAATATCTATAGAAAGAACGATCCGTCCGTCATTGACCGCTATGACCGCCGTATGGAAGTCTTAATTGATAAAACAAAAAAGGAGATTTCAAGGCTGAGCGGCGGGGCGGTGATGACCTATATTATCAACGACACCGACAATTTGATGAAAAGCATGTTCGACCCGGAGGGCTTTGGACCGCTGATTATGGCTTTCTTACTCACAAAGCCGATTGATAAAGCGGGGAAGATTCTGCTTGGACGGGACAATGTCAGCGTCGACGTGTCAAAATCTATCAAAGGCAATGTCACCTCTGAAATGGGGTTTTACGTCAGCCGCATTGCGGATGCGGCACGGGATTTTCCGGACGTTGTGCACTATCTTGAAATGTCGGGCGATTTATTTAGCCTTGACGAACTGAGGAAACGGCAGGGCGGCGGTGAAACCGCAAAGGCCTTTGAAGCGTTTTTCTCCCGGTACGGCATGCGCTGCCCCGGAGAAATTGACATTGCAAAACCGCGGTTTGCCGAGCAGCCGTCGAAAATTATCCCGACTGTGCTGGCTGATATCAAGCTGCCCAAAGGCCATGTCGAGCAAAAATTCGAGCAGGGAAAACAGGAAAGCGAAGCGGCGGTAGAGGCGCTTGTTTCGGCCGCCAGACAAAAATGGGGCGCGCGAAAGGCCAAAAAGCTGGCCAGGCAGCTATCCTTTTACCGCAACTTTTCAGGCTTGCGAGAATCGCCGAAGTATTACTGGATGAAGCGGTATTGGGTGTATAAGCAGGCCATTATGCAAGAGGCCGAAAAGCTTGTCCGCACGGGGAAGCTCAGGCACATCGAAGATGTCTACTATCTGCGCCTGCCGGAGCTCGCCGATCTGTTTGCCGGGAAATATGAGCCCGATTACACCAAAATTGATGCGCTTCGCGCGGACTATGAAAAATATGCCGCGCTGACCCCACCGCGCCTTGCTTTTTCCGACGGTGAGGTGGTGGAAGGCCAGTACCGGCGCCCTGTTCCCGAAGGGGCTCTGCCCGGGCTCGCCGTATCCAGCGGCGTGGCCGAAGGGCGGGCGCGGGTCGTCCTCGACATCAGAGATGCGCAAAAAATAGAAAAGGGCGACATCCTTGTGACAAAATTTACCGACCCCAGCTGGACGCCGGCCTTTATGTCCATCAGCGGGCTGGTGACAGAAGTGGGCGGAATGGCCACCCATGGTGCGGTTATCACGCGTGAATATGGCTTGCCTGCCGTTGTCGGCGTGATTGACGCGACAAAGCACATCAAAGACGGGGACCGGATTCGCATTAACGGCGATATGGGATATGTTGAGTTTTTAAAATGAAAGGCGGTGAAGTTCCCTTGCGTACAATTGAAATTAAAAACCTGACCAAGCGCTATGGTGAACACAGGGGCATTGAGAATGTCAGCCTTTCGGTGGAGGAAGGCGAGATATTCGGGTTTATCGGCCCAAATGGAGCGGGGAAATCGACGACCATTCGCACGCTTTTGGCGCTGATTCGCCCAACATCCGGCAGCGCCGAGATCTTTGGCAGGGACTGCATCCGGCATGCGGCGGAAATCGCGAAAGATGTGGGGTATTTGCCCAGCGAATCGGCCTATTATGCGGATATGACGGTTGGGGAGCTGGTGCGATACGCAGCCAAACTGTACGGCAAAAAGTGTGACGACAAAATAGAGGCGCTTTCCAAACGCCTGAATCTTGACTTGTCGCGTAAAATTGCCGACTTATCTTTAGGCAACAAAAAGAAAGTCGGAATCGTGTGCGCGCTGCTGCACACGCCCAAACTCATTATACTGGACGAACCGACCAGCGGCCTGGACCCGCTGGTTCAGCAGGAATTTTTCAATATTCTGAAAGAGGAAAATCAGCGCGGAGCGACGATCTTCTTTTCATCCCATGTTTTGTCGGAGGTGCAAAAAATCTGTGACAGGGTGGCGATTGTAAAAGAGGGCAAAATTATCAGTGTACAAAAAATCAGCGAACTCCGCGCAAACAGCCATAAAAAGATCAGCGTTACAGCGAACGCAATCCCCAGCGGACATTTTAACGTTGGCGGTGTTACCAATTATCAACAGAACGGCAGCACCGCAACCTTTATGTTTATGGGCAATATCGCCGATATTGTGGCGAGGTTGTCGGTCTTGGATGTTCGCGACTTGTTCATTGAAGAGCCGACGCTGGAAGAAGTGTTTATGCACTATTACAGATGAGGTGTATGTGATGACGATATTTAGCTGTGAGCTCAGACAATTAAAGAAAAACAGCATCATTTGGGCACTTTCGATGGGCGGGCTGATCTTTCTGATGCTGCCGACTTATATTGGTTTTACCACAGGCGGCGAGCCCTTTATGGCGGAGGCGATGAAAGACAACCCGCTATTTGGAGCCTTGGGTGTTGGCGCCGCGTTCATCATGACGCCGCTTGGCATGTTCAGCTTTTTGGGCAGCTTTGCGATGATGGCAGCGGCCATTCATGGCATGAGCATCGCGTTTTCTTCGCACACAAAGGAATACGAGAATAAATCGGCGGAATTTTTGCTGACAAAACCGCATTCGCGCGGAGAAATTTTTTGGGCGAAGTTCCTTGCCTGCGCAGTGGACAGCCTGATTGTCGGAATTGCCTATACATCAGGCGCAGCGCTTGCGTTATTGACGCTTAAAGACATCAGCATTGACTGGTGGGCGTTTGTGCTCATCGCGAAGTCGTTGGTGCTGGTTGAGCTGATGTTTGTGGTTTTCGGCATAGTCGCGGGCACATTTTTCTCGAATGTGCGCACCCCTGTGCTCCTGTCGTCATGCGTTATGTTGGCGTTATTTTGTCTGAGTGCCATGTCTAAGAAAATCAACCAGCCGGTATTGGGCTATTTGACGCCATTCGCGTTTTTTTCGCCTGTGCATATTGTTGAAACCGGATTTTACGAGTGGCGCTTTATCGTGTGGTATCTCGTACTTGGTGCGGGATTACTGCTGATCAGCTACAAAAAATTTCTTAAAAAAGATGTCGTGTTTGGAGGTTAGATATGAAAGCGATCTATTTAAAGGAGCTGAAGCTAACGCGAAAAATGCTGATGATCTGGCTTGCGCTAATCGTGATACTGACAGGATTTGCAGCGATAGAATTTATTATGCTAAAAGACGCGATGGCGGAAATTGCGGCGATGGCTGACAGTTTCCCCAAAATCGTATTGATTTTATTCGGGATGAACGGAGCGCGAATTGATACTGCTCTGGGCGCTTATCAGTGCATGGTATTTTGGACGAACCTGCTTGCTTACTTCTTTGCGGGATTTTTAGGCGTATATGCCGTTGCAAGAGAAGAAAAGTTTGGCACAAGTGCGTTTTTGTTTTCAAAACCGCATAAGCGTTCAAGCATTGTATATGCAAAAATTCTGGCATCTGTCACAAATCTTGCAATATTTGCGCTTGCTGTCGGGGTCATGTCTTATTTATGCATCATTCTCCCGCTCGGCGACAGGCGCATAGTCGGGACACATATCCTTACGACTGCCGGCATGTTGCTCACGCAAATAGTGCTGTTCACCATCGGGCTTTTCATTTCAGGCGTGGTGCGAAATTACAAATTCGCCAGTCTTTTTACGATGCTTACAGTTGTAGTGTTTTATGGGATCAGTTTTGTGCTGGATTATATAGGCACGATGGATTTTTTGAATTTTCTGACACCGGTACGGTATTTTAACGTGGTATCGGTTTCGAAAAACGGGTTGAGTTTTCCTTACGTCTTACTTTCGTTGATTATTATTGTGGCGAGCTGTTCTATGGCGAGCCGGTTTTACACAAGAAAAGATCTGCGCACTCTGTAAAAAAGCAGAGCCGGACCGAGGCATGCCGGCTTCAGACGGCATCCATAATGTATCCTTAAAACGTTAAATAACCGGCCAAAAGCCCGCTGCTTCCCAGATTAGGGAAGCAGCGGGCTTTTGTGTACACGAATATTCAGGGAGATGCTTTTTCTGCCATTCGCCGTTACCTTTTTGGGCAGGCGGCGCACGTCGGCATCCTTTTGTCAGTTTGGCAAAATGTCACGCCAATCTGTTCTGCCGTTTTATCGGAGATTAGTCTTAAAAACATTGGGTGCGCATTCTAATCCCAGATGATAATTCCATTTTCCTTGAGCATCGTTTCCAACCAGTTAAGGGCCTCGATGGACTGCGGAGAAGCTCTTCGTCCCAGTTCCTGAACCAGTGCTTCCACCACGAGAAGGGTGGGCAGCCGCCCGGTTTTTGCGCCCAGCGAATCGGTGTTGATGACGGCCGAGGCAAATTTGGCGATCGGGTTTGCCGCCATGTTGTTGGTCACAAGTGCGACCGGAACCCCCTTCTGATGGCATTTTTCGGCGAATACCACCGTTCTGCGAGTACAGGGCCAATCGGAAATTGCAAACAGGACATCGCTTGGCTTCATATAAAACAGGCTGTCAAAAAGAAATTCCTGAGAGGTAGCCAGCTGTTTGATATTGGGTAAAAACAAACGGACAGAATCCTCAAAATAGCGCCCTACAGCGTAGCTGCTGCGGTAACCGATGACATAAATGCATGCTGCCCGCTGTAAAAGCCCAACCATCGCCTCAAAATTTTTCAGATTCTGGGCGGTTTGCAGGGTGGCGGAAACCTGAAGCAGATCCCGGCTTATCTGGCTAAAGGCATTGCCCGAAGCGTCCTCCCGGCTGGTCAGGGATTTTTTCATATTGGCGTACATGGCGCTTTCCAGAATGATGGCGGCGCTAATCAGATCGCGCTTAAAGTCATTGTAGGAATCGTATTTGAGGGTTTGCATCAGCCGCATCACCGTGGTGGTGCCGACGCCCGCCGCTTCGGCAAGCTCGGAGACTGTCATCGTCGCGGCTTTATTGTAGTTGGCACAGATAAAATTACAGAGAATTTTCTGTTTCTTAGGAAGCACGTCCTTGACCTGAAGAATATGTTCTATCACGGAAGTGTTGGTGTTGTTCATGGGAATACCTCG
Organism: Bacillota bacterium; assembly: GCA_023457355.1. Lineage (GTDB taxonomy): Bacteria > Bacillota > Clostridia > Oscillospirales > Ruminococcaceae > Yanshouia. The sequence continues at coordinate 22,477 of JAEWLW010000012.1, read as the reverse complement.
CAGCTTTCAAAGGAAATATCATCATGCCACGATGCCGTCGTGACGACGTTGATGGCAACAGGGCGCAAAAAGCCAACAAAAGACGGTTCTCCGCAAAGGCATAACCGCCTATGCGCTGCAAATTGTTACAGCAACGGGCGCAAGATGAATAAATCACAGCCGATGCTCTCGAAGAGAACACCTGCGCGCGTATCCATTGTCCGCCAAAAAGCGGTTGCCCTATGAGGGGCCAAGGCGTACAGCAGTCACTTTGCGGTTATTATACCTCAAAATTGCGGATACAGTCAATAGAGGCCGGAGATGATGATCGTGATGCTAATAGAGAATCTCCATTCCTTAAAAAGGAACAAAACCGCCAAATACTTTTTATGCAGGCCTACAAAAAGAAAAATATAACCATAAATTAGTTGAAATATTCCTTTTTCAATATTATAATTTGCTTGCGGGTAATCCGAAATAATACATAAGGAGACGAAACGCATGAAGCAGCGAGAAATTGTGTTTTACAGCGAAGGCACAAAAATGTCGGGAACGATTTATCTCCCCGACGACTATCAACAGGGCGAAAAGCGCCCCGGCATCATCGCCAACTCGGGCTGGACGGGACTTAATAAAGTCTATCCTGCCATGTTTGCGCGGCAGATGACCAAACGGGGTTATGTCTGCATGGGGTTTGATTACCGCGGCTTTAAACCTTCGGGCGGCCTCGGAGATCTTGAAAAGTACACCACCCTGGAAATGGAGGTGGACGACGTCAATAATGCCGTCACCTTCTTCAAGCACCAGCCTGAGGTTGATCCAGCCAAGATTGCGCTAATCGGATGGGCTGTCGGGGGCGCGGTTTGCATCAATGCAGCCTACCGCGACAAAACGGTGAAAGCCGTTGCCGCGCTCAATGCTTTCGTCGATGGCCGGCGTTGGATGCGCATGGGCATGGGAAACGACAAGTTCTACAAAATGCTGCGTACCCTCGAAGAGGACAAATACAAGCGTGTGACCACCGGCGACCCGGTACTTCGGCATCCCTACGAGTTTTATCCCAATATCGAAGAATCGGGGGATTTTTATGTTGAAAAGACACTCACCGGCCTCAACGGTGGCCTGACCGATGCGATTGAGCAGGACTATAATGAGCCGTTCCCGACCCCGATGTCCAGCATTATTGCGGAATCATTTGTCCGTTTTAATGTGCAGGACCTTCTACCCAAGCTGTCGCCCGATTGCGCCGTTTTTATCGGCCACGGAAAATACAACGAGCTGCACGACCCCGAGGAGGCCGAAGACGCCTACAGGCTGGCCAAAGAGCCCAAGAAACTTTATTATGTCGCCGGCAAGCACAACGACTGGATGTTCGACGAAGACTCTCGCCTGCAGGCGCTGTGTGACGAAATGGACGGTTATTTCGCACAACACCTCTGATATCTGCCAGATATTAGCACCCTGCGCGAAGGTAGCCGCGATGACCCTCCGGGCATCGAAGCGCGGCGCACCGGCGGCTCTCGCACAAACGGCGCGCCTATTTGGTAAGCCGAACACAATTATGCGGCCGGGCGCACACCTGCCGGCTTGCGCAACCCTTTCCGGCGTAAAGCCGGTTTTATCCCTGCCTGTTGAACCGTATCCTTTCGGCTGCTCCATGGAAACTTCCCCATGACACAGCGCCGCCTGCAAGATCTGTCAACACGGTGGGGATAGTTGTTAATAAAGGGAATTTTTGTCTGAATTGCGTGTCCAACGCCAAACCAATAATACCAGATAGAAAGAGGAATACAGGATGATCACCAGTACCAAAACCTTTTACAGCAATACCTACGCACTCAAAGCCAGTCTGTACCTGCCGGACGGTTACCGCCCCGGCGAAAAGCTGCCCTGTATCATTGCCAATTCGGGTTATATAGGCTTGAATGCGATCTATCCCGCACTTTATGCCCGCGCGCTGACCGCCAAGGGCTTTGCGGTGTTCGGCTTCGACTACCGGGGCTTTGTGGAGAGTGGCGGGCCGGCAGGCGTCTGCAAGCTTGAGGAGCAGGTGGAGGACATACGCAACGCCATCACCTTCGTTGAGACACTTGATGAGGTGGACGGCGACAGGATCGGCCTCATCGGTTGGGGCATGGCGGCCGCGACAATTGCAAAGGTTGCGGCGGTGGATAGCCGTGTGCGCGCCCTCGCGGGATTAAACGGGTTTTACAACGGCGCCCGATGGCTGGCAAGCGTGTATTCTTACTACGACTTTGTAAAGATGCAAAAGGAGATTGAGGCGCTGGACAGAAAGATGGTTCTCACCGGAGAACGGATTTTCGACAACCCGTTTCATTTCTATCCGCTTGACCCCGACACCGACGACGTGGTCAAAAGCAATCTATACACCGTCAAAAATTACGGACAGGATATCTCGTTGGAAATTGGCAAATCCATTATGGAATTTGACGCGGAAAAATACGCGCCCAATATTCAGGTTCCCATGTTCATCGGCCACGGGCGCTACAATCTGCTGCACCCGGTTTCCGAAGCGCAGCTCTTTTTTGAAAAGCTGTCCAGCGAAAAACAGCTCTATCTCATCGACGGCAAACACAACGATTTTATGTTTGACGAGCATCCGGTGTTTGCAGAACTTATTGATCAGCTTGCAACTTTCTTCGCTGTTCTTTGACATAAAACGGAATATGCATAAAGCCTGGGGGAATCAGTATGGACCGACAAGCTGCGAGGGCGCTGCTCAAGGGCGCGTACGACCTGCACGTGCATACGGCGCCGTCCCACTTTGACCGCTCACTCGATGACTTTGACCTGCTGCAGGGGCTTGAGGCGTATGGCATGGACGGTGCGCTCATCAAAAGCCACTACGAGCCTACGCAGGCCAGAGCCTCCCTTGCGAACAGCCATAACAGCACGCGCGCAAAGCTGTTTGGCGGCATTGCACTCAATCATCCGGTTGGCGGACTCAACCCTTACGCTGCGGAGAGCTGCCTGAAAATGGGCGGCAGAATTGTCTGGCTGCCCACGCGCGACGCAGCGCATTCGCTCTGCTTCGGGAACATGCCCGGCGATTTTTTTGAAAGGCCGGGCCTGACTGTTCTGGAGGACGGCGGTGCGCTCAAACGGGTGGTGTACGAAATTCTCGAGGTCGTGCGCAGGTACGGTGCTTATGTTGCAACCGGCCATCTAAGCCTGCCAGAATCGCGCGCTGTGTGCAAGGCCTGCGCTGAGATGCGGGTTCACTGCATCCTGACGCATCCCGACTGGAACAGAACGAAGATCAACCTTCAGGAGCAGCTTGACTTTGCACGGGCGGGAGTAATGATTGAAAAAGTATGGGCAAACATTGCGGATGGCGATATCGACGCCGAGGCGCTTTGCCATTCCGTGCGCGTGTTGGGCTCGGAAAATATCTTTATGACGACCGACAGGGGACAGGCGGGAATGGAATCCCCTATGGAAGGGTTGCTCCGCTTTATTGAATGCATGCTTGATTACGGTATTTCTCATTGCGAAATTGAACGTATGGTACTCGACAACCCGCGCAGAATTGTTCAACAGAGGTAGCCGGCGGCCGAAAGGCTGCTATAAACAGTCAGTTACATGATAGAAAGGTGGATTTTTTATGGCATTCGGACCTTATGATCTGCTAATGGATTTCTCACTGATGGCTTGTCTGCTTTTTCTCGCGCAGCTGCTTCGTTCCAAGATAAAGCTGCTCCAGACCCTTTATATACCGGCTTCGCTGATTGCGGGCTTCCTCGGACTTTTTGGCGGCCCGCAATTCCTCAATATCATTCCGTTTAGCGATAAGGCGTCGAGTTACGCTTACATGCTGGTTGTCGTGCTGTTCGCCAGCCTGTTTATTGGAAACTCCGAAAAGAGCTCGATCAAAAAGGTCGTCAATGAGGTCGGCGACACCTTTACATTAAATATGGCGGCTGAATTTTTCCATTTTGGCACGGCGCTGTTGGTAGGTGTATTCGTTTTAAGCTGGATGTTCCCCACCCTGCAGGAGAGCTTTGCCATTCTGCTGCCCTCCGGCTTCTGCGGCGGCCACGGCTACGCGGCGGCGATCGGCGGCACGCTTGAGAAAGGCGGATTTGAAGGCGCTGTTACCATCGGTCAGACCTTTGCCACCATCGGTCTGCTGGTCGGCGTCATCGGCGGCATCATCATCATCAACTATGCCACCCGCGCCGGGGCAACGCGGCTCGTTAAGTCGGCCAGCCAACTGCCTGAAAGCCTGCGCACCGGCATGATCGCCCCTGAGGAGCAACAGCCGATGGGCAACTCGACCACCAGCCCGATGGCGATTGACCCGCTGGCGTGGCACGTTTCGCTGGTGCTGGTTGCGACAGCGGGCGGCTATTATGCAACCAACGCGCTGCAGGCCTGGGCCGCGCAATACATTCCGAACATCAGTATACCGATGATGAGCGTCGCCATGTTGGTCGGCGTTATTCTGCAGGGCGTTTTACGGATGACTAAAACCGACCGTTATGTCGACAAGCAGATTGTCACGCGGGTCGGCAGTACCGTTTCGGACTATTTGGTCTGCTTTGGCGTTGCGACGATCAGAATTTCGATTGTCATTGAATATGCCATGCCAATTCTGGTCATGTGCCTGTTTGGCACCGCCCTGGTACTGGCCTATCTGTTCTTCATCTCGAGAAAGCTGTTCCACAACTTCTGGTTTGAGCGCGGTATCTTTATCTATGGCTGGACGACCGGCGTTGTCGCCATCGGTGTGACGCTGCTGCGCGTTGTTGATCCTGAGTTTAAGAGCGGCGCCTTGCAGGATTACGGCACGGCTTATGTGTTCATCGCAATTGTCGAGGTGTTTTTGGTCAGTGTCACGCCGGTGCTGTTGCTACAGGGCTTCGGCCTGGCCACCGGACTGGTGCTGGTCGCGATTGCGGCGGCGCTGCTGATTATCACCGCCGTCAAATATGGCGTCAACAAGCAGAAGATGAACGAGCTGCGCCCCGGCGAAAAGGAAGTTATCGAGGCCCACTGAGGGAACGATTCGCCGGTTCTACAGCAGATGTATTGTATTCAATGAAAAGAGGTGGATGTGTAATGGCAAAAAAAATGTTGGCCCTTCTACTCGCATGGTGCGTCCTGCTGGCCGCAGGATGCGCACCCGGCGCTTCCGCGGTGCCTCCGGCCTCTGCGCCCGCACTGGCATCCTCGGCTGTTTCATCTGATTCGTCGCCGCAGGCGGAAACCTCGAGCCCGGCGTCCCCCGCAAAGGCACAGGAACCTTTTGTCGCCGCCGCCATGCAGTTTAACCCAGTGTTGTACAATCTGGATGACAATCTTCAAGGGCTTTACGAGGCATCTCAGAAACTGTTTGAACAGGGTGTGACGCTGCTGTGCGCGCCGGAAATGTGCACGACCGGCTATCAGTATAAGGACCGGTCGGAGATTGCACCCTATGTCGATACCATTCCCGGCAAAACCACCGACCGCATGGCTGAGCTGACCCAAAAATATGGCACTTATATGGTGCTCGGCATGGCGGAGGTTGACGCACAGACCGACCTCTATTACAACACGGCCGTGCTGATTGGCCCGGACGGCTACATTGGAAAATACCGAAAAACGCAGATGTGGGAAACTGAAATGCACTGGGCGGCCTGGGGCGACCTGCAGGTGCCGGTGTTCAAGACCGCCATCGGCAACATTGCCCTCAACATCTGCTTTGACGCGGCCTTTTTTGAACCCGCCAGACTGGCGGCGCTCGAAGGCGCGGACATTATTGTATCCCCTGTGAACTCCACCTCTCAGGCAATTGCCTCCTCACCGGCAAGAGCGGTGCAAAACGGCCTGTATTACATCTGCATCAACCGCTCCAATTCCGAGCTGGAATATCACAACGTCGGTGCGTCATCCATATGGTCCCCGCTGGGAGAAAAGCTTGCGGAGGCGCCTTATCTCAAGGACAAGAGCATGGACGACACCACAACCACACATATTCTGGCCACCATTGATCCGGCGCTTTATCAAAACGTGAATAAGCAGCGGTTACAGGAGCGCCGTCCCGAATTATATAAGGATTTGATGCTGCATATCGGACCGTGGAACTACACCAAAACGCAGGCGCCCAAAGAGATAAAGGCCCTTGCGCTTCAGTATGAGCCCGTTGAGGGCAACCGGGATGAAAACCTGAAAACCGTGTCCGACCTGCTTTCACAGGCGATACAGAAAAACGGACGGGTCGATCTGGTTGTACTGCCGGAGCTGTCTCTGACCGGCCCCGCCCAGCTTGTAGGAACCGATAAGATCAAAGAGCTTGCAGAACCCGCAGGCGGCGCGTTTTTTGAAAAAATGCAGGCCCTTGCCAAGCAGCATGGAACGGCTATTGTGTATGGCTTTGCCGAAGAGGAAAACGGCAACTGCTATAACAGTGCGGCATTGATCTCAAAGGACGGAGAAATCGAGGGCGTTTATCAAAAAACGCATCTGAGCGCTTCGGATAAAGCGTGGGCGGTCGCAGGCGGCAAAATTGACGTCATCCAAAGCCCTGACCTCGGAAAAATCGGCATCATGATAGGGGAGGACGTCTGTTTCCCCGAGGTTGCCGGTGTTCTCGCGGTCAAGCGTGCGGATATGATTGCGATTCCCTCCGCTTGGAACGGGCAGTATGGCGCAGAATTCCAGATATCCCCCGAGCTTTCCGCGAACAAATATCCCGAGGGCAGCGAGGTTTTATGGGATGCTGTGGCAATCGCCGCTCAAAGCTACACCGTTGTGGCGAACTTTGTAGGTACCTCTGAAAAGTACAACGGGCGCAGCAGTATGTATACATTGGACCCGCTATATGGGTTGGATCAGCCGGTTGTCGCGTCCGCTTCCGAGCAGCAGGCGCTGCTGTGTGAATTCAGAACGCTTCAGCCCGAATGGTGGTTTAATCAGGAGATGCTGATTAATTCCCGAAGAGTACAGAACTATTACCTCCTTGTTCAGTAAAACCTGTTTGCAGCAGATCCCCCAACGAGCGTGATGCCCGTCGGGGGATCTGCTGCGCATATGTTTAATCGTTTAGGTGCAAACAGGATGAAGCGCTATGCAGTTTTTAGCTCGTGTTCACCTTTTGATTTGAACCTTAAAACCTTTCAGGATGATTCATGAACCATGGGTGCCGCTTTACGAACTTCCTGATGGCGCATGCAGCGGTACAAGTTTGCTTGCCAGAGCTTATTTTATGGATTTCATCAGATGTTATCCGGTTGTAGTAGTTTGGCGTTAATGCCATGCACTAAAAAAGGAGCCGAAGCTCCTTAGTCGTCACCGCGCAACAAATTATCCGCGTAATGCCGCAGGCTTTCATACGAGTTGACGCCGTCGGCACGGGTGCTGATTTGATCTCGGACGTAATCCGGAAGCGCATCAAAATATTGCCTTGCTTTGGGCTCGGTTTCAAAAAGCTCGTACATGTTCTGATATTTATGCACCATATTACCTCCATGGTTTGCGGGTTGCCGCTCTTTCTCAGGCAAAATAAATTACCTCTGTGTTAGGATGCCCAGAAAAAATAAGGATATAAGCCATGTTGGCGGTTACCGGACAGATTGTGGATAAAAGTGACTGTAAGTTTTTAGGCGGCGCGGTTACAGCCCTTATATCTGCTGATACATCTCCCTGAAAATCTGGAGATGGCGTTCCTCGTCACATATGATACGACGTTGGATATCCACAATATTTGTGTCACAGATGGCAGACGCTTGCCTGGAATACTTACGGATGGCGGCCTCCTCTGCTTTAATTGATTCGGCTATCAACGCCCGTATCTCACGCGGGTAAGCGATAAACGAGGGCGACCACCATTTTTGGCCATTACAGAGCTGCGGGTTTGCCCCAAGCACCAATGCAAGCTCGGCAAAAATATTGAGATGATGCATTTCAATGATACTGATATGATGAAAACATACTGAAACCCAACTATACTGCGGCTTCGCTACAACAGCAACATAGAAATACCGGGTGACATCGCTCATTTCAGAAACGGCATCGGCCATGTTGCCAAGCATCGCACAGGCATAAGCGGAATTGGGCCCATTTACGCGCACCGGCGGGTACGGTGCGTCTATTTTGTAGTTGCACGCATCGCTTTGATCATCACGCATATGCATTCCCCTCCGCATGGTTTTACCATATAACATATTCCTTCAGCGGGGACATTATGTCGACGCCGCCAATCGGGGTAGTCATACCACTTAAAAAGCAAGACAGTCTTGGCGGCTTATTTTGCACCTCGCCGCGTTGTCGTCCTTGGCGGGCGCCAGCCCACCGGCGTCCTCCGCCTTGACAGTCACAAAATATTCTCGCCAATCCTGTGCCAGTTTTCAAGTGGTATGACTTTACAACGGTTTTCGGGGAACGGCTCAGTTCTCTGACCAGAACAGTTCTGCCGTCAGAATTTTGACTTCAACAGATTCCCGGAACCCGTAAGGACTATCTTTTGGTAGGGCAGCATGTGTGTCTGAACGCCAGGCTATGATTCCTAAAGATGTCACGCCGATGGAAAATAAATAATGGACAAGATGGAAATTGAGCTTTTCTCCCAAAAACATCTTTAAATTGTTATTTTAATTGCTGGAAAATCGACAAATTCGCTATTGACGCTCATCCAACGACGCGGTAGAATATTTTTATAACTGCCATCTATTGATGTGAAAGGGATACGCATATGGCTAATGAATGGCGCATACATACCGTTTATGACGAGGCTGCCTACCGCGCGTTGGCCGAGGCTTGTTGGCAGCTGTTTAGAAAACCAAAAATGCAGGCGCAGGTATATCCTGTCCTGATTACCGTTTCAGTCATCACACTGGTTGCAGCGCTGATGAGCGACGAGGTGCAGATACTTCCCGCATTGATGCTCATTGCATTTTTCCTCGCTGCAATTCCCTTGGGTAAAGTAAGTGCAAAGGCTAAAATGTACCGTACAGCCGTCAGGGCAGGGGGCGACTCTTCAGAAAGCATGACCTTTGTTTTTTTAAACAAAGCAATTCGCGCGATGATGGGGGCACGCACTTTTGATGTTCCTTATGAGAAGGTGTTTTGTTTTGCCGCTCTAAATCATTGGCGTTTCCTTTTCTTTGACACAACCTCGGCCTATATTGTAAACACCGCCAGTTTTCAGGACCGGGAAGATATTAAAAACTTTGAGGCCATGATCCAAGAGAAATGCGGCCTTACGATGATACTGCTTAAAACAGCGCCCACTAAGGAACCGTAATGTTGTTATCTGAAGTATCCACCGCTTTAATTCATTCCCATTTCCGGTAGGCACATTTGGTGCCAAATTGCGTCGTAAAATTTTCCGGCCGTAAAACTTGCCCCTGAATTAAACAACAGTTACCAAAGCAGGAGGTGCGTAAATGACAGAACGAAACCCTGTTTATCTTTGCAAATACGACGACCTTTGCGGGCCGAACGATCTGTCATGGATCAATCATCAGCTGGTAATGGTTCTGGACAGCATTTTTGACGGTGTTTACATAACGGACGGTCAAGCTAACACACTGATGGTCAATCAGGCCTATCTGGCAATTTCGGGATTGAAAAAAGAGCAGGTGCTTGGCAAAACCATGTGGGAGCTGGTGGAATCAAAGGTTATCAACCGCTCCGGGACGCTGTTAGCGCTGGAAGCGCGCAAGACCGTTACGCTGGAACAGACCTTCAGAACCGGAAAACAGGTGCTGATTACGAGCACGCCCTGTTTTAAAGAGGATGGCAGTATTTTTCTGGTCATTACCGTTGTCCGCGACATGACCGAGCTGTACGACTTGCAGGCCAGAAATCGGGAAAGCGAAGAGCGCTACCGCCGCGAGGTCAGTCTGCATAAAGCGCTGTTATCCAGAAAATTCATTGTGGTAGACCCCAAGACACTCGACGTGCTTACCCGTTCGGAGCGTGTAGCCGCGCTTAACACAACGGTGCTGCTTCTGGGCGAAACAGGCGTGGGAAAAGAGCACTTTGCCCGCTTTATTTTTGAAAATTCCGCCCGGGCAACCCACCCCTTTATCTGTGTCAACTGCGGGGCAATCTCGCCTTCCCTTATCGAAAGCGAACTGTTCGGCTACGAGCGCGGCGCCTTTACCGGTGCGAATAAAGAGGGGAAACCCGGTATTTTTGAAGCCGCCAACCACGGCACCATATTCTTGGACGAGGTGGGCGATCTGCCGATGGATATGCAGGTGCATCTGCTCCGGGTATTGCAGGAGATGCACGTCAAACGTGTCGGCAGCGTCAAGTCCATCCCTGTGGACGTGCGGGTTATTGCCGCCACCAACAAGGACTTGTGGTCGATGGTGCAGGCTAAAACCTTCCGTGAGGATCTCTACTACCGCTTAAATGTTGTGCCGATTTTTATTCCCCCGCTGCGGGAACGCAAGGGTGATATCATCCCCATGGCGCAGAGCTTTTTGACCGATATGAACGACAAATACCATTTGAACAAACAATTTACTGCCGCCGCAATGGATTTGATGTGCGACTACCAGTGGCCCGGCAACGTCCGCGAGCTGAAAAACGCCGTGGAACAGGCGGTTATTTTCAGCGCCCAGGAGTATATTCTGCCCGCTGATTTGCCCGCTTCCATCTCCGGCGCACACGCCAAGGACGTCAGTCCTGCCGGTATGTCCATCGACCTTAAAAGGGCGGTCGCAAAATTTGAATACGGTTTTATCAAGCGCGCCTATGCGTTGCACGGCAATGTGCGCGACGCTGCGGCCAGCCTGGATATGGACGCTTCAACATTTGTCCGCAAGCGGAAAAAGTGGGAGGAGATGTTGCAAGAATGAAACATGTTGCATTCTTGCATATGGCGCTATAACCTATTTGATGGCGCATTGCCGCTTGATTTCAGTGGTATTTTAACAACGATTTAATAATCCGCTGTTGCAGGATTGCAGCAGCGGATATTTTAAATTTCAGATAAAGCGCATGGATAACACGTTTTTTACGGCATTTGGCGCCCTTAACGTATTGGCATGATTTTTGCATGTAATATAAGACGTAAGGAACAGTTGGCCAACTGCCTCACATACTGCAAGGAAGCTAGTGCGACAAGTTAAACAGAAAGAGGGAAAATATGGATAAAGAACAATTTGTCAGCCGCTATCGCAAGTACGGTGAAGAACAGCCTTATTGGAAGGCTGGCATTTTCAAAGTCCGCCTTCCCTTTGTTCATTATGCGTGGTCTGTTCCCGAGATGGTGCAGGCGCTGCTTATGTGTGCCACCTGCTTGGGCGCAATCCCGGTGTTAACAGAGGTTTTGGGCGTCAGTTATGATATCGCGCTTTCCATGGTTATCATCAATGGCTTCTTCTACACGCTGCATGTCCTTTTGGGCGACCCTGTGGTCCCCGGCTGGATTACGCCTGCCATTCCGATCATCACCACCTTTTTAACAACGGGTTACGAAATTGGGCCGTCGCGAACACAGGCGCTGATTGCGCTGCAAATGATACTGGGTATCATTTTTCTGGTGCTCGGTATCACGGGGCTCGGTTCAAAAATGGTGGATATCGTCCCGACCGCGGTTAAAGCGGGTGTCCTCATGGGCGGCGGCGTCGCAGCTGTTATCGGCGAGTTTAAAGACGCCGGCCGTTTCGGCAAATATCCCATCTCCATCACCATCGGTATTCTGGTCGCCTACTTCTGCCTGTTTGGCCCCCTCTGGGCCAAAATGCGCAAATCCAATAAGGTGATTGATGTAATCGGCAAGTTTGGCATGCTGCCCGCCATTATCATCGGCGTTATTGTCGGCCCCATTGTGGGCGAGATCAGCATTCCGAGCATCGTTTGGTGGCCGCTGATCAAGGTGCCGGAAATCGGGAACATCTGGAACCAGCTTTCGCCGTTTGCAATAGGCTGGCCCAGTGCCGCCACCTGGCTGGCCGCCCTGCCGGTTGCCATGGTAACCTACATCATTGCGTTCGGTGACTTCGTCACCTCCGCCGCGTTGATCAACGAAGCCGATGAAGTCCGTCAGGATGAAAAAATTGATTTTAACGCCAACCGTTCCAACATCATCAGCGGCATCCGCAACACCGCCATGGCGATGGTTTGCCCCTATACCCAGACCTGCGGCCCGTTGTGGGCGGCCGTTACCGCCGCTGTATCCCAGCGCTATAAAGAGGGCCCCAAGGCGATGGAATCCATTTACAGTGGCTGCGGCACTTTTAGAATCAGCACATTTATTGCTGTTATGCTCATGCCCATATCCTCGCTGCTCCAGCCGGTGCTGCCGGTTGCGCTTTCCCTGACGCTTATCGTGCAGGGTTATATCTGCACACAGCTCGCGATGAATATGTGTGACAGCGACATCAAGCGCGGCATCTGCGGCGTTATGGGGGCCGTATTGGCTGTCAAGGGCGCCACATGGGGCCTGGTTGTCGGCATCATTCTCTATCTGGTTCTTAAGGATGCGTCGAAAGAGAAGGTCAAAGTAAGCGAGTAATGAACGTTTGTAATATCTCATCCGGCCACGGGGCCGCCCCTTATGCGGCCGGCCGCCTGCCGAGAAGCGTATAGAAAGGGTCTTGCAATTATGGCACTTATGACTGGTGAACAATATATTGAGAGCATTCGCAACCTGAAGATGGAAGTGTATATGTTTGGCAAACGGATAGACTGTCCGGCGGACGACCCGATTCTGCGGCCGTCGCTCAATTCGGTGCGCATGACCTACGATTTGGCGCAGCTGCCGGAATATCAGGAATTGATGACCGTCATCTCCCCCGAGACGGGAGCGCGTATCAACCGTTTTTGCCATATTCACCGCAGTACCGACGACCTGCGCAACAAGGTTAAAATGCAGCGCCTGCTCGGGCAAAAGACCGCCGCATGTTTTCAGCGGTGTGTGGGCATGGATGCCTTCAACGCCGTGTATTCAACATCCTTTGAAATTGACGCGAAATATGGCACCGATTATCATGAAAACTTTAAAAAATTCATGTTTGAGTGCCAGGACAAGGATTTAACCGTAGACGGCGCCATGACCGACCCCAAGGGTGACCGCTCGAAAGCACCGCATTTGCAGACCGACCCCGATATGTTCCTGCGCGTGGTGGAGCGCCGTCCCGACGGCGTGGTGGTGCGCGGCGCAAAGGCGCACCAGACCGGCGCGCTCAACAGCCATGAGATCATCGTCATGCCCACCATTGCCATGGGCCCGGAGGATAAGGATTACGCCATCTCCTTCGCCGTGCCGATGGATACCAAGGGCATCTTCATGATCATCGGACGCCAGAGCTGCGACACCCGCAAGCTGGAAAACAGCGACATGGATGTGGGCAACGCGGAATTTGGCGGCGTTGAGGCGCTGACTATATTCGACGACGTCTTTGTGCCTAACGAGCGCATTTTCCTCAACGGGGAAACGGAATTTGCCGGTATGCTGGTCGAGCGCTTCGCCGGATTCCACCGCCAGAGCTACGGCGGCTGCAAGGTCGGCGTGGGCGACGTGCTCATCGGCGCGGCGGCGGTGGCGGCCGACTACAACGGCGCGGCCAAGGCTTCCCACGTCAAGGATAAGCTCATCGAAATGACCCACCTCAATGAAACGCTGTACTGCTGCGGCATCGCTTGCTCCGCCGAGGGCACGCAGACCGAGAGCGGCTCGTACATCATCGATATGCTGCTGGCCAACGTCTGCAAGCAGAACGTGACCCGCTTCCCTTACGAAATTGTCCGGTTGGCGGAGGATATCGCGGGCGGCCTTGTGGTTACCGCACCGGCGGAAGCCGACTTCAGGGATGCCAAGCTCGGGCCGGTGATTGAAAAGTACCTGCGCGGTGTGGACGGCGTCACCACCGAGAACCGTCTGCGTATTCTGCGCCTGATCGAAAACCTGGCGCTGGGCACCGCCGCCGTCGGCTACCGGACTGAAAGCCTGCACGGCGCGGGCTCCCCGCAGGCGCAGCGCATCATGATTGCCCGGCAGGGAAATCTGGCGCACAAAAAGCAGCTGGCCAAGGCCATCGCGCATATTCAGGAGTATAGTACCACCAACGCTTAAACCCGGGGAGGGAACCGTATGTATGCTGAAATTGAAGCGGTGCTTGACGAGCGGGTGCGCCCGCTGCTGAAAAGCCACGGCGGCAATTTGGAGGTGCTCGAGGTGCAGGACGGCACTGTCCGATTTAAATTTCTGGGGTGCTGCGCCGGATGCCCCGCCGCAGATCTGACCAACGAGGCGCTGGTTCAGGCCGAGCTGGTCGGGCGGGTTCCGGGCATAACGTCGGTCGTGATGGTAAACGGCGTCAGCGATGATTTTCTGGCCGAAGCCAGACGATTGATGCGGGCCAGACATGGCGGGTGAGCGAATCGGCGTCCGGTATTGCGGGGGCTGCAACCCCCGCTTTGACCGGGTGGCCCTTGAAAAGCAGATAGAAGCACGTTTTCCGGACTGTATCTTCAAAGTGGCTGAAGCGGGCACCGGCTGTGATGCGGTGCTAATCATCTGCGGCTGTTCCGCCCGCTGCGTCAACGTAGCGGATCTGGCGCAGATTCCGCTGGTGATGGTTGCCTATCAGGACACGCCGGACAGCGCGGCCAACCGCCTGCGCGCCGCATTGGATCAGAATGATTAGTATGCGGTACCCTTCGGTGAAAACCTTTGTCCGGGGCGATCCCCACGGTGTGCTAACCGTTTGAGATTACTTTTGATACGGTTCCGCGTCCGGATGTGCCAGGCCGCATTTGATAGGCCGCCGGTATGGTTGCGGAAAACGACAGAACTATAGTTAAACAACTCGGAATCAGTACAGGATTGGCGAGAATATTTTGTGCCCCGCAAGGCGGAGGACGCAGACGGGCTGCCGCTCGCCAAGGACAACAACGCAGCGCGGCGCAAAATAGGCCGCATAGACTGTGCCCATTATTGAGTTGTTTGGCTATATGGTGAGAAAGGAATCGTTATGGATTGGAACGCTTATTATCAGAGCCATCTGACGACGGGCGAGGACGCGGTCAACTGCATTAAGTCGGGCGACCGCGTAGTGATAGGACACGCGTGCGCCGAACCGAGTTTTCTTGTAGGAAAAATGGTTGAAAATGCGACGGCCTATCAGGATGTTGAAATTGTGCATATGGTTGCGATGGGTAAAGGCGCCTATTGCCTGCCGGAGATGCGTCCCCATTTCAGGCACAACAGCCTCTTTGTGGGCGCTTGCACCCGAGGCGCCGTCTCGGAAGGGCGCGGCGATTTTACGCCCTGCTTCTTCTTTGAGGTTCCGCGGTTGTTCCATACCACACTGCCTGTGGATGTTGCACTGGTGCAGGTGACGCCCCCCGACGCGGCGGGCAACGTCTCGCTCGGCGTTTCGGTGGACTATACACTTGAAGCGATTAAAAGCGCCAGGCTGGTTATTGCGCAGGTCAACCGCCACATGCCCTACACTTACGGCGAGGGAATTATTCCCGTGACCGATATCGATGTCTTTGTCGAGCACGACGCGCCGTTGATTGAGCTGAACCCGCCCAAAATTGGCGAGGTGGAGCGCGCTATCGGCGAGCATTGTGCTTCGCTGATACAGGACGGTGACACCCTGCAGCTTGGCATCGGGGCCATTCCGGACGCGGTGCTGCTCTTCCTGAAGGATAAGCGCGACTTGGGTATCCACTCCGAAATGTTTTCGGACGGCGTTTTGGCGCTGGCGGAGGCAGGCGTTATCACAAACAGCAAAAAGACGCTCAAGCCCGGCAAATTTGTCGTCACCTTCCTGATGGGAACGCAGCGGCTGTATGATTTTGTCGATAAGAACGGGGATGTCGAAGTCTATCCCGTCAATTACGTCAATAATCCGTTTGTTATTGCGCAAAACGATAATCTGGTCTCGATCAATTCCTGCGTTCAGGTGGATCTGATGGGGCAGGTGGCTTCAGAGACGATAGGCCCCCTGCAAATATCCGGTACCGGCGGGCAGGTGGATTTTGTCCGCGGCGCATCGGCCAGCAGGGGTGGGCGCTCCATTATGGCCATGCCGTCCACGGCCAAGGGCAAAATCTCCAAAATCGTCCCGCTGCTGGATGCGGGCGCCGCTGTTACAACCTGCCGCAACGATGTGGATTATGTCGTCACCGAATACGGTGTGGCACACTTAAAGGGCGAAACCCTGCGGCAGCGGGCCAAAAATCTGATTGCCGTGGCGCATCCCGATTTCCGCCCGGAATTAATCAGCCAGTTTGAACAGCGCTTTAAATGCAGCTATTAACCGACTTAGCGCAAAGAATTCCGGCAAGTTGGGCGTTGCGCCTTATGCGTGGCTGCCGTGTTTAAGATGATAAGTTTGTAAAGAACAAACAAAGCTTTTGTAAGACAAAACTTGAAGCGCGAAAGACAGAGGCGAAGCTAAAATTTCAACGCGAAAAGCGGGAGGGAACCGTTTGGTTCCTTCCCGCTTTTCGTGTTCTATCAATATTCGGAGGAGGAGGAGTTGACCTCCGGAAAGTGATCAGACAGGCTGTGCTTCCTTTTTGCGCGCCTCCATCGTCTCTTTAATGATTTCGGTGCAGCGAACCTGATTGAAAATGCCGCAATAGCAGAAGTTGGCCATCTTGATCGAGGCCTCCTCGGGGCTGACGCGCCCCTTCTCCACCTGTTCCATCATGTACTGAACATATTTTGGCGGAATCATGTGATGCCCGCACATGGTTGTGACCGAGAGGGTGGTTTCGTCGGGCAGATGCTCCACCTTGCCCCAGACGCCCAGCGAGTAGTTGACGGAGTGCACTTTGACGCCGGCCTCTTTACAGGCGGGCAGCACCTCGGAGAGCACGCCGGTGATGACGACCGACATTCCCAGCTCTTTGGCCTTTATGCGCTCTAAAAATGCCACCACCTGGTCGCGGCGGGTGAAAACGCCGCGCAGGCGCGATTTATCGGAGAGGTTGTCTTCGATCTCCTTGACCGAGAAGCGGGTGCGGGGGCCGGTTTTGACGTCGCCCCAGTTTTCAGAGCCGAGCGCTTCGGCTGCGGCGATAAATTCAAGCGCCTTGGGCGTAATGTTTTTGTCGTTGACATTTTTGGTCTGGTACATGAACCAGTTGAAGTCCTTCTTTAACGATTCGAGCTTGCCTGAGCGATGCAGTGAGTGGGTCATGGGTAAAATCTCCTTTCAGATTAGTCCAGCGAAAGCGGACGGCCGAGGCCAACGTTAACCTTGCCGCGGAAGGGCTGATCAACCCCCAGCTCCTCAAGGCAGCCGAACACATCGGTGTTGCCCTCTTCGTCGGTGCGTACGATGATGCCCAGCGAAAATACGGTGTCTATTTCATGCGAAACCTTTTTCAGAGCCAGCATGACGTCGGGGAAGAGTTTCTCAGAGCAAACGCCCTCGACAATGACCGAGAGCAGGTGATAGCCCAAACAGCCCTCCTCCATTTTGCCGGTGGAGAGATCGGTCATCAGCGCGGCCAGCGGCGTGTGGTCGGCGGGCAGCAGTTCGACACCCACGGCGGCGATAGCCATGGCAACCTTTTCGGCGTCGCGCAGGTAAACGCCCATGCCGGGGCGTCCCATATCGATGCAGATGCCCACCTGGCCCTTTTTGACGCGGCCCGAAACATCGTTGGTTTTCACCTCTTCGGTACCGCGGCCCGTGACGCCGGTGACACCGTGGTTCTCAACGGGGTCGCTGATAACATGCTGGAACTGCTTGTAAAAGCTGTCGAGTTCGGGCGGCATAATTGCGTTTTTGGGGCAGACCTTCTGGCGCAGGCAAACATAGCATTCAACGCAGGCGTCCTGATCGATATAGCATTTGCGCAGTTCGGGATTGTAGTGGATGGCGTCGACAGTGCAGTATTTTTGACACTGTTTGCAACCAGTACACAAGTCTTGATTGATAACGGACATAATGCGGGTTCCTCCTGTAGAGTGATTTTTAGTATGAT
Organism: Bacillota bacterium; assembly: GCA_023457355.1. GTDB lineage: Bacteria > Bacillota > Clostridia > Oscillospirales > Ruminococcaceae > Yanshouia. The sequence continues at coordinate 4,585 of JAEWLW010000012.1, read as the reverse complement.
ATCATACAAGTTTGAGGCGGCAAGTTTCTTCTTGCCGAACAATCAGGCCCCTGCTTTCACAGTAACCTTTTTAATGAAGTTTTTGAGCACCGGCATCAGTATGGCGCCAAACGCAATCAGCATCAGCACACAGGAAATCGGCCGGGCAAAGAAGATGATCGGGTTGCCCTGCGACATAATCATCGACTGGCGCAATGAATTTTCCATCAGCTGGCCGAGCACCAATGCCAGGACCATCGGCACGGCAGGAATTTTCATCTTTTTCATGAAATAGCCCAACACACCGAAGAAGATTGTGAGATAAACGGTAAACATGCTGCCTTCCAGGCTGTAGGCGCCAATCAGAATAAAAGCCATAACGATGGAATTGAGAATGCCGCGCGGCACCTGAAGCACCCGGACAAAAAGCGGAACAAACACCAGCACCATGGCGATGAGCATGATGTTGCCCACATACATGCTGGCGATCAGACCCCAGACGAAGTCGGGATTATTTTCAAACAGCAGCGGGCCGGGGCGCATGCCGAACATCATCAGCGCGCCCATCATGACGGCGGTGCTTGCCGAGCCGGGTACGCCCAGTGTCAGCAGGGGCACAAACGCACCCACCGAGGCGGCATTGTTGGCGCATTCGGGTGCTGCCACGCCTTCGATAGCACCCGCTCCGAATTCATCAGGATGCTTGGATAGCTTTTTGGCCGTGCCATAGGACATAAACGACGCTATGGTGGCACCGGCTCCCGGAAGCATGCCGATAAAAAAGCCCAGCAGCGTTCCCACAGGAATAATCAGCTTACAGCGGGCCCAGTCGGCCAGGGTGGGGAAGAGCTTGGTGAAGCGAAGGTCGGCCGATTTCAGACCAACGCGGGTATCCGTCTCTTCGCCGGAAAGAATAATTTCAGTAATGCCGAACAGCCCCATTGCGACGGGGACAAAATCGACGCCGCTCATAAGATGCAAGCTGCCAAAGGTGAACCGCGGCATGCCGGTGACGAGGTCGAGGCCCACCATCGAAATGATGATACCCAGAACCGCGGAGAGAAACCCTTTGATCGGGTCATCTCCGGTCATACTGGCCAGCGCGGATAAGCCCATCACCATCAGGGCGAAATATTCCGGCGCACCGAATGACAGGGCGAAATTGGCCATGACCGGTGCGAGGAATGTGAAGATGATGATAGAGATGGTGCCGCCGATAAACGACGCAAAAGCCGCCATGCCCATCGCAGGACCGGCGCGTCCTTTTAGGTTGAGGGGGTAGCCGTCAAGGGCGGTCATAACAGCCGCCGAATCGCCCGGCGTGTTAATCAGGATCGAGGTGATCGAGCCACCGTACATCGCGCCGTAGTAAATGCCGGCGAGCATGATGATGCCGGCAACGGGGTTCATGCCAAAGGTAATGGGCAACAAAACTGCCAGCCCTGCCGACGGGCCAAGGCCCGGCAATGCGCCAATCAGCGTTCCACAAACGACGCCTATAAGACAGTAGACTATATTCAACGGCAGCAGCGCCACCTGAAAGCCTGACAACAGACTCTGTAAAGTTTCCATGGTTGTTCCTCCCGCTAGATGCCAAGGAAGCCGACCGGAAGCATCACGTCAAGCCCCGCCTTGAAAATCAAGTACAAAACAGCGGGTAAAATGACGGCGACCAACGCGGTGACCTTAACGTTCTTCTTTTCGGCCAGCATGGTTGTCAAAAAGGCGCCCATGAGCCCCATGGCAACGACAAAACCCGTCCATTGACTCAGTATGCTGGCAACAAGGGCGCTGCCCGCAACAATGCCAAGCAGTTTAAAGCCCTGGCGGTCAAATACCGGCTTTTCTTTGGCGGGCACGCTCTTGCGAACGGCGCTGAGAACCAGCGCGGCGGACAGCAGCAGCAGCAGAATGCCCGCAATAAACGAGACAAATCCGGGGCCGGGTGCGCTGTCAGCGCCGGTGGTCCAAAGATCCATTCCCCAGGCCGTCACCATGACATAAACCGAAAGCAGCATCAGCAATGTGCCTGTTATGATATCTGCCTTTTTCATAATTTTCCTCTCATATTGGGTGATTTCCGAACCCGGCGGCCTGCAAAACGCAGGCTGCCGGGCACTGCTTTGTACAAAATTAGTCCAGCCTGTTCTTGAGAATGCCCATCTGATCAAACACCTCAGTGTAAGTGGCGGTTACATCCTCAAAGGCTTTGAGGTACTCGTCCGCCGTGAGGTAGCGCGGAATAATCATGTTGGTCTCAAGGTAGTCCTTTTGGAAAGCATCGGTGTCGTAGACTTTTTTCAGAAGATCTTCCCAAAATGCCACCGCTTCATCAGGCGCATCCTTGGGCAGCAAGAAACCTCGGATCTGCGAAAGCTCGATGTCAAGCCCCTGCTCCACAAAGGTGGGCACATCGGCGAAGGCCGCAATGCGTTCGCCGCTGGCAACGGTGAGCAGCTTGATTTTTCCGGCTTCCAACTGAGCAAGCGCCTCGCTGGGGTTGGCAAAGACCAGGTCGACATGACCGCCGAGCAGCGCTGTGAGCGCCTCGCCGCCGCCGTCGTACGGCACATAGCTGAACTGTACGTCGGCGCGATCCTGCAGCATGTAGTAGGCAATGGCATCAAGTGCGGTACCGCCTGTTCCGCCCACCGTCAGGCTGCTGGGCGCGGACTTGATGTCATCAAGAATGGCCTGCAGGTTGTCGTACTTGGAATCCGCTCTGACAAACAAGCCAACCGTGTCGTCGGCCAGCGCGCCTACAGGGCGGAAATCCTTATAGGAAACCGGCGATTGCGCGATGAGAGCCGAAGCGTAAAAGCTTGAGCCAACAGCGGCGATGTAATAGGGATCTCCCTTATGTTCGGCGGTATAAGCGTAACCGATGGCGCCGCTTCCGCCTGTTTTGTTGACGACGTTGATCGTTTGGTCCGTCATCTTGTTATCCATGATAATTTTGACCACGGTACGCGCAAAGATATCGCTGCCGCCGCCGGCTGAGAAAGGCACCACCATCTCAATGGTCTTGGTCGGGTAGGTCGGGGCCGAAGCAGAGGCACTGGGGGAGGCTCCTGCACTGGCTGCAGGAGCCTTCTGACATCCCATCAGCATCAGGAACAGTACCGACAAGAAAAGAGCAATCCACTTTTTAGTCACTTGTAAACCCTCCATTTTGTGTTTGGCCTTCAAATCGGGTCAGATTCACTATTTTTACATGTCCACAAATTGCACAAATTGAAACCAACCATCATTATTCGATGATAATCTTTCTGTACTTACACGGATTCCAGTTCTTTTTTATCACTCCTTTCCCTTTGTTTTGGCCTTACAAAGCCGGAATTTTAAAGACTTTTTACCGTCAGGCTGTTTTTCCACCTGTGCAAAGGGTAAAATCTGCATTTTGGGTATTGCTTGCAAATTCCACATCTCTAAATTATCATACATCATACAAGTATGTCTATAGAAAAGTTGCACAAGATTTTACGGTTGAGTTTTTGCACTGCTTTCGTGAAGAACCGTCTTGACACCGTGGAGGTGATTTGAAATTTCGGCTTTGGCCTGTGCGGGGTCATGTGCTTTGACCGCTTCAAGGATGCGTGCGTGCTCCCGCACAGACTTGAGTTTGCGGTCGGGCGTATTAAGGGTGATATGGCGTGACTGTTCGATGAGATACCACAGCGGCTGAATGATATGCAGCAGTACCTTGGATCCGCTGCTCTTAGCCAGCATGCGGTGAAAGGCCGAATTAGCCTCGCTGATTTCCTCAAAAGCGCGGGGAGTATTTTCGTCAATCAGCATGGATTTTTTGACAATGCGCTCCATCTGAAGAATATCGTCGGCCGTCGCATTTTGGGCGGCCAGACTGGCCGATTCCTTCTCCAGCACGATACGCATGTGCATGACATCTTCCAGGTCATTCTGGGAGGTCAGAATAATCGGATAAGTCGTACGCAGCAGCCGTTCCAGGTCCAGTTGCTCAACAAAGATTCCTCTGCCGCGCATCACCTTCGCCAGGCCTTGCGCCGAAAGCATTTTAATGGCCTCCCGCACCGAGGTACGGCTGACCTGAAACATCTCGCACAGCTCGTTTTCCGAGGGCAGTTTGTCTCCCGGCTTAAATTCACCGAGTAAAATCTGGTTTTTAATTTGCTCCACAATTTTGTCCGAAAGCTTGTCGTTACCTTGGCCTATGGGACTAAACATATGAATCCACTCCTGTCAAAATGTTCCTGAATGCGCCGTTTTCGTTATAACAATAACACATTTCCCCAATATTGTCTATGGTGATCTGCACCCACTGAAAACGGTGCCAAGCGTTACCTTTTTATAAGGTAGCGCCGTTCCCCTATGGCACGCTTTAAAGCGCCCTCAAAGAAAATGGAAAGAATACTTAAACACGATAGAATATATGCGATCTGAACAGTAATGCCGGTTTGAAAGGCAAGTTCAGCTGTGACAAACAGTCTTGTTGTGATAATATACTAAATTAACCCGTGGTGCTATATGAAAACAAACTCCATCAAAATGACACTCTCAAAGTGTAATCACTACAAAACACAAAGAGAGAATGACATCAGATGGAGTTTGACAAAAGCAAGTATAGCAC
>JAEWLW010000011.1 GCA_023457355.1 Bacillota bacterium | reverse complement strand
ATTCAGGGGCGGGTTAACGGCGAGAGAATTTTGTGGCTGACAAGGCAAAAAGCGGGCATAAAGCTGGCGCTTATGGCTGTTTTTTAACACAGTCAGACGCGAAATTAGCCGCTGGTAAACTGCGCATCGATTAAATCAGCGGTTCCCTAATGCCCTGTCACTTTATGATAACCTACAAAGCCAGCGTCGTCCGGACGCTGGCTTTGTAACAGGGCTCTATGATTTTAAATCCGACCTTGGTCCGCGCGGTTAAGCAAGCCAGGCATCAACAACGTCTTTGTTGTCGCCTATCCATTTCTGTGCCGCCGCATCTGGCTCCATGCCGTCATTGATAAGACCTTCAAGACTTCCGATCTGGGCATCGGACATTTTAAAATTCTTTAGCATGGCAGCAATTTCGGGCTGCTTAGTGCCGAAATCTTTATTTGCCAGCGTATGAATCTCCTCGGCCTCCCCATAGGCGCCCTTGGGATCCTCAAGATATTTCAGATCATATTTTGCAAACATCCAGTGGGGGCTCCAACCGGTGATCGCAATCCACTCGTTGTTGCCATAGGCCTTCTCCAAAGCTGCCATCATGGCGGGCTCACTGCCCTGAACGACTTCAATGCCAAGTTCATAGGCTTCGTTAGCGGCCTCGGTGGCTTTCATAATGCCGGCGCCGGGGTCGATGCCGATAATCTGGCCGTTAAACTGGTCGGCCGCGCCTTTGAGCGCTTCAATGGAATCAATCGTGACATAATTCGGGACGACCAATCCAATTTTTGCGGGCTCCTGATACCAAATGCCATAGTCCTCCAGAGAATCTTTATACTCCTCCCAGTAGGTTGCATGGGTAATCGGCAGCCACCCGTCCATGAAGAAGTCGATGTCGCCCTTGCTCAGTCCCACGAACAGCGGCGCAACATCCAGCTGAGTCAGCGTTACCTCGTAGCCCTTTTCTTCAAGGATTACTTTCCACAGGTTGCTCACCGCAATGCATTCCGCCCAGTTCACATAGCCGATATCGATTGTGCCTTTATTTTCTGCGGGTGCCGGTGCACTGGACCCTGATGCTCCCGGGGCCGCAGAACTGCCCGGTTTGTTGGAATTAGCGCATCCGCCAAAAAGCACCAGTACCAAGCTTACAATTAAAATAAGCGAAACAGTGGCTTTCCAAGTTGCTTTACGTTGTACCATTCTCTCATGTTCCTCCATTTTCTTAATTTTTTTTATCTTCAGTTCGCAACGAACTTCCAATTCCCTGAGAAATTCTATCTAAAATGATGGCCATAATGACAACGCCTATACCATATTCAAAGCCCATTCCATTTTTGAGCTGCCCAATCGCGGTTAAAACGCCTGCGCCCAGTCCGCCCGCGCCGATCATAGCCGAAATGACCACCATCGACAGCGAAAGCATCATGGTCTGGTTGATGCCGGCCATAATTGTGGGGATGGCGACAGGCAGCTGAATTTTCCATAACATTTGCATGGGCGAAGAGCCAAAGGCCTCGCCAACCTCCACCAGATCCTGCGGAACCTGCCTGATGCCCAGATCGGTCAGCCGGATAACCGGCGGCATCGCAAAAATGACCGTCGCAAACACAGCGGGAATTTTACCGATGCCAAAAAAGAGCAGCGCCGGTATCAGATAAACAAACGACGGCATCGTTTGCATGAAGTCTAATATCGGTGATATTACAAGATGAAATTTATGTTTCCGCCCAGCCAGAATGCCCAGTGGGAAGCCGATAATCATCGAGACAAGTGCGGACAGGATCACCAGGATAAGGGTGTTCAGAAAGGGGTCCCAAAGTCTCAGGTTATGAATAAATGCAAGGCCGAGGATGGATCCAAGCGACAGCCTCCAGCCGCTGGCCTTCCACGCGACGGCGGCAAATAATAAAATAATAATCCACCAGGGCACCATCGTCAGATAGTCTCTTATCGTATTAATCCCGTCGCCCGCCTGTTTTGAAAAGGCGTCCAGTGCGCTTCCAAAATTCGCCTGAAGCCATTTGACGGCCGCATCAACCATTTCGGCCAATGGAAATTTATTCATTGCTATCCCCCCTGTTTTCAGAATCAAGTGCTGCCAGCACGATACCGCGGACAATAATCCCCATGAGCTTATTTTCCGCATTTACCACCGCCAGAGGCAGCTTGCTTTCGGCAATGACGCCCAACATATCCTTGATGGGGGTGTTTTCCTCCACGACAGGGCCGATGGCCAGTTCAATTTCGCTTAGGCTGGTAATTTTGGCGTCACGCGCTGCAATCGCCATATCAACCGTGATGATGCCCTTATGTTTCTTTTCTTTATCAACAACAAAAACGCTGGAGATGCCAAATTCTTTCATAATGCGCAGCGCAACGCTGGGGCCGTCACGCAATGTAATAACCGGGTGCGGCTTTTTCATCACATCTCCGGCTGTGAGAATTTTACTGCGGTCAACACCACGCACAAATTTGGCGACATAATCGTCGGCAGGGTTCTTGATAATTTCTTCCGGGGTGCCAATCTGAACCAAAGCACCGTCGCGGACAAAAGCAATACGATCCCCCAACTTTAGCGCTTCGTTAAGATCGTGCGTAATAAAAACGATTGTCTTGTTCATTTTTTGCTGTAGGCTGAGCAGCTCATCCTGCATTTCTTCTCGAATCAGCGGGTCAAGCGCGCTAAAGGCTTCATCCATGAGCAGAATGTCGGCGTCATTTGCAAGTGCACGCGCCAGACCAACGCGCTGTTTCATGCCGCCGCTCAGCTGCGAAGGATATTTATCTTCCCAGCCTTTGAGCCCCACAAGCGCCAAAGCGTCGAGCGCGTGCTGTTCCCTTTCTTTTTTGGGCACACCTTGAACTTCTAACCCGTAAACCGTGTTTTGCAATACGGTACGATGCGGTAACAGCGCAAATTGCTGAAAAACCATGGCCGTTTTTTGCTGCCGCATTTTTCGAAGATCAACATCCTTAAGTTTTGTAATATCAACACCGTCAATCACAACAGACCCCTCCGTCGGATCTATCAAGCGGTTAAGGCAGCGCAGAATAGTCGATTTTCCGCTTCCGGAAAGCCCCATGACAACAAAAACTTCGCCACGGTTGACTGCAAAACTGATATTATTGATGCCGACTGTTTGACCGGTTTCTTTTAATATTTCCGCTTTGCTCTTGCCCTGACTTAATAGATTTAACGCTTTGTGCGGATTGTTGGAAAAAATTTTCACAAGGCCGTTAACAACAATTTTTTCGGTCGATTCCAGCATAGCATTCACCCTTTCATGTAGTATGTTCTGTTCCAGCTATCGAATAAATGATAGTTTTTATTAATGATAAATGGTTAAAGAAACCGGACTTTCGAATAATATACGTAATCATCTCAAACAGCAACTGACAACTTATTATAACTTATAAAGTTGTCAGTTGTCAAATTCACCAAATTCTTTTCCCATAGCAAATCGCTGTGATATAAGGGCATTTTTGTGTCGAAGCATCCGTCATCCTGTTTTCATCCAGTCTACATTCATAATATTTCACGGGGTTATTGGCGCTTGTTTGTTATTTTTGTAAAAACATTTATTGGCAATAAAATTTTTATTTACAGCACTTCCCCATGAAAAGCACCGGCCCCAAATTTGCCTGATAAATGGCACATCAGCCTGAAAGATTGATGTTACGCACGGGTATATTATCCCAAGGCGCATACCTGAAATTCATCATTCTTTCTTGACAGGCACAGTAATCCAACTTGCAAAACAAACGTGGGTATTGCCCTATAACGGCAATACCCATGTTGTACTCTGTTGGAAGTACAACTCAGCAGCGGTGTACCGATAAATAGGCCCGGAGCAGATCCAGTGCCGACCCGGCAGTGCTGATCGCTATTTCATGGATTTAATAAGCGCAATCTCTGTTGAATAATGCGAATACTTCTCGTAGATTGGCGTGGTGTGGGCAGTGAACATCGAAACCATCCAGGGGTTTGTCACCACCTCGCATTGGCCGCCCTCCAAAAACTTTGTCGCCCTCACTTCCGCCAGACTGTAGGCGTTGCGTTGAACCGGCACCGATTGTGCAGCGGCCTCGCGGATGATCGCCCGGTCCTCGGGCGAAAATGTGTCAAAAACATCTTTTCCGGTTATAAGTATGCTTGGCGGCATCGCGTGTCCGTCCAGCGTAATATATTTCGCCTCCATATAATAACGGCTGTTTATATAATTTAACAGGCTGTGTTCAAGGCCGTTTATGCGCCCCGTCTGCAACGAACGGTATATGTCACCGTAGGCGAGGCTCACCGTCTGCGCGCCCAGAAGTTCAACCATATCAGAATAGAGCTGATTTTTCGGAACGCCCAGGCGCAGCCCTTCCAAATCCGTGGTGCGGCTCACCATTCTCAACGAGTTACAGTATATGCGCTGCCCCTCGTCATAGAAGGCCAGCCCGATTATTTTATTCTTTTCAGCCGATGACAGCAGTTTTTGCCCCAGTTCACCGTCAAGCACTCTGTGAAGCTGTTCCGTGCTTTCTATCAGATACGGCAGTTGAAGGATATCGAGCATCGGCGCATAGTCCCCCAGCGCAGAGGTATCCACACAGGCAAAATCTATTCCGCCGAACTGCACCTGCTCCGCAATGGCGTATTCGTCGTTTCCCAGCCTGCCGTTGCAGAAAAGTTCAATTTTAATTCTGCCGTCGGTCTTTTCAGACACCAGACGGGAAAATTCCGCCGCACCCAGCGAGGAGGGGTAGTTTGCGGAATGTATTTGCGCAAGGCGCAGGTGAATAACGTCTTTTTCACTGTCCGATTGCCCGTGCGTCACCCGTGCTCTTATTGCGACGGTGGCAATAATTAAAAGGACTGAAAACGCAAGAACGCCGAATACAGACAAAAACGAACTGGTATACCGCTTATTGGGCTCATTCATGCGCATCACCCCGCTTCAATAAGCACTCATCAAAATTCAGCGCTTTTTTCTGGAATTTTGAGGGTGACATACCGGTCTCGCGCTTAAAAACACGCGCAAAGTAATTTGGTTCGCTGTACCCGACGCTGTAACAGACATTTTTAACCGATATACCCGGTGTGGAAAGAAGCTGCTTTGCATTTTGTATTCGCATCTGGGTGAGGTATTCTATAAACGATTTATCAAATTTCTGCTTAAAGAGGCGGCTGAAATAATAGGTGCTGAAGCCGACCCGTCTTGCGGCGTCTTCCAGCGTGATGTTGTTCTTATATTCCGCCTTGATGTATTCAACGATCTCCTGCGGCCAGGTATTGTTGTATGCAGCCTCGTCGGTTATCAGCCGGTCGATAATCTTTTGCAGGTAGTGCAGTGCGAACTGTTTTCGGTCCTCGGGGCCAGAAAGCGCCAGCAGCCGCTCCCACAACGGATAACAGAGCGGCACAGAAACTTTTTCGAGCGCCTTTCGGTTGAGTATCACAATCAGCTCATAGATTCTGACCGCTGTCCGGTCGTTCTCCGCGATGATGGCGTTGAGCATATGCTCGAGCAGCAGATGGGATTCGTCAAACTGCTTTTGCTCAAGATGCTCGCACAGCAGTCTCTCCTGTGTGCTCTGTGACCCGAAACGCTCGGACCGGAGTATATCGGCGGAGAACCAGCCAATAGCGTCGTTTGCCGGGAGCTTGACACTTTGCGCTTCGATAAAGCCCATGGGCAGACGTGCGATATCCTGAGAAAGGCTGCCAAACGATGCGCCGGCCGTTATGCCGTTTTCATTGAATACAGACAGGAGTTCCTTTATAAAGCCGTTGTAATAGCCCTGATCATGACAGCTGTTTGACAACAACGCGACATAAAGCTTATCCAGTCGGCGACAGGAGGGCGCGTAAAGGCCGTGCGCACCTCGCCGCTGCACAGCCGCGATGCAAAACTCGCGGCATTTCGAAACAGCCCCCGAGCCCGAAAGCACAAAACTTTCGCTGGATTTCAGCGTTATCACCACCGCAATTCCGAATTGAACGTCGGGATAAAGCTCGGTTATCATGCTTTGGAGCGTTTGCTTGTCCACCCCTGCAAAAACAATCTCTGAAACGAGCTCGCTTTCAAGGTATCCCGCGCCGCCAAAAGGATCGGCCTCCGCAGTGTGTACGCTTGATTCGCGCAGCAAATCGACGGATTTCATGGCGGTTTTCAGGGCCTTTTCCACCGTCTCGTCGCTCGCGGGCTTAACGAGAAAGTCCACTGCGCCGAGGCTGACGCTGTCCCTGGCATAATTGAAATAGGTGAAGCCGGTGAGCATAATCACCTTACAGTCGGGATATTTTTCGCGTATCAGCCTGGCGGCGTCGATGCCATTCATTCTTGGCATCTTGATATCCATGATGATGATATCCGGGGCGAAAGCCGCCGCAATATCCACAGCGCTTCTTCCGTTTTCAGCAAGCGCGATGTCAAACTGGTCTTTAAAAAGCACATGCGCCAGGTCTTCAAGCGCCTCACGCTCAACGGCTTCGTCATCGGCGATAAGCAGTTTATACATCCTCACCCTTCCTTTCTTCAAGCGGCAGCGTAATGCCTACCAGCGTTCCGCGACGCCCGGATTTTATGCGGATACCCGCGCCGCTTATCAGCCCTATGCGCTTAATGATGTTTGTCAGGCCTATGCCGGTGGTGTGCCCGGTGTGCTTCATTTTACCGCTGTACAGGTTGTGAAGGCATTCCGGGGTCATGCCCACGCCGTTATCATAAACGCGCAGCAGCATCACATTTTTACGGCGGCGTGCGTCAATTCTTATCGCGCCGCCCTCCTCAAGGTCCTCGATGCCGTGGATGATCGCGTTTTCCACCAGCGGCTGCAAAAGCATGCTCGGGATAAACACGTTTTCGCATTTGCCATCGCCTGTGACCTGGTATTGTATCCTTTCGCCGAAGCGGTGTTTTTGGATGTAGATGTATTTTTGAACAATTTCCAGCTCGTCCCTGAGCGTGGAAAAGTTGTTGATGTGATTCAGATTGTAGCGAAACAGGTCGGCAAGGCTGTAAATAAGCGTGGTGGTGGTTTTTGGGGTGTCGCGCACGGCCGCACGCGCAATAACATTGAGGGTATTAAAAAGAAAATGCGGGTTTATCTGGCTTTGCAGCGCCAGATACTGTGATTCGTTGAGCAGTTGGCTCATTTTGAGGTTTTCCAGTTCTTTCTGGTGCAGCTCCGTCTCCAGCTCGGCGCGCTTATTGAGATGCTCTATTGATTTTTCCACGCTTGCCTTCATCCCATTGAAGCTTCGTGTCAGCTGCCCCACCTCGTCGTCGTTGATGATGGGCAGATCAGGGGTATCAAAGTCGCCGTTGCTGATCCGCTCTGCGGCATTGGCCAGCGCCGTTATGGGGCGGGCGATATAGCTGGAAAAATTGATGGTCAGCAACAGGCAAAACAGTGCGTTTACAGCCAGAAACATGAGGTTGAGCGCGCTCAAAAGCGCAGCCTGTTCGGTCATGCTCTGCTGGTTTACGGCATTCTGCGTCAGCAGCAGGTTCAGGTGGGCACCTATGTAACCCGACAGGTAACTGGATTTGCTTTGTATGCGGTAATAGGTGATATAATAATCCGCCTCTCCGGCGTTTACCTGCCAGAACAGCAGATTGCAGTCGCGGATAAAGTTTTTCGCGGTGTTGTTTATGGCGCGCAGGCTGTCGCTTTCAGAAACGGCCGTACCCCGTTTTGCGCAAAGAGCCTCAATGAGCTTTTCCACCTTTTTTCGCTCCTGAGCATACACGGTATAGGCCTGCGGCCGCTTTTGCTCTACATAGATGTCCATCTGCTTTCTTATCGTCTCCAGCGACGAAGAAAGTGCGTTTATGCTGTAATACACCTGCTGATTCTGAGTGTTGAAATTTGCTATTGCCTTAACCTGCCGGGAATAGTACAGGCTGGTCACAGTATTGAAAATAATCATCAAAGCAAAAACCACTGCCAGCTTATAGCGCAGCGAGAGCCGCTTATATCTTGCCAGTAACGACATCGTTGCCACCTCCTCTGCGGGGCAAATTTGAAAGCCCGAGCGCAACAATTCCAGGTGATGATGCAGCGGCATGATTGGCATCAGACGCGGTTGCCCGTAAAGGGCGGGCCATTTTTATTCCCCTTTGACGCATAGCCGTTTTACAGTTATTATACCAGTCTTTAGCCGCATTGAAAAGAAATGGAAAGCGAGAGCATCCCCGCCTGCCTTTAAAAAGATAGACGGAGATGCTCAAAACGACAACCCGCTAGAACGCGGCGGGAAAAAGCGTTTGGGGTATTGCAAGGAAAGTGCCCGGGAAACATATCAGGATGGCAAGCACTGCCAGCGCCGCAAGAAAATACGGCAGCACGCCCTTGAAGGATTCTTCTATGCTCAGCTCGCTTATCGACGAAGCGATGAGCAGACAAAGGCCATATGGCGGGGTGGTGAGGCCCAGTGCAAGCGTGATGACGATGATAAGGCCCAGAATGAGGGGGCTTATTCCGAGCGCCCTCGCAGAGGGCAGAATAATCGGTACAAACAGGATCATTGCGGGAATAGAATCCATAAAGGTTCCCACGAACAGGAAGAAGGCCACCGTTACAAGAATGAAAACGAAGCTGCCGCCGGGCATATTGAGGAAAAACTGCTCGGCAATAACGTTGAGCTGATAATAGCTTAAAAGCTCACCGAGTGCACAGGCGGTGGCAAGCGCAAACAGCGAAAGCGAAGACTGCTTCGCCGTGTCGCGCAGAATCAGGGGCAGGTCGCTGATTCTCAGCGAGCGGTAGAAGAACAGGCCGATTAAAAGCGCGTAAACGCATGCAAAAGCGGAGGATTCAGTGGGCGTAAACATGCCGGTTACAATACCGCCGATCAGGATAACGGGCGTGAAGAGCGCAGGCAACGACTCCAACACCATTTTAATAACGGTTTTGGTGGGGACGCGCGCCGACTTTGGAAAATTGCGTTTTTTGCCCATGACCGCCACAACCCCCATCATCGCAAGGCCGATCATGATGCCGGGAACCATGCCGCACAGGAACAACGCACCGGTACCGACGTTTGCGATGCCGGAATAAACCACCATCATGATGCTTGGCGGAATAATGGAGCCGAGTGTGGAGGAAGCGGCTGTAACGCCGACCGCTGTGCCTTTGTCATAGCCCTGCTCCTCCATAGCGGGAATCAGAATTTTCCCGACACCGGCGGTATCGGCCTGAGAAGAGCCGGAGATACCCGCGAAGATCATTGAAATCAGGATGTTGGCGTGTGCAAGGCCGCCCCTGACATGGCCGACAAGCGCGACGCAAACATCAATCAGGCGCTTGGTGATAGCGCCGGAGTTCATGAGGTTGGCCGCCAGAATAAACAGCGGAACCGCCAGCAGCGTGAAGCTGTTAAGGCCGTTAAACATCTTTGAAAAGACGACCATATTAGGAATTGCGTCAAGCGAAAGGATTCCGATGAGCGACACCGCACCCAGCGAGAAGGCAATAGGCACGCCGATTGCAATAAAGACGATAAACAGAATCACCAGGATGGCAAACATTATGCCTCACCTCCTTTTCCAAGAAGCCTGATATTCGCATACAGCTTTTCGATGATATAAACCACCATGGTAAATGCGCTGAAGGGAACGCACAGCCATGTGGGGCCGCGCTTGAACGCGGGGATGCTCACCCACTTATAGTTCCAGAACTTTTGGGTGAGCAATGTCCCGTAATAGAGCATGAAAACGCAAAAACCGAGCATGACAAGAAGGATAATAATATTCAGCGCCGCCTTCTTTCGGGGGTCGGTTATCTTGTCTTCAAGCGCCGTAAAAGCAAAGTGTTTGTCGTCTCTCACCATGGCGGCAGCGCCAAGGAATACGGATATGATGAAGGAATACATTGAAACATCCTCGGTCCAGAGCGCAGTGACGCCCATATAACGGGTGAGCATCTGCGCAACGACCGCCACCAGAAAGATGCTCAGCGCTATCGAGCAGAGAAACACTTCAACCTTTTGCAGAATGTCGATGGCTTTTTTCATGCGTTACTCTCTTTCCCGAAAAAAGCCACCCGAAAACTCAGGTGGCTCTTCGTTTTACAGGTTGAAACGGGAGACTTTACGCCGCAGCGTCGCGAACCATTTTCAGGTATTGCTCCATGCCGTTGTCAACAGCGAACTTATCCTGAATCGGAATAGCGATAGCCTTAAACGCTTCGATGTCCATATCCTTAAAATCGGTGACAACGCCGCCCTCGGCAATCACCTTGGCTTTGGAATCACCCAGCATCGAGTAGGTGACGTTGCGTTCCTCGGCAGTGGCCGCCGCTGCCGCTTCGTCTATCCAGCCCTTCTGCTCATCGGTCAGGCTATCATAGAAGTTGCCATCCATCAGAAAAAGGCGGGTGGTGAAGTCGTGGTGTGTCTCGCAGATGTATTTGCCATTGGTCGTCTTGTGATGGTCCTTGAGCATGAAGTTGGTGTAGTCATTCTCAGCGGAATCCACAACGCCCTGTTCAAGCGCCTGATAAAGCTCGCCCCAAGCCACCTGGGTGGGGATTGCGCCGCACTGTGTCCAGAAATCGCTGACAACGCCGGAAGTTTGGGTGCGAATGGTGAGGCCTTTTACATCCGCAGGCGTCTTTATAGCCTTTTTACCGTAGTAATCTCGAACACCGGCAGACCAGTAACCCATGATTCGGAAATCCTTATTGGTTTTTTCGAGTATAACGTCGCGCATCGCATCGCCGAATTCGCCGTCGAGAGAAGCTTCCCAATGGTCAAAGTCGTCGAACAGGTAGAGCAGGGAGAGCATGTCGACCTCGGGAACGCCGATAGCGGTCATGAAGCCGGGGGAAGCAACTACCATCTGGCAGGCGCCCATGTTCAGCTTTTCAATAAGCTCGTTCTCGTTCTCACCGAGGGTGCCGTCATGGCAGGTGACGGTAATTTTGCCGCCCGAAACGCTCTCGGCAACTTCTTTGAACTTTGCAAGGCCGTAGTGATAGGGATTTTCAGCGGAGGTTTGGTTGGAAGCGATGATAAAATTAATGGCGGGGGTCTCGGGAGCGGACGTACTGCTTGTTGCCGCGGGATTGGCGGAGGATGATGCGGTGGCATTTGTGGAGCCGCCGCAGCCTGCAAGAAGCGTCAATGCAAGTGCAACCGAAAGAACAACTGCGATATGTCTTTTCATTTTTTCTCCCTCTTTCTTCGCGCACACAATATGTAAATAATGCGCACAAATTCATTACTGTCATTATAATGTGAAAACGCATTTTGATATATATAAATTATTGTCGATAAGTAATAAAATTTTGTTATTGCATTGCCACCAGAAAGCTGTTTTTACGATATTTTAGCAATTTATTGCTGGGCAAGATAAATTATTGCGCCTGCTTACAAAAAGCCATCAACAGGAAGGTCATGATGCACAAATGGTTGGCCTGCGGCCGCAGTGAATCACCGCACGCCGTCTTTACAAAGTATAATTTGAAAAAGCCAAAACAGTTCCTGCTTTCCCCTGATGCGGCCTGTATTTCGGCCTTGTGCAAAGGAACCGCAGCTTTCTCAAATTGAAAACTGCGGTTCCCGGACAAACTGCGGATGGGGCAACGCTGTAAACGCCGTCGTAGGCAGGGCAATATTTTGTATGGGTAATACCGTGCTTCTCTATAATGACAGGCGCATTAAAAATAGAGGTCTTTAGGGATTTTATAGCGTGTCACAATCTCAAAGGGAACCCAGATAACATAAGGGTTATCCTCTGAAACCGGATAACCGGTTCCCGCGTCGAAAGGCCGCCCGTGGAGCATGTTATCCGCTGCTTTAATCGCCGCTATTGCCTGCGCCCTTGCATTTTGAAAAACCGTCATGGTAAGCTTGCCCTCCAAAAGGGCACGAACAGCCGGGACGGTTGCATCCACGCCGACAATAACCTTTTTGGATGGATCCATATTTAAATATTCCATGGCCTCAATGGCGCCTAGCGCCATGGCGTCGTTGTTGGATATGATGACCTCAAACTCAACACCGGATCTTAAAATTCGTATCATTTGGGACATCGCCTCGTCGCGGTCATAGTTGGCCACGATCGGTACGGCCACCCTAGTGGCTGTAATGCCGTTATCCGCAAGCGTCTGCAACACGGCCTCCGTTCGCTCAATGGTGGAGGGAAGGTTTAACGGGCCCTGTAGCAAAATATACCTAAACGCTTTTTTGCCTCTTTCTTTAAAGTAATTTGCCAGCCATTCGCCCTGCATTTTTCCTGCGGCACGCTCATCGGAGCCGATATAAACTGCATTTTGATTGAGCATTTTCCTATCGGGGGCACGATTAACAAAGACCACTTTCATATTTTCCGCCGACTGAAGGACCTGTGGCGCCTCTTCGGGTGCGACCAAATTAATGATGATCGCCCTTTCACCCTTGAGATAAGCATTTTGCACCTGCATCACCTGAAAAGCCTGCGAATTCCTTGAATCCAGAATGGCTATTTTATATCCAGCTCTTTCGGCAGCTTCTTTGATATAGGATGCCAGCCAGGAAATAAACTCATCATCACTTTTATATATCAGAAAAGTAATGTGACCACGATTATTAGATGCATTTGTCGATCTCCAAAGCATAATGTTTATCTCCCCTGATCTCTTCTGATACTTCATTATATCATGGGATAAACATTAAAATGCCAACATTCGGATAAAGTGCCTGAACATACCCGCTGCAAAAGGCATCAGATGCCGTCGCCAGCCGCCAGCGCAAGCTGATAATCGGCAGCGCATGTTCACGGCCGAATGGTGTCAGCAGATTTGGCCGGCAGATAGCGTTTTTCTAAATAGGGCTCCATGCTGCTTTGAATCCCCTCGCTGTAAACGAGAAGATAATCTCTCATCATCTTGACAAATTGTTCAAGGTAAAGCGGCGCGTATATCCCGCGCGGGCGTATCAGCTCAATGCGTGTGCTCTCCCGCATATTCCGCAAATGAAAAATCCGAACCGGTTCCTGGTCCGGATGCAGGCGATTATATAAAATCACCTGCTTTAAGACAAGCTTCGGGCAAAAGGCGGCCACCATATGGCGCCCGCACAGGCTGATTTGCGTTTCATAATCGCTGATCGAAAAAATCTGGTTGGGGCAAATATTTTGCGCATCCAAATACCGCCGTATCAGTTGGTTCGTCGTACTGACACTGTTGGTGCCGACAAACGGCATGTTGGGGAACCGGTGTAAATCCAGCGGCCCTTCGGCTGTGTCCGTTGCGGCATCCGCCTGATACCACTTTTGTAAAAACGGCTGAGTCGCTATGAGATAAACGGTGTCATGGGTTACGGGGGTCGCTTCCAGCTGCGCGTTTGCCGGACAGTCGATGCCCAAAAACAGGTCTAAGTCGCCGCGCAGCATTTTCTCCACCATATTCGTGGTATCATCCAAAATGGTAGATACCTCAACCAGAGGAAATTTTTCGTGATAACCTTCAAAAAAGCCCGGCAACAGCAGGCGCGCACGGCTGGAATTAATGCCAAACGCGATATTTCCACTGCTCCCTTCCCCGATATCCCGTATGCGCTTATGGAATCCATCCTCTATCATTCCAATCTGGCGCAGCGTTTCATACAGCGCCGCTCCCGCCAGAGTCAGCGTCAGATGCGGCGTGCGATCAAATAGCTTGACACGGTATTTTGTTTCCAGCTTTTTGATGTTGCTGCTCAGGCACTGCTGCGTAACAAATCCTCTTTGTGCCGCTTTGGTAAAATTCATTTCTTCCACCGCAAGAATAAATAGCCGATGCGCTGTATCCATCATCCGCCTCCTGTTACCGTTGTTGTTTTAGCCCGGATGTATTAGGTATGCCAAAGATTCAACCTTTTGTCAATACGGTAGGCAATTTTTATTTGTTGTTTTTCACGTAATAACAATTTTTTATTGTGGCTCAGTGGATGACTATTTGTTTTACTTTTACCGGTTCAAATGTTAATTTAAAATCATCTATAAAACGGAAGGCAAGGTGTCATAATGGCTCATGTTGATCAAAATGCAGAGGCCTATTATCTGGGACTGATGAGTTCGGTCGGCTACCGCAAAAAAGACTTGCAAAAACCGATTATCGGCGTCGTCAACTCCTGGAACGACGTAAACCCCGGGCATAAGCCCTTGCGGGATCTGGCACAGTATGTAAAGGAAGGCATTTGGGCCGCCGGTGGAACTCCGGCGGAATTTTGTGTTCCTGCGCCGTGTGACGGCATGGCACAGCTGCGTGGAATGCAGTATATTCTCGCCTCGCGCGATCTGATTGCCGCTTCTGTTGAGGCGATGGTCGGGGCGCACCACTTCGACGGGCTTGTGTTCCTCTGCGCCTGCGATAAGATTGTCCCCGCCATGTTGATGGCCGCCGCCACCATTGATGTGCCCAGCATCTTTTTAACCCCCGGCTCGATGATTCCCTACGAAGAAAACGGACGCACCTACGTCACGCCGGATCTAAAAGAAGCAATTGGGGAATGGAAAACCGGTAACATCGACGGCGAGACCTTCGACCGCTACCGCGAAAATATCTGCTATTCCTGCGGAACCTGCTCGATGTATGGCACAGCCAATACCATGGCTGTTTTTGCCGAGGCCGTCGGCCTGTGTTTCTTCGATTCGGCCACGGTGCCGTTTTGTGCGGCGGAAAAATATAAGCAGGCGCGCGATACGGGCGAGCGAATTGTCGCACTGGTGTGCGAGGGCCAAAACGCCCGGCGGTTCCTGACCCGTGAAGCCTTGGAAAACGGTATCCGCCACGTATCGGCAACGGGCGGTTCCAGCAATTTTGCGCTTCACATTCTGGCCATTGCCAAAGCGGCGGAAGTTGCGCTGACGCTGCAGGAATTTGACGAAATCCAAATGCAGGTGCCCGTGATTGCAAAATTCAAGCCCTCTTCTTCCTATAACCTGATCGACTACGGCAAGGCGGGCGGCGTACTGGGCACGCTGAAAATGATAGAATCCGTGCTGCATCTGGATGTCCCCACCGTTTCAGGCCTCACACTGGGGCAACACCTCAATCAATATCATAGAACCATTGACCCGCAGGTCATCCACGCCATCGATAATCCGCTGCACACCGGCGGATGCTTCACCGTACTTTACGGCAATCTCGCGCCGCAGGGCGCCGTTGTCAAAAAGAGCGGCGTTGATCCCGCCATGTATTATCACCGCGGCCCTGCCGTGGTGTTTGATTCCGAAGAGGAAGTCATGGATTGCCTGATGAATTCCAGCATTCAGCCCGGTTCGGTGCTGGTCATCCGCTATGAGGGCCCCAAGGGCGGCCCAGGCATGCGCGAACTCTCGATTCCGGCGGCCATGCTTGTCGGCATGGGGCTGCACAAATCCGTTGCGATGATTACCGACGGCCGGTTTTCCGGCGCCTCACGCGGGCCATGTGTCGGGCATATTTCCCCTGAGGCGTGGGAAGGCGGCCCTATCGCCTGCATTAAGAATGGTGATATCATCACAATCGATCTTGAAAAGCACCTGCTCCAGCTCGAAATTTCAGACGAGGAACTGCAGCTTCGCCGCCCGCAGATTGTGCGCCCGGATCACCCCGCCGCCGGATTGCTCAAACGCTACCGTGAAATGGTGCGGGGCGCGGAGGAAGGCGCGCTCTGGCTTTATTGATACGAACGCCAGGTTAAAAAGCGCCCTTTGGTTTTGTTGCTTTTGAGTTTCGGCACCACAGAACTGCCCTATCAGCGCACGGCGTAAATTCCGTGCGCTTTGTTTATAGTTAAGCAACTCAGAAACAGGTACAGGATTGGCGAGAATATTTTGCGCGCCGCAAGGCGGAGGACGCAGGCGGGCTACCGCCAAGGATAACAACGCAGCGCAGCACAAAATAGGCCGCAAAGACTGTGCCCATTATTGAGTTGTTTGGCTATATCCATGCCGGATAATGAAAAAGAGCGCTAAAAGCGCCCTGCATTTTCAATCTTCACGCCAATGGGACATAGAAAAAAGTCGTATTATCCACAATCCGGCACCACTCTTGGCGTTCCAGCGCCTGGATGATATCGCTTCGTTTAACGCTTTTGCCAACCGATTTGGTGATTTCGGAAATATGTATCAATTTATCGGCATTCTGTTTAAAAACTTCCAGCAGTTGGTCTGTCAAATGGTCCATGGGGGCCGCCGCTTTGGGTTGGGCAGGCTTTGTAAGACATTCCGGGTGTTTCTTTATGTAAAAAACAAAGATGGTTTTAATACGGTTGAGAATTGCGGGTGTTATGTCCATGCGCGCCGGCAATTCTTCAAACCGGCAGTTTACAAGGTCGCGCATCCATTTATAGTGATGCAACTCACAATATTCAAGGAAGGCGGCGTAACTGTCGTTGGCATAAATTTGTTTAATTTCGTCCATCATGTCATTCCTTTCGTTTTTATAGTTGATTTCCTTGAAAAATGGCCCGGCATTGCGAGATTATTTTTTGCGCTGCCAGGCGGACGACCCAGGCAGGCTGCCGCCTGTCAAGGAGGACAACGCAGCAGCGTGTAAAACAGGCCGTAAGGGTGCGCCGTTTTTCAGGTTAATCAGCTATAATGGCACAAAAATTAATTATACTCGAAATTTCCACCAGATACAAGTCCTACCGGTGCCACGCTGTTCCTGTACACGGTAATCGCTTATAGGGCGTGCTGCTTTAAAAACCTCCGGTTCGGTGTCCTCATAGTCACCGAGCCGGAGGTTTTTATCTTATCTGCTGTTTGGGTACGCTTCTCTTTTTTCAAAAATTCATCATGCCAATCCGCTAATAGCACAACCGCCAAATAGAAATGCCAAAATCACCGGCGCTCTTAATCAGGTTTGCCCAGTGTTCCAATGTGATGGAATCGGCATACCATACCTGATGTGCCACTTGGTCACGGCTATAAGAAAAGAGGAGGGCCTGACTGCCCGCATCCCGCTGCTGCCTGACGTTTTCCTGCCGCGCCAGTGCATGCGCATCCTTTTGCGAAAGCGCCGTTACCGTTTCACCCGCCCAGTCAAATCCGCCTGTCGCGATGGCAAAAATGCGCCTTCCGGGCACATTGGCGGTTTTCTTGATCAAATCCAATAAAAAAGCGTCGTCCGCCTTCGGCCCCGGCTCACTGCCCGGGCCATGCAGGTTGTAGCACATAATGACATATTCCGGTCCGTGCGGAAAAGAAAGCGTTTCATAAGGAATTCCAGGCTCTAAAACCACCCGCAATAAAAGCCCGCGCTGCGTCGCTTCGGCTGAAAGCGCGCTGATAAAGTCGATAAAGTACTGCCAAAGAACCATATCCTTGCGAATGGCTTCATAGTCAATTTCAACGCCTTCATAGCCGCCGCCTTCCGCCAGCGCAAGAATATCCTGAATATGGGCCTTGCGGGCATCCGGCGTCGCCAAAAGCGTATACAGCAGCGCGGTATCCTTCAGGGAGGAGCCCTCCGGCAAAAGCTTATCGTTTACAACAGTCAGATAGCCCGGCCACGATGCGGTATCGCCATAAACCTGTTGAACCTGCTCCCTCAACGCAATAATCTCATCCGGAATGAACAGTCGGTTCTGTGCGTCAAAATAAGCGCCAAAATATTCAAGGCTCTCCAGTTGAGCGCCAAGGTCCGCTATCGCTGCCATCGCATCTTCCGCACCCCAGTAAGCCACCCATGCCGAAACCTTTTCCGTTTCAGGCAGGGGCGCTGGCGCGGTGCTGCCCGCGCGCGGCGGAAACGCACAGCCCGAAAGCAGCTGCACCGTCACAAATAAGGCCAACAGTATGCATGTTCTCCGCATTTTATTTTCCTTCCACCATTCTTGCCAAGGCCGTTGAATCAAAGCGTCTTGATAAACCAATTAACCAGGCGGTTCCATGCCGTTTTAGTTTTATCAATCACTTTTTCGATCGCCTTAAGCCGTCCATCAAAAATAATTTCTCCGCCCCTGTCCTGCTCCGTTATCACCACATCCCGGAATATGCCGTCGTACACATCGTCGGTTAAATTCCGCTGGCTATAGTTTTGCAGGCTGGAACAGGACTCCAGCGCCACCGCACCGGCCGGGCTGCTCCTGACCTGCAGTGCGGTCACGGCTTCAACACCGTCAATCGTTACCGAAAGGTCATCTCTGTTAAGCGTTATCGTCAGTGTTTTATTCTGCAACTCATTAAGGTCGATATTCGGCCTGAATTCCTCCGCACCCTCTTCCACCGACCGGGTTGCGTCCAGTTGCGCCCGCTGTAGCTGCTCGGCGATTTCCGCGGCCTTTTCAACACTGGGCGCATATTTAAGCTGCATTTCCAGTCGGCCGATTTCCGTCTGCTTCCGGTCTTCGGATACAGAGGTGCGCGGGTCCCCGTTTATAATATCCAGCCGCTCAGAATAGAGCGCCTCGCGTTCTCCGTTGCGCACCTGCGAAACAACAAGGTTCTTATCACGTATGGCGACGCTGATATAATTTTCAAGCGTTGGGTCAGCCCGCAACAGCACTGCCTGCGAGCCCAGCGCATTGCCGAGAAGCTGTGCCGTCACTGTGACGTTTTTATAGCTTCTGGCGCCGTTATACATCACGCGCCCCAAGCCGCCGGGCAGCGATGTTATAACAATATTATTGCTGGTAAATTCCGTTTTACCATCCAGCATACGCCACAGCTTCGCCCGTTCTTCATCCCCTGTTACAAAAGCCATGTCCTGCTGCGTATCGTCCCAAAGGCGCATGAGCAAATGGTTGGTGGACCAGTGGGGCTGGGGTTGCAGGCGGGTTATATCATAGATGGCATTATTGCGGTCGTTAAGGGCAAGGCCTTCCCGGTTGACGTTCATGGCAAACAGCCGGTAAATATTTTCAGCATTGATGCGGCTGGCCATATCACTGGTTCCGAACTGCCCCGTATTGGCATGCATCAGCGCATAAAACGCGGGCATTGAACCCAGCTGCGTCTCATAAGCCTCTTTCATCAGCTCATAATCGAGGCTGATACGGTCGGTCAAATCCTGACTGCCTTCTTTGGGAATGCCATATTCGTCACGGATAAAATCCATCAGATAATGATCATATTTTCGGTTGATATAAGGGGCCACCATGGCAAATTCAAGCGAACTTAGTTCGCCCAGATAGTGGTCGTAGCGATCATACACGTTGATGAACTGCAACCGGTAGCCGTTGGTGCCCAGCTCCCAGTAGGAACTGTCAACCAGCTTTTTTAAATCCTTTGGATTGAGGAATTTGGGGTCGTTTTTATCTAAATTATCCGCGTAGGAAAAGGCGGTGGCAATGTCATTATACTTTTCCATGATCTTTTCGGCGAAAATGGCGGTATCCCGGCGGCCATCCTCAAACATCAAAAGCAGCGCCTTTTCCGGCAGTGCTTTTTCGCCCGCATAATAGTCCCGGATATCCTGCTGGGTGACGGTGACATAGCCCGATTCCTTCAGCGCTTTTAGCTGCCTGTCGAGCTGCTCGGTGCTCAGCAGCTTATTTGTCCCGTTGCGGTCAACCCCGAAATAGGAAACAGCGATAAAGCCGTTATCCGGCGCATCGGCCGCCAAGGCCGGATAAGGCTCATAGCGGGAAGTGGTCAGCAATATTGATAAGACAAAATAGATGGCCAAAAGCAGGGCACCCCCCTGCAAAACCACTCTCAGTTTTTTGCGCCGCTCTTTTTTTGCAAATAATTTTTGCGCTTTCTCGCTCTCTTCATCCTCAAGCTCATGTTCTTCTGCTGCCGCCGTTACGGCGTCCGGATGACGCTTACGTTTGCGCTTCGATTTGACAGCATCCGCCGGCGTCTGCCGGGTGCCCCAGTTCGATTTCCAGAAAGTAAACCACGCAACCGGCATCTGCCACAATAAAACCGCCTCATAAAAGATGCAGAACAACATGCCGAAAATCCAGGTGGAGCTCTTTTTCAAAAACAGCTGGACAATGCTCATCAAGAGCGCCATCATGAGCATGCCGATTAAAAAGGTCGTCGGGAAAACCCTGTGCACAATCGGCACATACAGCATGTTGTAAACCACAACAGCGGGGGCGGCCACAGGGACAAGCAGGCCGATGTAGAAAAGCAGCGCGCCAAAAGGCTCCTTTTTCCACATGAATTTACCGGCTATGATGGATTCGCGCAGCCAGGACCGTTTCCAGCGCATCTGCTGCCTGAGAAAAACACTGTACCGATTGGGCACAACAGTCGCACATATGGCTGTATCCTGATAAGAAGTGCGGTAATCTTTTAAAATAAAGTTGGTCAGGCTGCGGTCATCGCCAAAGGTTGCCTTTCTGCCGAGAAACTTCTGGTTGAGCCAGTCGTCCATATAGGCCAGCATAAACTCTTTGCGGTAACAGGAAAGCGGTCCTGAAAGGCAGGTTACAATATCAAAAACCGATTCGGCTGCTTTCATGATACGAAAGGCTATGTAGTAGCGCACCGCCTGCATCTTGGTCAGTGCGTTTGTAAAGGTGTTTGCGACATCGGTCCGCCCTGAAACGCCGCCCACTTTGGGGTTCTGAAAGGGCATGACAAGGTTTCGGATGGCGTAAGGATCCAAAAAGCTGTCGGAATCCACAAACACCACCAGTTCATGTTTAGCCACCAGAACGCCTTGTGCCAGCGCATGCCTTTTGCCCAGGTTCTTCGGCTGCACAATGTATTGGATCCGCTCTCTGGTTTTAAAGCGCTCTCCTTCGGCGTAGAGTCTGTCTATAATATCCTTTATCTGTTCAACTGAATTGTCAGTGGAGCAGTCGTCGACAATAATCACTTCCAGCTTATCAATGGGATAATCCTGATTGACACAGCTGACAATCGTTCTTTGTATCCACTCCTCTTCATTGAAGCATGGAATGATGATGGTTACGCCGGGTGTAAAGTCCATGTTGACGGGTACCGGTCGATAAAAACTGCCGAATAGATATCGACTGAGCAAAAACACCGCCGTCATAATACTGTAAAAATAAAGCACCCTGTTAAATTTGAAATAAAGGACGCTCTCAGCGCGCATTAGAATGATAAACCCCACAATAAAAAACAAGAACAGGCTGGAAACAGCAAGCGTATGTTTATGCTTGTGCTCAACCGCATATTGGCTCAGGTCATCCAAAAACTCAATACCACAGTAAAACACACCGTCATCGTCGGTGAATGCCCGGATGATCTTTGCGCCGATAGCCACCCGCATCTCATAGCCTTCGGGCATCATGCCCGCCGGGATACGGAATTTCAGCCCGATAACCTCCGCCTGGCACAATGTACTAAGCTGCGACTCGCCCGAAAGCTGAAGCAGCATACCGGTGGAGGAAATATCCAACCCCTGCACTTTAAACGATTTTTTACGTCCGTATGACAGCCGACAGTTGACACGCACCGGAATATCGGCCCGGTACCGGACACCGGCTTTGTTTTTTGAAACAAACTCTTCATAGCTGGCGCTCCCGGCGCGGTTGCGGCTTCGCCGGTCGGGGTTATTTCGTTCCCCCGTTTCATCCGGCACATTGGCTAACAATCGGCGGTCCTGTCTGGGGTTGAGCAGAATATCCGAACGCTCCCTTTTATTTTTAACTTTTCTAAAAGCTACTTTCGTCTGCATACTGCACCCCCTTTAATGACACCTTTCAGGTTCTCGTATTGACTGGTTAAAGATAATCGCTGAGTCTTGCAAAGCTGAACCGGCCAGCCGCGGGTTGTGCCTCATTCCAATAAAGGAATTTATCCAACGCCTCCGGTGTGAACTGAGCCGTGTCAGACATGTGCATAACCACAATGCTCCCGGCCGAAATTTTTCTGGGTGTCTCCTCCCAGTCGAGCAACGTGCCGGCGGTGAGCACCTTGTAAAGCTGATCTGCGCTGCGGGCCATATAATCGCTTGTGCTGAAATCGCCGCTGACGCTGTAGGTATAGCCGCTGTCGAATACGACCTCCAGCCCTTTTTTGCTCACGGCCAGCGTCGGCGGCCGGAACAGCGTCGTCAGCACGGGGGCGCCCTTCTCGTTTTTCATATCGCCCACGACGCTTTGCAACGTCCGGTAAGAGCCGATGATATCCTGCTCAAGCACCTTTGCTTCTTCGGCGGTAAGGGAATCGAACCTGTTATCCGCAACGTAATTGGAAAGCGGCAGATGGCCGTCGGTGTGGCTGGCAATTTCGTGGCCCTGCGCACCGATGGCACGTAAAAGATTGGGGTTTTCAGCAACATAGCCGGTGCGAATAAAAAATGTAGCCTTTACATTGTGCTTTTGCAGCACATCTAAAATCCGGTTGATCGACCGGTCGGTACCCCAATCGTCAAAAGTCAGAAAGACGACGTTGGCGCCTTTCGTATCTATTTTTCCGGTCATATCCAAACCGGTAAGCTCTTTTTTGGCAAAGCCGGGGAGTTGATCGGTCGATGCCACGTCGGGGTTTCCGATATAACGGGCGTGAATATACTGCGACTGCATCAGCACGGATCTGTTTTGAAAATGGCCGGCAAAAATTTTATTTTTCACTTGGGGCAGAAGTTTGGAATCCGGCACCGGATAAAGGTAGGTGCCTGCGCCGCCCAAAAGGCGCGATACGCCTGTCATGGCATAGACAGCGCCGTTGGTAAAATTGGCGGTATTTTTCAAAATATTGGTGTAAAGCAACTGCAGCGTCTGCGCGGCGATGTTGCCTTCCTGATTGGCATAATCCATTCGGAAATAGAGGATTTGCCCCCGGCAGATCGTATAGTTGGCGCTTCTGAACAGTGTCTCGATAACAGTTTGGGCACCGCCCCTGTTGCCGCTGGTATCCACAACCGTCGAATACCCCACAAGCCGCAGCCCCATGGCCGAAACGGCCTCACGCACCTCGGAAGGCACATTGTCGTAAACCTGACTGGCAAGCGTGACATCGACATTGAAGCGATACTTCATCAGGCTTTGCACCAGATAAAGCTGTTCGCAAACTGTGGTGTAATCCAGCCCTTTTTTGGGCAGTATGGCCGCGCCGACCTCGTGACCAGCATCCAATATTTTTTGGATTGCACCGGCGCGCTCGTTGATGTCCGCTTCGGAAACATAAAAGGTGCCATGCGCCCCCAGCCATGCCAGCATCTCCAGAACGCTGTCGAGCGTCTCCTGGTTTTCGATGCCGTAAAAGGTCAGCGCCGCCGCCCGCTCGGTTGTATAAACCATGTCTATCCGGTTTGCCAAACGGCCCTGATTTTGCTGACGGTACTGTGTATATTCTAATTGCCGCGCCTCCCGGTCCAGCGCGAAAGAATGCGCCTGCTGCAAAGACGTCGGCAAAACAATCTGATATCCCGATTCTCCGGCAGCTTTAAGAATCCATTCCACCGCCTGCAGCAGCCGTTTTTCCACGTCGCTGGCCGTCAGACCGCCATCATCAAGGCCCGCCTGGCGTTCCCCGGGCATATAGGCATCCTTTGTACCGCCATATTCATCCGCGTCAAGCACACCGGACAGTCTTATGGTCAGAATACTGCCGCGTTCCAGTCGGGATACATACCCCAAAGCGGTTTCATAGTCTTTAAAGCTCTGATAGCTGATGTACTTGTTGCTTTGGATAACATATTGAAACCCCGCGGCTGACGCTGCGGACAATACTTTGTCGTCATAAACGGTGGAACGGCATTTAAGCAGATCCGGCGCTTCACCTAAAATATCGCTGAAAATGACGCGTGCGTGCGCAAAGTCGGAGACAAGCTCCTGTGCGCTTTTTTCTTCCATATGCGTCAGGCCGTACAGTGTGCCGCAACCCATCAAATGCCCTTTGCCCGCAATTTTTTGAACGGCATCCTCGCCTTCCGCCGCCTCCATGCCGGTCATAAAAAAGGCGGCCTTTGTTTGATAGCGCTCCAGCAGCGCCAGCACCCTCTCCATGGCATCGGGGGATGGGAGCCCATCAAACGTCAGAGCAATCACTTTATCCACCGCTTCCACGCCGGAAAGAAGGGCAGCCTTTTCTGCGGGCTGCTCCGAAAGACGGCTCAGGGACTGTTCCACAGCCTCGTCCGCATCATATTTTACATCCACCGAGACGGGGGCTACTTCTTTGCTCCAAATGCCGCAGCCCGCCAGCACCATGGCCAGACCAAGCATCAACGCGCAGCCGCGTAGCATGGTTTCTTTAAGCTTCAAGCATATCCCCCCTCTTTGCGTTTACAGGCTCCAGTAAAGGAAATCTTTTTCCCTGAGCATCTCTTCGGGAAAAATACTGTTAATGTCCATGAGCACCCTGGGAATTCCAGGCCGTTGTGTGTACATACCTGCCAGCGTCTGGGCCGAAAGCGCCTTAAACGCCTGATGGGCGACGGCAAACACAACGCAATCCGCGTCGCGAATCTCTGCCGCATCCACCAGCCGGATGCCGAAACTGTGAAAAACCTCATCCCTGTCCACGACAGGATCCGCTACAAATACTTTTACACCGTATTCCTCCAGCCTGACCACAATGTCGGGCACCATGGTATTGCGCAGGTCGGGGCAATCCTCTTTATAGGAGATTCCCATAATATATACGTTTGCACCTTTTACCAAATGCCCGGCCTTAATCAATTGCCGAATAACCACATCCGCTGTGTAATAGCCCATTTTGCTGTTCGTCTTGCGGCTGATCTGCGCCAGCTGGGACCGGCCGTGAACCTCCTGCGCCTTTTGGATCAGGTAATAAGGGTCCACGCTGATGCAGTGGCCCCCAACCAAGCCGGGCCGAAACCCAAGCGCGTTCCACTTGGTATTCATGGCGCCCAAAACCTCCGTTGTGCGAATGTTCATGCGGTCCAATGTGATAGCCAGCTCGTTCATAAAGGCGATGTTCACATCGCGCTGGGCATTTTCCGCAAGCTTGGCGGTTTCGGCCACCTTTATGCTGCTGACAATATGTATCCCCGCATTTATAACAAGCTTGTAAACGTCGGCGGCCCGCGCCGCCGTTGCGGCATCGATACCCGACACAATTTTGGGGATGCTATCCAACCGGTGAACACGGTCACCGGGGTTGACCCGTTCAGGCGAATAGCCCACATAAAAATCCGAGCCGCAGCAAAGCCCGGAGGACGCCTCTAAAATTGGGACGCAGACATCTTCGGTCGTGCCGGGGTACACCGTCGATTCAAACATCACCACGGCGCCTTTGCGCAAATTTCTTCCGACAACGCGGCTCGCACATATCAGCGGGGACAGGTCGGGCACATTATTCCGGTCAACGGGGGTAGGCACCGCGATAATCAAAAAGCCGGCTTGCTGCAAGCGGGTTTCATCGTCGGTAAAATCAACCGTCGTTTGTTTAAGCGCTTGTGTGCCCACCTCGTTTGTGGGGTCGATGCCGCTGCGGTAATGCTGAATCTTTTCCGTGTTAATGTCAAAACCAATCACTTGAATTCTTTGCGCGAAGGCCACCGCGAGCGGCAAGCCGACGTAACCCAATCCTATAACCGCAAGCTTTTCTTTTTTACTCAGTAACTTTTCAACCGTCACCATGAATGGCATCTCCTCGTAAAGTCCGTTCTCGATGGACCGAATTTAACAAACAAAGGATAACCTGGCAAAAACGTGCGCTACATCAAATTATAAAATATCAAAAGGGCAGGACCTATGCTGCTCCCACCCCATATACGGCAATATTTGCAGGTTGTCCAAAATGGCGGCGCAACCGTATTATCCGCTATAAGATATTTCGCCAGAGTGCATTTGTTTTCAAAAACACTATTTATATCAAACAATTCTGTGATCAAAATTCTTATATTTTAAACTATTTTTAGTATATATCGCTCATTTCTTTCTGTCAATTCAAATACAGGAATAAATGGCCATTAAAATCGCACCCCCTCTTTATTTGGCGCAAAGGCGCTGCAAAGTGATTTATAAGCGGCGAAAAAGGTCGAAGCCGGTGTTACTTGGTAACGCATCAATAAACAACGTGCTGCAAACGCCTTATTTTTGTTAATACAGGCTTTTTTAACAGGAAAAATATTTCCAGTGGCATTCCATAAATTCTCAAAATGCCGTATAATAATACCTGACAAGGGGGAATTGCATTGATTAGAAATATCGTCTTTGATATGGGAATGGTGCTCATTGAATTTGCACCGATGAATGCCTGCCGGCATTTTACCGAGAATGAGCCGGATGCGGTGGCGGTTGCCGAAGCGCTGTTTGACAGCCACGAGTGGGTTTTGGTGGACAGGGGTGCTATTTCCGAAGAAGCGCTTCTCAGGGCGGCGCAGGAACGGCTTAAAACACAAGCGCAAAAAGAGGCTGCGGCGCAATGCCTTTTACACTGGCATGAATATACCCTGACGCCCAAAAAGGGCATGGAGCAGCTTGTAAAAATGATAAAGGACAGCGGCTGCGGCCTTTATCTGCTTTCAAACACCAGTACGCGCATCCATGATTTTAAGCATATTATTCCGGGCATCACGCTTTTTGACGGCGCTATTTTTTCTGCGGAGGAGAAGTGCGGCAAGCCTGACCGGGAAATATACGAAAAACTGTTTCGAAAATATGCGCTCAAACCTGAAGAGTGCTTTTTTATTGATGATGTGCAGGCGAATATCGAAGGCGCCAAAAGCTGCGGCATGGCAGGTTATTGCTTTGCCGATGGGGACGTCGAACGGCTAAAGCAAACGCTTGACGCCGTTTTAAGCCATAGGCAATACATAAGCACCACAGGCGCGAATAAATAATCGACAACATAATGGAACCGGAAAAGCTTGTGGGGCTTTGTTCCGGTTCCGTTTTTGTTGCGTGCCAAAGGACAGGCCTAAAAACAGCGCATTTGCGCACAGGCTTCACTGGCAATGGCGCTGATATTCCGAGGGTGTCATCCCAACCGCCTTTTTAAAGGTGCTGCTAAAATAGGCGATATCTTTATAACCCACCTTTTCGGTCACCTCATAAACCCTGTTCCGGCAGTCGCGCAGCATCTGCATGGCGGCATGGATGCGATAATTCGTGATATAGGAAGAAACGGTATAGGCTGTTTCTTTTTTAAAAATATGGTTGAGGTGGCTGTAGCTGATGTTCAGCGACGCCGCGATACTGCCCGCGCTGATTTCAGGGTCCCCGTAGTTGTGCGCTATAAAGCTGAGCACCTGCATCACATATTTGCTCTTTGCCGTCTCCGACACCTTGCGCAGGCAGCTGGCAGGCTCATATTCCACCGCATCACCCCGCCTGAACGAGGCAATTCTTTTAATCGCCTGTTCCAAATCCCCGTCGTGGAACGGCTTTAAGAGATAATCCGCGGCGCCCAGCTTTATGGCGGACTGTGCATAAGCGAAGCTGCCGTAGGCCGTCAGAATGATGACATACGCCGTATTCCCCCGCGCACGCAGCAGGCGCACCATTTCAATGCCGTCCATTTTGGGCATTTTGATATCGGTGATAATAATGTCCGGGTCAAAGCGTTCAATCTCACGGATGCCCTCCTCGCCGTTGGCGGCCTCCCCGACGATGACGCAATCCAGTGCGGCCCAATCGACGGCAAGCACGATGCCGCGCCGGACCAGTTCCTCATCTTCAACAACGACGATCTTCTGCATAGGCCGCCTCCCTTCACTCAATTGGAATGCTCACGCGTATACAGGTGCACTTATTGCCCATCTGCACAAATTTCAGCCCACGGTCTTCCCCGTAGTTCATTCGGAGTATCGCATCAATATTATAAAGTCCGAGATGACTTTTTGCAGGCGCTTCGCGCGAGAGAAAACGCGCAATGCTCTCTTCCGACATACCGCAGCCGTCATCTGTCACGCTAATAACCAGGTCTGAAACGATGCGCTGCGCTTCCACCAGAATGTGTCCGCCCAAACAGTCCTCAAAGCCGTGAATAATGGCGTTTTCCACAAGCGGCTGAAGCAGGAGTTTTGGAATTCGGCAATCCCCCAAATTATCGCTGACGCGAATTCCGAATTCGAACTTATCTTTGAACCGGATCTTTTGAATCTCAACGTACCGCTCAAGCAGATGGAGCTCTTCACGGAGGGTCACATACTCCCTGCCGGAAATGCTTTGACGCAGCACATCGGCCAAATCGGCCGCAATCGTCGCAATTTCAGGAATCGCGTTAATTTTCCCCATCCACTTGATGGTATCAAGCGTATTGTATAAAAAATGCGGATTCAACTGCGCCTGCATCATCCTGATCCGGGCATCGTTGAGCTGCTTTTGGCGGTCCAGCGACTCTTCAAGGTGTCGTTTAAGCCGCCGGACCATGTGGTTAAACCGGCCCGCCAGCTGGCCGAGCTCATCGGTACGGTCGTTTTGAATGCGAACATCCAGGTTGCCGTTTTCAACCGCCGACATCGCGTCGTTAAGCGCTTTAACCGGCATAAAAAACTGGTCGCTCATATGCGAGGCAAAGGCGATGCACATAAAAATGGACAGCAGCATCATAACACCGGCAATAAAAAACAGACTGTTCAGTGTTTTGCCCACCAGCGGCTTGAGCTGCTGCAACACAATAAAAAAGCCCGACCGGCTGTTTTGTTTAACCTGGTAGATATAATCATTGCTGGCATCTGAAAGCGGCATTCCCTGTAAGACCTGCTGACGCAGAAGCGGCACCAGCTGATCGCCCAGCGCGCTTTGTGAGCTGTAGACAGGCTGCCAAAGACTATCCAGCAGGATAATATGCCCTGTCTGGCCATATTTGCCGTTAAACAGCCGCTCAAAATTCTGCCGGCGCATCGACATGACGACGTAGCCCAGTATAGCGTCATCCGACCGAACGGCAAGCGCCGAACGCAAGCGCTCCTGGCTGCTGTTTTGGCTTTCGGCATAGACGCTGCGATAAACGGCATCGCGCTGCGCACCGGCAGCATAGAGAATCCCCCAGTCGGTGGGCAAAAGCGCGCTGACAGAACCCATGGCCGTGGAATACAACCGCGTTCCGTCGGGGCCGTAAACCGAAAAATCGGCGTCACTGCGCAACTGGGCACAAACGGTATACAGCGCCCCGTAAATATCCTGAGAAGATATGGCCGCATTATCTTCCAGCACGCTTTTAATCAGCGAATTTTCTCCCAGCTTGGTCATGACCTGCTCGCAGTCGGAAAACAATCTGTCGGCATCCTCGGTTATGGCCGCTATCTGCAAGGCAGCCGACTCCTGCGCGTCACTGATCAGAGCAATTTTAAAGACCACCAGCATTAAAAAGGTGCATGCAAATAACGGCAAAATGCCAATGAACAAAAATCCGTACAATAACTTTGTCCGAAAGGAGGCATTGAGGAATCTTTTCATTTTGGCGCCTCCTTAAAAAGCGCGAACCACCTTTGGCCGAATTCCTTTTTCTGTTCGCTCGCCCACGTAATGTCATAATCGATGATTTTGATTTTGCTCTCGGCAAGCATGTCGCGCTGCGTTTCAACATCGGTGCGAGCCGAACGGCGAAAATGTTTGTCCGCTATCATCTGCTGAACCGCGCGGCTGCTGGCAAAGTCCAAAAAACGTCTGGCATTCTCCCTGTGTGCCGCATTTTTTACAATGGCCCCCGCGTCGGGTACGGCGCTGGTGCCTTCCTCCGGATAAACAATGCCAATGTCGGCGCCGTCCGCCATGCGCTTCAATGCAATTTCTTCGAGCGTCACCCCAAGGTACATACTGCCGTTCTCGACCGATTCAATGATATCGCCCGATTGCGGCAGCAGCTTGTTTTCAAGATTGTCGGCAAAGCGCTGGGCAATGGTCGGGTCATCCTTTCCCAGGCATTGAATAATCGTCATAATGGCCGTGTAGCTGGAGCCGGAGGTATTGGGGTCTGCAAAGGCAATTTTGCCCCGCCATTGCGGTTGTAAAAGGTCGCGCCAGCCCGATATTTCATTTGGCGTCACCAGCTTTTTGTTATAAATAATCACGATGGGGATAACCGAAAAAGGCGTCCAAAGATTATTTTCAGGGATCAGCGCGGCTTTAATCTGCGGCAGCTGGCTGCATATGTAAGGCTCAAAGCAGTCGGAACAGGCCATCAGGCTTTCGATTCCGCCGCCAAACATGATGTCGGCGGTCGGCGCCTCCTTTTCCATTTCAATGCGTTCGAGTATTTCACTGGTGCCGCCGTCCACCACCTCCACCCATATGCCGGTGCGCTCTTCAAACTCCTTGATAATGGGGCCATAAATTTCGGGCTTGTGGGAAGTGTAAACGACAAGGCGCGCGTCCTCATCCGGCGAAAACGAATAGGATATTGCGCTTTTTGAACCGCAGCCGCCAAGCAGCACCGTTGCCGCGACAATGAAGGCCAATATTTTGGTTTGCATCGCATACTCCTTGAAAGCGTCAACAACGGTTTAAACGAACCAAGGCTTGCTTAAGAGACATTCTAAAAAATCGTACTTTGAGGGCTTCTGCTGAAAAAGCGCAACGCTGTACCAAATAGCCGGAACCCGGTGGTATTCCGGCGCCGTACACTTATTCTGACGTGCTCTCAGCGAATTCCCCGTCGTCGTTTCCGGCTTTTTAAGAAGCGCCCTGATACTGTAATTTTAGCACAATTTAAAATAAAGCAGAAGCGTTCCGCGTTGATCATTTGCAACTAAATTCTCAAAAGCATGTTAGACATTTTGGTCAATCCGAAGAATGACGCCACGCATTATCAGTCAGCTTACCGGACATAGCATCGTCAACGCGAATGCACAGGCCGCAAAATTCAGGTGCCGAGACAGGCAGGACTGCCACAGAATCCCAGCGGCAGTCCTGTCATTTTACTATTTTATTTTGAGTTCGCCCGAGGCGATGCGCCTGCCGTTTTTGCGGCTGAACAGCGCAATTGCGTTGCCGCCAAAACCCAGCCTGACCTTTTGCCCAATCTGATAAAGCACGCCGCCGAACACCACGCCGGTCAGCAGATATTCACCCATCCTGATTTTGACGGTGGTTTCCATGCCGGTGGGCATGGCGCTGTATATTTCGCCCTCAAGGGCACCGTTGTCACTCAAATGGAGAAACTCCGGCCGAATGCCGATTACAAAATCGTCATTGGAAGCGATATACGCATCCTCGAGCGTCTCCGTTTCGCTCATCCGCGCAATATGATACTTAAAAGCCGTATCTTTGTTCCCTTTTTCAACATTCTTTTTGTTCCCCAGATTTTTTTGCTCAGCCTCAAGCCGTTCGTTTTCCTGCTGTGCAACATCCCGGTACCATTTTTCAAGGTCGAGCTCTTGGGACGGTATAAAGGACGCTGCAAGGCCGTCAAAGAATGTCATTGAAATGGAGCCGTCGCTTTGCTGGCTGCCCTTTGCTTCGATAAAATTGATGGCGGGATTGCCGACAAAATCGGCGACAAACAGATTGTTCGGCTTGTTATAGACATCCAACGGCGCATCATACTGCTGCAAAACACCGTTATCAATCAGGCAGATACTGGTGGCGAGGGTCATCGCCTCCATCTGGTCGTGCGTGACATAGATAAAGGTGCTGCCGGTATCGATATGTAGCCTTTGCAGCTCGGAGCGCATCTCCAGGCGGAGCTTGGCGTCGAGGTTTGAGAGCGGTTCGTCCATGAAAAGAACAGTCGGTTCGGGCGCCAGCGTGCGGGCGATGGCGACGCGCTGCTGCTGCCCGCCCGAAAGCTCGCTGGGGTACCGGTCCATGAACATGCCAATTTTAACAATGCGCGAAACCCGGCGCACGATGAGGTCAATTTCTTCGTCGGTCAGCTTCCGGACCTGCTTTAACACCTGCCCGTCGCGGGTCAGCGCAAAGTCACGGTTGAGAACAACCCCCTCGGCGCTGTACTTCCGCCGTGCATTGACGATCTGATTCTCCAGCTCGGTGATGTGCGCTTTGGCAACAACATCGGCGTTGAGCGCTTCGTTGAGCTTATAGCCAAGCAGCACCTTGGCCGTGCTCATTGATATTTCATAGCTGTCAATCAGCTTGACAAGCGCGCGGGCCGGGTCGATTTTGCCGCGCTTATCCTTGCATTCGTTGATGGTTCTGACGACATCAGGCGCCTTTTTGAGAATCCGCATCAGCGCGTCGGCCTTGCGGCACTCAAAATCGATTCTGGGCATCTCCTCTTTGATATTGCTCAGGCCAAAGGAAATATTTTGGTAGACGGTCATATTCGGCCAAAGTGCATAGTTCTGGAACAGAAAGCCCACGCGTCTTTTGTTTGGCGGCACGTTGATACCCAGCTCACTGTCGAACACCGTCACCCCGCCGATGGTGATTTTGCCGCTCGTGGGGGTTTCAAGGCCCGCAATCATGCGCAGGGTGGTTGTCTTGCCGCAGCCCGAAGGCCCAAGCAGCGTGACAAACGCATTATCCCTGATGACAAGATTAAGGTTGTCGACGGCATAAAATTTATCCCATCGCTTTGTAATATTACTCAGCACAATTTCAGGCATATCAGTTTCCTCCAATTCCCTTATCCAGGCTGGCGCCGGTGAGCTTGTTGACAACAAAGGTACAGATGATGATGACGACGATCAAAATAAGGTTAATGCCGCTTGAGAAAGCGTAGAGCCCCATTTCGTCAAAATAATCGAGTAAGGTGGTCAAAATTTTGTTCTGCGAACAGAGCAACATAAACAGCGTCAGCTCACGCAGCGAGGTCATGAACGGCAGCATATAACCGCTGATGATGGATGCCTTCTGAATGGGGATAATGATTCGGGTCATGCGCTTATGCCACGGGATATTCTGTATGATAGCCGCTTCCTCAATTTCTCCGCTGAGCTGCAACATCGAGTTTAAGGAACTTCGGCTTGCAAACGGAATATATTTCACGACGCCCGCCAGAATCAGCAGCAAATAGGTATTATAGATACCCAGACTGGAGCCGAAAATGAAAAACGAGACGCCCACCGCCAGAGAGGGCAGCAGATACGGCAGGAATGCCATGCTGTTGACATAGCCCGCCCATTTGCTGCGGCGGTTCTTACTGACACTGTAACCGACCAGCATGCCAATGGTTCCCGCAAACAGTGCGCAGCAGGCGGCAACAACCAGCGTGCCCTTA
This sequence comes from Bacillota bacterium, assembly GCA_023457355.1. Taxonomy (GTDB): domain Bacteria; phylum Bacillota; class Clostridia; order Oscillospirales; family Ruminococcaceae; genus Yanshouia. Next base: position 4,549 of record JAEWLW010000011.1, on the reverse strand, counting down.
AAGGCGTTTTTAATGGTGGCGTTATACAGAATGCCGTACTGCCCGTACATGCCGTTCTCGGTGACATTCTCGGCGGTCAGCCACCATTTGGTGGTCAGGTTGCTCCAGTCGCCCGTCGTCAAGAAGCTGTAATCGCCCGGGTTGGGCAAAAAAGTCTCGGTCGCAAACGATAGGATCGGGAAAATGCTGGTCATGATGGTCAGTACGACAAAGAGAATGGCGACGGCGTATTTGCCCACCTTGCCCAGATCAATCTCACTGCTTTGTCCCGATTTACCGGTTACGGTGGTGTAGCTCTTGCGCCCGCTCGTTCCGGCCTGGTTCACCAAAAGTATCGCCACGCCAAACAGCATCATGATGACGGCAAGAATGCTTGCCTCGCCGATGCGGTTGACGTTCATGCTCACATATTTGGTCGAAAGAGTGGTCAGCCCCAGGTAATGCGGCACGGGGTAACTGCCCATCGCGCTGCCGAACACCAGAAGTATCGTGGACATAACAGCCGGGGTAACCATCGGCAGCGTCACGCGAAAGAAGGTTTTGAGCTTTGGGGTATTTAAAATCGTCGCGGCTTCCTCAAGATTGGCGTCCATGTTGCGGAATATACCGCCAATCAGGATATATGCAAAGGCGGCATAGTGCATCGAAAGCACCACCACGCAGGGGAACAGTCCCTTGCACCACCAAAGAGGCATCTTGATATTGAGCAGTGTGACGAGCAGCCCGTTTGACGCGCCCGTAATCTCGTTGCTGTTAAACACGTTCTGCCACACGACGGCCAGCGTCCACTGCGGCATGATGTACGGAAAAATGAAGATGGCACTTAAGTATTTTTTAAATTTCAGGTTTGTTCTGGTCACTAAATAAGCAAAAATACCCCCGTAAAAAATAGCGCCCAGGCAGGAGAAAGCCGAGAGCAGCAGGGTGTTTTTGAGCGGATTCCAGAGGTTGGCTTTCCTCAGGGCACCGGTGAAAAGATCCTTCCAGTTAAAAAGGGTATAGCCGCTGGTCAGCCCTGTGGCGACCGAATCGACCGACCCCGGATGCACCTTGACCGTATCTGCCAGAATGGAGATAATGGGTGCAATTGTGGTTACCGAAAGTGTGATGCCAAGCAGCAATAAAACAAGGTTCTGCGGCTTTGAAAAGTAGGTGAGCGCCCTGGTAAAGGCAATAGCCGACTTTGACGGCCTTTTTAACACTGCACGTTCCATATGTTCTCCTTTGCCATAAAAGGGGTGTCCTAAACACCCCTTTTACGGCAATTCACAGTTTAATCGTACGTATACGAAGTCTAATTTATTTGCCCTCAAACGCCACAACGTCGATCCAATCGCTCATATTAAAGGCGACTTGGGCGCAATACTGCGGGTTTTCAACCACAAGCTGGCCGCCGTCCGCACCGGTCCACCAGTCATAGCCGCGGTCGTTCTTGGCCGGGAACGTATCCTTGCCGTCGACATAACCGTCCTTGGAGTGGTCCTGATTGATGGTGGGGTTGGACGAGTAACCACCCATATCCTTGCCCCACGCATTGAAACCGTCCTTGGTGGTGGTCATGTAAGCGATGAATGCGCAGGCGGTCCAGGGCAGCGGCGAGGTCTTAACAACCTGGAGGTAGTGCTTATAGGCGTAGCCGCCAATGCCCTTGTAGCCGTCCTGATAGGCCGCAACAGTGATGTTGTTAACCGAAGCGGAGGCGGACTCTTCAACAGAGCGCAGCTTGGAATAAACCAACAGGCCGCATTCGCCAACAGCCGAGGTGGTCACAAGCTCATTGCAGATGGGGCCATCGTCGGTCTGTTCGTTGTACTGCTGGCACCAGAGCTTGATCCATGCCAGCGCATATTTGGCGTCGGGCGCGGTGAGGCCAAGCGCCGCAACATCGCCCGCAACCTCGTCGATAACGGGTTTAAAATAAGCTTGCTTGGCGCTGTCCAGTGCCTCATAGGCATCCTTGAGGTAAGTGGAATATTTGTCGCTGGTCAGCATGTAAAGGAAGTTCTTGCCCACAGGCTCGGAATCGACGCCCATGAACAGCGGCGCCGAGCCCTCGCCGACGAAATCCCAGCAGTTCATAAAGGTTGTGCTTCCAAGGTTATTGAACATAAAGACCTTGTTGAGGGTTTGCAGCGCCAGCGGGTGGCCGTTCTCTTCTTCGCTGGTGCCGTTCTCTTCTTTCCACTCCTTGGGAATGTAGTTGAGCAGATTGCCGGTTGCCAGCATCTTGCTCTGAATCTGGTTGCCGTCCTGAATCAGGGTCATGGAATAGGTGTGGGTGGCGCTGTTGATGTCGGCGTTAATCAGCGTGAAAATAGAGTTGTTCTTAGGCTGGGACCACTCGATGGTGCCGGTGTAAGAAGGGTCTATTTTCTTAAGCTCTTCCACAAAGCTGGTGCCGGCCGTGGCGCCGCGGCTGGAGTTGCCGATGCCGTAAAGCACCTTGCCATTGGATTCGGCAATGGCTTTTTTATAAAGTTCCTCGATGGGAAGGGTTTCGGCTTCCGCGATAATTTTTTCAATTTCGCTCATCTCAGCAGCGGGGGCGGGTGCACTGGGTGCTGCGGCGCTTGCGGGCGCCTCACTGGGCGCGGGGGCCGCAGCGGAAGAGGCAGGCGTGCTGCCGCAGCCTGCAAACATAACCGTTACCATGGCGAGTGCCAGAACAAAAGACATGATGTGTTTCATTTTAGTCCTCCTCTAAATTTTTTTATGTAACCGCCCGTCGACAACTGCTGTTTATCAAAGGGACAGCATTACATACGATAAAGCGAATTCGGGAATTAATCACCAAAAAATATCAACAATCGCCCTTGTTTATATTCTATTTTACAAATATTTTCCGATGTCAGCTACTGGACAAATGTGCCTTTTTTTGTGATTTTCAGCTTTTTTAATATGCAAAAGCCATTTCTGCGTTGATCATATCGTAACGATGTTACGCCACCGTTCTACAGCAGAAATTTTTGCATTAAAAAGTCCATGAAAGCATCACTTCCATGGACTGCTCAAACAGCTTGAGAACGGAAACAGGTTTTGCGCGGGTATGCCTCGTAAAGACGACAACAGTGAGCACAAAACAGGCGGCAAAACCGCTTCAATTTTTAAGCTGTTGCAATGACGGATAACGCATCTCGCCGTCAAGTCATGATAAAACCGTCAAGCCGTGTGTTGATAATGGGGGGATGTTCACCGAATTGAGCGCCAGGCATCAGCCTTCCGCCAATGGAGGCAGTGACGCGCTTAAAAGATTCAATGAGCCGCCGCATAGCGTTACGCTGCTGCCGGCCGGGAGCAGCAGCCTTGCCGCGGCCGGCAGAATTTTGATGACCGGATTCTGCGCCGGGGTTATCTCTCCATCCCGGTTTAAGGCCACCGGCCTGTCCGATAAAATGCGGACCTGCCTGCACCGGACAAACCGGATAAAATCGTATTTTTGCAGATGTTCCCCGCGTTTGTAGCTGCCGATCATCGGCAGAAGCCGCAGGCGGGGCAAGGTGGGGATGCTGATAAAATCAATCAGCCCGTCCTGGCAGTCCGCCAGCGGCGCCGCCATAAAGCCGCCGCCATAATAGCGCCCGTTGGCGGCGACGGCAAAAATACAGTCTTCTTCGGGCTGAGGGTCGCCGTCGATTTCAAATTGGTAGCGATAGCGCATGGATGTAAAAAAACAGTATAACAGCGACAACTTATAGGCTGTTTCGCCTTTGATGAGCGGCAGCCTTTTAAAGCGGACCATATGTTGTGCAATAGCGGCATCCAACCCAACCGAGGCGATGTTCAGCGACACCCGGTTCCCCGCCATCAGCAAATCGAGCGGCACGACTTGTCCGCCTGTTAAAGCCGATAAGGAAAACCGCTGCCGGACACCGGGCAGGCTTTCGAGCCCGCGGACAAAATCATTGCCCGTGCCCGCCGGTACCGGCGCCAATATCAGCTGCGGGTTGCCCGGCAACGCCTGCGCCACCTCGCCAATAGTACCGTCGCCGCCGCAGGCATACAGCGTGGTTTCGGCACCTTCAGCGGCGCAGCGCCGCGCAATCTGTTCGGCATGGCCGGGGTATTGCGTAACAACGACTTCAAAATTTTCGTCCCGTCCCGAAAAAAGTGCTTTTATCTCGGCTTTAAGTGCCGGTGTGCAATCTTTTTTGCCCGCCATTGGGTTTAAGATAAACACATGCTTCAAATTTCTCACCCTCTCCATACTGTTCTGCCACCAACCAAGCAGATTGATTCGCAGGCGAAACAGTATCGCTGGTCAACCTGAAAACAGCCCGGCATTACGAGGTTATTTTTTACGCCCGCTGCAAGGGCAACGGCTCAGGCGGGCTGCCGCCTGTCAAGGAGGACAACGCGGCAGCGCGGAAAACAGACCGCAAAGATGGGCTGGTTTTCAGGTTAAGCAACGATATAACGCTATTATAGGGAACCTCTGATTTAATCGGCACTACCCACAAGAAGAAAAGATGGTAAAATAAAGCTATTAAAACATAGGCGGTGCAAAAGCATGAAAAGACAGCAGACATTTACCGACTTGGAGTATAGCTGC
>JAEWLW010000010.1 GCA_023457355.1 Bacillota bacterium | reverse complement strand
GCCTGCGGGAACACCTCCTCGAGGGCGCCGAGCATCCCGAGCGACTTGTCGCCGGTGACCATGCGCACGCCCGCGAGGCCGCGCCCGCGCAGCCACAGCAGGAACTCCTTCCACGAGTCCTTCGACTCGGTGAACCCCTCCGCGCAGCCGATGACCTCGCGGTCGCCGTTCCCGTTGACGCCTTGGCGACCATGACGGACACGTTCTCGTAGGAGCCGCCCCAGCTGCGCTTGAGGTACACGCCGTCGACGAAGACGTAGGGGTACTCGCCCTCGAGCGGCCGGTTCCCCCGTTCCTCGACCGAGGCGAACGCCTTGTCGTTGAGGTTGGAGACGGTGCCCGCCGACACGCCCGCGCCCCACAGTATCTGGCTGACGTCCTCGATGCGCCTGGTGGAGATGCCGGCGAGGTACATCTCGATGATGGCCTCCTCGACGCTTGTCTCGCGCCTGCGGTAGCGCTCGATGACGGCCGTCTGGAACGTCGCGCCGCGCAGTTTGGGCACGTCGAGCACGACCTCGCCCGCCGACGTGACCAGCTTGCGCTTGTAGTGGCCCGAGCGGTAGGCCTCGCGGTCGGCGGTGCGCTCGTAGCGCTCGGCGTTCACGAGCTCGTCGGCCTCTTGCGCGAGGAGCTCTTTGATGTCGACGCGCAAGGACTCCTCGTTTATCGATCCGATTGATTCGGACATGGCCCTGGCCTTTCTCGGTCTTCTTTTGTTTGGTCGCGAAGAATCATACCGATGGCTGGTGACCATGTCTTTTCTTTTCCTGGATGTATTCAGCTGTCAATTTGCGAAAGAAATTTTACGTGACCCGAAAAAAGTGGCTGACCCCTTTCATCTGAGCGCGTGAAGGATATTTTCTCGTCTATTGCGAAGAAATACGAGCGATTCAACGTCATTTCGAGCTTTGGCGCTTATAAGCTGTGGCTTGCGGGCATGATGCGCCAGGCGCCTATTAGCCTAACCGACGACGTGCTAGACATTGCTGGTGGCACGGGTGATGTGACGTTCGCGGTGCTTCGCGCGAGCCACCCGACGCACATTCAATGCACCGACCTTGTTCCCGAGATGCTCGATGTTGCGCGCGCACACCTGGCAAGCGAGCCGCGCACGCCTGTAGGCGACGCGACGTGTGCGGGCGTGCCCGTGGCGTTCGAAGTGGTAGATGCGCAGGATATACCGTACGCCGACGAAAGCTACGATGCCGCGACCATGGCGTATGGCATTCGCAACATGCCTGACCGCCCGCGCGCGCTTTTCGAGATGTATCGCGTGCTCAAGCCCGGCGGTGCGCTGGTGTGCCTGGAGTTCTCCACGCCGCCGAACGCCGCGTGGCGTGCGCTGTACAACTTCTACCTCAAGCACCTCATTCCGTTTTGGGGCGGTCTTATCACCGGCGACAAGGCGGGGTTCGTGTACTTGGCGAAATCCATCAAGGCGTTTCCCGACCAGCAGGGCCTTGCCAACTTAATGAAGCAGGCGGGTTTCGCCGAGGTGACGTGGAAGAACTACACTGGCGGCATCGCCGCGGTTCACGTGGACATCAAACCCGAGGGCGAGCGGTAGCGAAGGCGAGTGGCAGTAGTGCGGCTTCACGTGGCAATAGTGCAGCGAAAGGGGCTTTGCGACTAGGTTCGACAAGCGCAAGCCCCCTTATTGTTTGCGTTTCGTGGGCGCTTCGGGTTTCGATTCGGACGTGCGCTTCGGTGCGGCAATAGCTCGCACCGCTACGCCCAATCGACGGTGTCGAGCAGCTCTATTTCGACGGTTTGCCCCGCCTCGAGCTTGACACCTGCGGGAACCGCCGCAAAGGCGTTCACTTCCCTGATGTTTTGCGCGAGCGTGCAGCCGTTCGGCGCGGGAGCGGCGTGAAGCACGCCGTCGATTTCGCGCGCGACGAGCCGGGCAAGGTGCTCGAAGCTGGGGCGACCCCCCAGTGGCGCGTCGAGCACAGCGGGCCGTTTCACGCGCGGTGCGGCGGTTTGGCCGTAGAAAGCCCTGATCAGCCCAGATATAAGCCAGTCTTGCGCAAGAGCGGCGGCAATCATGGGGCCGGGTACGTTGATTGCCGGCTTACCGTTAACGATGGCCAAGCCAATGGGCCTACCGGGAACGGCTTTGATGCCGTGTGAGAAATACGTCGCCCGCTCCTTGAGGAGCTCGGAGTTGTAGTCTTCCGACCCGCGCGACGAGCCGCCGTTGACAATGACGATGTCGGCCTTCGAAAGGGCTTCGTCTATGGCAGCTCCCAGCTGCTCGCGCACGTCGGGCACAATGCCGAACTCGATCATTTCGGCGCCGAGCTGCTCAAAGCAAGCGCGCAGCATCACGGAGTTCGTTTGGATGTTCTGCCCGCGCGAAGGGGCGGTTCCCACGGAGACGAGCTCGTTGCCCGTGGGGATATAGGCGATTTTTGGCTTGCAGATCACAGGAACTGAGCTCCAGCCACCAGCGGCGAGGATCGCCATGAGCTTCGGCGTGAGGGTGTCTCCCGCGCGGGACAGAAGCTCGCCCTCTTGCATGAACGACCCAGCGCGCTTGATGCCCGACTCCTTCTTGAACTCGTAGGCTGCAGGAAGGGTCAAGCCGCCGCTTTCGTTGAGCGTGACGTTCTCGATGGCTATGACGGAGTCGAACTCGTCGGGGAAGTCGTCGCCGGTGTCGGCCTGGGCGAAGTCTTCCCCTCGTTTCCAGAGGGCAGTGTTGGGAGCGCCTTCCTCGAAGTCGGACGAGCGAACGGCAATGCCGTCGACTGCCGACGTGCGGTGAACGGGAAGGCTGTGCTGAGCGTGGCAGTCTTGCGCAAGGACGCGCCCGAGCGAGCGCTCAATGGGAACGGTCTCGGTTTCCCTTTGAGGCGTCCAACGCGAGATAATGGCCTCAAGCGCCTCGGGTCGTGAAAGCGCGTTTTCGATGTCGAATTTCATGGATGCTCCTGTCTTTTGCCTGAACGGTGCGGTTAAAGCAGTTTCGATACGTCGGTGGTTAGGTAGCGCAGCACCTCGGCCTCGAAGAGGTTGCTCGAAAGCGCGGGATGCGCAAGGCGAACGTGCCTGCTCGCCCGCGCGCCGGGAATGCGCCCGAGCAAAGGGTCGCCTATGATGCTGGAGAAGTTGCCGTTGCGCACGAGGTCGACGAGTTGCCGCTCGCATGCGATAGCTGCGTCTTCCGCCCCCGCGAACACGGGGCGCTTCCCAAAAAGGCTCGCGACGGTGATCTTGCCGGGCCATCCCTCCAAGTGAAGCGCCGAGCGCAGGGAGCTGGCGCAAACCCAGTCGCCTACGATGAGCGCGCTCTCGTTGGCCCTCTGGGGGCCCGCGCCCACGTTGCCGTCCGTACCCGCATTGCCGCCCGCGCCTTCGCTCTCGCTTCCCACCAGGGCATAAGCGGAAGACCCGCTTGCGGCAGCCTGCCTGAGGCTTGCGGCCACGTAGGCCGCCTGCTTGCCGGCGCACGGCAGCCCCACCACGAACGGCGTGCCGAACAGCGTTTCTGCGGTGGTGGCCGCTTTGAGCGCGCCCGCCGAAACAACGAGGTTCACGTCTGCTTTGGGCGTTTGCCTCACGTCTTCGAGCGAGAAACCCATGCACCAGCAAGCACCGACTTCAAAACCTTCGTTCTGAAGCCAACTCGTAAGGTCGTGCTCGGTCCCAACGGTGCCGAAGTCGAGTGGGGTGATTCCCAAAACGTTGACGCGCGGCCTCGGGGCGGGCGAGGCGGGCTGCTCGTGGCCGCCGCCCTCGCAAGGCTCGCCGGGGCGGCACGCGCGGGGGCGGTTTGCGGGCGACGAGCAGAATTTCTTGAGCAGCCCGCGGCATGCGCGATCTATGCCCTGCTCGTAGGTTGCGAAGCCCGTGGTGGCAAAGCCGATCGAGGGAATGCCCGTAAGGACCTCGACTTCTTTCGCCATGCCCGATGTGTCCATGCCGGTAATGGCAGGAACGGGGCTGCCGAGCACGGCGATGCCGCGCGGCGAGGTGCTGCGCGCCGCATCGACAATTTTGGCGATGGTTCCCGCTTCGTCTCCCATGACAACGTCAAGGGTGCGCAGTTGGGAGCACAGGGTGGTTACCTTCCCGCGCGACCAGCGCGGTTCGTCGTAGTCGACGTAGTTGCGCGTGCAGCATGCCGCATCGTTCATGACCACGAGGAAGTCAAGATCGAAAAGGCACGAGCACACGCCCGAGTAGTCGGCGGCGAACGAGGGTAGGAAAAGCGACAGGCGAGACAAGGCTACCCCTCCCATTTCGCCGTGCTCGTAAGCGAGTCCATCATGAGTTTCATGAGCTGCCATACGGCCTGATAGCCGAAAAGCCCCTCGTCTTTTTGCAGCGCAACGAAATGCGGCGCCTTCAGCAGGTAGGCGCAGTCGAACCCGACGCAAACGGCGTTGCGGGGAAGTCCGAGCCCTATTATGTCGTCATAGCTCTCGCTGCGAACGACGTTGACGTGCGGGGCGTTTTCCAGCACCCAGTCGCGAGCCTCGGCGTCTTCGGGTTTTTCGTGCAGGGCGAACACGGCGCACACGTTGAACCCGTAACCCATGAGGGCCTTTGCAAGTGCGAAGGGACGCATCGCGGCGGACGAGTCCACTATGACGGCGCGATCCCCCAAATGCTTGCGTGCGCGCTTAATGGCGCTTCGCGCGCGGTCTTTTGCTTGGGTCATGATGACGTCCGCAGGGTTTCGTCGTGCGCTACCCTCGCAGTGCGGTGCTTCGAGCGATATCTGCTCGGCGGGAATCGCCCCAAGCGCCTTTCCTAGGGCCAGATAGCATGCCTCAATGTTGGCGAACTCGTAGTCGACAGGTGCGCTGAGCTGCGGGATGCCCAGGCGCTTCTCCATGCATTCGGCGGCGTAT
>JAEWLW010000009.1 GCA_023457355.1 Bacillota bacterium | reverse complement strand
ATATTTGTGCTATACTTGCTTTTGTCAAACTCCATCTGATGTCATTCTCTCTTTGTGTTTTGTAGTGATTACACTTTGAGAGTGTCATTTTGATGGAGTTTGTTTTCATATAGCACCACGGGTTAATTTATCTGCTTTATCGTTAATTAGCTTGAAAAACGGCCCGGAATTGCGATATTATTTTTTGCGCTGCAAGGCGGACAACGCAGCAGCGCGAAAAACAGGCCGTAAGGGTGGGCTGGTTTTCAGGTTAACCCAACTATACGAATAGCCGCTGCTTGGAAAAGCGTTAAATAACAAAGCAACCCCCGCCGGCGATATGCCGACAGAGGTTGATTGCCACTTTGTCTTGATGATATGCCCGGCAGGGAAAATAACGCAGCAGCACGGAAAGCCGGCCGCCAAAGGCGGCGTAATTTTCAAGTTGATTGCTGCATTAAAATAAAACGCAAACCGGCCGGGCTATCTGTAAAGAGAATTTGCACCGACAATTTTGATCTGCATATTAAGAATAACTGCCGCGCTTGGAACACCCGTATTAAGCTATAGCAATAGTGGCACAGCGCTAAAGTATTTCGGAAAATTGCGTTTTAACGGCATCGGTTAATTGTTGTACAACATTATGCCAGCGCTGCGCCTCCTCAGGCAAAAGGGCGCGTGATATGCCATCATCGTTCTGCGGCACGGGATACGTCAAAAATTCAAAGGAGCCGGGCGCACAGTGCCATGCGTCAAATCTTTGCGGTGCGACGGCATCGCCGGTGGTGCATTCGAGAAAAACAGCCCGCGCACCTGGCCGCCACGGGCGTGCCAGGCATAACTGCCGCGGCGTATCTGATGTGATCGCACAGCGATCAAAAATAAAGCCCGCTCCATTCGGCGCCGTACTGGGTGCCGCCAGGTAACCGGGACGGTCCCCCACCTTGTGCAGCCGGCACTGCAAAAATAACGCATCGCCACCGCCAAAGATAAAATCTACGTCGCCGGATATCCGGCAGCTTTCATACAACTGCCGGGTTGGGACGCGAGGCGCGTTCCGGCGGGGGCCAAGAAATCCATCGGGCAGCCGTTCCTTTTCCGGCAGCGGGCCGATGAACAGCGTATCCTGGTGGCCTAAAAGCTGCACCTGTTTAAACCATGCGCACCGGGTATAGACCGCGGCGGCAATCGCCTGCCCGCGCAGCCGCCCATCCCCAGCGCCGTTTTCTATGGTCAGGTTTTCCACCATTAGCAGGTCACCGTCAAAAAAGGCGGTGTAGCTTCGAAAGGTGCCGTTTTTGCGCCCGTCTGCGTGGCGATCAAAAGCCCCGTCCCGCCAGAGAATCCTTGTCTTATCCTCCCCCGCGCCCACCAGACGCAGAAGCGGGCGTTCACAGAATATCTTTTCGCAATACACCCCCTCCGCCAGAACCAGCGTCAACGGCTGTGACGATGGAACCTTCGCCAAAGCCTGGGCGATGGTGGGGGCATCTCCTTTGCAGCCCACCCGAAGCGTCAGCACAGGCTTTTTAGAAAAGCGACATCATCCCGAGCGGTATAGGGGTTTGTCTCCTCCCGAATGATGTGCAGCGGGCGATTCAACTGCCTGATCTTCTTAAAAAGAGAGGGGTAATCCAGCACTGAATCACACAAGCGCGATGCCTTTTCCCGCTTGCCATTCACGGAGCGAATCCCCTTCATATGAACTGCCCGCACCGCCTCGCCCAAAAGGTCAAACGCCTCATCCCAGACGGCGTACTGGTTTTCAAAATCGGGCAAATCCAAGAGGTTGGCCGGGTCCAGCGTAATTTGAAGGTTGGGGCTTTGCATGTCATCCAGCAGCTTTTTGGCCATTTTGGCGCTGCTCAGCGTATGGTAATAGACAGGCTCCAGACAGATGGAAATCCCCAGTGTCTCGGCGGCGGGCAGAACTTCTTCCATTGAGCGCACCAGACAGCGGTACGCGTCCCCGGGAGTGGTGCCCTGCGGCTGCTTAAACAGCGACGTCGTTTCACTGGCCACTTGGGAAAGACCCATCGCCCTTGCGACCTGAAGGCCCGTTAAAAACTGGCAGACAGCTTTTTGGCGCTCGGCTTCATCCGCCAGGCCAAGTTCCATATACACACCCAGCGTCTCAAGGGCCAGACCATTGTTCCACAAGGCGCTTTTCACGCGGGCAATATGACCTGGTGTCACGTCGTCGTAAGACGAAACGCCCGCAATCGCCTTCTGAAAAGCCAGCATAACACCTTCAAAGCCATCTTCCGCGATGCGTTCAAACAATATCTCCGGCGTGTGGCGTCCGTAGTCATGTACGCGGGTTGCAATGGTCAACATAGCGCCAAATCCCCTCTCACGTTGTTTTTCGGCGGTAAAGCACTTCGGTGTAAGCCAAAATCATGGGCGCGACGCCTTTGGCCTCGTTTTCCACGACCGGCTCGCTGAAATAATACGCCAGACTGCCATCCCGCTTTTGCAGGCCGCCCAACCCGGCTACCAGGCAGATGCCGCCCAGTACCGGCCGCCCGTCGTCGCCAACCCGGAGATAGCGGTGCGCCGTACCCCAAAATGCTTTCTCAGCGAATTTTGCATATTTTTCAGGCAGAAAGCCCAATCGGGTTGCTTTTAAAATACCGTAGGCCAAAATGGCGGTACCGCTGGTTTCGGGGTAGTTGCCCGGTTCCAGCGGCTTATCAATCACCTGATAAAACATGCCGTCCGGCTCCTGATAGGTGAGAATCGCGTTAAGCACCTCCTGAAGCTGGGTGCGCAGCGCGCGGTACTCATAATAAAGCTGCTCATCCATGACTGCCAGTGTATCCACCAGCGCGATGACAAACCATCCCAGTGCCCGCAGCCAAAAGTTTGGACTGCATCCGGTCACGGGGTCTGCCCAATACATCGCGCGGCTTTCGTCATAGCCGTGGTAATAAAGCCCCGTGGCCGGGTCGCGCATATGCCTTTTGACAAGATCAAACTGCAAAAAACTATCCAGACAGCCGATTTTATCGTTGTAACGATCCTCATACTGCATATAAAAGGGTTGTGCCATATAAAGACCATCCAGCCAGACCTGATGGGGATAAATTTTCTTGTGCCAGAAGTTTCCCGCTTTTGTCCGGGGCGTCGCCGTGATCTGGGCATAAATCGTATCCATTGCCCGGCGGTATTTTTCTTTGCCGGTCAGATCGTAAAGCGCAAAGAGGTTCTTGCCCGGGTTGATATGATCAAGGTTATATTCTTCCTTATCGTAGGTATCAATGCTGCCGTCCTCCCGAACAAAATGCCCGACAAAGTCATCGGCAAATTCCAGATAACGCCGCTCACCCGTCAACGTATACAGCGCCAGAACGGCGGTGATCATGCAGCCGTCAATATAATTCCACCTGTTCGGCGTCCCCGCACGGATTTTTTCGATATTCCACAGGGGATTTTCCGCATCAGAATGTGCCATCAGGTCATCCACATAATCTTTTAACAGCTGCATTGTCTGCTGTTCATCCATGAACAGGCACCTCCTCAAGGGTTGTTTTGCCCAGTTGAATAACGGGTGCCCCCTCATATCCTTCAAGCCGAACGCCCTCTAATCGGATGCGGGCGACGTTGGCGGCAAAAATACCCACCCGGCACATGGGCGCCACGCCGTCCATCATGGCCGGGTAACCTTTTTGCGCCTCCTGTGCAAAGGATACCGTCACATTTTTCATTTCCACCAGCTCAATGGGTTGCTCGGGCAGGCCATAAAAAAACATGGCGGCATACTGTGCGCCGGTACAGGTGATATCCTGCACCGTCAGCGTTCCCACCCGGGGCGTTCGTTCGTCCGCGGGGAGCGCGCGCTTTTCTGCCACATAAGTGCTTTTACCGTCCGGATCGCAAAAGTAAAACATGTTGATGACAAAGGGCGTCAAAACATTTTCCATGACGATATTCCGATAGAATACGCGGTCGATCACACTGCTTTGTCCCCTGCCGCGGCGGGTCTTGACACGCAGGCCGCGATCGGTGCCGCGCATCAGGCACTGCTCCACCACCACATTGCTAACCCCGCAGGAAATTTCGCTCCCCACCACCACCGCTCCATGGCCCCGTTCCAAAAGACAGTTGCGCACCAGAATATCCCGGCTTTCGCGCGGGTGGTAGCAGCTCATATAGCGCTTACCGCTCTTAATAGAAATACAGTCGTCGCCCACCGAGATCCGGGCGCCGATGATGCGCACATTGACACAGCTCTCAGGGTCAATGCCGTCGGTGTTGGGGCTGTCATCCGGGTTCCAGACGTAAATATCCAAAAGGTTGATGTCGGTGCAATAGTAAGGGTGGATGGTCCAGGCTGGGCTGTTGCGCACCTGAACCCCGGCAAGGGTAACGCGCGCGCAATGCGCCAGAAAAACTGTTCGCGGCCGCCATGCGGCGCCCCGGCGGGCCTTGTGATCCTGCCACCAGCCGCCCAGCGCACCGTTGCCATCCAGCGTGCCTTCACCGCAAATGGTCAGGTCGTGCACATGCAGGGCCGTAATCAGGCTGGCGTAGCTATCCAGCGGGTTGCCCTCCCAGGTGCCCAGATTATAGCAATCTTGCCCATTCTCATCCAAAAGCATGCCGGGCAGCACGGGGTACCGGCTCCAGTCGGTTTGGGCCAAAAGCGTCGCGCCTTTTTCCAAATAGAACGTCATGTCGCTTTTTAAAAACAGCGGCCCCGTCAGGTAAACGCCAGCCGGAAGATAAACCGTTCCGTTTGGGGCACAGGCGGCAATTGCAGCTTGTATGGCGGCGGTACAATCGGTTTGACCATCCCTTTTGGCGCCAAAATCGACCACGCTGAGCCGCAGTGCTTCTTTTGGCGTGCGAAATGCCAGGCGGCCCGTGTCACCGGTTTCAAACGTCACAAGCAAATCGTACAGATGGTCGGATTTTAACCCCACCAGCGTAAAGCAGTTGTGTTCAAAACGTCCCCATGCTTCACCATTGAGCGCAACGGTAAAGGGGACTGGCGCCGCATATTGCGTTGTCGAATCTATTTCCAATACAGCGCATTGCGCTGTAACATGGCACAATATGATGTTCATGTTCACCAAACTTTCCTGATCCACTTGTGTTTTTTCCGTTCTTATTTATAATAAGGAGGAAAGCTCTAAAAAAGGGGGGATTCCCATGGTTAGCGAAGCAGTCCTGTCGCCTCACAGTGATTTTTTTATTGACCAAATCCATCATGATGAGAAATACGAGATGGAGTCATTCCATTTTCACAAAAAATACGAGGTTTACTACCTTCTGGATGGCGCCTGCCGATATTTTATAGCGGATTCGGCGTATCTGATCAGCCCGGGGAACCTCGTCGTCATCCACTCGGATGAGATGCACAAGGTTTGCGCCGTGGGCACCGAAGGCCATACCCGAATCGTCACCAACTTCAGCGAAGAGATGATCCTTCCCTTTAATGACGCCAGCGATTTCAATCTGTTTGACTGCTTTGAAAAGCGTATCCATGTGGTTAATACGCCCATGCGCAAACGCCCGCTGCTGGAAAGTATCTTTAAGCGGCTGTTGGAGAAAAAGGGAGAAACCGACAGCTTCAACATCCTGAAGCGGAAGCTGCTGCTGACCGAGCTGCTGCTTTACGCCAACGAGTGTGTCTCCCTTCAGCAGGAACCGGAATATGGCCGCGTTAAAAACCAGCTGATTGAGGATATCCAACAGTTCATCACCGAAAACTACACGCAGGAGTTGAATCTGACCGCCATCGCTTCCAACTTTTACATCAGCACCTCCTATCTCTCCCGCCTTTTTAAGCAGGTGACTGCGCTGAGCATCGTGGAATATATCAACAGCGTGCGGGTCATGGCGGCCAAAAACCTGCTGGAAAATACGACGCTTAAGGTCAGCGAAGTGGCGCTTCAGTCCGGTTTTTCAACATCGGTCCATTTCACCCGTATTTTTAAAAGCGGCACCGGCCTGTCGCCGCAGCAATACCGGAAAATGTACCGGGCTTACGGCTGACACCGGTTTTGGGACGCATCACATAAAATATTGGTAACAGTCGCCGCCTCGAGGGCGGCTGTTGTTTTTGTGCTGGAAACCACCGGCTCTGCCGGTGGCAGGCTGTCAATAAATTGACAGAGGCTTAGCAATTTGCATAAAACAAATGCTGCTTATCGCGGCATAGGAGAACCCCCGGCGAGGGTTCTCCCCGCAAAAACAGTCCACTGGACTGTTTTTGCGCCCTCTCCTGCGCTCCTTACAGAATTAGGGCACTTTGGGGCGCTGCCCCAAGCCCTGCGAACTTTTGAAAAAGTTCGACCAAAACCTTTAGCTCGTGCAACTTTTTCTTTGAAATAAGTTTGACAGACTGCCACCGGCTCTGCCGGTGGAGGTGCCCCCGTTTGCTTTAGCTTCAAGCATTGAGCGAAGCGAATGACAATAGATTGGCTCAAACTAAAGGCTTGCGAATGTAACTGTTTTAGCAGCCGCAGTGCATGTGATGCACCTGAGGGAATTTTCAGGGCATCTTTAAGAGGAAAGACGGTAATATGCCCTTAGGGCCGGTGCATACCACCAGTCACTGGTGGTTTTTATTTGCGTCAATATCCCATGGTGCAAAAGCCGTAAATCGCATGCAGTTACTATGCATGCAGCCGTGCTGTTTTGTCCGCGGCCCCCCGGCGGGTCATCGGGGCAAACACTCCGCCGCTTTAAGCCGCCCGGGGTCCAGCACGAGAACCAGGGTGCGCGCCAAAAACGCATGGACAAAAACCCCAAATCCAATGCACAGGCTCATGGTGTTGGCATAGAGGTTGACGCAGTTTAACAGGATGAAAGCCGCCCAGCACAACCCCAGGTACAGCGTGCGCCCCGGGCGGGCATAGGCCACGCCCAGCGATCCGATAACCACCGCTTTGATACCCAGGCCGGTGTAACCCACAGCGGCAAAGCCATAGATAAAGACCAGGCCCCAGAGGACGCAAAGCACCAGCGTGAGAACCGCCGCCACGCGGGCCACAAAGCCTGTGGCCACATAATTCCAGAAGTAGAGGTTGAGTGCCAGCAATGCGCCTGAGAGGAGCAGCACCGCAAAAAGCAGACTGGCACGCCGCCATTTATTGCGAAATGCGGCAAAGTACAGCGCTGAAACCGGGGTGTCATCCCCCAGCTTATGTGCGATGCTGACACTATACAGTGCGGATAAGGAAGCGCCCAATGTCACCAGCGGCAGGCTTGTCGCCAGCCAAAGCAGGTGCAAAATTGCCACGTTAGAGACGCGTGTGAGCACTTTATACAGCGGCCCGTCATACTCAAACATACCTGTGTTCTCCTTTAACCTTAACCCTTGACGCTGCCAGCCGAGATGCCCTCAACGAACTGGTTCTGTGCCGCAAAGAACACGACCAGAGACGGGATGATCGAGATAAGCGATACTGCGAGAACGCGGTTCCATTCAAAGCCCACGTCGGCGTCCATCGAGAGCTTGACAAAGATGGTAGCCGGATAATACAGGGGGGTCTTCACATAGAGCAGCGGCCCCATAAAGTCGTTGGAGGACCACATGAACTGAAACAGCGCCGCCGAGACCATGGCGGGCTTAAGCATCGGGATAATCACATTCCACAGCACGCCCACCTCCCCGCAACAGTCGATTTTGGCTGCCTCATCCAATTCGCGCGGGATATTGCGCATGAACTGGATCAGCATAAAAACGAAATAGGTGTCGACGGCAAACAATGTGGGGACGACCAACGGCAGGTAAAGCGGCGAATCAACCCAGCCGAATTTGGTGAACATCGCAAACTGCGGCACGTTGAGCACCACCTGAGGCAGAAACAGCGTGCTCATCAGCACGGCGAACAGAATCCCCCTGCCCTTAAAGTTAAAGCGCCCAAAGCCATACGCCGTCAATGTGGCGGAAAAGACGGTAAAAACCACCTTGGGGATAACATATTTAAATGTGTTAAAAATCGATTGAAAAAGGTTTATGGCGCCGCCGTAATCGTTATTGGCGTTGCGGTAAGCATCCAGCGTTGGGCTGCGCGGAATCAGCCCGATATTGGTGAAAATTTCATTGTTCGTCTTAAACGTGGCGCTGACCATCCACAAAAGCGGATACACCATCACAAAGCCAACCGCAATCAGCACGAGATAACGCACGAAGGTTGAAAGCTTTTTGTTTTTACCGGTGACCATCACTTTGTCCTCCCATCGTCATCGCCATAGTAGACCCAGTACTTCTGGCTCATGAACGCCACCGCCGACAAAAGCATGACAATGATGAACAGCACCCACGCCATAGCGCTGGCCATGCCCATATTGTAAGTTTTGAAGGCATTATTGTAGATCAGCAGCGATATCAGCGTGGTGGAATTTAACGGGCCGCCTCTTGTGATGATGTAGGGGCCGTTGAATTCCTGAAAAGCCTGCACAAGCTGGGTTATCAGGTTATAGAAAATAACCGGCGTAATCATTGGGATGGTAATGGAAACAAACTGTTTGAACGGGCTGGCACCGTCGATGGTTGCGGCTTCATAAAGATCCTGCGGAATGCCTTTGAGCGCCGCCAGAAACACCACCATTGCCGAACCGAACTGCCATACGCGCAAAAACGAGATGACAAGCAGGGCGTAGGTGGGGTCGGTCAGCCAACTGGGGCCGGCAACACCGAACACGCCAAGCAGTGCGTTTATGAGGCCATCGTCCCGAAACAGCGACTTCCACAAAACCGCAATGGCCACAGAACCGCCCAAAATGGACGGAATATAATAAGCCGTGCGGAACGCGTTGACAAATTTGATTTTGAAATTGAGAATATATGCGATAAACAGCGCCGCCACCAGCTTGAGCGGCACGGTGATAAATGCATATTTAACGGTGACCAACAAGGTCGAACGAGTCGTCTCGTCCAAAAAGATTTTGGTGTAATTCATAAACCCCCATTTGGAGATTCCATTAAACAGATGATAGTTGGAAAAGCTGAACACCAGAGAAGAAAGCATGGGGTAGAGCTTGAATACCACGAATCCGATGATCCATGGAATTAAAAAGAACCAGCCCATATAATTGCGCTCCAGCTTGCCGCGCTTTTTGGTGCGCTCAAGCTCCAGCCTACGCAAATCAGCAGTTGAACGGGCAGGATTTGCCATAAATTTCTCACACCTCTACCGTTTATTTGCATACGCCGCCCGCACCGTGTGCGGGCGGCGTAATGTAGCCATAAAATGCCGTCAGGCAGCCATTCCTTCAAGAATGCCATTGTAAAGCTCGGCAGCGCCGGCAGCCGTATCGACCTGGCCGTAGCTGACCTTTGCCATCACCTGGAAGTACAGGCCGTCGGGGTCGCTCTTAAAGGTATTGCTCTCAAACATGGGGTCCAGCGAGAATTTTGCATAATTGCTGACCTTGGTGTTGGCCTCGGAGACAACGGGATCAATGAGGTTCTTATCGGCACAGACCTTAAACGCAGCGGCGGAAGCCGGGATGCCGCGCTCGCTGGCCATGATGGCGACGCCTTCCTCTTCGTTGAGCAGATATTGGATCAGAAGCGCAGCTTCCTTGGGATGCGGGCAGGCCTTGGCGATGGCAAAGCCCATCGAAATCTTGGTGAAGCCGCCCTGATACTGGCCGATATCCGTGAAGTAATCGCCGACGATAATCTTGGAGCCCTCGGCGGCCTTAATGAACTTGCTGGCGGAAGAATCCCACTCAAAGATGCCCGCATAATGGCCGTCAATCCAGCTCTGGTTCTTATCCAGCGAGTCGGCGCCGTCGCCATCCAGCTTCTTCTGGGTGGGGATAACGTGGCTGGCCTCCAGATCAAGCAGGAAATCCAAACCGTCCTTGATTTCCGCCTCGGTGTAATTGAGCTTGTCGCCCTCGACCCAGTTCTTGCCGTACTTGCTCTCGAGGTAATACACCATGAAGATCATGCGGTCATACTCGTTCATGGCAAGCGGATAGTAGTCGTCGCCCAGCTTGGTTTTAAAAGCCTCACCGGCGGCTTTAAGGTCTTTAGTAGTTGTGGGAACTGCAACGCCCGCTTTTTCAAAGGTGGTGCTGTTCCAATAGAACACACGGCCGGTGAGTGCGACGGGAATAGCCTGCAGATTCTCGCCGATTGAGCACTGGGCCAGCGCTTCCTTGTTCCACTGGCTTAAATCCAGTATATCCGAAACATCGTTCAGGTTCAAGAATCGGCTGCCGTCACCACTATAAGAAGTGATCCAGTTCCAGTTAATCTGCATCACATCGGGCGCCGTATTGCTCATCAGCTGGGTGGAAACATTCTCTTCCCAGCCGGTCCAGGCACCAAACTCGGTTTTAACGGTTATGTAGGGATACTTCTTCATGAACGCTTCAACAGCGGCCTGGGTTGCGTTGTGGCGGGATTCGCCGCCCCACCAGGAAAAGCGGAGGGTAACAGGCTCCGGCGCGCTGCTGGCGGCGCCGGCACTTTCACTGGGGGCAGCGGGAGCGCTCGCGCTGCCGGGTGCGCCGGAACTGCCACCCCCGCAGGCGGCCAGGCTCAATACCATAGCGGCAGTCAAAAGCATAGCTGAAAAACGTTTTACCATTTTCATGTCATTCTCTCCTTCTTTGTCTGATTCTTAAAAACAGCTAAGAACATAAAGATGCGGACGTCGATCTGTTTGTGCAGCGCGCGTGCATGGTCCAGTGTGCCGGTTGTGTGCTGTTACCAGTCACTCTATTTTAAACATATCGGGTTGAAAAAACAAAGGGCTTTCGTTGTCAAGTTAGGTATTAAAAGAAACATATTTTGCTGTAATGATAATTCCATTAAATGTAATATTGTTAAAAATAATAAGTAAAATTGATTAAATATATTCAAAATATCTAAAATCAAAAAATCCCTATTGTCGCATTTAAACGATCAAATTGTTTGATTACATTCCTATTTTGGAATCTTGATGAGAAAAGGGCTTATTTGCGTCAAGACAAAATAAGTTTAAAATATTTTATCTTTTTTCGCCTTAAGTCAAATATATCTTGTTTTGTTTTTGCTTTTCTATTGACTTCCCGGCATTAATTATCCTAGTATAATTCTTGTGAATATTTCCTGTCTATCGACAGCCGTTTAAATCGCGAACAAAAGCAGCCCTGTTTGAGCCCCTGATAATACGCCAATGTATAAACAGGACGCCACTGTTCCTTTTTAGATAACAGGCGGCATACGGATACCGGAAAAGGCGCGGATTGTGCGTCGTTCCGACCCTCGGTGTGCGGTGTGCCAACGACGCTTGTGCTTTGCTTTGGCGGCAGACACAAAGCGGCTCAAATGCGCCAACCCAATTAATGTATCAGAGGGGTGTTTATAAGCGATGGCAAATATCTCATTGAGAAACATCCGAAAGGTTTATCCGGGCGGGGTGGAGGTTGTGCCCAATCTCAGTCTCGAAATCAGGGATAAAGAATTTATTGTGCTTGTCGGGCCGTCAGGTTGCGGCAAATCGACAACGCTGCGCATGATCGCCGGTCTGGAAGAAATTACAGACGGTGCGCTTTATATCGGCGATCGTCTCATGAACGACGTTGCGCCAAAAGATCGCGACATCGCAATGGTCTTCCAAAACTACGCGCTGTATCCGCACATGAACATCTATAAAAATATGGCTTTTGGCCTTATTCAGCGGAAGGTGCCCAAGGACGTTATCGACCAGAAGGTGCGCGAAACCGCTAAAATGCTCAACCTGGAAACTTTATTGGAGCGTAAACCCAAGGCACTTTCCGGCGGCCAGCGCCAGCGTGTTGCCCTGGGGCGCGCGCTGGTTCGCAACCCCTCGGTGTTCCTCCTCGACGAGCCCCTATCCAATCTGGACGCCAAGCTACGAACGCATATGCGCACGGAAATTACAAAGCTGCACAAAGACTTGGGCACCACCTTTGTCTATGTTACCCATGACCAAACCGAAGCGATGACGATGGGCGACCGCATCGTTGTGATGAAGGAAGGCATCATCCAACAGGTGGATAAGCCGCAGGTTCTTTATGAGAAGCCGGCTAATCTCTTCGTGGCCGGTTTCATCGGTTCACCCCAGATGAACTTCCTCGATGCGGTAATGCGAAAAACCGAAGACGGCTTTGCCGTCGCTTTCGACGACATTGTTCTGCCCATTCCCAAGGCCAAACTGGCGCAGATGCAGGATGCGCCGCTTGACGGCAAAGCCGTTATTTTAGGCGTCCGCCCTGAAAACATTCACTGCGATCCGGTACATATTCAGGCCTTTGCCGGCAAAACCCTTCCCGCCAGGGTGGAATTATCCGAGTTGATGGGCTTGGAGGTTTACATCTATGCGGTGTACGGTGAAAGCAAAAAGCCAATTACCGTGCGCGCTTCCGCAAAGCTCAACGTGGCCCAAAACCACAACATTGAACTTGCGGTTGATATGGACGAAATTCATCTCTTCGATAAAGAAACAGAACAGTCTCTGTTTCAATAACGAACAACCACTTGATAAACTGGTAATTGCAGGTTATAGAAAAACCCGGCTTGCGCTTTTGGCGTAAACCGGGTTTTTCTATTGCGAAGGCAAAGCGCACAAACTGAATTGTAACAGCCCGCCTTATACTGCTTCAGGCTAAATCGGCGGAAAATTTGCAAGATATTTTTTGTCAGTCAGGGAGACGGATGCCGGTGGGCTGATACCCACCAAAGACGATGACAATGGATAGCGAAAAAATAGCCGTAAAGCTGTCGTCGTTTTTAACCTGGAACAGTATTAATCCGTTATTCCCTTTTTCTTCATCCAGTCAGGCAGTTCATCCGCTTTCAGGCCATTATAGCGGCAACGCTTATAGCGGCAGTCCGCACAGATGCCCTTGTTGCCCTCAACAGGCGGTTCGCCCTTGACTTCACTTTCAAGGAAGGCCACAAGCGCCTTAACCTGTGCCTCCTCCCCTTCAACTGCGAGCGTCACGGCGCCTTCATTGCCGCCCACGCCACCGCAGCATACCAACACGGCGGGAAGGCCGAACATCATTTTAATCGCTTCCAGCTCGGTGACCACAATGGTGTTCGAAAGGCAATACATGCCGAAATCGGCACCCATTGAAATATCGATGCTGCGCGCGCCAACCGCCCGGCAGGATTCCGGAACGGAGGGCACCAGCTTCTCAAGGCCCACCGGCGTAATATATTTCAGGCCATTGGAAGTGACAGGCCCGATGACGCGGGGGATTGTGCCGCCGTCAAACCCGGCGGTGACAATACCGACATTGCCCTGCATGTCAACGGCATTAGCACCCTTAATGACGATTGTTTCCTCGTGAAAATCGCAAAGCGCGTCGTTGAGGGCCTTGTCGACGGCCTCCCCCTTAAAAAATACGTTGGGAAAGCTCTTGCGGCTGGCGGGGTGGGTCACGCAAAGCAGGCCGTCGGTGCTCAGGCCAACCGTACAGTGGGCGGGGTCGATGCCATCACGGCCAAGCATCTCCTGCGCGATAAAGGCATTGGTCGTGCCGCCGGCAAGCAGGACATAGGCGGATTCCCATGCCTTTTTAAAGGCGGGCATTTGAACAACCGCTTTGGCGATCAATCGTCTGGACTCGGCAGAAGTCAGCGTAAATACAGTTTTCATCACATAAACCTCCTAAAAGTTTTAAAAATTACTGCTTTTCAGGGTGGCGCTTCAGGTCGACAACGGGGTTGACAAGCGGCTCCATGGTGAAACCGCCTGGGCCATAGATGCGGCACTCGGCCACGTCGGCGTCCTGAATATGGAAAGCGCGGGGCGTGCCGGTGGATAGGATATCGCCGGGCAGCCAACCCTGCATGTGCGAGACAAGGCTGACCAGCCGCGCCGGCTTGTGGGTCATATTACTGACCGTATTTTTAGCGTGAATTTCGCCATTATGAACCGACTGAACCTCCAGCGCCAGCACATCTTCCACCTCATCGGGGGTAACAAGCTGCGGGCCGAAGCTGAAGAAGGTATCAAAGCCCTTTACCAGTGTTAAAAACCGGGGGTTTAAGCGCAGGATAGACTCCTCGGTCATGTCCAACACAGTGGTGTAGCCAACGATGTAATCCATCCAGTCCTTTTCTTCTATAAATTTGCAGGCCTTGCCGATGATGATGCCAAGCTCCGCTTCGGCAGTAGATTTCTGGGCCTCGGGCAGCGCGGGAATTTTGATGTCGCAGCCGGGGCCGGTGATGCAGGAGGCGGGCTTGTAAAAACTGCCCGGAAAACCGACCGGCGCGTTTTCGCCCAGGTCGCCCGCGTGGTCGACATAGTTGAGGCCGATGCCGAAAATACGCGGCGGATTGCGGTAAAGGGGGCCATAAACGACTTTTTCAAACGAGACAACACCGGGGAGTGTTTCCAGCTCCGCTTTGCCGCCTGCGTTGTACCAGGCGGTCAGCCCGGGAATTTGCTGGGCGCAGATCAGCGCGTACATTTCGGTTTCCCAGGCTGTTCCCTTGGCCGCATTCAGCGCGGCAATCGGGAATATGCCCGTGGCGGCGACGATGCCGGCAATTTCTGCACCGTTTTGCTTAATGGTTGCAAGTCTCATGGTCAATTCTCTCCTTCTTTTAATGTCTCAAACAATCCGTCCTACAACATTGCCATTGCCAAGATAAGCGATGACATTTTCGGCAGCAATTTTGGAAACGCGCGCGGCCGCTTCCACGGTGGTTGGCGCATAATGGGGCGTCAGGATGACATTTGGCATCGTGAACAGCGGGCTATCCGGGTCGCAGGGCTCTTTTTCGGTCACATCCAGGCCGGCGCCACGGATTTTGCCGTCCCCAAGTGCCTTAATCAATGCGGCCTCGTCCACCAGCGGCCCGCGTCCGCAGTTTATAAAGATGGTATCGGGCTTCATCAAAGCAAACTCCCGCTGCCCAACGCTGTGGAAAGTCTCCTGATGAAGCACACAATGCAGCGTGATGAAATCGGATTCTTTAAAAATGCGGTCGCGGTCTGAAATCAACTCGCAGCCGACGGGCACTTCGGTGATGTAGGGGTCATAGACCAGCACCTTCATCCCAAAACCGCCAGCCGCCATTCTGGCGACGCGGCTGCCGATTTGGCCACAGCCGATAATGCCCAGTATCTTGCCCGAAACCTCTACGCCGGGTGCACAGTTCTTGGCGGCAAAGCCGATGGCCCGGTACTGGTTGGGCACATTGGGAATATTCTTGGAAAGCGCCAGCATGAGGGAAAAAGTATGCTCCGCAACCGAGAGGCTGTTGGCGTTGGGTGTAACGGTAACCGCTACACCGGCCTCTTTTGCCGCATTCAAGTCAATGTTATCCAAGCCGACACCATGCTTGGCGATAATCTTCAGTTTAGGCGCATTTGAAATAATTTCAGCGGGCATGTCCAGAATGCGGACAATCACCGCATCCGCTTCCCTGATTTTTTCAGCCATCTCAGACTGATCGCGGGTTGCCATCCGCACAATGGTGTGTCCGGCCGCTTCCAGCAAGGACGGGCCCACGGGGTCGATTTGTTCGGTAATCAAGACATTTGCCATAACGGTTAATCTCCTTTCAGCAGCTGTTTGTAACTGCCCTATCTTTAATTAACGTATCACGATTTTCCCGGATTGTAAAAGACGACTTTCCCTATTGCGGCATAGGCATATCCCTATACGGTTTTCAAAGCTGCCGCAGCGGTTAAAAACCTATTCGTACAATTCCCTGCCAAAAAGCCGGTATATTATGCGGCGCTGGAATTAATTTCTGCCCGCGCAAACAGGAGATAGGGCTCAGCCTATGAAATTGAATTGAAAAAGGATGCATTCCCAGACAAATTGTGCTATATTAAGCAGAGGTTATCGGCATTTTTCCATTAAAAAGGCAGGTGTTATGGCGTGCTCGTCAATCGAAACCCCGAATATTTTCTCATGGTTGCACGGGAAAAAAACATCTCCCGTGCAGCTGAAAAGCTGTTTATTTCGCAGCCTTCTCTGAGCCAGCATATTGCCAAGCTGGAGGAAATGCTGGGCATCAAACTATTTGACCGTTCTCAAAATCCGCTGGAGTTGACCCAAGCCGGGCAAATGTACCGCGGTTATCTGGAAAACAGCAATCATCTATACCAAAAGTTCCAGTCCGGGCTCAGTTGCCTGAATTCCTCCCGCAACCAAACCGTCAATCTCGGGTTGGGCACATGGCGCGGCTCCATTTTGCTGCCGCAGATTCTGCCCGGCTTTCTTCAGGCACATCCCCACGCACAGGTTAATCTGCATGAATATCCGATCAGTGAACTGTACGCCCTGCTTGAGGATGGGAAGGCCGATTTTGCCGTTATGAACACCTCGGTAACCGGCTCACCCGAGGGGTTTGTCACCGAGGCGGTCAGCTACGAGCGCATATTGCTGGTCATGCACCGCAATAATGCCGTGGCACAGTCCTTCATTCAGCTGCGGAATGCCGGGGTACCCCTCGATTTAAAGCTGCTCGAAGCGGAAAGGTTTATTTCTCTCAACCGCACCCTCACGGTTGGGCGCCATGTCAGCAATTTTTTAGAAAAAAATCTGCTCGTTTTTTCCGATAGGCTTAACACAACGAATAACACCACGGCGCTGCAGCTGGTTGCAGCCGGTTTAGGCTTTTGTTTTCTGGTTGAGACAGGCGTTTACGACGCCGCCAGCTATCCCGGCTTGGTGATGTTTGATATTCGCTCCGCCGATCTGAACATCCCGTTGTCTTTCTGCTATAAAATAAACACCTACCTGACGCCCCTTGCCCAGGACCTGATGAACACGATCCGCGGCTATTATCAGGATTGGAAGGTCAATGACCTGATTCTGTAGTGGCGCGCCGCCCTGCACACAGATTCACCTATAAAGAATAACAGAAAAACGACTATTAGAAAAGGACGCGCTGTAAATGCAATCGCATTTTATAGCGCGTCCTTGATCATGGATCAGATAAAAGCAGGGTGGTTCTAAAACCCGGAAAGCGACTGCCCCGCTGCTGTGGTTTTTAATCCGCGGCTTTCGCGGCCACCGGCTGCACAAACAGTATCATGCGGTACCCGACACTGTTCGGCAGCGCGTGTGGCCGCGTCCGCTCTTATCTTTCTTGTCTTCTGTGTTCACTGCGATTTACATTTTAGCCGCAATTTCCTCAATAAGCGTTTTTGTCGGGGACTTCCGGTCAATTTTGCAGGTTTGCGCAATCAGGCGGTAAAGCGGGACATTCTTTTCGGCTGCAACATCTGCAAACAACTTATAAAAGTTGGAATGGCAGCCATACAGCCCAAAAACCAGATCCAACGGCTTGACCGGGCAGCTGTAGTCTCTGGCCATGGCGGGCTCCAGCTCCTTTTCGATAAAAGCCAGCAGCGTGTCAAGATCCACATATTCAAGCTGTCCGCGGCGCTGGAATACAGCGGCGGCCAGCTCGGTGGCACAATTGCCGGCGCTGCGTGCCATGCCCATCAGGCCACAGTCCAACACGGTGGCGCCGCCCCTGACAGCCGCCAGCGCATTGGCAACCGAAAGCCCCAGATTGTTGTGCCCGTGAAACGCGACGGGAATTTTCACCGCGTCACTTAAGGCGCCGGTGTAGCTTTCCACCTCGTCGGGCATCATGGTTCCGGCGGAATCCATGATGGTGACCTCATCCAGCCCCGCTTCCGCCAGCATCTTAGCCTCCTGCGCCAGCTCCTTGGGCGAAAGGACATACGCCTTCATCAGGGCGTAGCGGCAGGTCATGCCATGCCGCTTAACCCGGCGAATGCTTTCCAGCGCGGCGGCCCCATCGCCTGCATTGGCGCCGATGCGCAAAAATTTCAGGCCGTACTGTCCCGCCAGCGCAATATTCTTTTCGTTGGCGTTTTTTACCCCGATAAACATGCCGATCTCGGCCTGGTTCAGGTAGGGTTGGACCAATTTGAGATATTCCGAATCGGTCAGCGGTGCGATATGTCCGTCGGCCTCGTATGCGCCCAGTCCATAAGCATTGCCCATCTCGATAATCTTGATATTGCTTCGGATCAGCCCCGCCAGCATCATGGCGGTCAGTTCGGCAGAGAAGCCTTTGCCTACAACATTTGCACCATCGCGCAGGGTGCAATCCATCAGTTTAATATTTTCCATTTATAAACACCACTTTGCTTTATAATTTAGCTTTTACACAACCTTGTAGGTGGGTTCTTCCCCCGAAAAAACCTCGTGGATGCCCATGGCGGCGTCGGTCACCATCCGAACCATCGCCTCATTTGTGGTGCCGGCGCAATGGGGGGTCAGGATGACGCCGGGCAGGCCAAACAACGGGTTATCCGGGCGCGCCGGCTCCGGGTCGCTCACATCCAGTCCGGCCCCGGCGATCTCGCCGCTCACAATGGCCTGGTACAGCGCGTCCTCGTCCACAACCTGACCGCGGGCTGCGTTGATCAGGATGGCATTGGGCTTCATCAGTTGAAATTCCCGGGCGCCCATGCTTTTGACGTTTTCCGGCGTGGCGGGCACATGCAGGCTGACATAGTCGGCCTGTGCCAAAAGCGCCTCCCGGCTTTTTGCACGTCGAACGCCGCCCAAATCCCGGTCCTGCGGCAAATAAGGGTCGAAAGCGACCACATCCATATCAAACCCCTGCATCGCCATTTTGGCGACCGACATACCGATACGGCCCAAGCCGATAAGGCCGAGGCATTTGCCGCGCAGTTCATCGTTGGGGCGCTGATCCTTAATCTTGGTGTTTCCTTTTTTATATTCTTCGGCCAGATAGGGAATCTTTTTGGCGCAGGCCAGAATCATCGCCATCGTATGCTCCGCCACTGAATAGGAATTGGCTGTCGGCGCATAGACGACGCGGATTGCGTGTTCAGCCGCAGCCTTGGTATCGATATTATCGTAACCTGCGCCATGCTTGGCAATAACCTTTAGCCGCGGGGTTTTCTCCATAATCTCGCGGTCGATAACCGCGACGCGTACAATAACGGCATCACAGTCCTGAATATCCTCCAGTAGAAGTGTTTTATCGTTTCCTCTGCCCCGCTTCACTTCATATCCCAGTGCTTCAAGATAACGAATTCCCTCTTGGGCAACAATTTCAGGAATTAAAATTCTCTTTGCCATGATATCCCTCCCGGCAATAAACAACAAAATTAGATGGCGGCAATCACTACACGCCAAAGTATATCTGCGACATTTACGACATTCAATCGAGGGATTCATCTAAATTATCAGCACAATTTTAGGCATTTTGTCGGCTGATTTTTAAAAAAAGCAGCAAAAAGGGCCCTCTTGGGCCCTTTTTATGTAGTGGTTGCACTTGTATGATCTGCTGCGGATAAATGGAATCCCCTATTATCCCTGCTTCGTTCCCGCCACCGGCAAACGTCCGTGTGTCTAACCTATGGCGAGACCTTTGCATCAGCCATCCAGCCGGAGCGTCTGGAGAAATCGTTCCCGTTCTTCCAGACGCGCCTGATATTTTTTGGGGTATTTCCAGCACAGCATGGTCAGCAGATATTCCAGCACGCAGGCCGTCCCGACCGTGGAATTGGAAAAGCCCATGTGCCTCGTCTCCACCAGCAGCACTGCATTGGCCGCCTTGGCCAGAGGAGACGCCATGCTGTCGGCCAGCGTGTAAAGGGCCACCCCCTGTTCTTTGATAAGCCCGGCCAGAATGGGGTCCGTCTTATAATAGCGCGCATAGCTGATGGCAAGCACCACATCGCCTTGCTGGAGCCTTTGCAGCAGCGCCATATCGTCGCTGTCACCGGTGGTGATGACCTGCACCTCATCCATCAGATAGCCCAGCAGCCTGCCAAATTGAACGGCGCAGCCCTTTCCGCCCCGCAACCCCAGTATGATTTTTTTACGTCCAAACGCCAGTGCATCCACAAATTTTTCATATGTCCGCGCGCTGTTTTGCCGGATGGACTGTTCCGCGTTGTTCAGCATCAGTTTGAGCAGCTCCGAAGCGAGGTCCAAATCCCTATATTTGCTGGTCTGGATATCCAGCCGCTTGGCCACCGGATAATCGCCGACACTGGTCCGGCAGATATCTTCGCCAAGGCAGCTATAAAAATCCGCCTTCAGCTCGGCAAAGCCCGTATAGCCTATTGCCCGGGAAAAGCGGATGATGGAAGCGTCGCTGACGCCAATCTCGCGGGCGACGGCCAGGCTGGTCATGGCACAGATTCGGTTTTGGTTCTTCATAAAATATTTGGCGATCGCCTGCTGCCCGGCGGTTAGCCGCGCCGCCTGAATGCGCTGCATTAACGTATCCATTATTGCCGTCCCTCCTTCGTACCGACTGCCTGTTCCCCTTCGCCGATATCCGGTGCATCATAGCGGTACAGTTCCTTGATGGTATCGATAAAAAGCCGCATGATATTTGTAATATGGGCATTTTTGGGGTAGACGATGGCGACTTCCCACTCCAAGGGCGGATTGCCAATCTCAAAAAGAATCAGATTCGGCGGCAGAAAATCCATTTTTCTGCACAGGGCCGGTATGGTGGTGAAATAATCGGTACAATTGACCAGATTAAGTGCCGTCACGGAATTTTCAGTGCTCCAGATTTCCTTCAGCCGGACATTGTGCTGCGCAAACATCTGTTGATTCACTCGGCACAGCACCTGCCCCGGCTTCAGGTTGATAAACCGCTCGCCCTCCAGGCGGGCGACATCAAACCGCGGCATCCCCCCGGGGTTGGCCGGGTTTTTAAGCGCCTGCTGCACCAACGGGTGTTTTCGGTTGCCGACCAGATAAATCTTTTCCATTCCCAGACTTTCATAGGTGGTTGCAAAACTGAAATTGGAGGGGACGGTCATGAGGCAAAAATCCACCTGGTTGTTGAGCATGGCACTCTCAAAAGTAAAGCTTCTCCCCTCGAGGACATTGACCTTGATGTGGGGATAGCGCGCGCGGAAAAGAGGCAGCAGCGTCGGCAGCATAATGCTGCTGCGCCACGTGGTGATGCCGACGGTAATCTCCCCCCGTTCATCGCGGCGTATCTCATCAAACGCATCATGCAGGCGCCGATTCAGCGCAACCACATTGTTGATATAATCAAAATACAACTTCCCCGCATGGGTCAGGATAAGCGGAGAATGGGCGCGGTCAAAAAGTTGGACGTCCAGGCTTTCTTCCAGGCGGCTGAGGTATTTGCTCAAAGACGGCTGGGTGACATACAGCGCTTCCGCCGCTTTGGTCAGGCTGCCCATCTGCGCAATTGTCAAAAAATATTCATAATTTTTATATATCATAACCAAATCCCCCTTAAAGCCAGCGTCATTATGACATTAAAGGAATGTTTACCATATTATATTTGGAAGTGTACATCATGTCAACAGCGTGCTACCATATTGGCAGCAACTTTTTGTACAAAATGCTGACGGCTGATGCTTAAGATAAAAATTTCGGGCATTTATCCGGCTAAATCCAGTTAAAAGGAAGGGACATATATGCTCAAAGCAGTGGTGGTCGATAAGGACTACGGCAGCGCTACAGCGCAGGACCTGGAAACGGTCCGGCAAGCCTATGCGCAGGCGGGAATTCAACTGGAAGCAAAACACTTCATCACGGAGGACGAGATCATAGCGGGGTGCCAGGGGGCGATCGCCATTCTGGGGACGGGGAATCCCCCCATTTCCCGGCGCGTCATGCAGGCGCTGCCCAACCTGAAGTACATTCAGCGCTTCGGCATCGGCGTAAACTCCATCGATCTGGAGGCCGCAACCGAACTGGAAAAAATTGTTTTGAATCTGCCCGGATTTTGTATACGGGAACTGGCCGATCTGGCCACCGCCATGATCATGGGGCTCATCCGCAATGTCGGCTATTACGACAGGACGATCCGCGCGGGCGGGTGGCCCAAAGGACAATATTTTTTACCCGGTGACGTCCGCGAGATGACGCTGGGCCTGTATGGTTTTGGCGGGGCTGCCCGCTGCCTGTATGAAATTTTTCACGGCGGATTCAACACCCGTGTCATCACCTGTGACCCTTATGTAAACGAAGCGCAGCGCAGCCAATTCGACGTCGAATTTGTCGATTTCGAAACGCTGATTGCACAAAGTGATATCTTGTCGCTCCATGCGCCCCTCAATCAGGAGACCCGCCATATTTTCAACAAAGAAACCTTCCGCAAAATGAAAAATACCGCTATGATCATCAACACCGCCCGCGGTCCGCTGATTGATCAGGATGATCTGGCCTGGGCATTGGAGACCGGTGAGATTCGCTATGCCGGTTTGGATACCGTCGAACAGGAACCCATCCCCCCCAACAGCCCCCTGCTGAAGATGGATAATGTCATCCTGACACCGCACAGCGGGTTTTATGGCGAAGGCTCCAAGCGCACTCAAATTCGGATGGTATGTGCGTTGGTCCCGGACGCGGTCGCACAAGGCAAGCTGCCCGCCAGCCACGTGGCCAACCGCACCGTTCTTAAAAAAGACCTGGGCCTTCTACTGATCTGATAAGAATGCATTCCAGCCGGAACGGGAAATCCTGTTCAGCTGAAATCAAACAAAAATGGAGGAAAAAAGAATGAGTATCGGATGCAAAATCATTTATGACATCGCGCGTCCGCCCAAAGCGGTGGTCGAACAGTTCAGCGGCATGCCTGTCGCCAATATCGACGACAACATGGGCCGTATCGCCGCGGTGGATGCCACCATCGTCCCCTTCAATAAAAGCCCTCTGCTGGGCACCGCTTTCACCGTTCGAATGCCCGCAGGCGACAACCTGATGTTTCACAAAGCGATGGATCTGGCACAGCCCGGCGATGTCATCATGATTGATGTGGGCGGCAGCGTCGACCGTTCCATCCTCGGCGAGCTCATGGTGAGCTACTGCCGCGCGCGCGGCATTGCAGGCATTGTGTGCGACGGCGCAATTCGCGACGCCGAAGCATTAGGCAAACTGACCGACTTTGCCGTTTATGCCAGGGGCGTCACCCCCAACGGCCCTTACAAGAACGGCCCCGGAGAAATTAACGTGCCCGTTGTTATCGGCGGCAAACTGGTCAAACCCGGCGACATTATTGTCGGCGATGCAGATGGCGTGATCATCATTGACCCAGCTGACGCCGAGCGTCTAGCCGCCGCAACCAGGGACACCATGGCCAAAGAGGCCAAAATTATGGAAGACATCCTCACAAAAGGTGAATTTTCCCGTCCGTGGGTGGATGAAAAACTCCGTGAGATCGGTTGTGCGTTCTGAGATTGCGGCTCGGAAGCAGTCGATTGCATTCACTACATAAAAGCGGTAAAAGGGCTCTCTTTTTACCTATAATTGGGGGTTCCCCCGATAAAATATCTAAATTTTCAGGCTGATTTTAGAGAATTCCTTCGATTGAATGTAGTAAATGTAGCAGATATACTTAAATTTGTAGTGATTTAAAATGCATTATTTTATTGTGCCGCTACCTTTGGATAATACCTAAGCATTTGCTTTGCGAATGACAAGGCGTGCATTGTAAAACAGACGGCCAAACTTATTTTTTAGTGAATCACCTGCAAATCGTTTTTAAAAATCACAATTAAAATCAGCTATACAGCTGCATGGTTTTCACTGTTGATGTGACACTTTTAAAATGTTCAAACCTCATATATAGGCAAACTCTTATGGATTAATAGGAAAAGCCGTCTTTTACAAGGCCGTAAAAACGTGATACCGTCAATAGTACGGCATCGTATTTTGATTCGCTGTGATTGATCGCGCAGTTGGAAGGGAGCGTTCCGGTTATGAAAATTGTTGTTCTGGACGGATATACCGAAAACCCCGGCGACCTGAGTTGGGATGCGCTGGCACACCTGGGGGAGCTGACGGTTTATGACCGCACCAGCTTAACGGATGAGGATGAAGCAATCAGCCGTATCAAAGGCGCACAGGTTGTCCTTACCAACAAGACGCCCATCACAAAAAGGGTGATCGACGCCAGCCCCAGCCTGGCATTCATCAGTGTTTTGGCCACCGGCTACAACGTTGTGGATTATGCCTATGCCCGCGAAAAGAACATACCGGTTTCCAACGTGCCCACCTATGGCACCGCAGCCGTGGGGCAGTTTGCCATTGCCATGCTGCTGGAAATCTGCCATCATGTGGCGCATCACAGCCAAACCGT
The DNA here is from genome assembly GCA_023457355.1 of Bacillota bacterium. Classification (GTDB taxonomy): domain Bacteria; phylum Bacillota; class Clostridia; order Oscillospirales; family Ruminococcaceae; genus Yanshouia. The sequence goes on along the minus strand of JAEWLW010000009.1, from coordinate 55,615 downwards.
CCATCAAGGCCGCTGGGAGAACTGCGCCGACTGGTGTTACTGGGACTACCCGCTGATTGAGCTGGCGAATAAAACAATGGGCATTATCGGTTTTGGCCGCATCGGGCAGCAGACCGGCAAAATCGCCAGGGCTATGGATATGCGGGTGCTGGCTTTTGACCGTTTTGAAAGTGAAAGCGGCCGTGCTATCGCCGAATATGTCGACCTGGACACCCTTTTATCCGAATCGGATGTTATTGCGCTGCATTGCCCGCTCTTCCCCGAGACACAGGGCATCATCCGCAAAGAATCCATCGCTAAAATGAAAGACGGCGTTATTCTGCTCAACAACAGCCGGGGCCAGTTGATTGTTGAGCAGGACCTTGCAGACGCTTTGAACAGCGGCAAAATCTACGCGGCCGGTTTGGATGTTGTTTCAACCGAACCCATCCGCGGCGATAACCCATTGCTTAAAGCTAAAAACTGCATCATTACACCGCATATCTCCTGGGCACCCAAAGAAAGCCGCCAGCGCATCATGGATTGCACCGTCGCCAATGTTCAGGCCTATCTCAACGGCAGCCCAACTCACATCGTTAATATTTAAACGACTAATATGCACCGCAGAAATTGGACAGAAAAGTTTACTTTCAGCGGTGTATTTTAAGCCCATCGGCGCTTTTGGGGCACAACATACGCCTGAAAACAGCATACCCGGCAAGCTTGAAGTATATCCTTTTTGCTATGATAAGTATAATTTTTTTGCCAGTACACGAATTTATAAATTGTGTTATAGTTGATGTACCAGCCGTTTTTGTATAAAAACGCACCTATATATCATGATTATATGTGCAATTTGCCAGTTCTCTGTCGGCAATCTTTCATTTCATATTTTCTGTCCACCACTGTTGTTCGCACTTCCTTCATCCGTATGTACAAAACGCTTTGCGCCACCGGCATTGCAGCTAAAAACCGGCGATACTTTCCGGCACTTAAATAAGCATTTCTGGTAAGCAGACCAAAGTCCAAAACATCACTATAGTTTATTCGAGCTTTAGTCTCTCGAATAGATAGATGAAAAAGAAGGAGAAAACAAGTATGAAAAGGAAATCTATTTCTATGGCGGCAGTTGCGCTGGCTATTGCCATGACCCTGAGCGCCTGTGGTTCGTCGTCCCCTTCCAAGGCGAATGCGTCTGGCGGCACCCCGACTGCCGCTCCCGCCGCAGCTTCCAGCACCGCCGGTGCGAGCACTTACCCCGGCAAGAAAAATATTATCCTGTATTGCGGCTATTCCGCCGGCGGCAGCTCGGACACGCTCTGCCGTTTAATGGCTGTTAAAGTCGGCGAAATTCTGGGCACAACCTGCACGGTGGAAAATGTCGCCGGTGCCTCCGGCTGGGTCATGTGGAATCAAATGATGGAAAACACACCGGCTGACGGCTATAGCTTCTTCTTAATCAACAGTCCGAACGTCACCGCAGGCAAATATGACCCGGACAACACCATGAAGTATGATCAGAACGACTTTGAGCTGATCTGCAACCAGGTTACCGACTCGAACTGCATGGCCATCCGCACGGACGATGACCGCTTCTCCGACTGGGCGACCTTCTCTGAATACTGGAAGAAGCAGGGCTCTTTAATCACCTCGGCTTCCGGATTGGGCATCACTTCAGACGACGCCACGGCCGACCGTCTCATGGCGAAGAATATCGGCGGCGAAATTGACATCATCGCTTCCGGCGGCTCGGGCGACAACATCACCATGCTGCTCAACGGCACAACCGATTTCGCTATGGGCAACGTTTCTGAGATGGTGGCCGGAGACAAAGAGGGGCAGTACAAAATCCTCTGCGTTTTTGCCGAAAAGCGCGACCCCAACCTGCCCGATGTCCCCACCTATGAAGAACTGACCGGGAACAAGATTGTCGGCTGCTCCAGCCGCGGTTATGCGATGCTCAAGAGCGTTCCCGATGACATTAAGGCCGCCCTGAGCGCCGCCGTCAAAAAAGCGGTTCAGGATCCCGACATGATCAAGCAGCTGATGGACATCTACACCACCACCGATTTCCAGGAGGGACAGGCCTACACCGACTACCTCAACGAAATTCAAAGCATTGCCCGCGAAGTGTACGGTGTGTGATTGCTGTTTTGAAACGATAGCCGGTATTCGCACGGCGCTATGGAACACCCGGGCGCGCTACCTCAAAAGCGCAACGTATAAGAAGGGGAGGACTTACTTGTGTGCAAAAAGGCGAAGCAGGATATTTTGGTCTGTGCTTTGATTTATTTGTTTATTCTATTTTGTTACTGGCAGACCTTAACCATGAAGAGCGGGTCGGAAGTCATGCCGCATATGATTCTGACTGTGGCTATCGTGTGCAACACCGCTTTGCTGGTTCGCAGTGTCAGCCAACTCCGCAAAAATTCCCCGGATGCGGGATATACATCCATTGACGAAATCAAAATGCCCATCCTCATGTTTTTGGGCGTGGTGCTGTACTGTCTGCTGTTCAACTTTTTCAACTATTTTGTCGCAACCGCCATTATGCTTCTCGTATTTATGCTGGTTGAAAAGGTGAAACCGCTCTGGCTGATCATCACCATTGATGTCATCTACCTGGCATTTATCTATGCCTTGTTTGTGATGGTACTCAAAGTGCCGCTGATGAGATAGGGGGTGCCGACATGATTATAAAAGGTTTAGAACTGCTCACACATCTGGATGTTATTCTGGCGTTGATTACAGGCACATTGGGCGGCATGTTCATTGGCGCCATGCCCGGCCTGTCTGCCTCCATGGCCGTTGCGCTGCTGATTCCGGTCACCTTCAGCATGAGCGGCGAAGCCGGAATCACACTGCTGGTCGCCGTTTATACTTCCGCCATCTATGGCGGCTCTGTCACAGCCTGCCTGCTGCATACACCCGGCACGCCCGCATCCGCCGCAACCGCGGCCGACGGGTTTGCCCTCACAAAGCAGGGCAAGGGCCTCAAGGCCATCGGTACCTCCACCGTTTGTTCGATGATCGGCGGCACGGTCTCCGCCATTGCTTTGCTGCTTATCGCCCCGGCGCTCTCACAGGTGGCTTTAAAATTCAGCAGTCTGGAATATTTTCTGATCGGCGTGTTCGGCCTGACCATCATCGGCTCGCTGGCCGGCGACAATATGATGAAGGGCCTTCTTTCGGGATGCCTGGGTCTGATGATCGGCTGCATCGGGCTGGATATTCAAAGCTCGGCGCCCCGTTACTGCTTCGGCATGCTGGAGCTTCAGGCCGGTGTCCAACTGGTACCCGCTATGATCGGACTGTTCTCGCTGAGCCAGGTTATGTTCTCAATTGAAGATGTGGTGAAAGGCAAAAAAACCATTCTGGACGAGAGTGCCAAAAACCTCACGGGCAGCCCGCTGCTCCCCTGGCCGGAATTTAAACCGCTTATCCCAACCATTGCCCAGAGCTCGATCATCGGCATTCTGGTGGGCATTCTGCCCGGTGCCGGCGGCGACATCGGCTCCTGGATCTCTTATAATACCGCCAAGAATTCCTCCAAGCACCCCGAAGAGTTCGGGCATGGTTCCCTGGTGGGCATAGCAGCTTCAGAAACGGCGAACAATGCCGTGACCGGCGGCGCACTGATTCCCCTTTTGACGCTGGGAATCCCGGGCTCCGGCGTGGCGGCCATCATGCTGGGCGGCCTGATGATCAAAGGCCTCAACCCCGGTTACAAGCTGTTTTCCGACGCCTTGACCGGCCCGGTTGTTTACTGTATCATTCTGGCTTTCATGCTGGCCAATATCCTGATGGGCGTCTGCGGCCTGCTGGTCTGCAAACAGGTCGTCAAAATATCCACTGTAAAGATGACCGTGCTGGCACCGATCATTATTGCGCTTTCCACCGTGGGCTCTTATGCCGTGCGGCAGAGCATCTTTGATGTTTATGTCATGTTGATTTTTGGGCTGGTCGGTTATTTTATGCGTAAATACGGCTTTGCAACCGCCCCTGTGGTTCTTGCAATGATTCTTGGGCCTATTGCGGAAACCAACTTCCGCCAGACGCTGGTCATCACCAAGCGCATCGGATTTTTCAACTATTTTATGACCCGCCCCATTTCAATGGCACTGGCTGTTTTAGTAATCTTTGCGCTGTTCAGCCCGGTGCTGATGAAAGTTATTAACAAAAAGGCGGCCCCGGCTGACCCCAACGCTCTGGCGGATACCGCGCACGAGGATTGACTTTCACGTCATACGATGCATTTCTGATTCTGACCGTTTGCGAGCAGTAAAAGGGTCCGGCAAAAGCCGGGCCCTTTTACTGCTCCACCAATAACAGCCCCATGCCTCTGCCAGGGTACAACGTTGAAGAACCTGTCAGCGCTCGCCCCTCTTTTTAAACAGGGCGATGATCTGTTCGCGATAAAAGAGGAAAAATGTCGGCACAATTAAAAAAACAATTCTTCCGATGATGGTATTCGCAAACAGAATCAACGCCCCCAGCCACCGGTTTTTTCCGACGTAAATGCCGTGCACGTCCGGCACGGGCACCGTTTTGCGCATGGCGCCGGGTTGGGCCATCGGCGGGTAATGATCAATATCAACCACCAATGTGTCGGCGTTTTTCTGAATAATTCTTTCAACATAAAGCAGGTTATCCTGTTCAAACAGTATGATCTGCCCTGTTTCAAGGCGGCTCGCGTCGTCGGTCCGGCTAAAAAAGGCCAGGTCGTTTTTCATAATTTCCGGGAACATGGTTTCAGACTGAAAAATAAGCGGAATTCTTCCCCCTATCGCAACCTCTTTTCCAGGCGTTACCGCATTGATGAAAATAATAAACAGATTAAAAAACAAATTGATCAGAATAACCGCCACCAGCACCGCACCGGCCGCGCCATGGATGGCCTTCTTCACCCACGGCGCTTTCATTCTGATGCCCGTGGGTACAATTCTGCCCGTCGCCGGATGAATTTGCCCGGCGCTGACCGTTCGGGGGAATATGGCCTCCTTGGCACTGTAGTATTTCGCCAGATAACCGGCCCGCAGCACATAGATCCATCCGCAAAGGGCTGTCATAGCAGCGACAACCGGAAAGTAAATGGATTGACCGGCATCAAAGAGAACGGCTATGTTCTGCATGGCTATCCTGTTCTTCAAAATAACGTCGTATCCGGTGAAGGTCTCCAGCATCTTGACGGCAACAGCGCAAACGGCGATGAGCCCGCGAGTATTGACCGGGTCGCGTACAAACAGCGAAAGGGTCAACGACAGGATAAGCATGGCGATCAAATCCAAAAACCCGCTGATAAACAGCGCGGGAATATAGGAAAGCACAAATGGAAACTTCAAAAAAACAGATAACAAGGCCGTAACGGCAAAGCCGACCGCATAGTTTTTAAGGATAAATGCCACAAGGGCCACCAGCTTTAAAAAAATCATTGTCGAAGGGCGATACCGCATTTTTATCAGCAGATACCAGGCATTATTCTTAATTTCCGACAAAAAGAGCACATCATAATAAATCATCAAATAGAGGGCATTCAGAAAAAACGCTATGTGAATATAGACATACAGCGTGGAAAAATAGCTGGCCTGCATAATCTCCGGGAATGTATCGTAAACAACGCTCTCTTTTAAGGTTTGCAGCGTAAAATAAAGAACAAAGGAAAACAGCCCCGAAAAGACGGCAAACGCATTTTGTCTTTTGGCGCCGATCTTCTTTTCAGGGTAGCCCTGACGCAGTTCCTTGCTCCAATAGCTATTCCGGTAAATCATACGTCGAAACAATTTCCTCGTAAGCATTTTTGACGGTTTTCTCGTGACGCGCCACAAAATCCGGCACAAGGCCGGCCTGCGCCATTTTCTGATAGATGACCCTTTCGTCCGGCTGGGGCGACGCGCTGCCGATATAAAGCGCCCCGTCCCTGATGACAAACCTGTAACCGGGCAGCAGCGGGGCGAGCCTTTCCCGGATCTCCCCGATGTTTTTGTCACGCATCACAACGAGCGTTTTATCGTACTGCCGCTTCAAATTTTCCACAGTACCCTGATACAGCAGTCTGCCGCCGGCGATATAGGCGGTGTGGCTGCATCCTTTTTCAATGAGTGCACAGCACCCTGTTCCTAAAACAAGCGTGTTGTCGCGCCGCCTGATGATATCTGCCAGTTGGGCGATACTTCCTGACAAACCGGCGTCAAACATGCAATCGGGAAAATTAAAGAGGATTAAATTGCCTTGCGCGTAAGACGCGGCCACAAGGCACACAACCGCTTTTTGTTCCTCGGTCAGCGCGCCGACCGGTGCCAGCACCATGCTGCCAAGACCCAACCCTAGCAGCTGTTGCAGCAAATTTTCCTGAAGTGACAACCTGTCCGAATCCAGCTTGGCCAACGCCAGCATCAGATACTCCAGCACATTCAGATGACTGTACAGCATTTTTGTATCGCCGATATAAAAAACATGCGGCAGGATAACCCGTTTGTGGCGCATCATCCCGCGCCCTATCAGAACACAGGTTCCGCCGTGGTACGGCCGGATGTTCCCCATAATTTCCAGCAGCAGCCGCACCGCATAGTCCGGCTGACCCGTAATGCCCCAGCATTCCGCATTTTTAATTTGCAAGCCGATATTTTGAAGCACCCGAACAGGCGCCTGATTATCAGAGAAATCGTATTCAAGCGAAGAGATGCCGTCCATAAAAACAACAGCCGTCTCTTTTTCATCCACGCTTTGGATATCGGCAGGTATCTGACTTGGTATATCCACTTGATCATCCCCCATCAGGTCCATGGAATCTTCGCAACAAAAACCGACAGCACCCTGTCCGGCGTCAGCAGCTCCTGATCCGGGGCGTTAACCGGATTATCACCCTTGGTTCGGTAGGTAATCTGATCATTTTCCCGAAGAACCTCCACGACGCGATGGGTGACAATCGCGCCCGAGAGCATCCGGAACGTCACGATATCCCCTGCTTTAAGCGTCTGGCCGTTTGCTTTTCGGGACATGATCACCGAACCGATTGCCAGCGTCGGGTCCATGCTCCCGGTTTCCACCCTATAAAACTGATACCCCAAAAGGTTTGGTATTTCGCCCCTGTTCTTTTGCATCTGAATTGAAATGAGCGTCACCAGAAGAAAGAGTGTTACGGCGCCGAAGGCGATGCCACCGACAACCTTTCTGACCAGCCCGGCACGATGCCTTTTTCGCCGCTTGCTGTTTCTGTTCTCACGCTTCTGTTTTTGTAATGCAAGTTCTTTTTGAATCTGTTCGATATCTTCCTGTGTTGTATATTTTTTCTCCACTTGCCTCTTCTCCCGCCGCGTTAGCGTATATAACCGGAAAACTTCAAGATAGAATTAACCTCTGCGACCTATTTCGCGCTTCGCTATGCCGTCACCCTTACAAGGCACATGCTTGCCCATCCTGCCGTCATGCTTAAGTTGCCTGGCCTAACAAAACAACATTAATTATAATCATTGCACCAAAAACGCTTTATACTCTTCGCCATTAAAAAAATGAAGGTGCCGGTGAAAGAAACGCGGCCGAGACCGCTGCAGCCTGTCAAAGAATCAAAGAAAAAGTTGCACAAACCAAAAGGTTTTGGTCGAACGTTTTAAAAGCGCGCGGGGTCTTGGTGGCGCCACAGCGGGCATTCTTGCAGGGAGAGCCCTCGCCGGGGTCTCCTATGCCGTGATAAGCGGTATTGTTTTATGCAAATTGCTAAGCCCCTGTCACTTTATTGACAGCCCGCAGTAGCTAAGGCCGCTTATAACCGCCCGCCTTCACGCAAAAGCCGACCATATCATACGGTCGGCTTTTGTGTTAAAATATATCTGCTTATTTCTGTGTACCTGTTACCGAAACTTTAAGTGCCGTGCCAAATTCAGCGCCCGCATAGTCAATATCGGCGCTGCCGTCGCCGGGCCACGTGACGACGGCGGTAAAGGTTTTCTCCTGTCCCTGCGCCTGCAAGGCAAATTCGTCGTCGAATTCAATCAGGCCGCTGCCGGTGACGCTGCCCACGGTATTGCCGGAGGCATCCTCAACCGAAATTTTCAGCGGCGCAATCAGGTTTTTGCCCTGTGCAGCCGTCACATCCACATCAATGGCCAGCGCCATCGCCGTCTCGCTGACAATAGAACCGTCGTAATTTTTAATGCTGAACTTAAAATCCTGGGTTTCGCCGGGGGCGATCGCAACATTTTGCGTAAAGGTATCCGTGCCGCCTTCCGTCATAACGAATGCCTTTGCGACGACGCTGCCCTGTGCCAGATCATCAATGGATGTTGTGTACATCGCCAGTGTTCCGGCAATGACAGAGGTGGAAATGACGAGAACAAGTGCAATAATGGTCAAAGCTTTTTTCATGTAGATTTTCCTCCAAAAATATTGTTGGGTTATGAAAAGTTTGCACGCCACCTGTAGAGGCGCCCGAGCAGCGCCTGAATACCTCGGCCGGCTTGTTCTGGCGGTTCCTCCGGGGAGGCTTCATCCTGCGATGGAACCGGCTGCCGGGATGCATCTGCGCCGGGTACCGCTTTCGCCGCTTCACTTTCTGTCGCCACCGGCTCTTCCTGTGTTTCGGCCATCTGTGAAGACAACGCATCCTGCGCCTGGTCTGCCGGTTCTGTCTGTGGCGGCGTTTCTGTTTGCGCCTGTGTGGGCTCGCTTGAAGGCTGCGTCTCCTGCGGCCCTGTTTTTGGCTGTGACGCTGTTGGCTGCCGTTCATCGCTCGGTGGACTGTCCGCCTGTTCCTTCTGCTTTGCTTCCGCCAAACGGCGTATCGCCGCCGTATCCGGAACCACGGTCGCGCTGTAAGCGGTTTGATTTGTAAACCCGGACAGGGTTCCAACGACCAGAGAAGTCCACACCGCACCAGAAAGTGCCAGTATTAAAAGAAGTCTGAATCTCATCGCTCGCCCGTTGCACCTCCCTGCCTTAATTCAGCGCGTTTTTCCCGAACTCATAGCGCAGCGCTATGTCCGTGCTGGCAGGCACATTGCTGCCGCCCACGCTGACGCCGCTGACCGGTTCAGCGCCCATACCGATAGCCTGACCGCCAAAAGTGACGCTCTGGCCCGGCAGAATATTGTCCGTTGTCTGGCTGTTATAGGCGGGATTGACAATGTTATACGACCCTTCCGGCAAGCCGGCGCTCTGGTTTCTGGCCCGCCATATGCTGCCGGAAAGCCTGTCCGTCGGCAGTGAAAAGCGCATATACCAATCGTTTATAGGTTCATCGGTGTTGTTGGTGACGGTCATCTGGTATTGATAATAATGCGGGCCGCTTTGCCCGTTCTGCCACGGTGCGGTCGTTTCATACAAAACGCTGATATTATGATTGGGGTTCGGGTTTTCCGTTTCACCACTGAGCGGAATCTGAGAAGCGATCGCATCCACCCGGACAGCGGTGCCAAAATCTCCGCCCGCATAATCGATATCATTGTTGCCGCTGGGCCAATACAGCTCAACTATGTAATCCTTCGTCTGCCCGGTTGCGGAGAGCGGAAATGTGCCCAAAACATTGAATACGCCGGTTCCGGTCACGCTTGCCATTTCGTTCCCGTTTTGATCCCTGACGGTAACCATCAGCGGTTGAATGGCCTGTTTTCCGGCCGCCGCCTCGACGGTGAAAACAAGCTTATAATATAAATCTGTCTCAGTCACAATGCCGTTTTCAAAATTACGGACGTTAAATTGCCAGCGCACCGTTTCCGAAGGTGCAATCTTAATGCCCTGCTGAAAAGAGTCGGCGCCCTCTTTAACAAACACAAATTCTTTGGCAACAACGCTGCCATTGTTCATGTTGTCAATCGTCACCGTATAGCTGGAAAGAGTACCTGCAGTTAATGAGCTGACAATCACCAAGAGTAAAAGAAGGGTTATGACAGCTTTTTTCATAATTCATCTCCCGTTTAGTACGCATAGAGGCAGTTCGGAAATTTGTGAAGTATTACCATATTATTCTTCCGTTTTTTAAACAGTTTCTATGGCATTATGATATCATTTTGCATTTTTTAAATCAAATTCAATATTATCCATTTTTAGCATGATCTATTTTGAAAGGTATTAAATGGCGTGAAAAAAACACAGATTACATCCCGCCATGTAACGATTTTGCAAACAAAACTTGACATGGCTCAGGTTTAATCACTATAATCGGAAAATATAATAAAGCAAAAATGCAAAAATCCGTGCTTTGCAGCACGGATTAAGAAACGGGGTATGTTTGGATGAACCCAATTATCGAAGTGAAAAACTTCACAAAAAAATACGGCAATTTTGTTGCCGTCAACAATATTTCATTCAGCGTGGAGGAAGGCAGCGTTTTCGCATTTTTAGGGCCGAATGGCGCCGGCAAAAGCACAACCATCAACACGCTGTGCACCATATTTGAAAAAACATCAGGTTCGCTTTTTATTAACGGCAAAGATGTCACCGAGCAGAAAAGTGACGTGCGCTCAGCGATCGGCGTCGTGTTTCAGGACTCCACCCTTGATGCCAAGATGAGCATTGAAGAAAACCTAAAAATGCATTGTGTCTTTTATAATATCCCTAAAAGGGAGGTTGAAGAACGCATCCAGTTTGTCCTGAAGCTGGTGGACTTGATGGGCGAACGAAAAAAGCTGGTCGGCGCGCTGTCGGGCGGCATGAAACGGCGCGTTGAAATTGCGCGCGGCCTCATACACTACCCCAAGGTTCTGTTTCTGGACGAGCCGACAACGGGGCTGGACCCCCAGACAAGGGCGCATATCTGGGAATACATTATCAAGCTTCAAAAAGAGCGGAACATCACCATTTTTCTGACAACCCACTACATGGAGGAAGCTGAAATCTGCAATAAGGTTGCCATCATCGACGGCGGTGTTATTGTGGCGCACGACACCCCGTACGCTTTAAAAAAGCGTTATACGCGCGATAAAGCCTACATCAACACCGAGAATGAAGCCGAGCTGGAAGCACTGCTGATACAGCAGGCGTTAAGCTATATTAAAAAAGACGGCTATTATAAAGTGGAGGCGGACCAGCTGGATCGTTTGCTGGCTGTTATCAGTGCCCATAAAGCGCATATTACAAACCTGGAGATAAAAAAAGGAACCTTCAACGATGTGTTCCTGGAAATAACCGGAAGACAGATCCGGGAGGGGGTTTGAAATGAATACTGTTCTTGCATTGTGGAAAAGAGGCCTGAAAGCTTTTGTCCGGAACAGAACCGGGCTGGTTCTGTCACTGATATTCCCGCTTTTCTTTGTCTACGTATTCGGCGCAATCTTCAAAAGTGATTACATTGAAAACCCCTTTGCGTATATGCTGTCCGGCGTCATTATTACAACCGTGTTTGAAAGCGCGCTGACGCTGGCCTCCTCGACGGTTGACGATATGGTCGGCGGTTTTATGAAAGAGGTTCTGGTTTCACCGGCCAAAAGAATCTCGGTTGCAATGGGGCAGTTATTATCTGCCGCAACAGTCTCCACATTACAGGGTGTGATGGTGTTGGGTATCGGCCTGTTTCTCGGCATTAAATTCACGGCTTGGACCACACCGCTCTTTATTCTGCTGGCCATGATCTGCATTGGCATTGTTTTTTCCGGCGTTGGCCTGTTTATGGCCACCAAAGTGCGCAATGGGCAAACCTTCCAAATCATCAAGGCGGCGGTTACCATGCCCCTGACCTTTCTCTCCGGCGCCTATATTCCGCTTTCCATGCTTCCGGGCAACCTGAGGCTGGTTTCTTATTTGAACCCCATGACCTATGCCACCGCATTTTTCCGGATGATTGTTCTTGAAAAAACAAATTTGCCCCTTGCCCAGCTTGTGCAGGAGGGGCTGGCCGTCCAAATCAACGGCTTTATCATAACGCCTTTTATGACGTTTATAATCATCATCGCCATCGGTGTGCTGTTTCTGCTGCTATCCACCCGGTCGTTTGTCAAAACCGATTTTTCGCGCCTGAACAGAAGCGTAACCGACGCCAGCGCCATTTGGGGATAAACGCCGATTTCAGGTTTTTGGGCGCCTATTGCGGGGCGGAATTCTGCCCCAGGCAACTGCCTGATCTTACGCAGCTGTTCAAAGACCGCTTTCATGCGGACCAGTTTATACTAAACACTGATTGAATTACAAAAAAATTAGCGCGGTAAAATTGCAAAAGGGCACGGGGAAAATTCCACGCGCCCTTTTGTGATTATTTTAGCCTATTTTATAACGACCATCTCGTAGCTTCGGGTACCCAGACCAATTTTTTCCGCATGCGTGAGACAGGCGCGCCATTCGGATTCAGGCGAAGAATTTTTGAAGTGGTCATGCCGGTCTACAAAGCCGGCCCTTTCCATATTATCGGATAACTTACTTCCCGGAAGCGGCTGCGCTTTCAGGCAGGCGTCCACGCAGGCCTGATCCAGCGCCAGCGGATCAAAGGATGCAAACATACCCAGATTGGGCAAAATGGGTGCGTCGTTTTCGCTGTGGCAATCGCAATGGGGGGAAACATCCACCACCAGAGAAATGTGAAAATTGGGGCGGCCGTCCACGACCGCCTTGGTATATTCCGCCATGCGGTAGTTAAGCAGTTCGTTTGCATCGCGGTTATCAAATGCAATGGCGTCAAAATTGCACGCCCCCAGGCAACGGCCGCAGCCGACGCAGTTTTCCTGGTCCACCGCCATCTTTTTTGTTTCGCTGTCAAAAACAAGGCCGTTGTTGGCACACTCCTTCTGACATTTGCGGCAGCCACGGCATAGATTCTCGCGGATGTACGGCTTTCCGCTGCTGTGCTGCTCTTTTTTACCGGCACGGGAGCCGCAGCCCATGCCAATATTCTTGATGGCGCCCCCAAAGCCGGTCATTTCGTGCCCTTTAAAGTGGGTCAGGCTGATGAATACGTCGGCATCCATGACGGCCCGGCCGATTTTCGCTTCCTGAACATATTCGCCGCCCGCTACCGGAACGGCAATGTCGTCGGTGCCCTTCAGGCCGTCGCCGATCAAAATGGGACATCCCACCGTCAGCGGCGTAAAACCGTTTTCCCAGGCGCACGCCAGATGTTCCAACGCATTTTTACGGCTGCCGGGGTACATGGTGTTGCAATCGGTTAAAAAGGGCTTGCCACCCAGTTCTTTTACCACGTCGGCCACGGCCTTGGCGTAGTTGGGACGCAGGTAGCTGATATTGCCCATCTCGCCGAAGTGCAGTTTAATGGCGACAAATTTACCGTCCATATCAATCTGCCCGATACCGGCTTTCTTAATCAGCTTTTTAAGCTTGGCGGGCAATCCGTCGCCAAAAGGCTCCGTGCGAAAATCCGTAAAATACACTGTCGCTTTTTCCATTTTATTATCTCCTTATATTTAAAAAATGTACGGTCTTGTGGGGACACACCGTTGAATCATCCAGCCCGGTAATCACAAAATTGTTAACGCTTTAAGAAAATTATACAAGCTGGTGTTCACTCCAAGTCAAGGAAAAAAAGAGGTTGTGTAATTTTTTTGCAATCGCTGCGGAACAAAGCAGGGTATTCAAGATATATTCAGAATTCCAGCTGAAATGCTTGACTTAGAGTTGGCTCCAGGTGTTATAATATTCATAATCGGGAGGATAAAAAATGACAATTGCCGAAGTGAGTAAACAATGCGGACTTTCTCAGGATACGCTGCGGTATTACGAACGCATCGGATTAATCCCCAGCGTCCGGCGCAGCACAAGCGGCATCCGGGATTATTCGCGGGAGGACTGCAACTGGATCGATTTTATAAAGTGTTTAAGGAGCGCAGGCCTCCCCATTGAGGTGCTAACCGAATATGTCGCTCTCATGCAGCAGGGCGACGCTACCGTTGAGACCAGAAAACAGCTTTTGATTGAACAGCGAAGACAGCTCATGGCAAAAATTGAGGATATGCAGAACACAATGGCGCGCCTGAACCATAAAATTGAAAGCTATGAGCAGGTTATAATTCAAAAGGAAAAAAAGCTAAAAGCATTCACGGTGTCGGTAAGCTCAGACGCCATCAAATAAATTTAGGCGGTGAAAACATGCAAAAGTTGGGACTGGGGTTAATGCGGTTACCAATTACCGAAGAGGGCGACCCCAAAAGTATTGATCAGGCCCTTGTCAACAAAATGGTGGATTATTTTCTGCAGAAGGGGTTTACTTATTTTGACACGGCATACCCCTACCATAAGGGAATGAGCGAGGTCACCGCCAGAAAGGCGCTGGTGGAAAGGCACCCCAGGGATTCCTTTGTTTTAGCGGATAAGATGCCCACCTTTCTTGTAACGTGCAGTGACGATTATCAAAAATTGTTTGACAAGCAGCTGCAACGTTGCGGCGTTTCTTATTTTGACTATTATCTGCTGCATAGTCTGGGTGAGAAAAATTACGCCAACACACTGCAGCACGGCGGGTTTGATTTTATGAAAAAGCTTAAAGCTCAGGGAAAGGCAAAACGCATCGGGTTTTCTTTCCACGACAAGGCAGAGCTTCTTGATGAAATTTTGACCAAACACCCTGAAATGGAATTTGTGCAGCTGCAAATCAACTACGTCGACCTGGAAGATGCCACCATCCAGTCGCGTAAATGCCACGAAGTGGCGGTCCGGCACCAAAAGCCAATTATCGTCATGGAGCCGGTTAAAGGCGGCGCCCTTGCCAAGGTGCCGGCACAAGCGGAGCAGCTTTTAAAAAGCTGCCACCCCGGCTGGAGCCCCGCCTCCTGGGCAATCCGCTTTGCGGCGTCTTCGGAGAATGTATTTATGGTGTTAAGCGGCATGGGCAATTTTGAGCAGGTGGTCGACAACACCGGTTACATGCAAAAGTTTGAGACGCTAAACGCGGAAGAAATCCGTATTCTTGAACAGGTGAGCGAAATTATCAAAAGCAAAATCGCGGTTCCCTGCACCGCCTGCCAATATTGCGTCGACGGCTGCCCCAGCAATATCCCCATCCCCCAATATTTCGCCCTTTTTAATAACCAAAACCAATTTGGCCTGATCTCCTCTTACCGCACCTATTATATGAATATGCTGCAATCCTACGGCAAGGCGGCCGATTGCATCGGTTGCGGCCAATGCGAGCAGCACTGTCCGCAGCACATCGAAATCATCGCGCAGTTAAAAGCGGTCTCCCGCATTTTTGATGCTGTTTAGGCAAGGCTGATTGCCAATAAAATGAGGTGTTTAGTGTGAAAATTCTGGTCATCGACGGCCAGGGGGGCGGGCTGGGCAAACAGCTTGTCGCCGCTGTTCGGGCGGCCTGCTCCGAAGCGGAAATTACCGCCGTCGGCACAAACAGCATGGCGACAAGCGCCATGCTGAGGGCCGGCGCCGATAACGCCGCCACCGGTGAAAATGCCGTTGTGGTCGGGTGCCGCGAAGCAGATGTGATACTCGGGCCGATTGGCATGGTCATCGCGGACGCGTTGTTTGGCGAAATCACCCCGCGCATGGCTGTGGCAATTGGGCAAAGCCGCGCAAAGCGCATCATGATTCCGATGAACCATTGCAATAATGTCATTGCGGGCATGACGGAACAGCCTGTCGGCCGGCTGGTGCAAAGCGCGGTTAGTCAGCTTAAAGATTTGATGGGTTAACCACCCGGTACATTCATTATTGGGACGGCACGAAGCCGCGCCCAAGCGGCAGAAGCTGCACAGCAATTTATTGCCCAATTTTATAGTGCCCCGTAATGGATGCCAGGAAGGCGTCCGCTTTTGTGACGAAAGCGGACGCCTATTTATATGAAATGATAAGGAGTTACAACAATGAAAACACAGAAAATGGTCCTTTCCGCATTTTTTCTTGCACTGGCGCTGGCACTGCCCTTTTTGACGGGGCAGCTCCCGCAGATTGGCAATATGCTCAGCCCCATGCATTTTCCGGTGCTGCTGTGCGGCTTTATATGCGGCTGGCCCTATGGGCTGGCTGTTGGGTTTATTGCCCCGCTGCTCCGGTTCATGCTTTTTGGCATGCCCCCCATTTTTCCAACCGGCATTGCCATGGCGTTTGAACTGGCGGTTTACGGCGCTGTTTCGGGCTTCGTCTTCGGCAAGGTAAAGCACAGCATCCCCATGGTCTATGCGGCGCTGATTTCCGCAATGCTTGCAGGCCGTGTCGTTTGGGGTGCGGTGCGTTTTATTCTGGCCCGGCTTTTCGGCATGAATTTCTCGTTTTCAATGTTTTTATCCGGCGCTTTTATCACGGCGCTGCCCGGTATCATTTTTCAGTTAATACTAATTCCCCTTATCGTCGCGGCAATTGAGCGCGCAAATCTGTTGCCGCAAAAGACTGCCCGATAAAAGGAATGACGCAAATGATGGGTCCAACAGAAGCCGCCATGGCGCCAAAGGATTATCTGGCTGCGCAGGCAACGCTGCACCCCGGCATGCGCCCGCAGGATATGGTTAAGTTATGCTATCAGGCTGTGTTTGGCGCGGAACATCTGATAAAGGACGAAGCGGCCGCCAAAAGGTTGTTCGACGAAGAGTTCGCATCCGTTTCAGGCAGCCCGTCGCCCCTTTGCGAATGGTTATCCCCCGGTTGCTGCCGTGTCAATCTTTCCGCATGGAAGCAGCGCGGAATGCCGTCGGCGTGGCTATTTCAGATTTTCCGCCACTCGGCGGAAAAAAGTGCCGGTTCTGAGGACGTATTTCGCAGCCTGCTGCGGGATGCCGGTTCGCTTTGCGCGGCGGGCGTCCTGCCGTTCACTGTCCGGGCTTGGGACGATGCACTGGCGGCCTATTGGCGTACCGGCGGGGGCGCCGTTCATCACAGCAAGGCATACAAGGCGTGCGAACAGCCCGCCTACCGCGTGGTTGGGGCCGATTTTGTCCGCCTTTTTCCGCTGTTGGAAAGCATGGCACGGCTGGATAAACCAGGGACGGCGCAGGTTGTGGCGCTGGATGGCCGCGCGGCTTCGGGGAAAACCACCATGGCCGCCCAGCTTTCGCGCATTCTTGACGTAGGGGTCATCCACATGGACGACTTCTTCCTTCCGCTGCCGCTGCGTTCGGAAAGCCGCCTGCAAGAACCGGGCGGCAATGTGCATTATGAACGCTTTGCACAGGAAGTTCTACCCGAAATTGCGCAGCCAGAGGCCTTTTGTTACCGCCGCTTCGACTGTTGCAAAATGGATTTCGGCGACATCCGAACAGTAGCCGCTGCCACATGGCGCATTGTGGAAGGCGCTTACAGCTGCCATCCCCGCTTCGGGAACTATGCGGACATCAAGGTGTTCTGCGATGTAACGCCGGCGGAACAGATGCGCCGGATAAAACAGCGCAACGGCGCGGAAGGGGCAAGGCGGTTTGCCGAGCGATGGATTCCCTTAGAAGAACGCTATTTGGCACATTTTCAAATTGCCCAAAAGGCAGACGTCATTTTGTAATCGGCTCCGGCGAAAAACAGCACTGGGGGATATAAAAGCAGGGGCAAATCCCCTGCTTTTTGCTTGTATTGGCTAATTGTCTTTAAAAAGCGTTCCGGCGAAGGATGCAATACTGCTTCAAATCAAATTGTGCGACAAGATTTGCGCGCTATTTTTTGTCAGTCGAGGAAGAGAATGCCGGTGGGCTGACACCCACCAAAGACGATGACGACGCATGACGGAAAAATAGCTGTCGTCGTTTTTAGTCTGGAACAATGTAAAGAATACAGCGTCTTTGCGGGACGCATTCTAGAACCATTTTTTCCTTCTGAAATAAACGAACATCGCCGCGCTGATAGCGGCCATGACACCCCAGACGGCCGCGTAGCCCCACCGCAGGCTCAGTTCCGGCATATATTTAAAATTCATGCCGTAAACGCCCACAATAAATGTCAGCGGAATAAAAATAGTTGAAATGATGGTCAATACCTTCATGATCTCATTCATCCGGTAGCTGATATTGGAAAAATGCAGATCGGCTAAGCCCGAAAGCAAATCCCGGTAGGCCTCGGTGGAATCAATGGCCTGTATGATGTGGTTGTAAACATCGCGCATATACGGTTCTGTGCCGGGCCCGATCAGCTTGCCGGATTCCTTATCCAGCAATGAAGTGACATTGCGCAACGGCCAGATGTTCCGATTGAGCAGCAGCAGGTTTTTTTTAATCGCCCGAATTTGCAGCAAATGCTCCTGCGTCGTTTTCTCCATAATATCGTCTTCCAAATCGTCAATCTGCGCGCCAATAGTCTCCAGCACGTCGAAATAACCGTCCACGATGGCATCCAGCAGGAGATAGGCCAGGTAGTCGGCCCCAAGCGAACGGACACGATCATACGACTGGATTCGCCTGCGAATGCCTTGGAATACGTCACCCTTACGCTCGCCAAAGGTTAGTACATAGTTGGGTCCAAGCAGAATATTGGTATGCTCGATCACTAAAAGACCGTCTGCAAAATAGACCATCTTTGTAACAATGGAAAGAAAGTTACTGTATTCCTCTACTTTGGCGCGTTGATCACGACTGCAGATGTTATGAATAACGATGGGGTGAATCTGAAAAATGCCGCCCATTTCATGCAGAAATGTATCGCTGCATGGGCCGTCGACGTTAATCCAACGCACACTGTTCTCCGGAATATCCGCAAGAGAATCCAGCCGGGAATCGGGTAAAAAATCCCACGTGGAAATGTTACAGGCTTCAGTGTTGTAATCAAAAATCTCCATGGAAGGGGGTGTATTGGATGCCCCCGCTGTATTTTCCTGTTCCATCAACAAGCCGTTCCTCCTGTTTTTAACGCGCTGCTTTAGAAATTCAAAAAGCACTTTATTTGTAGTCAGCTAAATTAAAAATTTGCCTTGTGCTTGCGGGAATGTTATTTGTGCTGGAAGGCGAATGGCACCGGCGGGCTGCCGCCCGGCCAGGAGGACAACGCAACAGCAGGGAAAACAGGCCGCAATGGCTGGGCAACTTTTAAGCTTAATGGACTATATATGCATCTTAAGCAAAAACAAGCGCGATGTCAAGCGTGCCGCAGCAGGGGCCAACAAGGCTTGTGTCCTTTCCGCTTTTAAAACAGGGAATAAATCCCGAATCCCTGCGCCTTTGCCTTGGGCTGGTGCCCATTATCGAATCCCCCGTTGTTTTTTTGCTTTTCAGAAACACCCTATTGATTGGCGTTATCGGGCTTTAAAGCAAAACGCCTGCCGATTTATGAGCGGCAGGCGTTCGCTTTTAGCTGTTGCCGTGAACCCTACACCCGTTTACAGTTGGCCAACGCCTGTTTTCGGGGCGCCTCTGAAACGCTGCCCCGGTAAGGCCGGCGCAAAATGCGGGCATCCGGCTTAAAAATTAAATTCGCTTGCCCAGTCAAAGCCGCCGGAAACCTCCACACAATCCGGCCAGTGAGCGCACCAGCCAGGCATGGCCGGACGTGCCACACGGTCAAGACTCGGTATATACGGCTTGATATCCAGCACCGGGCTGCCGTCATTGGCATCGGTGTATGCAAGCCTGATAATACCTTCTTCCTGCTCGATAGCCATCACGCACACGCTGGAAAGCGCGATGGGGTTTGGGCGTTGCGGCGAGCGCGTTGCAAACACGCCAAGGACTTCCGGCCCTTTTTTGTAAGGCTTTAGTTCGGTCAACTGTGCCCGCGAACGCGCATTATCACAACCGTCAAACCACCAGAGCATCTGGAGATAAGCATAACCGTCCAGCCCTTCCAATGCCGGAATAAATTCCGGCCGCAGTTTTACATAAAAGCCTGTTTCATCCACACGGACCACGCCGATTTGTTTTACTGAAAATTCATCCATAATAATCTCCTCATTTTTGATTTGATTTTACGGTACCGTAATTTCAGTATACCTGAAGTATTTTATACTTCAAGGCCTTATTTTAAGAAAATCTGTTTTTTAATAAGAACGCATTTTCGGGGTTGCTTTCAGCAAAGCCATCCTTCTGCCGGTGGTAAAATCTTCGGTTCTAACGCCGGGCTGTTTACAAAATCTTCAAAACATCCGTGCGCAGGCCCAACAGGCCCTTGAAGAACGGAACATTATGCGATATATTGACAAAGGGAGCCCCAAAGAGCCGGATAAATCAGCCACGCCTGACCTTTAAGCGGACAAACACGCACCCTTTAACCATGAACGGCAAATACATCCCCAGCCTGCTCGGCTGCAACGCGCAGCATTGGCACGCCGACAAATTGAACCCGCCGCACATGTCACCGGCGGCAAATCTTATATTACAGGAGCACATGAATATGCAGAAATTATCTGAGCGCACCGCCAATTTTACCGACTCTGTCATCCGTCGTATGACGCGCATTTCCAACCAATATGGGGCGGTTAATCTTTCGCAGGGCTTCCCGGATTTTGAGCCGCCCAAGGAAATTCTGACCCGTTTGGAACAGGTGGCGCACGAGGACTTTCACCAGTATTCCATTACGTGGGGCGCTCAGAATTTCCGCGAGGCGCTGGCCGAAAAACAAAGCCGGCGCATGGGGCGGACAATAGACCCCAACAGCGAGATTGTGGTCACATGTGGCAGCACCGAGGCCATGATGGCCGCCATGATGACGGTGGCAAACCCCGGCGACAAGGTGATTGTATTCTCCCCTTTTTATGAAAACTACGGTGCGGATACCATTCTTTCCGGCGCGCAACCCATTTATGTGCCATTAAATCCCCCCACCTTTTGCTTTGACCCCGAGATGTTGGAAAATGCCTTCCGCCAGGGCCCCAAGGCACTGGTGCTTTGCAATCCATCCAACCCCTGCGGCAAGGTGTTCACACGGGCAGAACTGGATATCATCGCAGGCCTTGCCCTAAAATATGATGCCTATGTCATCACCGACGAGGTGTATGAGCATATTGTATACGCGCCATTTCAGCACACTTATTTCGCCTCTCTGCCCGGCATGTGGGCGCGAACTATTTCCTGTTCGTCGCTTTCCAAGACCTATTCCATCACCGGCTGGCGGCTGGGGTATACCATCGCGCCGTCCGAAATTACCGAGCGCATCAAAAAAGTCCATGACTTCCTCACCGTTGGCGCGGCGGCACCTTTGCAGGAAGCGGTGATTCCGGGGCTGAGGTTTGGGCAGCATTATTACGACGATCTGCTGGCAAAGTACACCCGCAAACGCGATTTGTTCCTGAAGGGCCTGACTGCACTCGGTTTGCCCCACACGGTACCGGAAGGCGCCTATTACATTCTGATGGACATTTCGGAATTCGGTTTTTCAAACGATCTGGAATTTTGCGAGGCACTGGCCCGCGATGTCGGCGTGGGCGCGGTGCCCGGCTCCAGCTTTTTCCGCGAACCGGTGAACCACCTGATTCGTTTCCATTTCGCCAAGCGGGATGAAACGCTTGAAGCGGCTCTCAACCGCCTTGAAAATTTGCGCAAAAAAATCCCAGCCAGAACATAAGCCTTTGCGCTGGTCGCCATGCTGTACCGGGCATCTCCGGGCGAACTGCCCTGGGCGTCTGCTTTATGCCGCCCCTGCTTTTTCTCATGCTGCTTTAACAGGCTGCCGCACGCTCGAATGACGTGGTGCGACAGCCTGTTTTTAAAAAAGGGCGCTGGCAGTATCGGGTTGTTTACAATCCTTTAAAGCGTCGCTATAATCCGGGCCGCCTCGCTCAAGTTATTCGCCAACCAACCAGCCGACGAAAGATCCTGCATACCGGAATCGGGGTTTTTTAAACCGATGCAGCGGATACGGGCTCTTTTTGCGGCAATGGTGCCCGCATGGGAATCTTCAATGACAACGGCTCTTTGTGCGGGGATGCCGGTTGCTTTTAAAGCGGCCAGAAACATATCCGGCGCGGGCTTTACTAAAAAGCCGGAATCCCCGCATATAACAGCCCTGGCCCCTTCCAACATGCCCACCGATGTAAGGCAACGTTCCACAAAGCTGCGAGGGGAACTTGACGCAACGGCATATATGCAGCCCTTATCCGCAATCAATCGCAGAAGATCTTGCAGGCCGTCCATGGCCCCGAGCTGCATCTCAATCATCTTCTGCCAGACGCGTTCAAAATGGCAGGTTGCAAGCGCTTCAGGCGTGACTTCGGCGGGCGGACAAACCGCGATCAACCTGCGGTAGACATCTACAGCAGCGGTTCCCGTTGTGTTTTCAACCGACACTTTTGTGCCCTGAGCCAATTCATGCTCAATTTGTTCATACACCGCATCATGAAGGGGCTCGCTGTTGATGATAACGCCATCCATGTCGAAGATAACCAACTGTAAATTCTCTTTGTTCATCATATTAAAGCACCGCTGCTTTCAAGAAAAATGCCCCGGATTTTTTCATTTTACATAACCTCCAAAACATAGGCAGCACGCGGATGGCAAAATGTGCTTGCACATGCATTTTTTAGATTGCTAACTCAAATTATAGCAGAGACACTTCCCTTTTTGAAGGGCTGCGAACCCGCGTATATTTTCTGGCTTCTTCGTCAATGTCTGCCGCTTCCGTCACGCCTACAAGAACATGTCCTCCGCTTGAATTTATATGCTGAAACTTCTGCGTGGGAGGCTGAGACTATAGAGGACTTTAAAAGGGTGCCATATAAAGGTTTTGGTCACGCTTTTTCAAAAGCGCGTAGGGTCTTGGTGCGGGCATTTATGTCGCCCGCTGTGATAAGCGGAGCCAAGCTGACGTTAGCGCATCTATATGTGAGCGGCCCGGGCCAAAGCGCCCTAATCCTGCAAAAAGCGCAGTGGATGGCGCAAAAACAGTCCGGTGGACTGTTTTTGCGGAGTGACCCCTCGCCGGGGGTTCTCCCCCGTCTCGATAAGCGGATTTATTTTTTGCAAATTGCTAAGCCCCTGTCACTTTATTGCCAGGCTTAGAAGGCCAAGGGAATACCCCTTGGCCTTCTAACTTGCCGTTGCCATTCCCATCTTGTCATCCAGCGCTAATTCGGGATTTATCAGGATTTGTATCACGCCGTTGTCGCCCATGACAACGACGGATAGCACCTTTAATTGCGCACTTACACCAATCTATTGTGCTAATCAAAAACATCCAGACCATGAATGGGGATGATGCCCAGAACTTCCTCTCTGGCTTTGCGCACAACATCACGGTCCGCACTTATAATTCCTTGATAGATTCTGTCGTGCGTGTCATCTGCAAGGCTTTCTTTAATACCTGCTGCTCTCCTTCGGTGCGTTCGGGTACTGAGCAGCTGAGTGATGTGCCGGCGGATAAGCTGCTGAACCATATAGTAGATGTCCTTGTATAATCGGTTATGGCTCATTTTTACAACCTGATAATGGAATGCAAAATCGGCATCCACCATTCTTTCCAGAAGCTCCGCGTCATCAATATCCTCGTTATACTCTTTCGAAATCTCATGATAACGGTCCAGCGTCATCTTCAGCGCTTCCTTCTCCTCCTGAGATGCAAACAGTATCGCAAGGTTCATGCATTCGCCTTCCAAAAGGTTTCGCAGCTGCTGTACTTCACGGTATTTGGCATCATCGTCATAAAAAACAGCAATTTCACTTAAAAATGGGCGCAGCGAAAATGGGCGGACAAAAGACCCTTCACCCACGCGTGTTTCAATAATTCCGAGTGTGCTAAGTTTTTGCAAAGCCATTCGCACACTCAGCCGGTTCACCCCGAATATTTCGGCAAACTCCGCTTCAGTGGGGAGCCTGTCACCCGGGTTCCAGAGGCCGTCCGCTATATCTTGCTTAATCAGCGCACACACCTGGTCCACAACTGAAATCCGGTTTATCTTTGACTTTCCAGCCGGTCTTTTAATTTGCTTTTCTTCCATTTTGCACTTACCACCTAAACGTTATTTTGTGCCGCAAACCGCTGCCCATATTCATAAGGATCCACCTGTGAAAAGTTAAAAAGGAAAATAATATAATCTATTCTTATTATACGAAAACAAACAAAATTTGTCACCCCTCTACTTTCATCTCTTCTATCCAAGATTTTTTGACGTGCCACCTTGAATGACGTTTTTGTGGTAAACAAAACAGTTCAGCGCAGTCTTCAGGCTGCGCTGAACTGTTTTGCTAAAGAGGAGATATGGAATAGAAAACAGGCTATGCTATTTAAGCGTGCGAAACAGATTATTTAATCACAACTTTTTTGGCGCTCTGCATCTCGTCGGCCGTTAGCTCCTGCCCGATACCCGGTTTTTCGGGTATCTCGTAAAAGCCGTTAACCGGCTGATAGTCATAGACGCAGGAACCGGTGCATGCCTTTTGTAGCGCACCCACATGATGCTCGTGGATGCAGAAGTTCGGGATAACCGCCTCGACCTGAAGTGCTGCCGCCGTCGCGATGGGGCCACCGCAGACGTGAATCTGCACGCCGACATCGTAAACATGCGCCATGTCGCATATCTTTTTGGTCTCGCTGATCCCGCCCGTGTTGCACAGATCCGGCTGGATAATGCTCAGGGTGCGGTCCTCAAAGAACTGGCGGAAGCCCCAGCGGGAATAGCTGCGCTCGCCGGTTGCCAGCGGCAGACTGGTTCTTTCCTTGATGAAGCGGAAAAGGTTGGCGTTCATGGGCTGGGTGGGTTCCTCATAATACATGATGCGATAGGGTTCCAGTGCTTTGCCAAGCTCTGAGGCCGTGTTGGCATCCAGCAGGGAGTGGATTTCGACAATGATGTCCAGATCTGGCCCGCCGGCGTCGCGGGCGGCGGCGATGCGGTCAACCGCCAGCTGAAGATCGTATTGGCGGAACGACCCGCGGTGATGGGTGCCCTGTGTGGCAAACAGCGCGCCCAGATTTTCCACAGGTTTGCGCGGCGCAAACACAGGATCAATTTTAACGGCGTCATAGCCGTCCGCCATGGCCTTTTTAACCACGTCGTAATATTCCTGTGGCTCGTAAAGCAGGCCAAGGCCCATCAGGCCGTCGTTATCCATCCGCCCCCAACCGAACTGGAGCTGGCTGGCATACGCCCGCAGCTTCTTATTCGTTTTGCCGCCCAGCAGCTGATAAACCGGTACGCCCAACGCTTTGCCCTTAATATCCCAGCAGGCGGTGTCGATGGCCGAAATGCCGGCCATAATCACTGCACCGCCGCCCATTCCCCAGAAGGTGTGGCGGTGCAGGTGGTCCCAGATTTCCTCGGTGTTTCTCGGGTCCATGCCGATGATCAACCGGGCAAAGTCCTGGCACTGCCCGAACGCGGCATCCCGGGAATTCCCGTAGGAGAGCCCGGCCTCGCCAAATCCGCTGATGCCTTCATCGGTGTTAATTTTAACATTGATTCCGTACCCCTGAAAAACCTCTACGCTGGTAATTTTCATTGCAAAGTCCTCCTTTATTCTCACGGTATCGCTAAGACGGTTACATGAGGCGGCGCTTTGACGTCACGCGCTCAGGCGTGGCAATACCGGCCGCGCTATTCAACGGTGCACTTTTCAAGATAATGCTCAAAG
The DNA here is from genome assembly GCA_023457355.1 of Bacillota bacterium. GTDB lineage: Bacteria > Bacillota > Clostridia > Oscillospirales > Ruminococcaceae > Yanshouia. Next base: position 30,284 of record JAEWLW010000009.1, on the reverse strand, counting down.
CAGTAGTCCGAAAGTTCATTGCCGATTCCGGGCGTCTCAGGCACATCAAAGTAGCCGTTTACCGGCTGCAAATCGTATTTGCCAAAATTCTTATTATACGGGTGCAGATTGAAAACATGGTGCTCGTGGATACAGAAATTGGGAATAACCGCCTCCAGATGGAGTGCCACAGCAGTGGAGATCGGGCTTGCGCAGACATGCGCCTGAACCGCTACATCGTAGACATGCGCCATATCGCAAATCTTTTTTGCCTCGGTCACGCCGCCGCAGTTCCCGATATCGGGCTGGATCAGCTGCACTGACTGGTTCTCAAAATAGGGCGCAAACTGCCAGCGCGAGTAGATGCGCTCACCGTGGGCAATGGGCATTTGCAGCTTGTCGCAGATGAACTTGGCTGTTTTGGGCGACGGGGTGTTGGGTTCCTCGAAATAAAAGATTTTATATTTCTGCGCCATGGTGCCCAACTGTACAGCCGAGTTCGCATCAAGAAAGGAATGGTTCTCCATGATGATGTCGACATTCGGCCCAATGGCCTCGCGCACCGCCGACAGTCTCTCCTCAATCAGGTTGACATAAGACGGCGCCAGAAGCGTTACCGACTCCAAATCGTTCTGAAAGCGGCGACCGTCCCGGTCAAACATAAAGAAATCGATTTTAATGGCGTCGTAGCCGTCTGCCACAGCCTTTTTGGCGTTGGCGGCATACGCTTCGGTTTTGGCCGCCATCTCATAGTGGTCGCTCCAGCCAAACTGAAGCTGGCTGGCATAGCAGCGCAGCTTATCCCGCTTCTTTCCGCCTAAGAGCTTATAGAGGGGGACGCCGAAATACTTGGCCTTGATATCCCAAAGCGCAATATCCAAAGCACTGATGCCGGCAAAGACGATTGGCCCGCCGTTTTGCGCCCAGAATGTGTTTTTATACAGCTTATCCCAGATCACTTCGTTATCCAGCGGATCCATGCCGATAATCATTTTGCCCAGGTCCCGGATCATGCCGTAGGCCGCGGGGGCGCCCACCGCATAAGAGATGGCGGCTTCACCATCGCCGTAAATCCCCTTATCGGTATAAATACGGCAGACAATCGGGCGCCAGGAGGGGTTGCCTTCCCCCTCCAACAGCATGACGTCAATCTTTGTAATTTTCATGACAAGGGCTCCTTTTCAAATGTATTGTCTCAGATATCGGAGACTAATCCTCGGCCCAAACCGAGGTATGGATGCTGATTTCGCCCGTTTTGGCCCGCCACATACCCAGCAGCGTCATGACGACAAATGCGATGACATTGGCCGCGGCAAGCGCGGGGCTCATACTCAGGCAGGACTTGACGAACATAACAATAAAGAATATAAACGACAGGGAGCAGATGCTGTAATATAATCCGTCCGAAACATGCAGCCGGGCATTCCTCCACGCGTCAGGGTATTTTTTAGGCAACTTGAAGTAGGCGATCATATACAGGAACGCGAGTGCTGCCATAATCAGCTGCACCATATTGGTGATGACGGTGATGGAAAGGCCGCCAATGATGGGAATCAGCGAAAAAATATACATGAACGTCAATATGTACATACGCGAGCCGTTCTTGTTCTTTTTGCCAAAAACCCGGGGCAGCCAACCGTCATCACAGGACTGTCCGATGAGGATGGCGTTATAGGCAAAGCTGGAGTTGAGCGTCGAGAGCAGCGCCATGATGGGGCCGCCAATGATGAAGGCGAAGAACAGCCAGCTTGGGAATATGCTTCTTGCGGCAAACACCAGCGTGCTGGAGGAGCCGTACTCCTGCAGCGACATGACGCCGGTTCCGGCCATGGCGACGCCGACATAGAGGATGATCAGTGTGGGAACCGACATCAGCATTGCCCAGGGGATATCGCGTTTGGCGTTTTCCGCTTCCCGCCCGTAGGCACAGGTCATGCTATAGCCCTGACAGGAATACACAAAGAGAAGCGTCGCACCTAAAAACCCGCCGCTTACCTGACCGTTTTTAAGAGCCACGCCCCAGCCCTGAGTCAGGAATTCCGGCGCACTGAAATCGAATATCGGCAGCTTCATCCTGGCGATGCCGACAACAGCAAAAACAACCAGCGCCGCTATCAGCAGCCATGTCATCATCTTTTGAGCCTTGGCCATGACGTTGACACCCATCAGGTTGACAATGTAGAAGAAGGTCAGTAACGATATGCCCACCGCAATTCTGGTCCCGGGCGTGCCCAACGCGGGGATGACGTCCCCAAGATAAGCCGCGGCAGCGGTTCCGAACAGGGAAAGCGACAGGCATTGCGTGAGGTAGGCAAAAGCAAACACACCGGAGGTAGTCGGCCCCGCCAGGTCGCACAGCAGCGAATAATATCCGCCGCCCAACCGCAGTGTTGAAGAGACAAAAACAGTCGGTGCAATCATAATGAAGCCCATGACAATCGCTGCCAAATAGGCCAGCCAGGCGGAATAGCCTGTCATTTTAATGGCGGGAACAATCAGCGTAATAACGCCGGCACCGATGACCTGGCCGATGGAAAGCGCATAAAGTTCGGGTTTTTTCAGTGTTCCGGGCGCGGGAGCAGCTTCTTTGATAACATGTATAGCCATAAACAGTCCTCCAAACTATGTGTTTTTGGAAATCGTGTTGCAGGTGCTGTGCTTCAAAGGTATTGCCGGTCTATGCTGCCGGATATCACGCTTAAGCTTCTACGCACTTGTAGAGTATTGCCTTATCAATTGCTTCCTGCAAGAACGCGTTGCCGATGCCCGGGAGCTCCGGTACGGCGAAGAAACCGTTTTCAGGCTGCAAATTATATTTGGTAAGCCCGAGGCAGGTATCCATGCGGTTACAGGTGTGATGCTCGTGGATAATAAAGTTTGGAATGGCGCATTCCACATGCAACGCGGCGTTGGTTGCCAACGGGCTACCCGCCACATGAACCTGTACACCGGCATCAAACGCATGCGCCATATCGCATATTTTTTTCACCTCGGAAATGCCGCCGCAGTTGCCGATATCGGGCTGCGCCAGCTGGAGCAGGTTGCGTTTAAAATACTCGGCATACTGCCAGCGGGAAAAGAGGCGTTCGCCGTTGGCGATGGGAACCGACGTGTACTTCGCAATGTATTCCACCGTTTGCGCCGTCGGGGTGTTGGGTTCTTCAAATGCCATCATGTTATATTTTTCAGCCAGTTTGGCCAACTGAACTGCGCCCAGCGCATCGGGGTAGGAGTGGTTTTCCATGATGATGTCGACCTCATCCCCGGCTGCTTCGCGAACAGCTTTCATGCGCGTTTCCACCATTTTAAGCTTTTTGGGACTGAGAAGGCCGGTTGTTTCGAGGAAATGCAGGGGCTTTCCTTCCTCGTCGCGGTCAAAAAAGTCAACTTTGATCGCATCAAATCCCTCTGCCAGCGCCAGTTTTACATTGTGCGCATAATCCTCCGGGGTGACGGCCCAGAGGTGCTCCGAAATGCCGGTCTGCCCCCAGCCAAATTGCAGCTGGCTGGCGTAGGTTCGCAGCTTATCCCGCACCTTCCCGCCAAGAAGCTGGTAGACAGGCACGTTAAAATACTTGCCTTTAATGTCCCACAGCGCCACGTCAATGGCGGCGATTCCGGAAAAGACGACGGGCCCGCCGTTTTGACCCCAGAAAGTCTTTTTGTACATCGTCTCCCAAATGAACTCGGTTTGTAAAGGATTCATGCCTACGACCAGCTGCGCAAGATCGCAAACCATGCCAAAGGCCGCGCTGCCACCCACGCCATAGGCCATACCGGCTTCGCCATCTCCGCAAATACCGGCATCGGTATGAATCCGGCATCCAATGGGGCTGTTCATTTTACTGTTTGCTGTCGGCAACCGAAACACTTCAATTTTTGTGATCTTCATCCAATCCCTCCTGTTATTTAACTGTTATCGAGTTGTTCGCTAACTAAATTATAGCTATCCGACAACTTCACGTCAATGGCCTTTTGCACTTTTATAAAGTATGTATATAATTTATATCTGACTTTGTCATTGTCGACGATAGTGCCGGGATATGGCCTTTCTGCAAATTGGTATGAAGGTGCCTGCTGTTCGTGAACGGGTTATCCGCTGCCCATGAAGCGCTGATACGCGTTTTACGCTGCGGATATATTGACGATCCGTTTCTCGCCTTTGGACGGTGTCCGGTCCTGCATCTTTTAAAGCTGGTCAGAAAATACCGCGTTAATCTATGCCACCATTTTAGCGGCGGTTTGTGTTGGAGAAGCTGCCCGGATGGCGACTCTATCGGAGACCATTCGCCGAACTGTTCCGATGCCGCCCCGGGCAGCGAAAAGCCTGATGCTTCCGCTGCCTTCGGAAACATCAGGCTCACCTTAAAAGGCTCATTGACATGATAGGAATAGGCCGCGCGGTCTGTTAGGCCTCAATATGGAACAGCACATCCAGCACCTCGTCACGCCGGATGCCACCGAACAGCTCAGCCAGCGGGAAACGGTCCAGCACCGCGTCCACATCCGCGCTGCGGTAAGGGCAGCCCTTCAGTGCTTCGGTCAGTTCATCCAAAGGCCTGACCGAGAGGAAGTCGCCGTAGAAGGCGATGTCCGTGATGAGCCCTTTTTGCACCGCCACCTGCGGCTCCAGACATCCACCCTCATAGCGGCGCTTATTGGACAGGTTGTATTTTGGCGAGCGGCCAAAATTCCATTCCCAGGTGTTGTATTTAGTGCGCTCCAGCTCTGACACGGCCGCCAGCTCCTCAGCAGAAAGGCTGCCCTCCGCCAGGCCGCTGCCGGCAAGGCTTTCTTTCAAATAGGCCCAGAAAGCGGTTAAATCCATATCGCGGGGCAGAAAATCCCGGATATTTCCGATACGGCTGCGCACCGATTTGGCGCTCTTGGATTCAAACTTGGTGGCGTCGACATTCAGGGCACCTGCAACCATGCCCGGATTTGCATCAAACAGCAGGGTTCCGTGGTGCAGGATGCGCCCCTGCATCATCCGCTGGGCAGTGCCGGAAATTTTGCGGCCGCTGACTAGAATATCGTTTCGGCCGGAGGCCTCGGCATCCAGCCCCAGGCCGCGCAGCGCCTCCACAATCGGTTGGGTAAACCGCTCCATAGTCAGCTGCTCCGCTTCGCCCACGTCTGTGATAAAGGAATAGTTCAGGTTTCCAAGGTCGTGGTATACGGCGCCGCCGCCGGTGGAACGCCGCACCACGTGAATCTGATGCGCTTCTACAAAAGAACGGTTTATTTCGGCCTCTGCATTTTGGTTTTGCCCAATGACAATGGTGTTATCATTCTGCCACAGCATCAGGTAATCCCCCTGCGTGCGCTGCGAAAGCACATATTCCTCAAAGGCCAGATTATAAAAAGGGGAAAGAGAGCCTGTTTCCAGATAGTTGACTACAGTATTCATGGGACTAAATTCCTTTCGTACAGGCGGGATTGCGTTGTCTTATGCCGCCATATAGCGCTGTTATGTGACGCTGCCGCCAAAATCCTATTTTGTATGCGTTTTTTGTAATTCAGGCTGTGATCAGCTCGGGATGTTCAATAAGCAATTGCATATCCTTGAAGATGCGGCCCACTTCAAGCCCGTCCACAACGCGGTGATCAAAGGTCAGATAGCAGCACAGCATATCCCGAGGCACAAATGCACCGTCTATATAGACGGGCTTTTTGGTGGTGCGGCCAAAGCCCATGATAGCCACCTCGGGCGGATTGATGATCGGCGTGGACATATCAATCGGGAACATCCCCACATTAGAGACGGTAAAAGTTCCGCCGGTCTGCTCCCCCTCCCGCAATTTTTTGTCTCTGGCCCGGGTGCCCAAATCCCTGATCGCCTTGCTGAGCGCCACCAGAGACAGCGTATCGGCATGCTTCACGACGGGTGCCATCAGGCCTTCTTCGGTGGCGACAGCCACCGACAGATTGACATGCTTATGCGAGAACAATGTCTTGCCGTCAAAGGTGGCGTTTGTGAGGGGGTGCTTCGCGAGCATTTTTGCAACAGCCATGCACAGCAGGTCGTTGACGGTGATTTTGCAGCCCAAAAACCCCTGCTGGCCCACCAGTTTCCGGCGCAAAGCCAGAAGCTCGGTGACATCCATCTCGCAAGTTGCCGTGCATTGTGCACTCTGCTGCAGGCTGTTGAGCATGTTGCGTGCAATGGTCTTGCGAATGCCGGTCCATGGAATGGCGGTAATCTGATCCGACGTTTCGGGTACAGACGCGGCGGTATTCTTTCCGGCTTCGAGATAGGCCGTCACATCTTTGGCGACAATACGTGTCCCGTCGGGGCCGCCGGAAGACGGAACATCCGCGATGTTGATGCCGGTCTGCCTGGCCATCTTTTTGGCGAGGCCGGTCGCCCGGACACGTCCGTCCGCCCGAACAGCCAAACCGGCGGCTGGAAGGGACGGGACGGTGACAGGCGCGGCGGCGGACGTCGTGCCGGTTATAGCCGCGTATTCCGCCTGATTTTCCGCCAGCACCCCGATGGCTTCGCCTACGGGAACGGTCTCTCCCGCTTGGGCAACGATGTGCAGAATGCCGGCGGCCAGGGCCACGCACTCGATGGTGTTTTTTTCGTTTTCATATTCCATAAGGATATCGCCCTTGTTGACTGTGGCGCCCTCCGCTATTTTCCATTCGGAGATGGTGCCCTCCACCATGGTCAGGCCTGCTTTGGGCATAACGATTTGAAAGCTCATATTGCACGTCTCCTTTCTGATCGATTAGAACATGGTGCGAATAGATTCGCAGATCCGACCAACATCAGGAATCGCGTACTTTTCCATTTGGATGTTATAGGGCATGGGAACATCCAGCGCGGCAATCCGGGCTACAGGCCCGTCCAGTTCATCATAAAGTTCCTCCTGGAACTGGGCGGCCAGCTCTGCGCCGATGCCGGCGGTTTTGTTGCCTTCCTCTACGACAGCGGCCCTGTGGGTTCTGCGGATGGAGTCGTAGATGGTCTTTTTATCCAAAGGTGCAATCGTGCGCGGGTCAACAACCTCCACATCAATCCCCTCGGCAGCCAGCTTCTCGGCGGCCTCCAACGCCCGCGGAACCATCAGGCCCACGGCCACCAGCGTGATATCCTTACCGGGCCGTTTTATATCCGCCACGCCGATGGGAATGGTGTAATCACTTTCATAGACATCGTCTGGAATCTCCTGCTTTGATTGATACAGCAATTTGGGCTCACAGAACAGCACCGGGTTATCGGAACGGATGGCGGATTTCAGCAGGCCCTTCGCGTCATAGGCACAGGAGGGGGTGATGATCGTCAGGCCGGGGGCGTGCATAAACAGGCTTTCCACCGTGTTGGAGTGCTCGGCACCGGCGCCATTGGAGGAGCCGCTGGCGCTGCGGATAACGAGCGGCAGCCTATATTCGGGGCCGTTCATATAGCGCCATTTGGCGACGCAGTGAAAAATTTCACTGAACGCCACCAGCGTAAAATCGGAATACATCAGCTCCGCACAGGGGCGCAGGCCGGTGAGCGCAGCACCCAGAGCGGCGCCCACAATAGCCGTTTCGGCTATGGGGGTATTCCGGATACGTTTGGGGCCGAATTCCTCGAGCATGCCGTTCATGATACCGAAAATATTGCCGAACGCCGCCACATCCTCGCCAAAGACGACCACCTTGTTGTCTCTGCGCATCTCTTCCTTCAAAGCATCACCAATGGCCTTGGCATACGTAACTTTCATGTGGTGTATCCTCCTTGTAATAGTCTTTTTTCGTGATGCAGGCTTACACGTAGAGATAATCGTAGATATCTTCGGGCTTCATAGCAGGAGTGGATTCGGCGTGCGCAATGGCTTTTTCCATCTCGGCATCAAAAGCGCCGCGCGCCCGGGAAATGTCGTCCCCGGTCAGCACGCCCCCCGCCAGAAGCAGGGCTTCCAGATTCTTCACACAGTCCTTTTCGGCCATCCATTTTTCTGTGACGGCGGCGTCGCGGTAGGCGCACTTGTCGCCCTCAAAGTGGCCGCGCCAGCGGTAGGATTTGCATTCTAAAATGGCGGGGCCATTGCCGGCGCGGATGCCGCCCACCAGTTCTTTGGCCGCTTCGTAAACCGCCAGAACGTCGGTGCCGTCCGCCACTTTGGCGGGCATGCCGTAACCGGCGGCGCGGTCGGCCAGTGCGTTGGCCACGGGAATTGTGGATTCACAGGGTGTCGAGATGGCGTACTGGTTATTTTCACAGATGAAAAGGACGGGCAGTTTCCAGGCGGCTGCCAGATTCATGGCTTCGTACACGGGGCCGCGGCTGGAGGTTCCCTCGCCCATGAACATATAGGAAACATTGTCCCGCGCTTCCATCTGGATGGTCAGGGCTGCGCCAACAGCCACGCCCGTGTCGCAGCCCAGCGTTCCGGACATACCCAGCATCCCTTTGCTGAGTTCGCCGATGTGCAGGCTGCCGCCACGGCCACCGGAGTTGCCGGTGGTTTTGGCCAGCAATTCACCGAAGAATACCTCCAGAGTTGTGCCCAGCATCCGGGGCAATGCGATGGGGCGGTGGGTTAGTTTATAATAGTCGCCGTCCTTGCGGGTGGAAAGCACGCCCACGTAGGTGGCCTCCTGGCCCACGCCGCTGTGGACATGCCCCGGCACACGCCCCTGCGCATATAGTTCAACGAGTTTCTCCTCCATCAGGCGGGTCTCAAGCAGATGCGTATGGATCTTTTTAAGAAATTCTTTTGAATATTGCATATGGAACCTCCTACTACGTTTTGGGGTGGGTGTTTGTGTACTGTAGCGAAAAGGCTGAATCCGACAGATGCCTGGAAAACCGCAATGCCTGCCGGCCCAATAAACGATGGTGCGCTCTGCCGATGTGCCGGCTTGTGCGTAAGATAGCGGCTATCGGATTTGGCGGCATTCGGCGTCTTGTTCCACTTCCCCGCGTATGACAAAAGTGCGCGGCTGCAGAGCTTGCGGCCGCGCACTTTCTATCAATGCAACTTGAAATTAGAGTACTTCTTCATTCAAGACACTGCTTGAATTTACTTAGTGAAAGCAGCGATCAGCTCAGGTGTCAGAACCTCAGCGAACTCGTCATAGCAGGGAGCGGCCGCATCTTTAAATTCCTTGGCAGCTTCAGGGGTCAGCTCGGTGACAGTGACACCGGCAGCGGTCCACTTAGCCAGAACTTCCTGATCCTGCTCGCGCTCCAGCTTACGCTGATTCTGGGCTGCCTTCATGCCGCACTCATCAACGATCGCTTTCAGCTCGGGGGAGAGGGAGTCATACAGTTCGCCGTTCATAGTGAAGAAAATGCAGTCATAAACGCCGGTCCAGTAAGTGACATGCTTCTGAACCTCTGCGATGGAAGCGCCATCGGCGGTGGGAAGCGGATTTTCCTGGCCGTCATAGGTGCCGGTCTGCAGGCCGGTGTAAACCTCGGACCAGTTGGCATTCGCCCAGTTGGCGCCCCACAGTGCATATTCGCGGTTGAGCAGCTCGGAACCGGCAACACGCAGCTTCAGGCCCTTCATATCAGCCAGGCTGGTGATGGCACGAACGCTGTTGGTGGGATGGCGGAAACCGTTTTCACCGATGCCCAGAAGATGCAGGCCCATGCTCTCGACAACCGCGCCGACAGCCTTGCCACCTTCGCCGTCCAACTTGGCATCAACGTCTTCGAACGAGTCAAACAGGAAGGGCAGGGAGACAACGTTCAGGCGCTTATCAAAAGCGGAATAGATCAGGTTGGAGTGTGCGGACAGCTCGGTGGTACCATCGATAACGGCCTGAATGCCTTCAGACTGGTTTCCGGCGGTCAGCTGGTCAGCGGCGTAAACCTCTACCGTAATGGCGCCGCCGGTAGCCTCGTTAACCAATTTGCCGAAGTCGCGGCCCATGTCGGCCCAGACAGTGTTTTCAGTAGCGGAGCAGGCAAATTTCCATGTCTGCTTCTCAAAAGCGGGCGCTGATGCAGATGCAGAGGGGGATTGCTGGTCGGGGGTACTGCTGGCGGGCGCCGAGCTTTTGCCGCAGGCAGCCATGGTCAGTACCATTGCCAGTGACAAAGGCAATGCAAGAAATTTTTTCATTTGTTTTCCTCCTTAACCTCTTTGTACGTTTTATCTGATATCACAAAATGTGACGACAGACCGTTAAAACGGCTATCAGCCGTGCAGGAACACAGTGGAGAAGAAAGGGACATAAGTGACAAGCATCAGCGTGATGATGCAAGCCAGAATCATGGGCCACACGGCTTTTGAGATTGTCTCAATGGTGACCGTGGTTCTGTCCCGCAGGCCTTTGAGTTTATTGCTGACGCCAATGGCGACAAACAGGTTGACGCCCACGGGAGGCGTCACCTGGCCAATCGCCAGGTTCACAGTAGAAAGAACGCCAAAATGGATGGGGTCAATACCCAGTTTCTGAGCAACCGGATACATAATCGGGATAAAAATGTACATGGCCGAGTTTGCGTCCACGAAGCAGCCGGCGATCAGGAAGATCACGTTGACAATCAACAGAAACACATACTTGTTTCCGGAGATATTCAGCAGCAGCTTTTGCGCCGCAGTGGAGATGCCATGGACGGTACAGATATAAGAGAACAGTGTGGCGGCGCCGATAATCAGCATGATGCCGCCGGTCGTTTTGCCGGAGTCCACCAGCAGGTCAAACAAATCCTTTAACTTGACCTCGCGGTAAATGAACAGGCCGACAATAAGACCGTACACCACGGATACAGCAGCGGCCTCAGTCGGCGTGAAAATGCCGCCATAGATACCGCCCAGGATGATGACAGGCATCAGGAAGCCCCAGAAAGCAGTGCGGAAAGACTTCCACCGTTGCCCCCAGCTGGCTCTCTCGCGGGATCCGGAAAGACCTTTTACACGCGCCTCAATCATGATAATGATGATCAGCGCCAGGCCCATCATAATGCCGGGAAGAATGCCGCCCATGAACATATCGCCCACCGAGACGCCGGTGATTGAGGCATATACCACAAATGCGATGGAGGGCGGAATAACAATAGCGATAGAAGATGCGGTTGCCATCATCGCGGAGGAGAAGGGCGCGGAAAAACCGCCGCGGTTAATCATGGCGGGAATCAGAATGATGCCCAGAGCCGCCACGGTAGCGGGGCCGGAACCGGAAATGGCGCCGAAGAAGCAGGCGACCACAACGCACACAATAGCGATGCCGCCGCGCCGGTGCCCGATACAGTCATCAATAAACTGCACCAGACGCGTAGAGATGCCGGCTTTTGCCATAATATTGCCGGAAAGCACAAAGAACGGAATAGCCAGCAGCAGGAACTTTGCCATGCCGTTATAGACGTTTGTAGGAACAATGGAAAGTCTATCGCCGGAATAGACCATGGCTAAAACGGAAGACAGGCCCAGGCTGGTGCAAATGGGGACGTTGAGGAACAGCAGCACAAAAAAAGAACCGAAGAGGATAAAATTAATCATTCTGCTTGTTCTCCTCACTCTCAAGATTGACGCACTCAGCGTTGTTCGCCATAACGTCCACACAGAATTCAATGGTATGGATAATCAGAAAAATAGCGCCAATAGGCAAAAAAATCGTAAACACCCACTCCGGCCAGCCCAGAGAAAAAGTACGCTTGCCATTGGCCAGCTGCGTGGCAACCTTATCCCAGCCGGTCTTTAAAAGCAGCACCCAGAATAAAGTGTTGGCCACGGTGATGATGGCCACAAAAACCTTTTTGCCACCAACCTTAAGCCGGTCGAAAATCAAAGACAGGCTGATCAGGCTTCCTTCACGGGCACACAGTGCGCAACCCATCATAATCATCAGAACAAACAGGTTGATTACCAGCTCCTCCGTCCAGGCGAACTGGCTGTTGCTGAATTTGCGAACCATCACATTCGCAAAGGTGATCAGAGTGACAAGAACCAAAAGCAGGCTGATAACACTTTTTTCAACCACAGCAATGCCATCCATGATCTTTTTGTAGGCTTTCATTCAATCAATCCCTTCCTTAAAACTAAGCGTCGCCGGGCAATGCGTCATTGCTGTAAAATTCCCCTTTTATAGCGTTGTATAGCCATTTTCCGGACGACATCCATATACAGGGGCGCAAACCCCGGTACTGCACACGTATAGCACATCATTCTTTGATGGCAATCGGTCACAGGGCAGCTTTTCAAAGTCGCTTTATGTTTTTTCACAACACTTGTGACACCACTATTTTATTTTTTAACAAAATATCTGTCTTATGAAAATAAAATCACTATTTGTGCGAATTTTGCACATTCTAAGCAGGCAACAGCTTATTCCAGGCAACCATTTCGAATAAAGCCATAGGCAAAGGGCGCGGCGATAGCCACAGCCACCAGCACGGCGATAAAAGGGGTCAAGCCGGAGGTTCGCATAACGTTTAGTATGGTCAATAACCCGGCGGTCATCCATGTACCGCCCGCCGTCCGATGAACAGCGTCCCATGTCTGCGCACTGCGCTCTGTAAAAGCAAAACGCAGCGCGACCTTGGCGTCTTGAGGACACTCCCACATCTGCCCCCCCAGAATTAAAAGCAGCAGGCCGATTATGCAGGGGGCAAGAAGAACGATCGGCAAGGGTGTCAGACCTAAAGACTGCCGAATCATACCGCTGCAAAATATGACCGAGATCACGGGAAAACCCCAACGGCCGGTCAGGCGGATATGGGTTGGCGGCAGGGTCAAGCGGTTCTGATGGAACCACAGCTGACCGTGGGCAATGGCATTGAGCAGGCACATCAGACCGGGAAGGCCGAACGCCACAACCCAACGCGGGAGGGAATCATCCTTACCATCCAAACCGATTAAACCACTGGGGACAAGCGCGGGAATATCCTTCCAAAACCGGGCGCCCATTATCATGGGCATGGCACAGGCCAGCAGCGTCACCAACAGCAAAATCGTTCGTTTCTGACGCGAGATGTGTTTGCCAAACATCCTGGCACCCGCAATCTGCATCTCTCGCGTCATAGGCGTATTTTTTGCTTTTTTAGGCTTTCGGTTGCTCATAGGCGCAAACCCCTTCTTTCGATATGTGCGTTGAACAGATATCAGGTCCGTTTCTGAAGCAACAATTGCCCATGAAACCAGCTCAAAACGCCTTTTGGCATTAACCAGCAATAAAACGGCGGCATAGATTGGCGGGGTATTTTTTCGTCAACCCAAAAAGAGGAAGCAGGCAGGCTGACGCCCGTGATATCCACACCGAACGTGCACAGCCAGAAGTTAAACCCGGCCGGTGTTATAAAGCATTCCCATAAATATTTTTAATAGCAAACCCATCCTGTATTTTCTATATGCCCGCGGCGGTCAGGGTGCATCGAGATCGATGTGCGCAATCTCAAAGGCATGGACAATATGCAGCCGCATGGCGGCATAGGAACCATCGGCATTGCGCGCTTCAATAAACCGCACCAGTTCCTTATGGTCATTGAGCGAGAGGGCTATCAGATCCGTGTTCTTGTCGAAATTAGCGACGGCGCTGTAAATGGCGCGGTTAATGATAGGCATCAGTTCTTTGACAAAAGGATTGTGGCTGGCCTGGGCAATGGCATTGTGAAAATCCTGCTCAACCTTAATGCGGTTTTTTCCTGCCGCTATCGTCTTTTCAATCTCCAGGCTCAGCTCCCTGATGCGCGCAATCTCCTCTTCCGTGGCCCGCTTGGCCGCATAGTAAGCGGCGGTAGGTTCAATCATCATTCGGATATCCAGCATATCCTGATTGCTGGCATTCACGTTGACCACCATCGAGAAGTCCGCCTTGGAAGAAATAAACTCACCGGAGGCAGCCGTTACGTAGGTGCCGCGGCCTCGGCGAATTTCCACCACGCTGCGTGCACACAGCATTCGTATTGCCTCGCGCAGCGTAACGCGGCTGATCCCCAGTTCCTGCGCAAGCTGTAATTCGTTGGGCAGCTTATCGCCCGCCTGAAACCGCTGCTCCGCAAATATCATGTCCATGATGTGTCCGGCGGCTTGTTCCGCCAGCGAAGATTTTGCTCCTGACATATGACCTCCCAGTTACCAGTTACCTGTCACCAGTAACCAGATATTGTGCTGATTTAAATGAATTAAATACATCTTACCTCAGGTATTTTAAAAAAGCAATGATGACTTTCACAAAAAGAAAAATATCTAAAATAATGTACAAATTGATTTATAAATATTAAACGTTTTGACGAAAGTACTAAGGTAACAATTTTGATTATTGACTTTTTTGCCTATTATAAATAAGATGAGTAACAGGAGCAGACGTAAGATGACCCATCAATTTCACGGAGTAAAACCAGGTTATCAAGGGTTTTCACGAGCGTATTTCGCATATTAAAATGTGGTGAATCGCCCAAATAAGACGTAAGATGACTCACTGATTTTAAGGCGCAAGGCTCAGAGGATCGGGTTCACCCGGAGGACCGCGGCGACGGAGGTAACGTGATGGATAACTTGTTGCAGGTAACGTTATCTAGCAACGCAGGGCTGATTTTAGAATATCAGGGCACAAAGCTTCTGCTTGACGGCATCTATGGCGCCAAAGGGCACCCTTTCAGCAATTTAGGGCAAAACCGGTGGGAGAAGCTGCTCTCCGGTACCGCGCCTTATGATAACATCGACTATCTGCTTTTTACCCACCAGCATCCGGACCACTTTACGCCGGAAATGGTGCGGGCTTATCTGAAGGCCAGGGCTATAAAAGGCGTCTTCTTCCCCGAGGAGGTGGCGGAAGAATCCCAGGCGGCGCTGATTGCGCACCTCAGGGAAAACCGCATCCCCTGCGTGCTGCTGTCAAACCAGACACAGCGCGCGGCCTTCCGTATTGAGCCGCAGATTCAGGTGCGCGCTTTTTCCACGCTGCATTTGGATAAGAAATTCAGGCATATCCCCCATTATTGTTACCTGATCTCCTTCGGAGACAAGCACGTGCTTTTTACGGCGGATGTGGACTATACCACCGAGACTTTTTCCGCCGTTGAGGGGCTTGCTCTTCGGGCAGCGTTTATTAATCCACTGTTTTTCAATGCGCTTCGAAGAGGCAGATTTTTTCACGGCACGTTGAATACAGAAACCTTTTGCATTTACCATGTCCCCTTTTCAGAAGACGACAGCATGCGTATGCGGCCCGTGCTGGCCAAAGAATTACTGGCCTGGCCACAGGGAAAACCGGAAGCTATTGTCCTCTGTAGTGCTTTTCAGCACATAGAGTTGTAAGCTAAAAAAATTTTATTCAGGAGGTTGCCATGGAAAAATTTGAAATGGAAATGGCACAGGGCAATCTGGGCCGTATCGTCGCACTTCGCCTGAAGCCCGGCACCGATTTTCTGCCGGGCCTGGAGGAAGCCTGCAAGCGCAGCGGTATCAACAACGGTGTGATTCTCAGCGCCATCGGCAGTTTCGACGGCGTAAGGTTCTGCAATCCCGTGGAACTGCCGGAGAAGAAAGCCGGCTACGGCTATGGCGAAACGCTGCATCTGACCGGCCCTATTGAACTGACAAACGCCAGCGGCATCATTTGCCATGATGAGGCGGGCATTACCAATCTGCACGTACACATTACCCTCAGCGACCGGTACGGCAACGCCTACGGCGGGCACTTGATGGAAGGCACCATCGTTCTGCTGACAGTGGACATTATCCTGGCGGAAATTGAGGGAATGGTCATGGGCCGAAAATTTGACGACGAACTGGAAGTACCTCTGTTTGCCCCCAGACAGGCATGAGGATTCCGCATAATAATAGAAAGGCGTGAAAAAATTGGCTAACAAGAAAACGTACTCCAAAGAGATGCTGATTGATTTTTATCGCATGATGGTACGTATCAGAAGTTTTGAGGAACATGCAGCCGAGTACTTCACCAAGGGTATGCTGGCTGGCAACATTCACCTGAGCATCGGTCAGGAAGCTGCCGAGGCCGGCGCATTTGCCGCCATCGCTCCTCAGGATTACTTCACCTCAACGCACCGTGGCCACGGCCATGTTATTGCCCGTGGCGGTGACCCCAAACTGGCCATGGCGGAGCTCTTTGGTAAAAAGACCGGCTACTGCAAGGGCAAGGGCGGATCCATGCACATCGCGGATATGGAGAAGATGAATCATCTGGGGGCCAACGGCATCGTAGGCGCCGGTCAGCCCATCTCAGCCGGTTCCGCACTGGCTTCCAAAATTCTAGGCGATAACGCGGTCACGGTGGGCTGTTTCGGTGATGGCGCCACAAACGAGGGAACTTTCCACGAATCGTTAAACATGGCTGCTACCTGGAAATTACCGCTGGTATGGTTCATCGAAAACAACTGCTACGGCGTCTCTACCGAGATTCACCGCGTCACCAACACGCCCGATGTGGCCAGCCGTGCTGCGGCGTATGATGTGCCCTTTGCGGTGGTGGACGGCACCGACCCCGTCGTTGTCTATGAAGCGATGGTTAAAGCGATGGAACATGCCCGCAGCGGCAAGGGCCCCTATCTGGTGGAGGCCAAGGTATACCGTTATCAGGGCCATTATTGCGGCGACCCCGCTGTATATCGTCCCGCGGAATATATGGAAAACGCACTGGCCAACGACGCCATCGAAAAGATGGCCAGGCGCCTGACGGAAATGGGCGTTACCGCAGAAGAACTGGAGACCATTAAAAAGGCCGCCAACGAGGAAATGGACGAGGCCGTTCAGTTTTCGGTGGATTCCCCCTACCCCGACCCCGCTGAGGCCATTACCGAGGTGTATACCAGCGACAACGAAAGGTGTGTGGTAAGATGAGCAAAAAAATCAGTGTCAGCAAGGCGCTTCGTGAAGCCCTGTATGAGGAAATGCTCCGCGACGACAAAGTGTTTATCATGGGCGAGGATATGGCCGTTATGGGCAACGTGTTTGCCATCACCACCGGCTTTTTGGAGGAGTTTGGCCCCAACCGTGTTATCGACACCCCCATCTCCGAGGAGGGTTTCTGCGGCATGGCCGTGGGCGCCGCCATGCGCGGCATGCGCCCGGTGGTGGAACTGATGTATAACGATTTTGCGCCTGTTGCCGCCGACCCCCTGTTGAACCAGGCCGCCAAAATGTGCTATATGACCGGTGGTCAGACGTCCGTCCCCATGGTCCTGCGCGCGCCTATGGGCTCCGGTCGCCGCAATGCCGGCCAGCACTCCCAGTCCCTTGAGAACTTTTTCTGCCACTTCCCCGGTCTGAAGGTTGTTGCACCCTGCACCGCCAAGGACGCCAAGGGCCTGTTGAAGACCGCCATCCGGGATAACGACCCGGTCATTTTCCTGGAGCACAAGCTGCTTTATGCCCGCAAGGAAGAGATTCCCGAAGAGGAATATACCATTCCGCTGGGGCTGGCCGACGTCAAGCGCGAGGGCAAGGATCTGACGATCATCACCTGGAGCCGCGAGGTTAACTTCGCTCTGGAGGCCGCCAAAACGTTGGAGGCCGAGGGCATTGACGTGGAAGTTCTGGATCTGCGCTCGCTGGTGCCGCTGGATTGGGACGCCATTGTGAAGTCTGTTTCCAAGACCCATAACGTCATCATCGTTTCCGAGGAAGTCAAGCGCGGCAGCTATGCCGGCGAAATATCGGCCCAGATCGCCGAGGAACTGCTGGACGAACTGGATGCGCCCGTTGAGCGCGTCTGCGGCCTCAATATCGTCTCCCCCTTCAGCCCGCCGCTGGAAGACGAAAACTTTCCCCACCCCGAGACCATCGTCAAAGCGGTCAAACACGTGCTGAACAAGTGAGGAGGTTCTGATATGGCTTATGAAGTAATCATGCCTCAGCTTGGTCTGACCATGGAAGAGGGCACCGTCTCTCAGTGGATCAAGCATGAAGGCGACGAAATAAAGGTCGGCGATATCATTCTGGAGATCACGACCGACAAACTCACCAACGAGGTGGCCAGCGAATTTGAAGGCACCCTGCTGAAAATTGTGGCTCAGGAGGGAGAGGATATCCCCGTCAAGGGCCTGCTGGCTTACATCGGCCAGCCCGGCGAGGCTGTCGGCGGCGGCGCGCCCGCGGCGGCACCCGAGATTGCGCCTGCGCCCGTGGCTGCTGCCGCACCTGCGACTGTCCCCGTTACGCTCAGCGGCAAGCGCATCCGCATTTCGCCTCTGGCGCGCAAGACGGCCGCGAAGCTGTCGGTGGATTACAGCGGTGTTATTGGCACCGGCACCGACGGGCGCATCACGCAGAAGGACATTCTGGCGGCGGCCCAAGCACAAAAAGCTGCTCCTGCCCTCGCACCCGCGCCTGTGGCCGCCGCAGCCGCCCCGGAAAAGAAGGCCGCCCCCGAAACGGCTTTGGAGCTGATGGAAGGCGACACCGTTGTGAAGCTGGTGGGCATGCGCAAGGTTGTCGCCGAGCGGATGTTTAAATCCCACACCGACATTCCGCCCGTCACGCAGAACATTCGGGTGGATGTCACCAAGCTCATGAAGTTCCGCAAGACGCTGCTGGCTGAAACCGGCAAGAAATATTCGGTCAACGACCTGATCCTCAAGGCCACCGCCAAGTGCCTGCGTGCACATCCCGAGATTTTGGTAAGCTTCGACGGCGATAAGATTATCCAGCGCGCGCATGTTAATTTGGGCATGGCTGTCGCACTGGATGCGGGGCTCATTGTCCCGGTTATCCGCGACGCCGATAAAATGGGGCTGGACCAACTGGCCGACACCGCCAGAGATCTGGCCGCCCGCGCCAAGGAGAACAAGCTGACCCCCGACGAATACCATGGCTCCACCTTCTCCGTTTCCAATTTGGGCATGTTCGGCATTGAGACGTTTACACCCATCATCAACCAGCCCGATGCCGCCATTCTGGGCGTGTGCGCCATTCAGGACGAGCTGGCGATGGATGATGAAGGCAACATTTACAAAAAGCAGGTCATGCGGTTATCCATGACGCTGGATCACCGTCTGCTGGACGGCGCCGTGGTGGCAAAGTTCGAGATGGATCTGCGTGATATGCTCGAAAACCCCATGAGCATCTTGCTGTAACAGGAGGAAAAACCCATGGCTTATGAATTGAAAATGCCCCAGCTTGGCCTCACCATGGAGGAGGGAACCGTCTCCAAATGGATCAAGAAGGAAGGCGATGCGGTCAAGGTCGGCGATGTGATCGTCGAAATCACGACTGACAAGCTGACGAATGAGGTTCTCAGTGAGACAGAGGGCACCCTGCTTAAAATTGTGGCGCAGGAAGGCGACGACATCCCCGTCAAGGGTCTGCTCGCCTATATCGGCCAGCCCGGCGAGGCGGTCGGCGGCGCGGCCCCGGCGGCACCCGCGGCGGTTCCGGCGCCCGCGGCAGCGAGTGCCGCTGCCGCGCCGGCCAAAAAGGCGGCGGCGGATACCAGCGTCATCGTCGTCGGCGGCGGCCCCGGCGGCTATGTGGCCGCCATCCGCGCGGCGCAGCTGGGCGCCAAAGTTACTGTTATTGAGAAGGAATATCTGGGCGGCACCTGCCTGAACGTGGGCTGCATTCCCACCAAGTGCCTGCTGCACAGCGCGGAGCTGATTGAAAACATCCGCGAGCAGGGCAAGGAAATCGGCGTGGAGGTGGAAGGCGTTAAAGTGAACTTCCCGCAGGTTATCGCGCACAAAAATGATATCTCCAAGAAGCTGACCGGCGGCATCGCCGGCCTGTTCAAGATGAACAAGGTTAAAAAGATTGACGGCGAGGCTTCCTTCGTCGGCCCGAAGAAGCTTTCTGTTAGGAAAAGCGACGGCAGCACCGAAGAGATGACCGCCGACGCCATCATCGTGGCCACCGGTTCGGTCAACGCCGTGCCGCCCATCCCCGGCATCAAGGAAAACCCCAATTGCATCGATTCCACCGGCGCGCTGTCCCTCGAAAAGCTGCCCAAGAGCATGGTTGTCATCGGCGGCGGCGTCATCGGCCTGGAGCTGGCCTGCGCCTATGCGGCCTTCGGCACCAAGATCACCGTCATTGAAGCCATGCCCTCGATGTTGCCGATGCTCGATGGCGATCTGACCAAAATCGGCGTGGATCACATGAAAAAGATGGGCATCGATTTCCACCTTGAGTGCCCTGTGCAGTCGGTGGAGGCCGCTGCCGAAGGCGCGAAGGTGGTCTGCAAGAACAAGGCGGGCGAAGCCGTCAGCCTTGAGGCCGAGAAGGTACTCGTCGCCATCGGCCGCAGGGCGAACACCGCCGCCCTGAATCTCGAGGCGGGCAAGCTGGATAACGACCGCGGGCGCATCATTGTCAACGACAGGATGGAGACATCCGTCCCCGGCGTTTACGCCATCGGCGACTGTGTGTTCGGCCACGCGCTGCTTGCGCACACCGCTTCCGCCATGGGCGAAGTCGCCGCCGAAAATATCTGCGGTCTGGATGCCCTCTACGATGAGAGTACGAGTCCCTCCTGCGTTTATATGATGCCGGAGGCGGCTTCCGTCGGCCTTACTGAGGAGCAGTGCAAGGCCAGGGGCCTCCAATATAAAGTGGGCAAATTCCCCATGGCCGCAAATGGCAAGGCGCTCATCCTTAACGGCGGCGAAGGCCTGGTAAAAATCATCGCCGGTGCCGAATATGGCGAGGTTCTGGGCATGCACATCATCGGGCCGCGCGCAACCGATCTGATTTGCGAGGGCGCTTTGGCAATCAAGCTGGAGGCCACCCTCGATGAGCTGATCGAGACGATCCATTCCCATCCCACCGTCACCGAGACCATGCGCGAGGCCGCTATGCAGGCGGAAAAGCGCGCAATTCACACCGCTAATAAATAGTGGGATTTTAAAAAGCGCTAAAACCGGTCAAACCGAACAAAAACGCCCCCCGATGCAGTTATTTCCTGCATCGGGGGGCGTTTTTTGTGTCTTAAACAGTAGGCGCGGGAAAATTAATTCGCTTCTATTTCCCGAATCAGGTTGACCATTTCAATGGCGCCGACAGCGCAGTCAAAGCCCTTGTTGCCGGCCTTGGTGCCCGCGCGTTCTATGGCCTGTTCGATATTTTCAGTCGTCAGCACCCCGAACAGAACCGGAATTTCGCTGCTCAGGGCGATATGGGCAATGCCCTTGGAAACTTCGCTGCACACATAATCGTAATGGGTCGTGCTGCCCCGGATGACGGCGCCAAGGCAGATAACGGCGTCATATTTTCCGCTTTTGGCCATTTTGGAGGCGATCAGCGGAATTTCAAACGCCCCGGGGACCCAGGCGACGTCGATCGCGTCCTCAGGAACTTCATGGCGTTTTAAGCCGTCGAGCGCGCCGCCCAGCAGCCTGTTTGTAATAAATTCGTTGAAACGCGCCGCAACAATCCCGACTTTAATCCCCCGGCAAACGAGTTTTCCTTCAAATGTTTTCATCGCGAATCGCTCCTTTTTTATTTGTAATGCACCATGTGGCCCATTTTTTCCTGCTTGGTTTTCAGATAGAACGCGTCGTGTTCGTTGGCGTCCATCTGGATTGGAAGGCGCTCGATGATCGCCATGCCGAAGCCGGAGAGCTGGTAGACTTTATCGGGGTTATTCGTGAGCAGACGCAGCGTCTTTGCGCCGAGATCCCGCAGAATCTGCGCGCCGATAAAATATTCCCGCGCGTCCCCCGGGAACCCGAGGGCGAGGTTGGCTTCCAGCGTATCGGCGCCCCGATCCTGAAGCGCATAGGCGCGCAATTTATTGATGAGCCCGATCCCGCGGCCTTCCTGGCGCATATAAAGCAGGATTCCGCGGCCCTCTTTTTCGATTTGCGTCATGGCCGCCGCAAATTGCTCGCCGCAGTCGCAGCGCCGGGAGCCGAAAGCGTCGCCGGTCAGGCATTCGGAGTGAACCCGGCATAAAAGATTTTGGCCGTCGCCAATCTCGCCTTTTACGAGCGCGACGTGGTGCTCGCCGTTGAGCGTGTTGATGTAACCGTAAAGCTTAAAATCGCCGTATTTTGTGGGCAGAGAAGCGCAGGCGACCTGCTCGACCAGCTTCTCATGCTTTTTGCGGTACTCCTGAAGCGCTTTGATGGTGACCATTTTAAGATCCCATTTTTGCGCCAGCTCCATCAGTTCCGCCGTGCGCATCATGGCGCCGTCCGCCCGCATAATTTCACAGCACAGGCCGCATTCCTTTAAGCCGGCCAGCCGCAGGAGGTCCACCGTGGCTTCGGTGTGTCCGTTGCGCTCAAGAACGCCGTTTTTTCTTGCCATCAGCGGGAACATGTGGCCTGGGCGGCGAAAATCCGCCGGTTTTGCATCATCCGCCGCGCATTTCATGGCCGTGATGCTGCGCTCGGCAGCCGAAATGCCGGTGGTGGTGTGCACATGGTCGACCGAAACCGTAAACGCCGTTTCGTGGTTATCCCTGTTATTGCGGACCATCTGCGGGAATTGCAGCTTTTGGCAGAGCGTCTCGCTCATCGGCATACAAATAAGGCCCCTGCCGTGCACGGCCATAAAATTGACGTTTTCCGTTGTGGCAAACTGGGCCGCGCAGATAAAATCCCCTTCGTTCTCCCGGTCTTCGTCGTCGGTGACAAGAATAATCTCGCCCTGCCGTAGCGATTCAAGCGCTTCTTGAATGGTACTGAATTGAAACATTTTACTTCCTCCTTAAAAGCCGTATCCCGCAAGAAATTCGGCGGTAATCGCCGCCTTGGGCGGTGGCGTGTTTAAAAGCCGTTCCACATATTTTCCGATGCAGTCGTTTTCCAGATTGACGCTGTCGCCGATTGACTTGCCGGGCAGAACGGTTTGCGACGCGGTATGTGGGATGACACAGACGCAAAAGCCGTCCGCCAGAACACCCGCCACCGTCAGGCTGACGCCGTCCAGCGCAATCGAGCCTTTTTCGATGATGTATCTCAGGAGCTGCGGGCCGGTTTTAACGGTGTAGCAAATGGCGTTGTCGTCCTTTTGGATGGCGGAAATTATCCCGGTGCCGTCGATATGCCCGGTTACGATGTGCCCGCCGAACCGGCCGTTTGCGGGCATCGCCCGCTCCAGATTGACAAGACTGCCCACTCGCAGCTGCCCCAGCGAAGAGCGCCGGAGCGTTTCGTGCATCACATCGGCCGTAAAATCGCTTTTTGAAAAGGCGGTGACGGTGAGGCAGACGCCGTTGACGGCAACGCTGTCCCCGAGGCGGATGTCCGCCGGAATAACCGCCGCCTGAATTGAGAGGCAGGCGGATGCCCGGCCCTTTCGAATCTTTTTAATTTTGCCGATCTCCTCTATAATTCCTGTAAACATCCGATCACCTCGCTTTCCAACAGGATGTCATCGCCGATCATCGTAATGGCCGGTTTGCCCAGCCGGAAAGCGCCGTCCGGGCAGAGGACGCCCGCGCCCGCCACCGGCGTCTGGCCGTTGCCGCCGAACAGCTTCGGCGCAATATAGGCCTGCACCTTATGGACAATTCCGCTTTGCAGCGCGGCCCAGTTTAAGGTGCCGCCGCCCTCCAGCAAAACGCTGTCCGTCCCTCTTTGGCCCAGCACGGCCATCAGGCGTTTCAAATCGATGCGCCCGTTTTTTTCGGGCAGAACCACGAGCGCGCAGCCCGCCTCCAGATAAGGCCGGTGCCTTTCAGCGTCCGGCACCGCCGTGGCCAGAAGCGTTCCGGCGGCATCTGTCGACGTAACAAGCTTCGCGTGCAGCGGTGTTCGCAGGTGGGTATCGCAGACAACGCGCAGCGGATTGCGGCCGTTTTCAATCCGGCAGGTCAGCATGGGGTCATCGGCGAGCACCGTGCCGACGCCCACCATAATTGCGGAATAGCGATGCCGGTCCTCATGGGCACGCCGGCGTGCCGCCTCTCCGGTGATCCATTTGGAGCCGCCGCTGGGGGTGGCAATTTTTCCGTCGAGCGTCATGGCGTATTTCATCACGACATAAGGCGTTGTGCTTTGGATGTAATGAAAAAAGCTTTTGTTCAGCGCGTCGCATTCCTGTTTTAACACCCCTTCGGTGACTTGAACCCCGTGCGCGCGCAAAACCGCGAGGCCTTTTCCGGCCACCTGCGGATTTGGGTCAAAAGAACCGATAACGACCCGACGGATGCCGCTTTCCAGGATGGCTTCGGTGCAGGGCGGCGTTTTTCCGTGGTGGCAGCACGGTTCCAGTGTCACATAGAGGGTTGCGCCCGCCGGGGAGGCCGCACAACCGGCGATGGCGTTTCGTTCGGCGTGGGGGCCGCCATATTTTGCGTGGTACCCGCGGCTGATAATCCGGCTTTCCTTGACAATGAGCGCGCCCACCATGGGGTTCGGGTTTACCCACCCGCACCCCTTTTTGGCGAGCCCGATTGCAAGGCGCATATATTCCGCGTCCGTCATAAAACACCTCCGAAATAAAAATACCCCGAACAACATCGTTCAGGGTATTCAGGCATAAGCAATATCGTCTGCATGTATGTAAATCAAAAGCTCTGGAATAAAAATTATTCCAGAGCAAAGCTACATATACACAGAAACACTGCGTGCACTTATCTTCTTTCATCCAGACTGTACTGTCGGCTTCGGAATTTCACCGAATCATGCCTTGCGGCTCGTGGGCTTTACCACCGGTAGGGAATTTCACCCTGCCCTGAAGATATTATTCAATTATGTGAACTCAACCAAAAGCGCTTACCCGCACGGCATAAGCCGACGTCGTATTCGCTTTGTGGCCATTATACCCGTGCGTTCCACAATTGTCAAGAAGGATGGTCAATAAGACCGGCCATAATTATTCAATGAACATTTGAATTCTAAAAATAATCTCCGTTAATTGGTCACATACTAAAAGTGATTAAACGGTAAAGGAGGTTTCGCTTTAATGAACAGAGATATATTAATACAGCAGGTTAAGAGCGAGTACGCGCGTTTGGCGCAGCTTGAGACTCGCGGCTATATCACCGATCTGTCCTGTTCTGCCCTGTCGCCCGAGGCGTATTACGAACGCACCTTAGAAAAAGTGATCCGCGATATTTCCGTCGGAAAATATGACGACTGCGTTTCCGGCCTTCAGGTTGTGGAGCGCAATGCCAACCATCAAACCAAAGCCGAGCGCATTCAGGGCACCATTGAATCCACGCTGCACAATATGGAAATCGCCGAGGAAATAATTTCTTTGGAGCCAAACAGTAAAAGGGCGCCGGATTTAAAAGCCTCAAACGAGCGCCGTGCCGAGGCAATTCCGAAGATGATTCGCCAGATGAAGGAAGAACAGGCGCGAGAGGCGCTGGACGCCAACA
This sequence comes from Bacillota bacterium, assembly GCA_023457355.1. GTDB lineage: Bacteria > Bacillota > Clostridia > Oscillospirales > Ruminococcaceae > Yanshouia. The sequence goes on along the minus strand of JAEWLW010000009.1, from coordinate 5,135 downwards.
GCCCCGATGTGATTGGAGGTGGCAGAAATGGATAAAAACCCGAGCGAAATAGCAAAAATGCAAGCAGAACAGGGACGGGAGCAAATCAAGAGACTTCAGGATAAGCTGGATACCACCAGGTATAATATGGAAGTCTCTGAAGAGATCATAGGAGAAACGCCCTCAAATGCACAGCAGGAAAAACTCACCCGGAAAAATATACGGCGCCAGCACGGCATTGCAAGCATCGAAAAGGACATGCAAGATGTCATAAAGTCGCTCAAGGACTAAATGATGTGAAACCACGTTGAGGAGGAATTTTATGAAACCCAATCCCGATAACCGCGCGGACAATGCAGACAGAATCCAACGCAACATTAATATGACGATTGATAATATCCACCGCGCCAACGAAATGATTGCGCGCACACCCGACCAGAAAATGAAGCAGGTTTTAAGGGACAAAAATGAGCGCCGGATGGAAGCGATCAACAGCATGAGTCATGAGTTTAAAGACGAAGTAAACGCTGCAAAAAACAGAGGAATCCCTTACGGCGACAGATGAAGCCAATATTTTAAAGTTCGCGCCTTACAGCATCAGGCGACAACCGTGAAAACCTGCCGTCATAAAAGCGGCAGGCTTTCAGTTTTTTTAAGTCAAGCACTTACGATCAATTGCCAGATTATTTTCATCAGCGGTCAGTTTTGCTGCTTACGCGGGGGGAAGCATCAAACAGCTCTCCAAATGCTGCACCGCCAAGAATCAGCGCCGCCCCCAGCACCTGGAAAAGTGACATGCGCTCATGCAGAAGCAACGCCGCAAAAAATACGGCTGATAACGGTTCCAGGTACCCGCAAACGGCCACGGTCTGAACCGGCAAAAAACCGATGGAAGAAAAATAAAAATAACAGCCAATACCCGTATTAAAAATGCCGAGAATAAGGATGGGCCCCCAGCTTGCAGCGGGAATTTGTATGGCGAGCCCTTGCTTGCAACCTATAAAAACGGTTACAGTCGCGCACGCTGCCAACAGCTGCCACATGGCATTTTCAAGGCCGGTAATGCCATCTGCCTTTTTATTTAAAATTACCATAACCGCATACATAAAAGCGGAAAAAATGCCGCAGGTTAAGCCCCAGGCTGTCCTTCCCTCATCCAGTGCCTGAATGTTCACCCAAAACATGCCGATTATGACCATCAAAAAGCCTGCCGCCTTTGCCCAGGTGAGCCTCTCATGGAAGAGGACGGGCGATAAAATCATCACGATAACAGGGCCACAATAATAAGCCAGCGAAGCAATGCTGACGCCCATCTGCCGGTATGTCTCATACAAAAACATCCAGCTGGCCCCCATCGCCATGCCGGAAATCAGCAGACAGAATGCCTGCTTTCGATTGCAGAAAAGATGCACACTCCGCTTTGAAAACACAAAAATAGCCGCTAAAAGCAGGCCCGCAATCAGTGTTCGGGTAAATACAATCTCATAGCTGCTTAAATCAACACAGCTTGCTATAATGCCGTTTGTACCGAACATCAATAACGCTGCAAAGTACTTTATGTACGCCTTCTTTTTAGTCACGACACCATCCCCTGTTGCTTTTTTAGCAACCATAGTATACCATGATATCAATCATAACAATAACGAATATTTATTATGGTTATCATGACAAAAATGGATGGATAAGAAACATGAATATACAAAAGTACTTCGCCTTTGTAAAGGCAGTTGAATATGGGAGCTTTACAAAAGCCGCACAGGTGCTCAATTATACACAGTCCGGCATCAGCCGAATGATCAGTGACCTTGAAGCGGAATGGGGGCTTGCGCTGTTGGAACGGGGAAAGTCCGGGGTGACGCCGACCTCGGACGGCCTGAAATTACTTGCGCAGCTCGAACATATCTGCAACGCGCACAACCTTTTGATGGTACAGATTGACGACCTGCATGGCTGCCAGACCGGCCTGATTCGAATCGGTACCTTTTCAAGCGTGGCAACACACTGGCTGCCGGGTATGATTAAAAGATTCCGGCAGGATTACCCCAGGATCGACTTTGAAATGCTGCTGGGGGACTACACCGAAATTGAAGCATGGATTCGCAGCGGGCGTGTGGATTATGGCTTTCTGAGCCTCCCGACCAGTCCGGATTTTGAAACGATTTCCGTTGAAGAGCGGGACAGGCTGCTTGTCGTCCTGCCGGAAGATCATCCGCTTGCCGACTGTGATAAATTCCCGATGGCAGCTTTGGAGGCCTATCCGTTCATGCTGCTGGAAAAGGGCGCCAAGGCCGAAATCTCAGCGATATTTGAGCGGAATCATCTGCATCCTCAGGTGCATTTTACCACGTGGGACGATTATGCCATCATGTCCATGGTGGAAAGCGGTCTCGGCATCAGCATCCTGCCGGAACTGATTTTGCAGCGGATTCCTTACCGCATCATCGCAAAAGAGCTGGAGATCCCGGCGTACCGGAACATCGGTCTCGCCATGCGCAGCAAAAATGCGCTTGCACTTGCGGCCAAACGTTTTCTCGAATATCTCCCATACAGGAAAAAAGGGTGATAGTCCATCCCCCTGTCAAAATCTCTGATGAGACCTGAACCTGAATATCTCAAAAAAGATAAAAGGTCCTCAAAAACGGCGGTCAGCGTTTGCCGCCCTTTTCCCGGACGTATTCGAGGATAACCGGTGTGCGGGCGGTGGTGTATTCATGCAGGGCCTGGCAGACGTCCTCGGCATCCGCACGGCGGAGCGCTTTCACCAACGGAAAAAAGTCAGACTCGCCTTTGGGCTCCTTCCGGCAGGTGGCAAAGATATAGCGGAGCAACAATTGTTGCCCCTGTAGGGGAATCATGCTTTCATCCAGGCGGCGATTGCCGCAGCGGTGATAAAACACCCCTATCAGCTGATTGACTGCCATAACCTCACTTTGTACACTTTTGGCCCGCAGATAGTCCCTGAAATGCTTTTGCACATCGCTGATAAGAGCGCCGTATTCGCCGCGCGCCATGGACAGACGGATGGCGGCGCAGTGTAGCGTCATGGCCAGCTGCTGAATTTCTTCAACATCGTGTGCATCCAGCGACAACACACTGGCCCCGATATTTGCCTCGTTTATAATCAGGCCCTCCAGCTGAAGGCGGTTGATCGCTTCCCGGATCGGGGTACAGCTTACCCCCAGCGTGCGTTGCAGCTCGTTGACATTGAGCCTGCCGCCCAGCGGAAGCTGTAGGGTGATGATCTGGGTGCGCAGCGTTTTATAAACCTGGTCCACCAGGGAGCTTTTCTTTATTGAAGGCATGGCTTTTTCCTTTCAGCAAAACGTTATCTGCAAAGTCCGGCAGCGATTACATGCAAATAATAAAGCGGTCCCGCCATTAAAAACAGTACGAAATTCAAGCCTGACCAAGCGCCGCTCCTGTTGAACGGGCGGCATCATGATGAAGGCCGCGACTTGAATCGACTGTACAATAATTTTTTGAGTGACGCCGTTTCACACCTTGGACACGTGCGATTTTAACCCTTATGTATGCCCTTTGGCCTTTGCCTCCATAAAGTCCAGGAACGAGTTGAAAAGCGCATCATGAACCAACGCCTTATTCCATACGAGACGATGTGTGCTGGCCGGGAAAAAATCCAATGAAATTCCGGCCACGCCCGGCCAGGTCGCCAGTATGTCGTCAGGCAGAACGGTATAAATAATGCCGCGCGTGTTCAACGCCTGAAGCAGCCTCTGGTCGGAAGTGCGCAGAACGACTCTGGGGGTTTTATCAAATGTTTGAAAACATGAATTCATAATTTCTTCCACCGGTATGGGTGGGTTCAAATAGCCCAGCGGCAAATCCAGAATATCCGAAATGCCAAGCGAACTTTTTCCGGCAATGGCGCTGCCGAAGGGTACTCCCAGCATTATTTGTGCCCGATACAGGTTTATAGTGCCAAACATGCTGTGGTCCACTGTATTGGCCGGTGTTATAAAAGCATCCACCGTCCCATCCAACAAAAGCTTCCACGCTTCATCCGCGCCGTACTCACTGACATTGAGGCTAATTTCAGGAAAACACTTTCGAAAATTTTCAAAATAAAGGGAATATACGTGATAGGCGTTTGAAGGCGTAACGCCCAAATGTAAAGTCAAATGCGTTTTGCAGTTAGCCAGCCGTCGAACGCGCTCCCTGGTGGCCTGATAGCAGGTGGAAAATTCTCTGCAAAGGCAGGCGATCATCTTCCCGCTTTCAGTTAAGATCACACCATTTTTAGAGCGGATAAACAAACTGGTTTGAAATTCTTCCTCCAATTCGGCAAGCGCTCTGGATATTACGGAGCGCGAAATAAAAAGCGCATCTGCAGCAGCGGAAATATTCCCTTTGGCCAATACCATCTGAAAATATTCAATCTGCTTGGGCGTCATTAATACCATCTCCCTCTGCCGGAAATCAGCGCCCCTTTTCAACGCGTGGACGGGCTAAGCTATAATTGGTTGTCGGGCAGGGTTCAAGTGCCTATTTTAAAATTTGCATCATCAACACCAGTGGTTTAGTGAAAGCTTTCCACAAACACATGACAAATTTGAAATTACAACGGATTAAACCATTATAAGCGCCCACTTTACGCCTTTAACACGGCATCAATTTAAAATCTTGCAAAATATATAATATCATAATACCATTTATTTCCTTAATGTCAATATAAGCGCAGGACATGAAGGCAAAAGCCCTTGCCCGCGGTTTAGCATCTTTTCACTGCGGGCAACTGGAATACAAGATAGCCGCACAATTGGATATAGTACACAAAAACCTCCTGCCGCGGTGCGATAACGTAGGGTTATGGCTGACGTGTTTTACAGAAATGCCGCAGACGAGATTCGCTATTGTATAGACACGCTGCGCTGCGATATTTTCATGTTCGGTGGAGGAACGCTGCCATAACTGCAAGTGACCGGACATGTGTGATTGGCAGAACTGCCTGAAGGAACCTTCCACCCATTCGCGCCCGTGCCCGGGAACAATACAGCCATCATAACGCTAAATTAACCCGTGGTGCTATTAAAAGATGAGAGATTTAATGCAGACGGGATTTGGTTTGTGGATACAGGAATTGATAAGGAAGGCAACAGCAAAAGCCAAGAGTTTAGAAGCTAAACGTGTCATTAAGC
>JAEWLW010000008.1 GCA_023457355.1 Bacillota bacterium | reverse complement strand
TACAATTTTTTCAGACATGGTTTGCTGTCTCCTTTCAGAATGGTGTGTGGTAACTTCATTCTATCAGAGATTTGCAAACCTTGTCTTTTTTTGCTTTTTGAATTTGCGCAATTTATTGTACCTTATCGCTCCCATTGAAAGGTCAGCGCATTTGCGGCGGCCTATTTCTTTTGATGCATTAGCGTTAAGGCAAAAGAACCGCAGTTTTCTCAAGCGGAAAACTGCGGTTCTTTGACAGGCCAAGACAGCTACATTGCAGCTTGCCTGCTGCTGCCATCAAGTTCAGAATCATCTTGTCAAAATGACGGAAACCTGATAGTTCTCTCCCACATAATAGTTGTCGGAATGCTCGAAGCAAGTGCCATCCTCTAAAAAGCCGGTGTTGCAGACCTTTAACATAGGGGTGGCCTCCTTCAATTCCAGGAGTGCACAGATGCGATAGGAACTGGAGCATGCGCTAATCTGCTGTTCACAATGCGATATTTTCAGACCATATTTTTGTTCCAGCACTTGATAAATTGATTTATTTGCCAGATTTTCGTTGTTGAGATTGGGGCATAGAGATGCTTTTAAATAGAGCTTTTGATAGCACAATGGCTGACCGTTGGCATACCGGAGCCGCTCCAGCAAATAAACATGTTCATCTTCTTCCAAATTCATCTTTTCTGCAATGGAATCATTCGGCTCCATTAATTCCGCCTTGAGAATAAAGGTAGAGCACATAATGCCACTGCGTTTGAGATCTTCGGATAGGCCGCCCATTTTGTTGATATTACGCGGGACGGCTGTTTGCTTCACGCGGGGTGTTTTGCTGAATGATCGTTCAAGAATACCATCCTCAATCAGTCCCTCGATCGCTTTGCGAACCGTGACGCGGCTGACGTTATATTGTGCACACATTTCACTTTCGGTGGGCAGCATATCACCAGCTTTGTATTCACCGCGTTGAATTTTGTCTTTAATATCTTTTTCAACGACATAATATAATGTTTTATTTACAGTCATATTAAAACCCCGTTTCAATATTCTCTCTGCAAGCTGCGGTAAAAGTAGAGGATATTATTTTCATGTTAAAATTTCCTTATAAATTTTCTCATATTATGCCAATTTATGCAAATGTTTTTTTTGATAGATATTGTTAATGTAAAAGCAACAAAATCAGGCGATATATAAATTAAGAAAGCTTTAGCGTTTATCGTTGAGCGGTAAAATATATAAGGATAATTTTTGACTGCTTTCGGTTTTATCGTTGACAACTTGAAGTGAGCTCTGAAGCCGGGATTGATATAGGCCGGCATAATTCAGATGACGCCGTCCTGTTCAAGCTGCTGTATCTCCACATCAGTATAGCCCAAGATACTGGTGAAAACATCGTGATTGTGTTCGCCCAGACGGGGCGCGGTACAGAAAACGTCCGGATTGGTATCCGACATTTTGACGACAGGCCCAGTCATGGTGATCTCACCGAAGCGATTATCCTGCACCTTACGGATCGTTTTCCGATAAATCAGTTGCTCGTCGTGCACCATGTCTTCGATCGTGTTGACCTTTGCGCAGGGGAGTGCGGCATCCTCGCAAATCCGGATCACCTCCTGCCAATCATGCTGCCGTGTCCATGCTGCAATCATCTGATCGCATTCGTCGATGTGGTGGGTTCGACCGGCCAGAGTGTTGTATTCAGGGGATTCCAACAGTGCTTCCTTGCCGAGTATTTTACACATCCTGGCAAACGAGGGATCCAGACCGGCATGAATATATACGAGGGCGCCATTACGGGTAGGATAAAAATTGGCAGGCCAAGCCGCACGATCCTGATTTCCGTTTCGCTGCGCGACCTGATGAAGCAGATAATAGTTGATGACAGCGGAGTGCGTCAAGGAGCAGGCGGTATCCAGCATGGCGATGTCGACGACCTGTCCCGTTCCCGTCTTCTCCCGCGCCTGAAGGGCGGCCAGCGTGCCAACCGCACCGTAAATGCCGCTGACAAAGTCCACGATGTAGGAGCCCACCATGGTGGGATGTCCGGCGGGGTCCGGGTCGCCGGTGATTGCCATCAACCCGCTCATGGCCTGTGCAACGGCGTCATAGCACACGCGATTTGAGTATGGGCCATTTTGCCCAAAGCCGGAGATCCGGGTAATAATGAGGCGAGGATTCCACGCCAGCAGCGTCTGGGGATCCAGACCCATCGCCTCAAGCGTGCCTGCTTTGAAGTTTTCCACCAAGACATCCGCATCCTTTAGCAGACCATATAGAATATCTTTTGATTTAGGATGGCGAAAATTCAGTGAGATGCTGCGCTTATTGCGGTTGTGGGCCATAAAATAAGTAGCTTCATTTTCATAGAAAGGCGCATAGTGCCGGCCGATATCTCCGTCGTCCCGCTTTTCCACCTTGATAACATCTGCGCCAAAATCGCCCAAAATCATTGTGCAATGCGGTCCGGAAACGACCCGCGAAAGATCGATGACCTTGACCCCATCCAGTGCGCCCTTGATCATATGGTAACCTCCTAATATTTACATAAAATTATTTAAACGTCAATATAGGGAATGGGACTTCTTAATCTTTGCCGATATACACATGATTACGATCCAGACTTTTTAAAAGTCGGTGAATGGATTCGCTTTTTTGTTCCGTCATTCGTAGATTATCATGGATTCCCAGAATATCAAATTGTGTATTATTGATGATCTCCTGACGGTTCACACCGGGGTGAATCGAGAGAATGCGCATTTGTTTGGTGATGTCGTCAAAGCCAAACACACCAAGATCGGTGATCACCCGCACGGGCCCTAAACCGCGCAGACCATGCTGCTCCCGTTCTCCAGGCCCTGAAAGAAACCCCGGCGTTGTAATATAGGAAACCCGGGCTGGAAATTTTCTACGTACATGCTTTGAGATAATCACAATCTTTTTCGCGCCCGATCCCATATCGTTTGCGCCGCCGCTGCCCGGCAGCCGACAGGTTGGATGCTCGTAATCCCCCACAGTGGTAGCGTTGAGGTTACCGTACTGGTCAATTTCAGCGGCGCCCAGAAAAGCGATATCCACTTTGCCTCGCTGTACATAGCCAAGCGCGTTGAACAACGATGTATTCATGACCGAGGCGCCAAGCAACGGGAAATCTCCGGGCCCTTGGGGCAGCTCCGTTGGCATGGGGTCAACGGTGCCGGATTCGAAAATGAGCTTTAATCCCGGCGCGGTGGTTTTCTTCGCCAACATGGCGGCCAAAATAGGCAGGCCTATCCCAACCAACGCGACGTCATGGTCTTCAATCGCGTCCGCCGCTGCCGCAACCATCAATTCTTCTTTGAGCCAGGTCATTCCAGCACCCCCCTGTTGCGCAAACTGATACCGCTAAATGGATCTGCGCGCAGCGCCATCAATTTGCGCAAACCGACCTTTTCTAAAAACGCCGATTCATTTGCGGTACCGTATACCCACTCTTCAAGATACGCCCGCATTTTTTCGGGATTTTTTCCGGAACGCGTCACCAGATCCAGATGTTCAAGATCATAGTCGTAATAGGTAAAAATGCCGCCCGGATATGCGCCATATGGCGCATGTACAACATAATCCACAAAGAACGACGGCAAAATCGTAAATTGATTGCTGGTGCGAATGGCATCCGTCGTGACAAGTTCCTCAGCCGTTATAATGACCGTTTTGGCGGCGCGCGCAATAATCTCAATGGAGGAAGTGGTGCCGTACAACTGCGCATTTCCTTCACAGTCTGCGCGGGCAACATGAATGACCGCAAAATCTGGGCTGAGCTGTGGAACAATGCCGCAGCGCTCACCGGTGAACGGGTCTGTTATTTCCTTGATCTTGTTGTTGCGGTCGAATGTCTGCACATTCGCGATATCGGAACCGATCATACAGCGGACAGGCATAAACGGAATTCCCATTGCGGCGGCGAAAAAACGATTGGTGATGCCAAAATGGCTGTAATCCTCCGTTTGAATGCGCCCGCTCTCGACACTGCGGCTAAAATTAGGACACCTGCCGTTGCGGGCCATGTAATTGGATAGCCGCACACGGTCGATGGCATCCGCGCCGAAAAGCAGTTCGACCGATTGTGCATCCCCCATGCTGGATATTTCAAGGCGCTTTTTGCCCGCCCGAATCATTTGACGTACAAAGCTCATGGGATTGTTTGTTTCCGCAAAACCGCTGAAACTGATATTTGCACCATCCGGAATCAGAGAGACCGCATACTCCAAGGAAACAATTTTGCTTTCTCGATCTGCCAAAATTATTCTCCTCTCCGGTTTATCGTCAAAGCGAGCAGGCGTTCAAGTCCGGCTAACTCAAGAGATTCATACCAATCGCCGGGCTGGATGCTTGCCTGTATGTAATCGAAGAAGCCCTCGGGCGTTTGTGCCTGCTGAATATAGGCCAACAGGTGGTCCTGATCTGCGAGATAGCGCTTTTCGCATTCGCAGGGATAGCAGCCGTAAGGCGCTTCTACAACATAATCCACCTGGTCGGCCGTTAGCAAAGCAAACCGTTTATTCTTTTGAATGGCTTCTTCGCTAACAATTTGTTCTACGCTGACAATAACCATGCGGGCTGCCTTGGCCGGCAGGGTATCCTGACTGCGGTCCATGCCGGATGTCGGGTCCAGCTGAATATTCCCAAAGCAATCTGCGCGATGCGCATGGATGAGCGCCACGTCGGGCTTAAGCGCGGCCGCAACAGTTACACTGCCGCCTGTAAAGGGCTGAGGAATTGACCGGAATATCTGCGGATAAGCGGACAACAAATCGTCTGAAATATCCGCAACAGCGAACGGACGCCCGTCACAACCGGCACGCAATTGTTCCACCAGACATTGTAAAGGAACTTTTTGAACAACAAGGTCCTGATGATCGGCCATAAAGGAAAGCCTTGGCGGACATTCGCCGCCAGGAAAAATCAACTTCGGGAGGCAAAGTTGCCGGATCAGTCCTGCCCCAGCAAGCAGTTCTGCCGAAAATCCGCAGCACAGCCCATAGAGCGTATCCAACGGTTTTCTTTGACGGAGCAGTTCATAAATCAGCGCCATGGGTTCACGTTCCATGCCGATAACAACACAGGCGCCGTTTGGAATCTTACTGATCGCCTCGGACAACTGAACCAACTTTTTTTGTCTCATACATGCTCCTTCCCACTGAACCATACGTTGCCCGGCAGACGGTGATACAATTTCCACATGTATTTGTTTTGTATTGAATGTTTAATGATATGTTACCATTATAATGGCATAATGTCAACAAGAAGGCACAGAAAGCAAATAATTTCTCGTTATTGTAAGAATTAAAATTGCTCTTCTTTTTTCGAATAATCTGATTTCAGCGCGATTTTTGTGCCTGCTCACTTTGTATTTATAATTCAAATTCAAAAAATCATCTAATTAAGGATGATAATAAAATAAAAATAAAATTATTATATAATTGACATTATATTTTAGCTATGATAGGATGTATGTGAAGTAAATTGCATTAATTTGATTACTTCGTAGAGTAAATTGAAATACAATGGAGGAGAGAAAATGGACCAACTGTATACGGGCGGCGAGCTCGCTGTCAAAATCATGGAAGCATTCGGTGCGAAAATCGTCTTTGGTATACCCGGTGGACAAACACTGTCGGTTAACAATGCACTGTTTTACTCCAAGATACGTTTTGTCCATACCCGTCATGAAAATGGCGCAGCCGTTGCGGCGGATGGCTATGGTCGTTTAACCGGAGAGCCCGGCATTTGTCTGGCAACGACCGGTCCGGGTGCCACAAATCTGATCACGGGATTGGGAGGGGCGCTGCGTGATTCCAGTCCGGTTATTGCTCTGGTTTTCCAGAACAAACTTCCCGATGCGGGACGGGGGGACGCACAGGAGAGCGACCATGAGCTGCTTTTCGGGAGTATTTGTAAGCAATACATTCCTGTACGCGATATCAGTTCGCTGGCATGGTCCATGCGTGAGGCTTACCGAGTGGCCAGGACCGGGCGGCCCGGCCCTGTTGTTGTCGACTTTTACCGCGATGTTGTCGAGAACCAGAAAGCCCCTTATTTGCCCGAAGATCCGGCAACTTATTGCCACATGCCCGATTTTACAGCCAGTGCGCAATCGATCAAGGCGGCTGTTGAGGAAATTCAAAAGGGTCAAAAAATCTGCCTCTGGGTTGGAAACGGCGTGAAGCTTTCGGGCGCCCAGGAGGAAGTCAAAGCCCTTTCAAAGCTGCTGGCGGCACCAATTGTAACAACTTATAATGCGATGGCTTGCATTGAGAGCGATTTTGAAAACCTGGTCGGCCCCCGCACACGGCATGGTACGGAAATCAGCAGGGCGGCCATCGAGGAAGCCGACTGTGTGATCGTTATCGGCTCGACACTGACAGCTATCAACACAAACCGGTGGGACATCAAAGCGAAAAATCGTATTCAGTTGGATATTATTCCGGAGAATATCGGGCGTCATTATCCGGCTACAGTCGGCGTTCTGGGGGATGCCAAAGCTAATCTGCACCAATTGATTGATGAGCTGAAAGCGCAGGGCTATACGTCGGACCGTACATATCGTGATGATATCTTTACTCGCAAAGCGGCTTGGGAGAAAAAGGTTCTTTGCGGGCCGATTGCAGACACCGAGGCGACCCCGGTTCCGCCGATTGCACTGCATACCGAATTGAGCAAATGTTTAAAAGAAAACAGCATTATGGTCGTGGACGCCGGCAACCCGGGCGCGTGGACCCATATCACACATTTTCCGAAGAATGTTGTATATATGAAGCCGGTAAACTATGGCAATATGGGCTTTGCGCTGGGCGCAGCACTGGGCTGCAAGGAAGCTGCACCCGAACGGGAAGTAATTGCGCTGCTGGGCGACGGTTCTCTGGGCATGACCTTGGGCGAGCTGGAGACGATTTCACGCGAACAGCTGCATGTGATTGTTATCGTGGTCAACGATGATGCGTATGGCAATATCAAGCAGGAAGAAAAGTTCAAGACCGGCACTGAGAATTATACCGGCGTAGATTTCCAGCAGATTGACTATGTTGATATAGCCCGCAATCTGGGCTACGAAGGAACGATTGTCCGGAAGGCATCCGAAATTCCCGAAGCGATGGCAAAGGCCAGAGCGTCTTTAAAGCCTTTTATGATCGAAGTTAAACTGGACGGCAGCTTTACGGTATGGCCCTCCTGTTTTTGAACCAAGGATGCTTTTGGCATCAAATGAGAACGGGGTATAATGTATGCAAGAACGAAAGGTAAAACTGCTCTCTCTGCATGACGCTGTTGCTCGGATCCCCGACGGCGCCAAATTGGCGATGGGCGGTTCGCTGATTCGAAAAGGATCCATGGCGCTGGTACGCGAGATTGTCAGGCAGCGCAAAAAAGAGCTGACGCTTTATGCGTGGAGCGCCGGCATGAACTTTGATATGCTGATTGGGGCGGGTTGCGTCAAGGAGGCGTGGTCCTCTTATGTGGGGCTGTTCCAATTGGGAATAGCCGGGAATTTCCGCCGTGCCGTCGAAGACCGCAGCATTCGTTTCGTCGATATCAGCGAGACCTGCGGTATGGATAAATTCCGTGCGGCAGCATATGGCAACAGCTTTTGTATTTCAAAGACACCGCTTCATTCCGATCTTATAAAGAACCCGGAATTCAAAGAAATAGCCTGTCCGTTCACCGGCGAAACTTATGTGGCAATGGAAGCGTTCAGGGCCGACTATTCGCTTGTGCACGCACACCGTGCGGACCGTTACGGCAATGTCCAGTTTGATACCATCCGGATGATGGATAACGAGATGGACCCCTTTATCGCTAAAAGCGCGGATAAGGCGATTATCAGCGTTGAGGAAATCGTCACAGAGCAGGAGATTATCAAGACCCCCACCATGACATTGCTGCCCAAGATTTTTGTCGACAGCGTTGTTCATACACCCTTTGGCACGCACCCGAATTCCTGCGACGCCCGGTATGATTTCGATCTTGAACATGGGGAGTATTATGCCGAATGTGCCAGGACTGCCCGGGGATTCCAACGGTATTTGGATGAATATATCTATGGGACGAGGGACGAAGCTGAATATCTGGAAAAGGTCGGCGGGCTCAAAACACTTCAAATGCGTTTGGGACGATAGGGGGATGGCGAATGAGAAACTATACGTTGGAAGAATTACTGGTGGTGGAGGTTTCGAAAATCATCAGGGACGGCGAGATGAACTTTACCGGAATCGGCACCGGCGGAAAGGCTTATATCCGCGCCTGCGGTATTCCGCTTGTGGCAGTCAGTCTTGCGCAACTCAAGCATGCGCCCAATGCGGTGTGTATGATGGGACCCGTCTTAGACCCGGTGTTGGATAAAGATGCCATCCCGGCGCATAATTGGGAATACGATTTAATTCACTGGCCCTGCCGGGCGCAAATTCCGCTAGAGGATGCGCTGGGGCAATTTCGACTGGGAAAAGTCGGTCTGGCTTTCGCATCGGGCGCACAGGTGGACCGATGGGGCAACTTGAACATCACCTGCATCGGACCCTATGATCAACCCAAAGTTCGGCTTCCCGGTTGCCTGGCACAGACGGATTTGGCTGCATACAGCAAGCGTGTCTGCATTATTGTACCGCACACCAAGCGTGTCCTGGTGGATCATGTTGACTTTATCACGGCTGTGGGCCATGAAAATCGGCAGGGACTGCCCGGCGGTGGCCCCTATCGGGTCATGACAAATTTGGCTGTTATGGATTTTAACCCCGGCACCAGACAAATGCGCGTTAGAACCATGCATGAAGGCGTCACAACCGAAATGATAAGAGACAATACCGGTTTTCCGATTGAAATTCCTGAAGATGTTGGTGTTACGCCGACGCCGGATGCAGAAGATCTGCGCCTGATCCGCGATGTTATTGATCATGAGCGCAGATTCCTCAATGCGCACATCACTTCCGAGCCCGCCACTATTAGCGAATAATTAGTTGTTTTTCATATTGAGAATTTTGAGACATGCCAGATGGCAAACAGCAAAGCATGCTGTTTTGGAAGACGCGGGATGGTTCTGCCTCGGTCTTACGTATTCTGAAGCAGCATTTTCAAAAGACAGCCTGAGGTCTTCTTAAAATTGTTTTGTATGATTTCAACAATTATGTTATAAAGAGAAGAGTGACTGCCTCGGAACCGTGTGGCGAAAATCCTCTGCCTCAGCTATTACATCGCATTGGAGAACTTTCAAATTGCCGCTGCTGCGGCGCGCTTGGCTGAAAATATCATCCGTCGGGAGTTGCTGAAAATGACAAAAGATGTACGGCGACGCTGGTGCGATCTGATTGGGGAACGAACAGCGCAAACGCTCAGAAAGCATTATTTCGATGCGGTTTACTGCATGAGCGCGGAGGAAGCTGCCGCGCGGATTTTACATATGATTTCGCCTGAGGATTGCGTGGGCTGGGGCGGCTTGGCCACGATGGAAGCGCTGGGTATTCAGGAAATGTTGCGGGCACGCGGGCAGCGCCTCATAGACCAAAAGCTGGCTGTTATCCCGGAGGAAAGCGAAGAGATGCGTCGGCAGTCGCTGCTTTGCGATACATTTTTGTGTGGTGCAAATGCAGTGACGGAAGATGGGCAACTCGTGAACATGGACAGCCTTGGAAACCGGGTGGCGGCGCTGCTGTATGGCCCGAGACAGGTTATTGTGGCGGCGGGAATCAATAAGATCTGCAAAAGCACACAGGAGGGCATTGCGAGAATTCGCGACATTGCCGCGCCCATCAATGCGCAAAAATTCCCCTTGCGTGGTCTGCCGTGCTTTTTAACCGGCACTTGTGTGGACTGCAGCCACAGGGAGAGTCTGTGTTCACAGTTGGTCATTACACGCATGAGCCGACCCGAAGGAAGGATCAAAGTTGTATTGGTCGGCGAGGTGCTCGGTTTTTAAAAGGAAGGTGGAAAGATGTCGGAGAGGACGGTTAAGCTCTGTTCCGTTGAGCAGGCGGTTTCTTACATTTCGGATGGAGACCGTGTTGCATTTGGCGGTTTTGCAATATATCAAAAACCGATGGCCGTGGTGCAGGAATTGATTCGCGCCGGGCGAAAAAATCTGACTATTGTCGGTTGTGTCAATTCCATCGAAGCGGATATGCTCATCGGTGCCGGATGTGTTTCCGCGATCGAAACATCATACGTGGGATTGGAGAAATATGGTCTTGCAAAAAACTATCGGCGGTTATTGCAGGATGGTAAACTTCGTGTTGTACATTATCCGGAGATGCTGGCGTGGGACCGGTTTAGAGCCGACCGGGAAGGAATACCTTTTTGGCCGGTGTATTTTCTGGGCGGGAACGATGTGCTTCGGGATAACCCCGATATCGTTCCTTTTACATGCCCCATCACCGGTAAGCAGGCATGGGCGGTGCCGGCCGCAGCGCCGGACGTTGTTATTATTCATGCCTATCGGGGGGACTGTTATGGAAATGTCCAGATTCAGGAACGCAGTATGCTGCCTCAGTACCTGAATGTCGATATGGCCAGATCCTGCCGAAAGCTGATCGTGACAGTGGAAAAAATTGTGGATTCAAACGAAATCCGCAAAAAGCCACATTTGACCTTGATCCCCGCTTTTCGCACGACCACCATTTCATCTGTACCCTTTGGAAGCCATCCTACGCCGACGCTGGCGGCGACGCAGGAGGACGATCGCCATTTTAGGGAATACCTTTCTGCATCTTCCGATGAGGGCTCTTTTCAGGCCTATCTGGATCGCTATATTCGCAATACAAAAGATTTCAATGACTATGACTATCTCGCCCTGATCGGAGAGTCGCGTTTGCGGGAACTGGAGGTCTTGTCAGATGACTGAACGCTTTACAGTTGAGGAATTGATTACAGTGCGGCTGTCCCATACGTTTCGCAATGGAGAGGTCGGCTTTACCGGGCTTGCTACCGGAAAGGCCGCGGCAACGTACATCACCAACATTCCGCTGGCCGCCATGCAGCTTGCGCAAAAGACGCACGCGCCCGATTTGACGATTTTGCTGGCAGGCTGGTGCGTCAATCCCGACCTGAGCACGCTTGAGAGCCTGCCGGAATCCGAATATGGGAACGAACTGCTGAACCTGTCATGTGAAGCTCAGATGATCACATGGCCGGGACCATGGTCCCATAGAACTGGTGAGATCGACTTTGCATTTTGTTCGGGTGTGCAGGTGGACCCCCAGGGCAGCATCAACTGCACCTGTATTGGAGATCCCCACCATCCAAAGGTCGCATTGGTCGGTCCGATCTTTTTGCCGGAGCACTTTGCTCTGTTCGGAAGAGAGTATATTATGCTGCCGCATCATGAAAAGCGGTGCTTCGCTGAAAAGATTGATCATATTTCCGGTGTGGGATATCCCGGTGGCCGGGTGGGACGCAAAGCGCTGGGCTTGACAGGATCAGGCCCCTGTGGTATTTATACGCCCAAATGTATTTTTGGCTTTGACGAGACAGGCAAGCTTTTTGTGGAATCGATCCATCCGGGCGTCACGCCACAAGAGATAATTGAGAATACTGGATTTGATGTGGGCAATTTGTCCCATGTACCGGTAACGCAGATTCCAACCCGGGAAGAGCTGGATATTTTGAGAAACGAGGTTGACCCCAAGCATATTTTGTTAGGGAACCGCTGATTAATTAAGCAATGCGGTTTAACAGCAAGAAAATTTTGTATCAGGTAAGGTGGGAAGGGCATAAAATTCGCGCCAATGTCCGCCTTTTAATGTTTTGGTATAAAAGCTACTGGAAAACCGCGCATCGATGAGATCAGTGGTTACATAGGCCAGGGGCCCCGCCTACTTCATTTTTATTACGAGGAAAGGATGTTAGTATGGCATTGGTGACGCTTTCAGAGATATTGAAATTGGCTGAGGAAAAGCAGACCGCTATTCCAAGCTTCAACATTGATAACATTGAGGGCACTCAAGCGATTATGGAGGCTGTTGAGATGGAAAGCAGCCCGGTTATACTTACCATTGGGCAGGGGGCCATCCGGGCCGGCCAGTTGTGGCATCTTTCCGATGTGGTGCGGCGAGTAGCACGGGAAAGCCGTCTGCCTATCGTCATGAATTTGGATCACGGTGCCAGTTTCGAACAGGTGATGTTGGCTTTGCGGGCAGGGTTTACCTCTGTCATGTATGACGGCTCGCATAAATCATTGGAGGACAACATACGTGAAAGCCAGGCGGTTGTCCGTGCGGCGCATGCGGTAGGGGTCTCGGTGGAATGCGAATTGGGCGCGGTTCCGGGCGCAGAGGATGGGCACATCTATTCCAACACCAATTTGGTAGACTTGTCGGAACTGGAGATCTTTATTTCTAAAGTGGACTGCGATGCGCTAGCTGTCGGTATAGGCAACGTACATGGACTGAGCAATATAGTACCGATGCTGGACTTTGACCGTCTGCGAGCCTGCCGAAAGTTGGATGC
This sequence comes from Bacillota bacterium, assembly GCA_023457355.1. GTDB lineage: Bacteria > Bacillota > Clostridia > Oscillospirales > Ruminococcaceae > Yanshouia. The sequence continues at coordinate 13,230 of JAEWLW010000008.1, read as the reverse complement.
ACCACCGCTGGTGCTCCACGGCGGCTCGGGGATTCCGGACGATATGATTCAAAAAGCCATTCAGATGGGCATCCGAAAAGTTAATGTGGCGTCGGAGCTGCGCGCGGTATTTATGAGAAGTTTACAAGACGGTTCAAAGACCGGCGATTTCTATGCCATGTACCGACAGGCTAAACAGGGGGTCACCGATTTGGCAGCCCGTAAAATTCGCCTGATTTACGGCGTATAAGCATTAGGGAGCCTCTGATTAATTCAGGGACTCCCTAATTTAGCAAGTTGCGGTATCTTCCGCGCTCAAGTGCTGTAAATAGTGGGGGCACATGGCGGCCTCCTCGTGTGAATGTTGTTGTGGTGAACGCCATTCCACGCGTTTTGGCTGCTATGGGCAATGTTTTTCTGCCGCATTTCATTTTACAATGTTGCATAACACTCAGATTCCGGAGCTTGTTTGCGGTGTTTTCTCTCTTGATGCAATATTCTAAATTGGAGCATATAGTTGCATTTGTTCAACTCTTTCGCTATAATAGGAGCACTGGGAATTTATATTGTAGAAACTGGGAACGGATTTGAGGGGCAATGACGCCTTTCAGACTCCGTTTTTATGTTTTTATGGCATAATTAGAAGGAGTGTGAATATTAGAAGGAGTGTGAATAATGGATCCTGTCTCAATTGGTATATTGCCGGAAATCCAGTTTATCAGTGCGCCTGCCTTTTCGCCTGACGGGGATAAAATCGCTTTTGTTGTTCAGAAGGCCGATTTGGAAAACAACACTTATAAGGGCGACTTATATCTTTATCATTGCGCCACACAAAAAACGTTGCGCCTTACCACTTCAGGAAACGTCCAAAATTACATATGGACGAAGGCGGGCACCATTCTTTTCCAGGCTCTGAATAAAGGAAAGGCGCAACCGAAAAAGCAAAATTCGATGAGCCGCTTTTATGAAATAAACGCGAGCGGGGGAGAGGCCGTTGAAAAATTTTCGCTCTCCCTACAAACGATGTCCTTTTATGAATGCGAGGACGGACGTCTTGTGTTCGCTGCGGGGACGGATAAAAGCGCCTCTCGTGACGATGCCTACGAGGTTTTTGACGAAGTGCCATTTTGGGCCAACGGCAAAGGCGTCACAAATAAAAAGCGTACACATCTTTATGTATACACGCCCGATACCGGCAGCCTGAAATCAATCTGTGACGCGTGGGACGACTGTTCTTCCTATTCTGTTCGCGGCAGCCGCATCCTTTACAAAGCTTATGGATGGCGCGATATCCGACAATTGTATGAAGGAATCTATCTTTATGATATGGAAACAAACGTCAACCGTTGCCTGCTGGAACAAAACGTGCGGCGCACCGGCCCCATTGCTTTTTGGGATGACGATCAGGCATTGGTGACAGCCACCGAAAGCAGCGATTTCGGCGACGAAAAATATCTGGATTTTTACACGATGGATATCAATGACGGCTCCATGCGGCTGCTGGCCCCCTATGATTATTCGGTTGCTGCTGGCACTGTCGGAACGGATGCCCGTCTGGGCATCGTACACGCCGATAAAAATGCGGAAGACGGCTATTATTTTATTACGACAAAGGGCGCTTGCGCGTTTTTGAATCGCATTACGCGCGAAGGCAACATTTCGCAACCGTTGACCGCACAGGGCTCCTGTGACAGCTTTGATGTGTCCGGCGACGGTCACATTGTTGTGTGCGGCTTATACGGGAACCGTTTGCCGGAGCTGTACCTTGACGGTTGCCAGATAACCGACCTTAACCAAACGGCCGCCCGCTGGAAAATTTCAATGCCGGAGGCTTTGAGCTTTTTTGATAAGGACGGGTTTGAAATTCAAGGCTGGGTTCTAAAACCGGTCGATTATTTCCCCGGTAAAACATATCCGGCCATACTTCATATTCACGGCGGGCCCAGAACCGTTTTTGGCGACGTGTTTCACCACGAAATGCAAACGTGGGCTGCTGCGGGCTATTTTGTGTTCTTCTGCAACCCCCGGGGCTCGGACGGTGGCGGCACCGCTTTCGGCAGCTTGAATGGCAAATATGGCACGGTCGATTTTGACAACCTGATGGATTTCACCGATGAAGTCCTCAGACGCTATCCGGCTATTGACGCTTCGCGTCTGGGCGTTGCGGGGGGCTCCTACGGCGGCTATATGACCAACTGGATCATTTGCCATACCGACCGGTTCCGCGCGGCCGTTTCACAGCGTTCTATCGCCAATTGGATTACATTTGAGCATATGTCTGATATCGGGCACACATTTACTAAAAATACGCAGGCCGCTTTAACACGCGAGGACGCGCACAAGCTTTGGTGGCATTCACCGCTGAAGTATGCCGCCAACTGCAAAACGCCCACGCTGTTTGTACATTCCATTGAGGATTACCGCTGCCCGATGGCTGAAGGCTTGCAGATGTTCAGTGCCCTGAAGATGGTGGGGGTTGAAAGCCGCCTGTGCCTTATCAAAGGCGAAAATCACGAGCTCTCCCGCTCAGGGCGTCCCAGAAGCCGTATGCTGCGCATGACCGAAATTCTCAACTGGATGGACCGGCACCTTAAAAGCGACGTTTCGGATGCCGGAGCCGATAAAGCGGAAAGGGGCGGACTGTGATGGAAAAAATTCTAATTGAGGATTTGTATCAGTTTACTTTTGTTTCGGACGCCGTTTTTTCACCCGATGGCAAGCACATTGCCTATCAGCAACACCATGCAGATTGCGAAGAAAACGGTTATCATTCGGAGCTGTGGCTAATGGATTCAAACGGCGAAAATAATCTCCTGCTGGCAAAGCGGGGTGAGGCAAAAGGCTGTTTGTGGCTGGACAATGATACGCTGATTTTTGCCTCCAAGCGTGGGGAAAAAACAACGGTAAAACCTGAAACGGACTACTATTCTATCTCGATTTCAGGCGGCGAGGCACAGCCGTTTATGCACATTCCGCTTAAAGTTGAAGAGATGTACATCGCTGGAGACGATCGCTTTTATGTTCAGGCTTCCGTACCCGCCGAACCGGCAGAACCGATGCCGGCGCTTTCAGACAGCGCGCAGGAAGGAACAGATTATTATATTTTTGATGAACTGCCTTATTGGTTTAACGGAAAGGGCATCCGTAACCGTATCCGAACGGCGCTTTTCTGCTATGAGCGCAAAGAGAAAAAATTGCAGCGTATAACGGCGCCCTTTTTAAACGTGAACGCCTGGGCCGTCAGCCCCAGCGGAAAAACAGTTGCGTATTCCGGCGCCGACTATCAATCCGTACGGCTTTCAAACGGCGGCCTGTGGATTCAGGAGGGCATTGATGGGGAGGCCAGGCGGCTTGTGGACGACGCCCGCTACGATATAGACGATCTGTGCTTTATGGGCGAAGAGGCGCTTTTTTACACCGGCACCCTTGAAACGCGCATGGGGAAAAACCCGCGGTACTTTTACTGCGCCCTGAACAATGCAGTCATCAACGAGCTGCCCTTTTATGATGTGCCTGTCGGCAATAAAGTGGGCAGTGACGCGAAATACGGCGGCGGAAAAAAGATGACCTTTGCCGACGGCACGCTGTATATGCTGCACACCTTGTGGGGCAGCACGCGTCTGGTGGCCATGGATGCCAGCGGCCAGCTTCGCACGGTCGTTGACCGTCCGGGCATGATTTCCGGCATGGATGTGTGCGGTAAACAGATTGCCATCACAGCGATGCGCGCAAATGGATTGGTGGAGGTTTATCGGGTTGATTCCGAGTCGGGCAGTGAAAAACAGCTGACAGACTGCAATGGGGCGTACCTCTCCACGCATCAGGTACAGACACCCGAACGTTTTACATATCAGAGCGATAACGGCTTTGAAATGGAAGGCTATGTACTCCCGCCGGTTGATTTTAAACCCGAATGCAAATACCCGGGCATTCTTGTTATCCACGGTGGCCCTAAAGCCGCTTTCGGCAGTGTTTTCTTTCATGAGATGCAATGCATGACCGCCCAGGGCTTTTTTGTGTTCTACACCAATCCGCGCGGGTCAGACGGGCGCGGAGAAGCGTTTGCCGATATTACCGAGGCCTTTGGTGCGAAGGATTATGACGACCTCATGGAATTTACCGACGAGGTGATTAAACGCTATCCCCAAATGGATACGCAGCGGCTTGGCGTCGGGGGCGGCTCTTACGGCGGCTTTATGACGAATTGGATTATCGGGCAGACCGACCGGTTTGCAGCGGCTGTCTCGCAGCGCTCCATTTCAAATTATCTTTCCAAAATGTTGTATACCGACATTGGCTATACGCTTAACCGGCGCCAGATGGGCGCCTATCCGTGGGAGGATTTTGATAAAGTATGGGGCATGTCCCCGCTGTGCCATGCGCACCGCGCCACAACCCCGACGCTGTTTTTGCAATCCGACGAGGATTACCGGTGCTGGATGGGGGATGCCCTGCAAATGTTTTCCGCGGTTAAACGCAGCGGTACGCCTGCGCGTTTTGTGCTTTTTCACGGCGAAAATCACGAGCTTTCACGCAGCGGAAAACCCCATAACCGAATTACGAGATTGCAGGAAATGATGACGTGGTATTGCAAATTTTTAAAAGTCTATTGACAATAACCAACAATATATTATACTGATAATTATTATATTCCTATAGCGAACAGGTAATAAAGAACCAATGGGGGTTCTACTCGTGGAGTAGTGCCGCCTTTGGTTCTTTTTTATATTAATTTTGAGGAGGAAACACTTTGAAAAGAAATCGACTTGTTGCACTGCTGTTGACAGCAGCCACGCTGCTCGGCACTACCGCGTGCGGTTCCCAAGCCCCGGCCTCCAGCGCAGTCTCTGCCTCGGCGTCCTCGACTGCTGTGCCAGATGCGGCAAAAGCAGGCCAGCAACTGGATAACGCCATCACTGTCGGCAACACCGATGCCCAGGCCGTGGATGGGGGAACGCTGATCGTCAGTATGCCATCCTCTCCGTTGACACTCGATCCTGTCAATTACTCCACCATGTACGAGAACCATATTATGTACAATGTTTTGGACACCCTTTTTGTCTGGGATAAAGATTACAAAAATCTTATCCCCAGCCTTGCGACCGACTACACGGTCAGCGACGACGGACTGGCTTACACCGTCAATCTGCGCGACGACGCTTACTTCCACAACGGCCAGTACTGCAAAGGCCGCAAAATGACGGCTGAGGACGTCAAATATTCACTGGAGCGCAGCAAAACCGAATCCGCAACCGACCGTATCTGCCGCGATTTCTTCGATTACGTCGAAGTCGTCAGCGATACGCAGGTCATCCTTCACATGAAGAGCGTAGCCGGTCCTTTCCTTGAGCAGCTCGCCGGTATCGGTACCGCGATTGTCCCAAAAGAGGAAGTTGAAGGCTGGGGCGACCAGTTTGGCAACCACATCATCGGCACCGGCCCCTTTTCGCTGGAGGAAATTGTAACCGACGAGAAGGTTGTCCTGAAAAAGTTCGATAAATATTGGGGCGAAATGCCGCACGTTGACGGCATTGAATTCCGCATTGTTTCCGATACCAACCAGGCGTTCAACGCGGTGCAGGCGGGGGAAGTTGACATCGCCATGTACCTGCAGGGCGAGTCGATCAAGCGGGCGCAGGATGCCGGCACGCTGCTGCAAACCCCCAGCTCCTCGGTAACTTATGTCCGTTTCAACCTGCACAACGGCCCCACCAAGGACCCGAAGGTTCGTGAGGCCCTGACAATGGCCACCGACATCGATTCGCTTGTTACGGGCATCTATAAGTATAACGAAGGCACCAGAGCCTACCAGCCGCTGCCTGCTTACTCCTTCGCCTATGATACCAAATTCAACGATCTCGTCCCGGCCTACAACATTGAAAAGGCAAAGCAGCTGCTTGCGGAGGCCGGTTATCCCAACGGATTTGAAATGACCCTTTACATAGGCTCCACCAGCAACCGCGAAAAAATGGCCCAGATGCTTCAGGCTTACTGGAAGCAGATTGGCGTAACCCTGAACATCAAGTCTTCCACGATGGCTGAATGGAGCGCCGCCGTTGCCGATTCCTGGAACGATTCGGTTGTCAGCAGCTACGGCGTCAGTTGGAACGGTTCGCCCGATCCTTACAACTTTGTGGATAAATTCTACAACAGCAATACGATCCACGCCTCTTCCAATGCCGGCGGCTACAGCGATCCGGAAATAGATAAGATGCTCAATGACGCTTTTGCGCTGACCGACCCGGCGCAGCGTAAAGAGATCTATGACAAGATCATGGAAAAAATCATGAATGAATACACCGGCATCTATTATGCGTACGAGTGCAGGAACTGGGCTGTTTCCAGCCATGTGCATGATGCCATCCTGCGCGCTGACACGCAGATGGTTGTTACCTCGCCCTTTAACAACATCTGGAAGGATGCCGCTTAAGGTAAACGGATACAAGGGGCATTCTTAAAATCCCCCAACGTTTGGGAATTCTGCTGACGAAACGCACCACTGCATTGAAAATGCCCGGAGCACATCCCGTTTCCCTGTATTTTTGACTTGTTCGGGCGCGCTTTCAGCGAATTTTCCGCCTTTAAGAAACGCCCAAAAAGGAGGCAGATGAGAAGCTTATCTGCCTCCTTTCATTAAAAGCGAGGTGGTTTGCATGACAAAGCTTATCCTGAAGCGGTTGCTTCAGACAATACCGACATTATTGGTCGTCGTTACACTCACATTTTTACTGACGCGCATGTTGCCCGGTGACCCGGCCGTAGCCATTCTGGGCATTGAAGCCAAGCGGGAAGACATTGTTGCGATGCGCGAAAAGATGAATCTTAATAAAAGCATCCCGGAGCAGTATCTCCTTTACCTCGAAGATCTGGCCAGTGGCGATTTCGGCTATTCTTATGCTTATAATCAGGATGTTCTGAAGCTTATTCTTTCCAGAATACCCAACACCATTTCGCTGACGATGACTTCGCTGGTTGTCGCGCTGGTGGTGGGGATGGGGCTTGGTATCACAGCGGCGATAAAACAAAACACCATGATAGACTATGTCTTTATGGTGCTGGCGCTCGTTGGCGTTTCAATGCCAATTTTCTGGATGGCCCTGATGCTGGTACTTCAGTTTTCGGTTAAGATGAATCTCCTGCCGGTCATGGGCATGGGCAGTTTAAGCAACGGCATCGGCGACGTCATTCGCCATATGATGTTGCCGACAATTTGTCTTTCGACAATTCCCATGGCGACATTTGCCCGAACGACCCGCTCGAGCATGATCGAAAAGCTCGGTAGCGATTCGGTGCGGTGCCTGCATGCGCGCGGCATACACAGCCGAAAGGTCATTTTTATTCATGCGCTCAAAAATGCGCTGCCGCCCATTGTGACGATGCTCGGGCTTCAGGTGGCGCAAACCTTTACCGGCGCCATCATCACCGAGGGCATCTTTGCCTGGCCGGGCATGGGCACCATGATAAACACGGCAATTAATAACCGCGATTATTCTTTGATTCAGGGCACGGTTCTGTTTTCTGCCATTATGTTCGTGTTTTGCAATATGCTTGTGGATGTGGCCTACATGTTGTTAAACCCAAAAGTGAAATATGGGGGTTCGCAGTAGTATGGTAAATGTCAAAGAAAACGATACCCTCGGCAGGGAATCCAACATTGCCATGCTTAAGCGGGAACGCCGCGCGAATAACATCTGGCACAAGCTTTGCCGCAACAAGCTTGCAATGATCGGGTTCATAATCGTCAGTTTTATGTTTTTAGTCGCCATTTTGGCGCCCGTTATCTCGCCCTATGACCCAAACGCGATAGACCCCGCGAATTCCTTCGCCGGAATCGGGACGCCCGGCCACCTTCTCGGCACCGATGATTTGGGGCGCGATCTTTTATCCCGCATCATTTATGGCGCGCAGATATCGCTGCTTGTCGCGGTGGGCGCCACGCTGGTGGGCATTGCGATCGGCGTCACAATCGGCCTGATCGCCGGTTACTGCGGCGGCATTATCGACAGTTTTCTGATGCGCATCATGGACGGTATGTTTTCATTTCCGTTTATCCTGCTGGCAATGGTGCTGATAACCGTGCTGGGCAACGGGACGATGAACGTGATTCTGGCCATCGGCATCGCCAATGTTCCCGCCTTTGCGCGTGTCAGCCGAGGCCAGGTTCTGATTGTTAAGGAAGAGGAATATTGCAACGCCTGCCGTGTTATCGGTGTTTCGTCGCTCTCGCTTCTCATCCGGCATATTCTGCCCAACGCTTCCTCACAAATCATCGTCTACGCAACGCTGCGCATCGCCAGTGCCATCATCTCTGAGGCGTCTTTGAGCTTTCTGGGGCTTGGCATCGCGCTTCCTACTGCCTCATGGGGCAGCGTTCTGCGCGTTGGCAGAGACTGCCTGACCACAGCGCCGCACATTGCGGGCATCGCCGGTCTTGTTATTTTAATTACGGTGATCGGGTTTAACCTTTTGGGTGATGGCATTCGTGACGTCCTTGATCCCAAGATGAAACAGTAGGAGAACAACATATGAATAATACGAACGCTGTTTTAGCAGTTAAGGATCTGCGTACTTATTTTTATCAGGCCAGCGGCATTGCCAAAGCCGTCGACGGCGTCAGCTTTACGCTTGAAAAAGGGAAAACGATGGGCATTGTCGGGGAATCCGGCTCGGGGAAAAGCGTAACGGCTTCCTCCTGCATGCGCCTTCTTCCCGCCAAAACCGGTAAAATTGTCGGTGGAACAATCCATTTTGACGGCAGGGATGTACTCGGTTTTTCGAATAAAGAGTTGCTCAATTTCCGCGGTGATGAATGCTGCATGATTTTTCAAAACCCCATGACCTCGTTGGACCCCGTTTTTAAGGTCGGGCAACAGATGGTCGAGATGATCTGTACCCACCAGCAGATAACCAAACAGGAAGCCTGGGATAAAGCGGTTTCCGCTCTGCGCCAGGTCGGCATCCCCGAACCGGAAAACCGGATGAACGCTTACCCGCACGAGCTTTCCGGCGGCATGTGCCAGCGTGTCATTATCGCCATGGCATTATGCGGCCACCCCAAGCTTATCATTGCCGATGAGCCGACAACCGCGTTGGATGTGACGGTTCAGGCGCAGGTTCTCGAGCTGTTAAAAAGATTGCAGACAGAAATGAACACCTCCATTTTGCTCATTACGCACAACCTGGGCGTCGTCTGGGAAATGTGCGACACCGTCATGGTCATGTATGCGGGCAACACGGTGGAATACGCCGATACCAAAGAATTATACGAAAACCCGTTGCACCCTTACACCTGGGGACTGTTGGATTCGATGCCCAAGCTCAGCAGCTCGGCGCAGGAAGAGTTGCTGACCATCCCCGGAGTTCCGCCCGACCTTCGCCTCACAGGCGGTTGCTGCAACTTTTACAACCGCTGTCCATATTCCACCGAGCTGTGCCGCAACAGTGTACCGCCGCTTATTGAAGTGACGCCGGGGCATCAGGTGGCCTGCCACTATCAGAACCGGACGCAAAGACTGACCAGAAGGGAGGCGCGTGTGCATGCATGAACGCAAGGCTATTATGCAGGTGCGGAATCTGACCAAAAATTTTACCATCCGCGGAAAAAAGCTGACCGAACGCAGTAAAACGCTGCATGCGCTGACCGATGTTTCCTTTGATCTTTACGAAGGGGAAACGCTTGGCGTCATCGGCGAATCGGGATGCGGAAAATCGACGCTGGGCAGATGCCTGGTGCAACTGCATCAACCGACCTCCGGCACCATTACATACGGGGGCCAGGATTTGCATATGTTGAGAAATGAGCTGAAACGTCAGGCGCGAAAAGATATTCAGATGATTTTCCAGGACCCATACTCTTCGTTAGATCCGCTCAAGACGGCTGAATACTCGATTGAAGAGGCCATCCGGGTGCACCGTTTGGCGAAGGACCGGCAGGAGCGCCGCGATCTGGCGCTGAAATACATGCAGGAGGTCGGGCTGGATATTCAACATCTTGAGCGTTTTCCGCACGAGTTTTCAGGCGGCCAGCGCCAGCGCATCAACGTGGCGCGTGCGCTGTCGGTGCAGCCGCGCATCATCGTGTGCGATGAGCCGGTGTCCGCGCTTGACGTTTCGATTCAGGCGCAGGTTATTAATCTTTTTAAGCGCCTCCAAAAGGATTATAACCTGACATATGTTTTCATCTCGCACGATCTCGGCATTATCAAGTATATCAGCGACAGAATTCTGATCATGTACCTGGGCCGGCTGGTCGAAACCCATACGTCCGAGGGCATTTATGCAAAGCCTTTACACCCGTACACGCAGGCGCTACTCTCGGCCATTCCGCCGGAAAGCCCCTTTGAAAAACCCAAGCGCGTGGTGCTTAAGGGAGATATTCCCAGTCCCATCGGTGAGCAGCGCGGCTGTCCGCTGGCCGGGCGCTGTGAAAAATGTATGGCCCGCTGCACAAAGGAGATTCCGAAGCTTAAAGATACCGGAGACGGGCATATGGTGGCCTGTTTCTTATATGAATAGGAAAGAAGCGATGTAAGATGGAAAGAGCAGAACGATTAGTAGACATGGTTGGCCGCCACGAAAAACGCATTTATGATACAGCCGACCATATCTGGCAAAACCCCGAAACCGGCTACCGGGAATGGAAAACGTCTGAGTATCTGGCCGCCCAGTTTGAAGAGCTTGGCTACACACTGGTCAGGGCCGGCAATATTCCGGGCTTTTACACGGATATTGACACCGGTGTACCGGGGCCCAAGGTGGCGATTTTAGGGGAGTTGGATTCGCTGATCGTGCAAAACCATCCGGATGCACAACCCGGCACGTTTGCCGTGCACGCCTGCGGCCACAACGCGCAGTGCGCCACACTGATCGGTGTGGCGGCGGCGCTCAAAGAGCCGGGGGCCCTTGACGGCCTGTGCGGTTCCGTGCGTCTGATGGCCGTTCCGGCCGAAGAGCTGATTGAGCTGGCATACCGGGAGGAACTGCGCAAAAAGGGCGTTATTAAATATTTGGGTGGCAAGGTTGAATTTATTGCGCGCGGCTATTTTGACGGCGTCGACATGGCGATGATGATTCACAGCGGTAAGCTGGAGGAAGGCCGATCCCTTCATGTTTCAAAGGGTGCAAACGGCTGCGTGACAAAGAACGTCATCTTCAAAGGCGTTTCCGCCCATGCGGGCGGGGCGCCGGATAAGGGACATAACGCGCTTTATGCCGCCACCTGCGCCATCAACGCGGTCAATGCGCTGCGCGAGACGTTTTTGGATAATCAGCATATCCGCTTTCATCCCATCATCACCGAAGCGGGTTTGGCGGTTAATGCCATTCCGGAAATCGCGAAGGTTGAAAGCTACGTCCGCGGCGCTTCTTACGAGAGCATCTATGCCTATAATAAAAAAGTGAATCTGGCACTGGCCGCTTCGGCCGCCTCAATGGGCTGTAATGTCCAGCTCAATGACCGCCCCGGCTATTGCCCGCTGAACAACGACCCCAATATGACCGAGATCATCGGTGAAGCGATGCGAAAGGTCGCCGGGCCGGAGAGCGTCCTGATAGATGATTACTGGGGAACGGGCAGTACCGACATGGGCGACGTTTCCGCCATTATGCCGGCGGTGCATCCGCATGCAAGCGGCGTTATCGGCACAGGCCATGGCTGCGATTATTATATTCAGGATAAAAAGCTGGCTTGTTTGCAGCCGGCGCAGTGCCTGGTTGTCACGACCGATATGCTGCTGAGAGACGGCGCCGCCCTCGCGCAAAAAGTGATCCAGGAGAGCAAGCCCATTTATCAATCGAAAGAGGAATATCTGGAAGCTATTGAAAAACTGACGTTGGAGAAAGAATCTGCCGTCGTTTACCAGTCAGAAGGAAAGGTCCTCCTGGACTACGGCAAAGATTAAAGCAAATCTATTTTTCAAAATGACAAAGGAGCAAACTGAGGATGCTGTGTATTAAAAATGGCCTGATTCACGACGCGGTGCAGGAGGAGGCCTACCAGGCTGATATTCTTATTGAAAACGGGAAAATTTCGAAAATCGGCAAAGATCTGAGCCTGCCTGCGGATGCAGAAATTTTTGACGCCGCCGGGCTGCGTGTCTATCCCGGATTTGTCGAAGCACACTGCCATCTGGGATTGGACGGCTATGGCATAGGATTTGAAGGGCAGGATTATAACGAACGCAACGATATCGTTTCGCCGCAGCTGCACGGACTTGACAGCTTTAACCCGATGGATCCGTCCATACATATGGCCTCTGAAGCCGGTGTGACCTGCGTGGCCACCGGCCCCGGAAGTTCAAATGTGCTCGGCGGCACCTTTATGGCGGTTAAAACCGTGGGCAAGCGCGTCGACGACATGATTGTCAAACAGCCCATCGCCATGAAATGCGCCTTTGGCGAAAACCCGAAGCGCTGCTATAAAGATACGAATAACTTTGCGCGCATGTCCACCGCCGCCAAGCTGCGCGACATGCTTTTTAAGGCAAAAGATTATAAAGAGCGCAAAGAAGCGGCCGGAGACGACCGGTTAAAGCAGCCCGCTTTTGATTTTAAAATGGAAGCGCTTATTCCGGTTCTGGAACGAAAAATGCCCCTGAAAGCGCATGCGCATCAGGCAAACGACATCTTCACCGCCATACGCATCGCCCGGGAATTCGACCTTAAAATCACGCTGGAGCACTGCACGGAAGGGCATCTGATTGTGGATGAGCTGGCGAAGGAGGATATCCCGCTTGCCGTGGGCCCCACGTTAACCCACGCCACCAAGTTTGAGGTTCAAAACAAATCCTTTACGACGCCGGGAATTCTTGCGGACGCGGGCTGCCTGGTTTCGATCATCACCGATTCGCCTGTCATCCCGCAGCAATATCTTCCCCTGTGCGCCGGATTGGCGGTTAAAGCGGGCATGAAACCCTTTGACGCCCTAAAAGCGATTACCATCAACCCCGCAAAGCACATCGGCATTGAAGACCGCGTTGGCAGCATTGAATGCGGAAAGGATGCCGATCTGGTTATCACCGACGGATGCCCGTTCGAGGTCGCAACCTGTGTTCGCGCTGTCCTGATTGATGGTGTAAAGGTCTATTAACCACTAATTTAACCCGTGGTGCTATTAAAAGATGAGCGATTTAATGCAGACGGGATTTGGTTTGTGCATACAGGAATTGATAAGGAAGGCAACAGCAAAAGCCAAGAGTTTAGAAGCTAAACGTGTCATTAAGCCCCAAAGAGATTTAGCCCGAACACGCTGTA
>JAEWLW010000007.1 GCA_023457355.1 Bacillota bacterium | reverse complement strand
GGCCCGACTGGTGACACCGGACCCACCGGCGATACCGGACCCGCTGTTACGAGCGACAGCATGTCGACGGCCAACACAACCTCGGCTGTTATTGCCGTCGTATTGGGCGGTACCGATGTGCCTCTGCCGGACAATCAGAACCTGAATACGTTTACCGTAGACGGTACGAATACCGAATTCACCGTGCCAACAACAGGGGAATATCTGATCGACTATGCCGTCACTACAACGGTGGCCTTGCTGGTTTCTTCGCAGGTACTGCAAAATGGTACACCAATTGCAGCTTCGGTCGTTACCCCTACCGTTGCGGCAAGTAGTCTGTCTACGTCCTTTATTGTGCCGTTAACAGCGGGCGATACGCTGACGCTGCAATTGTTTGGCCTTCTTGGAGCTGCCACACTTCTGGGTGGGGCAAGCACGTATATGGCGGTTGTACGGTTGATATAATCTTTGTTTCGGGGCACAGGGCCAAACTCTCCCTCGCTTTTATGGGTTTCGTATTTTGTATAAAGTACACCCGCCGCCCCGACTGATGATACCAGCCTGCCGTTGGTTTAAGCGACCGGCGGCTAATCGCATATTTAATCCGATAAACCGTAAATGCAAGAGGCGCATAAGCATCCGGGCACTCGTGTCTCACACGGGCGCCCGGACACATAAACGACGCTTTAGAAAAGGTGTGGGATGTATGGACATGAACCGTTATAAGATTTGCGTATATGCCATCTGCAAAAATGAAGAACAGTTCGTCGACCGTTGGATGGACGCCGTAAGTGAGGCGGATCTGGTCGTGGTGGCCGATACCGGCTCGGAAGATGCGACGGTGGAACGTCTGCGCGCACGCGGTGCCGAGGTCTATTCGGAAGTGGTCCGTCCATGGCGGTTCGATGTTGCCCGGAACAAGGCAATGGATCATATTCCAGACGACGTGGATATCTGCGTTTCCAACGACCTTGACGAAATTTTTGAACCGGGCTGGCGTCAAAAGCTTGAGCAGGCATGGCAGCCGCGCCATACCCGCGCGCGCTACCTCTTTACCTGGAGCTATCATACCGACGGTTCGCCCAACAAGCAGTTCGCCATGGAAAAAGTACACAGACGGCACGGGTTCCGCTGGGTGCACCCGGTACACGAGGTGCTCGAATACAGTGGCCCCGACAAGGAATCAACCGTCTGGGTTCAGGGCATGGTGCTCAATCACCATCCCGACCTTTCCAAGCCGCGCGCACAGTACCTTCCGCTTTTGGCGCTTTCGGCACAGGAAAACCCTTCCGACGACAGAACAGCCTTCTGGTTGGGCAGAGAATATATGTACCACAAGCAGTACGACGCGTGTATTGCCCAGTTAAAGCGCCACCTGGCACTCCCCCGCGCAACATGGGATGAAGAGCGCTGCGCGTCCATGCGTTTTATTGCCCAAAGCTACCAGGCAAAAGGCAACATGCAGGAAGCGCGCCTGTGGCTGTATAAGGCCGTGGCCGAATGCCCGCGCGTGCGGGAGCCCTACCTTCAGCTGGCGCGGCTGGGCTATTTGGCGGGAGACTGGCCGCTTGTTTATCTGATGGTGGAAAAGGCGCTGGCCATCACTGAAAAATCGGGCAGTTACCTGCTGGAACCGGAATCGTGGGGTTACAGTCTCTACAATTTGGGCGCCATCAGCGCCTATCGGCTCGGGCTGTTCCAAAAATCATACAGTTATGCTAAAACGGCCTTTGAGCTGGCACCGGGCAACGAACAGCTCAAACGGAACATGGAACTCATCGCTTCGAAACTGACATGATGAATTGGGGAAACCGTTATGAACCGATACAAAATATATGTTTACGCCATCTGTAAAAACGAAGAAAAATTTGTGGACCGGTGGATGGAAGCCATGCGCGAAGCAGATGCCGTCATTGTGACGGACACCGGCTCGGACGACGAAACGGTGGCGCGCCTGCGGGCACAGGGAGCCGTGGTATACGTTGATGTGGTCAAACCGTGGCGGTTTGACGTGGCGCGCAACATTTCGCTGGATCATGTTCCGGAGGACGCCGACATCTGTGTTTGTACCGACCTGGATGAGCTGTTCGAGCCGGGCTGGCGGGAGCACCTGGAGCGCGCGTGGACACCGGAGGCCAAATCGGGGAAATATCTGTATAACTGGAGCCTGAAAAAAGACGGTTCGCCCGACGTGCAGATGTATTATTCCAAGGTGCATGCGCGTTACGGCTTTAGATGGGCCTGCCCCGTACACGAGTATCTGCGTTACGTCGGGGACGGCCCGAAAACCACCGTCACAATCGACGGTATGGTGCTCAACCACTACCCGGACCCCGCCAAATCACGCGGCTCTTATCTGCCCCTGCTGGAACTGGCCGTTGCGGAAGACCCGGCAGGCGACCGCGTCGCCTATTATCTCGGCCGGGAATATATGTACAAAAGAGAATGGCAGAAATGTATTGATGCTCTGAAGCGGCACCTCGCCCTTCCCGCTGCCACATGGAGAGAGGAACGCTGTGCGTCCATGCGGTGGATTGCAAAATCATATTTTAACCTTGGGAACCCCAAAGAAGCGTATGCGTGGTACTTCCGGGCGATTGCCGAGATGCCTAAAATGCGCGATCCGTATGTGGAATGTGCAAAAATTGCCTATCTGTTGGCGGACTGGCCAATGGTTTTTTTTATGGCGGAGGAAGCGCTGAAAATAAAGGACAAATCGAAAACCTATGTGAACATGGGGTATTCATGGGATTATACGCCCCATGATCTGGCCGCAATCGCCTCATACCGGCTCGGTATGTATGAGCGTTCGCTCGCACATGCCAGCGCAGCGCTTGAAGCCAGCCCGAATGATGAACGCCTTAAAAATAACCTGCGGCTGGTTAAAGCAAAAATTGCAAACGCCGGTGCCGCAGGCGCGGTGTGAAAGGACGGCAAAAAGATTTTTTTACAGGGACACTTTCAATGCATGGACAGAAACTTTTCCGAAATATTTAAGAATTCCGCGCTCACAGTGGCCACCATCCCGATAAAAATGCTATAATAATAAAAAATTGCAGGAAATGCTCACGTATGTAAGAAGGTGGCAAATGGTTTCGAAATTAAAAAGTAGCCCGCTGTTTTCCGGTATGTCCGACAGCGATATTGAAAACTGCCTGCGGTGCAGCGAATCGGAAATTGTGGCCTACAAAAAAGATGAGATCGTTTTTTATCAGAAGGACGAACCGAAAAAGCTGCTGGTTCTTGTGGATGGGTCGGTGGCCGTATGCCACGACACAGCATCCGGAAAGCGAAGTATCGTCGCCACCTTTGATCAAAGTGGCGAGCTGTTCGGGGAGGTTTTTCTTTTTCTCAATTTCAGGGAATACGACCATTATGCGCAGGCCGTCACCCCCGCCAGGGTTCTGCAAATGCCAAAGGAGTTTCTTTATCACACCTGCGGGAATAACTGCGGGCATCACGCCCGGCTTATTTCCAATATGCTGTCCATCCTCGCACAAAAGGCGTATTTTCTGAATCAAAAGGTTCAAATTCTCTCCTGCTCCACCCTGCGGCAGAAAATCGCTAAAATCCTGCTGAAAAACTGCCGCCCGGACGGTAAAGTGCTCCTTTCCATGAATCGGGAAAAAATGGCCGATTTCTTAAATACCGCGCGCCCGTCTTTATCCAGAGAACTGATGAACATGCAGGACGACGGATTGATCAAAATTGTGAAGCGGGACATTTTTATAACCGATTTTGAAAAACTGCAAAATATTTTATAATTTTAAAATCCGTAACGCACGTTACGGATTTTTTATGTTTAATCCACTATGATGAATACATCAAGAAAACGACAACAGGCGTTTAAGGAGGATGTATCATGGAAAATAAAATGTTTTGCTATCAATGCCAGGAAACGGCCGGTTGCACCGGATGTACACAGGTGGGCGTCTGCGGCAAGAAGCCGGAAGTCGCGGCCATGCAGGATCTGCTGGTGTATGTATCAAAGGGGATTTCCGCTGTGACGACGCAGCTGCGCGCCGAAGGAAAAGACGTGGCACCGGATGTAAACCATCTGATTACACTAAACCTGTTCACAACCATCACGAACGCGAACTTTGACGAAGAGGCTATTGTCTCCCGTATTATCGAAACGCTCAACCAAAAATCGGCGCTGCTTACGCAGGTTGCACACCCGGAAACATTGCCCGAAGCGGCCAAATGGCATGCAGGCCGTGCCGAATTTGCGGCAAAAGCGGCGGAGGTTGGTGTGCTTTCCACCAAGGATGACGATATCCGCAGCCTGCGGGAGCTGATCACCTACGGTCTGAAGGGCCTTTCCGCCTATAGCAAGCACGCCAACGCGCTGCTGCAGGATGATGCGGCGGTCGACGCTTTCATGCAAAGCGCGCTTGCAAAAACGCTGGATAACACGCTTGGCGTGAACGATTTAATTGCGCTGACGCTGGAAACCGGCAAATATGGCGTCAACGGCATGGCGCTGCTGGATAAGGCCAACACCACCGCCTACGGCAATCCTGAAATCACAAAAGTTAATATCGGCGTGGGCAACCGTCCCGGCATTTTGATTTCCGGCCATGACCTGCGCGACATGGAAATGCTGCTCAAACAAACCGAGGGTACCGGCATCGATGTCTATACCCACTCTGAAATGCTGCCCGCCCACTATTACCCGGCATTTAAAAAATACCCGCATTTTGTCGGCAACTACGGCAATGCCTGGTGGAAGCAGAAGGAGGAGTTTGAAAGCTTCAACGGCCCAATCCTGATGACCACCAACTGTATCGTCCCACCCAAGGAAAGCTACAAAGACCGCCTGTATACCACCGGCGCGGCAGGCTTCCCCGGCTGCCGCCATATTCCGGGCGCAATTGGCGAGGAAAAGGATTTCTCCGAAATTATCGCGCATGCAAAGCGCTGCACACCCCCTACCCAGATTGAAACAGGCGAAATCGTCGGCGGCTTTGCCCACAACCAGGTGCTGGCACTGGCGGATACCGTGGTTGGCGCGGTCAAGTCCGGCGCGATTAAAAAGTTTGTTGTCATGGCAGGCTGCGACGGCCGCGCCAAATCCAGAAACTATTATACCGATTTTGCCAAGGCGCTTCCGAAGGATACCGTTATCCTGACAGCAGGCTGCGCCAAGTACAAGTATAATAAGCTTGACTTGGGCGATATCGGCGGTATCCCCCGCGTGCTCGACGCCGGACAGTGCAACGATTCCTATTCGCTGGCGGTTATCGCGCTCAAGCTCAAAGAGGTCTTTGGTCTGGAGGACATCAACGAGCTGCCGATTATTTATAACATCGCCTGGTACGAGCAGAAGGCCGTTATTGTTCTGCTGGCGCTGCTTTATCTGGGCGTGAAGAACATCCACCTCGGCCCCACGCTGCCAGCATTCCTTTCGCCCAATGTGGCCAAGGTTCTGGTCGAAAACTTCGGGATTGCCGGAATAGGCACCGTCGAGGACGATATGGCGCTTTTCTTTGGCGAAGAGCATGAACAGCCGGCTGTTACAGCCGATATGCTGGTCGGGGAAATTCTCCGGCAATACCCGGATGCGGCCCCCATCCTGATGGCTTGCGGTATGCATTGTCTCGGCTGCCCCTCCGCTCAGATGGAATCCCTCGCGGATGCATGCACGGTGCACGGCATTGATGTAAACGACGTGTTGCAAAAGCTGAATGCGCAGTTGCAGGCATAAAAATAATGTTTGGGGCTATGGAAGGCATTAACGCTTCCATAGCCCTTCTAAAAAGAAAGGATACCGCTATGAGCGCATTTTTAGGCCCCATTCATTATTGGCTGTACCATAAAATTCAGCTTCAGGAAGAACTGATCGACAGCATTCTTGAAACCGCCGGGCAGGAGGGCTGGGATACCCTCTCCGCCGAAAAACTAAACACAGCCTGCGGGGCGGCGGACATGCGGCCATTGGAGGATATCATCGATCAGGGCAATATCCACGGCTGGCTTCATCAAAGAATTGGCACGAGTGAAACGCGGCTGGCTTATCTCGTGGCAGCGCTGCTCAAAGCAGACACGTCCCGGCTTGGCGCTCTTAAGCAATCCGTTTATCGTTTTGGCGAGCGCCATGCATTGGAAAGTGATACCGACGCAAACACGGCCTATAAGATTCTTGAAGACACATTGCTCAACGGCATGCCCTGTGACCATGTGAACAGAATTCTGGAACAAGGCGACGACCGCGTCGTCTGGCAACAGACAAAATGTGTCCATCGCGAATACTGGGATCGGGTTGGCGGCGATATTGCCGTTTATAACACGCTGCGTGCCCGGATAATAGAAGGTATGCTTTCGCACAGCGCACTCCGGTTCCAGGCATTGGAGAACGATCAATTTGAGATGATAAGAGGGTGAATAATATGTATAGTATCGACCTGATGATGGAAGAACACGCGCACATCCTAAAGCTCCTTGCGGTCATGCGCAAGGCCTGCGGCAGCATTTTAGAGGGACAGGCGGTTAACGACAACGATTTCCGTAAGATGATTGCCTTTGCACGGAATTATGCCGACAAGCATCACCATGGCAAGGAGGAAAAAATTCTATTTAAAGAAATGACCCAGCGCTTGGGCCCGGTGGGCATCAATCTGGTTCAGCACGGCATGCTGGTGGAGCACGACCTCGGCAGACTGCATATTTCAGAATTGGAAAAGATGCTGAGCCAATATAAAGAGACGCCTAAAACCGAATATAAGCTCAATATTCTGGCGGAAGCTATCGGATATGCCAATCTTTTGCAGCGTCATATCGAAAAGGAGAACCAGGTTGTTTATACCTATGCGGAAAAAAACCTGCCCGGTGATATTCTTCAATGGGTTGATGCGCAGGTTTCCCGCTTTGAAGCAGACGCCAAAGAAAACAAAATACAGCAAACCTGTTTACAGATGCTGGCGGAATTATCTGAGAAATATCTTCCCGAAGGTTAAGCGTTTATGCTTCTAATTCTTCTGTGAAACAGCATGTTTAAACGCGTCTGTTATGGTTAAACAGCACAAGAATTTGGAACAGGCATAGCGAGAATCTTTCACACGAGACGACGACGCAGCGGGGCGCAAAATAAGACCGCAAAGACGATGCATTTTTTAAATTATGTGCTATAAAGCTCATTTGAGGCCGGGTTTGGCTTTAAATGAGCTTTTTACATATTTTAAGATCAGGAGAAGCAGTTGCCGTGAGATAGGTAAACCCATTGGAACACCATGTGTCACCTGCTAAGATCCCTTCCATGCCCACCGGTCCGCATAAATAGCTGGGATTCGAAAGTTTGCGCACACGTTTCAGGCAGTGCGTTAAAATTAAAAACACTTGATGCCATAAAGTTTTCACCGCATGACATCAAGCATTCTCAAGCTTGTTTGCGCATCCGTGGGCCTGAACCGGCCGACGAAAAACGTAACGATGTTAAGTTTTTACCAGAACTAAATCAAACAAAAAATCCGGTTTACAGCATGTAAAATATGTTTGTGAACCTTCCGGGCCTCAGCAGCTGTCAATATTTATAATCCGGAATTTCCACTTTATCGACTTCCTGAAAAGGCGCAAGGGTTGAAATCATTTTTACGGACGAGCTGGAATTGTTCACACAATAATGAATTTCGCCCGGCTCAATATGGATAAAATCGCCCTGCTTCAGCGGATAGATCTTGCCATCCACTATAATATCAATTTCCCCCTCTAAAACGAAGAAATTCTCCTCCATCGTGTTGTGAAAATGTGCGGTGAAATCTTCCCCTGCCGAAAATTGCACCACTGCAAAATTCATCCGGGGGCCCTTCATCAAATACTTGGGTCCGCTGTTGCCAAAGCGGTATTCACGTTCATTTTCGTTTAATATGTACATGTAAACACACCCTCCTCTTTAGTGCTATAGTCGATCCAAATGTATCTCTCATAAAATAGTCCGGCTGTGCGTTGTCTCAACAGCTCCACGCTAAAGTCCCGGCGCAATCCACATATTCTTTGTCAGATTTTGGTCGCAAAGCGCCAGTTGTGCGTTATAGACCTGCTTCCAACGCTGGTAATTCGCGCAGTAGACCGCATGATTCTCCATATTCGGGGTGTATCTTCTGTCCCATTTGATGAGCCTTTGCGCCGTCTGAGAAATATCGCTGAAGATGCCGGCACCATATCCTGCAAGAATTGCCGCGCCAAGCGCGGTTGCTTCTTTTACAACCGGCACTTTTACAGGCAGGCCAAGGGCGTCGGAAAGAATCTGACACCACAGCGGGCTTTTGGAGGCGCCCCCCGCAAAAATAATTTCATCCGGCACATTCCCGGTGGCTTCGCGAACCAGCTCCAAATGTCCTTTCGTAACCAGTGCGGTATTTTCCAAAATAGCGCGGTAAAACGTATAGCGGTTAAAACGCTGTGGATCCAGATCAAAGTTGGTAAAAGTGGGCGCCGCATGTTTCCAGTTGATATAGTTCATAACATCCGAGAAAGCACACATCATACCGTAGCAGCCGACCGGTATTTTCTCCGCCTCTTTGTCCATTAAATAATAGGGATCGTTACCGGTCTGGTAACCAATCTGCTGTTCAAGCTGGCAGAAAGCATCCCTGAACCAGCGCATAACCAGTCCGGGCTTAAACGCCAGTGCCTCATATTGCCACACGCCCGGAACAGCGTGACAGTTGACGCGCACCCGGCAGCCGGGGTCGGTGCTGCCGTCGGCTGTATTATATTCGTACTGCCAGAAGCTGCCGCCAAACACCGCCGCCTGCCCCGCATCCACGGCGCCAACGCCGATGCAGCCCAACTGCGCGTCACCGCCCCCGACAACAACGGAGGTTCCGGCCGCAAGGCCGGTTTCTCTGGCGCCCTGCTCGTTGACCTGGGCAATCTGGCAGCCACATTCACGCACGGGGGGAAATATGTCGTCCCGAAGGCCGCATTTACGCGCGATCTCAGCGTTCCAGGCTCTGTTCTTCAAATTAAAGATGCCTGTTGTGGAACCGTTGCTGGGCTCGACTGCAAGCACGCCCGTCATTTTATAAATCAACCAGTCGTTGAACATGCCGATGGCCGCAGTCTTTTCATAAACATTCGGCATCTTATTTTTAACCCAAAGCAACCGCGGCAGGGCGCCAAGCGCATAGGTCTGCCCCGATTCAAGATAAATTTCCTTTTCCAGCTCAGGATTCAGCGCGATAAGCTGGCCGACTTCGTCCGTGCTGCGGGCATCTACATTTGCGCAGGCCCAGATTTCTGTTCCGCTGGCGTCATAAAGCACGATGCCCTCCCGCATGCAGGTTGTGGAAACGGCCGCGATATCCGCCGGGGAGAGTTGTGCCTCCTCCAGAACCTTTTGAATGCATTCGCAGGCGAGCGCCCAATTATGTACCCAGTCGAAATCCATACTGCCGGGCCATCGCGGATCCTCAGCATGCGACCATTCGCGCTGCACACAGCCAACCTGGTTGCCACAAACGTCAAATACAACCGCCCGAACGCTGCCCGTGCCTGCATCAAGCGCCATGAGATACTTCTGCGACATGTTGATAGCCTCCTTCTAGTTTTATATCCGGTATTGCTGCCATAAAACGGCCGATTGACAGAGACTGTTGGTTGCGTCATGGATGAAAACACCGCCCGAATGGGCGCGGCAGTGCGATTAAAAGCCATCAAACTTCTGGCGTCTGACGCTATTCGTTTTCTAAAAGCTGCTGTGCCGTATTCTCATCGGTGATAAATACATCGAGATAGGCGCCGCGCAGCACCGCGCGTATAGCGGCAATTTTGGCATTGCCCGCTGCAACGCCAATGACATTTTCAAGATTTTTTATCGTCTCCAAAGGCGTGCTGATCAGGCGGTCTTCCACATCGTTATTCAGAAGGTTGCCGTCTTCATCAAGGAAATGGCTGAGAATATCGCCCACCGCCCCTTGCATTTTCAGATAATACATATCATTTTTGCTTAAAATGCCGGATTTTAAAATAGTGGCGTCCTCCGACATGCCACCGATACCGACGACCGAAATGCCTGAAAGCAGGGCCATGCGCGATATTTCGGTTACCGCCGCCTCCTGGCGCATGGCGCTGGCCAACGCACCGGAAGAGGCAATCAGCGGAGCGGGCATCAGGAACAGCCTGGCGTTAAAAGTCTGCGAGTGGGTGTTGGGCAAATAATAATTGACACCGCCGGTGAGCGAAATACAGGTGATCGGCTTCTCACTCATCATGGCCAGATTGTTAAGCACACGGCTGGGCGTATCGCCATAGCCAATGTTCAAAATGGTGTTTTCGTCGATGCGGTCGCCAATATACATGGCTGCGGCCTTGGCTATTGTCTCATTAACACCATCCGCCTCCGGGTTGGTCGGCACCACAAAGGAATCGTGCAGGTTATATTTCTCACAGAGTTTTTTCTCAAGGGCCATCCGGCTGGCACTGTCCTTGCGCACCTGAAACTGGATGACGCCGGTCTGCCGCGCTTTTTCCAACAGCTTAATAACGCGTATGCGCGAAATTCCTAAAATCTCGGCAATGCGCTGTTGCGTCATATTCTCCAGATAATAGTACCATGCTGTTTTGATGATCAGCGACTCTTCATAGTTCATTTAATCTTCCACTTCTCTTAAACAAAAGTTGTTTTATTTATCTTTTGTTTAAGTATATCAGCCAAATATTCGCCTGTCAAACAAATCATGGAAAATAATTTTTTTCAGGATTTTTCTAGAATTCAAATTTGTGTCTTTGTGCAGAGCGACCAATTTTGCATTTAATTCCATTAAATTCCCTAATATATTTATAAGTTTATATGCAAAACATCTAAAACACCCGAATCCTCGTACAATTCAGTCGATTGACAATCACCCTAAAATAAATTATCATGACCTCAAAAGATTATGGAATAAAAATTATATTACAGAACTTTTGTTCATAGATTAAAGACGCAACACGGAGGTACGGGTAATGGCAGGACAAAAGGCGGCCACCGCAAATGCTCCCATTCTTTCCGCCCTGAATATCCATAAGTCTTTCGGGCAAAACGCCGTTCTCAAGGGCATCGCCTTAACGGTTAGCGCCGGTGAAGTGCTCGCACTCATCGGCGGCAACGGCGCAGGTAAAAGTACCTTGATGAAAATTATTATGGGCATTTACCAGCCGGACAGCGGCAGCATTGAGATTGACGGCAAAAGCGTTCATCTTTTAAAGCCCGCGCTGGCCTTGGCGCACGGCATTTATATGGTGCCGCAGGAGCCGATGATTTTCCCGAATATGACGGTGGAAGAAAATATTCTTATTGGTTTTGACGAAAAGATTTCCATCCTGCGCAGCAGGCTGGCAACGCTCATGGATGAAGTCGGTTGGCGGCTGGATATGAATCGAAAAGCGAGCAGCCTTTCAATTGCGGAGCAGCAGCTGGTAGAAATTCTAAGGGGTCTGCTGAGAAATGCGCGTTTACTTATTCTGGATGAGCCAACCAGCGCCCTGACCTTTGACGAAGTGGGCAGTCTCTTTGCCCGCATAGCCGATTTAAAGGCCAAAAACATCGGCATCATTTATATTACGCACCGTCTCAACGAAGTGTTTGACATCGCCACGCACGTTGCCATTTTAAGGGATGGCATCGTATCACTGCGCGGTCCGGTGGAAGATTTCACGCGCGAAATGCTGGTCAAAGGGCTGCTTCCCCCCAGCATGGCCGAAAAGGGCGCCGAGCAGGCCGCAACCCCATCGGCGGTCCTGGACTACAGAGCCCTCAAACCGGTGCTTACCGTCAAAAACCTCTCAGGTTACGGCTTCCGGAACATCAACTTAGCGGTATATCCAGGTGAGATATTGGGCGTTGCAGGCGTCGTTGGTGCGGGGCGAACCGAACTTGCCACCACCATCATCGGGCGGGATACGATTTTAAGCGGAACAGTCTTGCTTGAAGATAAAGACATCACCGGTTGTTCCACAGCAAAAGCCATACAGGCCGGCATCAATTATGTGCCGGAGGATCGGCATCTGCACGGACTGTTCAAGATCAGCGATGTAGCCGCAAACACAACCTCTTCCATTCTTTATAACCTTTCCATGGGCAGGTTTTTCCTCAGTAAAAAGACGGAGTGCAACCTCACCGAATGTTATGTTCAGGATTTTCACATCAAGGTAACGGGACAGGACCAGATTACCGGCAGCCTCTCGGGAGGGAACCAGCAAAAAATTGTCATTGGCAGGGCGCTTTCCACCAAGCCAAAGCTGGTTATCCTCGATGAGCCCACCAGAGGAATCGACGCCGCGGCGCGCGCCGAAGTGTATACCATCATCCACAAGCTGCGCGACCAGGGTGTAGCCATCATGCTGATTTCTTCGGATATGGAAGAAATCATTGAGCTGGCAGACCGGGTCGTCACAATGTATCAAGGGCGAATCAACAGCGAGTTTTCAAAGGAAGAAATCAATCAGGACAGCCTGATGTCGGCCGCCTTCGGCGTATTAGACGGAAAGCAGGTGCGCACATGAACCCAGTTAAAAAGCTGATTAAGGCGCGGGAGATAAGCAGCCTGATGTTTCTCGTTCTTTTATTCGGCAGCGTGGGCCTGGTTAATCCGGCTTTTCTTGCGCCCACCTCCCTAATTAACTGCTTAAATGACAGCGTCGTTTTCACGCTGCTCGCAGGCGGCATTGCCTTTGTGATACTGACCGGCGAAATTGATGTTTCCATCGGCGCAACGCTGGGGCTTTCGGCGGCGGTATCTTCAACACTCCTTCGCGACGGTGTCAGCTGGGCCATCGCCTTTGCCGCCGGAATCTGCGTCGGCGCCGTCATCGGCTTGGTCAACGGGTGGGGTATCGCAATCATGGGTATCCCCTCCCTCATATTCACGTTGGGCACCAACGGCGTGGTCAGAGGGCTGATCTATGTTTATACCCGGGGCGCCTGGGTGGAGAATCTGCCGGCCGGGTTCACGCTGGTCTCGCAAAAAAAGCTGGTAGGCAGTCTGACCATCTTCTACGCCGTTGTCATGGCCGTTATCATTGCGGTTCATTTAATTTTAACCCGCACGCGCAGGGGCAAATATTTCATTTCGGTTGGCGATAACGCCGCCGGTGCCATGCTTGTCGGCATTCCGGTACGTACCACAAAGGTTATTGCCTATGTGCTGTGCGGCGCTTTTGCCGCAGTTGCGGGCATCATCTATTCCTCGAGAATTGGCTTTATCACGCCGACAGCCGGCGTCAACTACGAGATGAAGGCCATCGCGGCCTGTGTTCTTGGCGGAATAAGCCTCACCGGTGGGCTGGGCAGCATCATCGGCTCGTCAATAGGCGCGATCATCATGTCTTCGATCAGCCGGATACTGGTTTTTCTCGGCTTCTCATCCGATTACGACAACACCATCACCGGCATTTTGCTGATTACGATTGTGGTTGTGGATTCCCTGATGCAGCAACGAGTCGCCGAAAAAAACCGTCGGGAACGACTGTCGGCCCGCACTTCGGCAGTGCAGACGACCAAGGGGGGTTAAACGACATGAACAACAAGCTGCTCAATCGCTTAAAAAAGTCTTTAACCAGTTGGGAAACCGCACTGCTGGCCATCTTTATTTTAGAATTTGTCATCTTCTCCATGGCAAGCAGCAAGTTCACGCTGGCGCGCATGTTACTGTCAATAAACGATATCATTTCGATCTGCATCATTTCGCTGTTTGTCACCTTTGTTATGATTACAGGCGGCATTGATATACAGGCCGGTTCCATCGTCGGCCTGACCTCCATTGTCATCGGCGTCAGCTGGCAGGACGCGGGGTTGAATATCTGGGTCGCTGTTCTGCTCTCAATCGTCATAGCAGCGCTTTGCGGCGCACTCTCCGGTTTTTTTGTGGCCTACTGCAAAGTGCAGCCAATGGTGGTGACGCTGGGCGGCAGCTTTCTCTACTCCGGCGTGGCACTGCTGATATCCAATCTCTCCGCCACCGCCAGCTACAAGGGCATCAGCGGCTTTCCGGAACAGTTTACCCGCATGGCCAAGTATAAGGCGTTCGGGATCATTCCGTTCCAGATCATCTTGTTTGCCGTGTTGATTTTCGTTTGTTACCTGTTGCTGCACACATCAAAATACGGCAGGCGCGTCTTTCTGGTCGGCGTCAATCAGCAGGCGGCCGAAATGTCGGGCATCAACACCCGCCTTGTCATCATGAGCACCTATATGCTTTCGGGTGTGGGGGCTTCCATCGCCGGAATTGTGCTGACCTCTTATCTGGGCACTGCCAAGAGCGATATCGGCATCTCGTTTACCCTGCCGATTATCACCGCCGTTGTGCTTGGCGGAACGCTAAACACCGGCGGCAAAGGCAGCATCATCGGCACGGCACTGGCCGCCGTCGTAATCGGCGTCCTCAAGTTCGGGCTCCCTCTCTGCTTTAAAATCAGCACGCAATATCTCGATATCCCGGTGGGTATGCTGCTGCTGGTTGTCATCATCGGGCGTTCAATGGCACAAAACCATAGCTTCTCAATATTGTTTCGGAAATTGTTCAAGGCAAAAGTAAAAAGCACCTAAGTTGTATTGTATATTTGCAACACAAAATGTGTTTCAAATAAAACTGACTAAACTAGGAGGAAATCGAATGAAAAAGGTTTTGGCTCTCACGCTTGCATTAACTTTGGCGCTTTCTTTAGCTGCATGCGGAAGTTCCGCCCCTGCGTCTTCTGCCGCGGCACCCGCCCCGGCCCAGCAAACACCCGCTTCCGCCGCCGCGCCGGCATCCACACCGGCCGTTGCCGGTGGGTCGGTACAGGGAAAAACCGTCGTATTTATTCCGAAGCTGACCGGCAACGCTTTCTTTGAATCCGCCAACAAGGGCGCGCAGGCCTATGCCGAGGGTTGGGGATTTACCGTTGATTATCAGGGCAGCCCCAATGCCGCTGTTGCCGACCAGGTGCAGGTTATCAACAACGCCATTGCAACGGGTGCGGACGCCATCTGTGTCTCTTCTGTGGATGCCACCGGCCTTGATTCGGCGCTAAAAGATGCCATCGCAGCGGGCATGACCGTCGTCACGTGGGATTCGGACGTTTCCGACAACGCGCGCAGCCTGATGGTCTCTCAGGGAACGCCTGACCTTCTGGGCGAAATGCTGGTTAATATGGGCGCGGATTCTCTGAAGAACCGCGGCGTAGACCCCGAAAAGGACGAAGTAAAATATTGCTGGCACTACTCTCAGGCAACCGTCGCCGACCAGAACTCCTGGCAGGTAGCCGGCGAAGCCTACATAAAAGAAAAGTATCCGAACTGGGTCAACGTTGCGCCGTCCAACTACTACTCCGAGCAGGATGCTGAAAAAGCGGTCTCCATCGGCGCTTCCATCCTTGAGGCGCACAAGGATATCGACCTCGTCATCTGCAACGATTCCACCGCGCTGCCCGGCCAGCTGAAAGCCGTTCAAAATGCGGGACTGACCCAGAAGGATGTCACCATAACCGGTTTTGCCTCCCCGATGTCCATCAAGGATTATTGCGAAGCCGGTGTTATCGAGCAATGGGGCCTGTGGGACTGCGGCCTTCAGGGCGGTATCGGCGTCTACCTTGCCGCTTACCTTGCGGCGGGCAATACGGTCAAGGTCGGCGATAAGTTGGATATCCCCAACATCGGCACCGTGGAGATCATGCCGAACGACTGCCTCGTTGCAGGCGCCACCACCGCCCCGGAAAATAACGGCGTAGTACTTCTGCCCGAGCGCGCAGTCTTTAATAAGGATAACGTCAACAACTACGATTTCTAAATCATTGCTTTTTCATCTTACGCTTGGTGTGGCTGTGGCATGTTTGCCCACAGCTATGCCTTGCGCACCAGCAGGAGGATCCTCCTGCTGGCGCGCAAGGCATAGGAAAATTTTTAATATTATCAACTCAAATAAGGAGGATTTCACTATGGCAGATCTCGAAGGCGTCAAGGTTTCGAAAAATTATTATCTGGATGAACCATTTGCAAACAATCGGGGCTTCCATGTCAAGGGCGCAAATAGTCTTGACTGGGGTATGAAAAAGCACCTTGCGAACATTTTTGATAAAAAAAGCGGAAAAACCGTCATGTTTGCGTTTGACCACGGCTATTTTATGGGTTCAACCGCCGGTCTGGAGCGGCTGGATCTGATCATTCCCCAGTTGCTGCCCCACATTGATGTGCTGATGGGTACCCGCGGTGCGCTGCGCACCTGCGTCCCACCCGAATGCAATAAGGGCATCGCGCTGCGCGTGACTTCGGGCTCCTCGATGCTCAACGACGATCTCTCGCATGAGGTGATCGCGGTCGATATTGAGGATTGCATCCGCATGAACACCGACTGCATGGCAATACAAACCTTCATCGGCGGCGACGGGCAGCTTTCAAGCCTGGATAACCTTTCAAAGGCAGTCAACGCCGGCCTGCGTTACAGCATCCCGACGATGGGTGTTGTGGCGGTCGGCAAGGAAATGGCGCGCACCCCCAAATTCTTTAAGCTGGCCACCCGCATTCTGGCGGAACTGGGCGCCAATATTATCAAAACCTACTACTGCGATGATTTTGAGGAAATTGTCGCGGCCTGCCCCGTCCCAATCGTTGTTGCAGGCGGTAAAAAGCTGCCGGAAAACGAAGCGCTTACACTGGCCCACAATGTTATCTTGCACGGCGGTGCAGGTGTGGACATGGGCCGAAATATCTTCCAGAGCAACCACCCTGCCGAAATGGCCGCCGCGGTCGCGAAGATTGTCCACGAGGGTTTCACCGACAAGGAAGCCTGGGCGTTCTATCAGGAAGCGATCAATGCGTAATGCAGTCCCTTCGAATCCCAATTTTGAAACGGCCTTAAAACCAGTTCTATCGCTATTTTCCAAAATGAAAAGAACATGTCCGAGCCTTTCTCTATCAGGAGAAGGGTTCGGATTTGTTTAATTTAACCCGTGGTGCTATTAAAAGATGAGAGATTTAATGCAGACGGGATTTGGTTTGTGCATACAGGAATTGATAAGGAAGGCAACAGCAAAAGCCAAGAGTTTAGAAGCTAAACGTGTCAT
>JAEWLW010000006.1 GCA_023457355.1 Bacillota bacterium | reverse complement strand
GGCTAATTTTGCGTCTGACTGTGTTAAAAAGCAGCCATAAGCGCCAGCTTTATGTCTGCTTTTTGCCTTGTCAGGCACAAAATTCTCTCGCCGCTAACCCGCCCCTGAATTAATCAGAGTCTCCTTAAATAGGATGCTCGATGCGCACCCTGTATCACCGGGTTGTTACCAAATGCTCCGGCATAAAAATGTGCAAAACCCAAGTCCGCCATGAAAACCGATGGTTTTTCACGGCGGACCTGTTTTTGCCCAGCTATCCTGATCCCCACCGAAAAGCAAGGGCCTTTTTAATGATTCCATGCCGATCCATTTGCTTTGGCGGAGCAGTTCCATTTGAATTTTTAGTGGAGCCCAAACATAGAATTCAGTGACAAAGTCATTGTTTGGAGTGATGTATGTGCTTTCTAAGGAGGACTATGTTCAGTTATCCCTGATGTTCAATCTCTTCTGGCTACGGATTATGAAAGAGCACGCTGTTTTCATCGAGGCCACCATGCCGCCGCCGGGCAAAGCGCTCGCCCAAAAGGCGGACAGCTACAAGCAGTATTACGACCGCCACCTGTCGACGGCAATACACCTGGCCAACGGCGCCATACCGTCGAATGTCCTGCAATCCGGCCAGTTTTATACCAAATATACCGAAGAGGCCGAAGGGCAAGCGCAAAAGTACACCGATATTTCAATCAACAGAAATCTGACACGCATGACGTACCGCATAGCACCTTATTATAAAGGCGCCGCCGTGACCGGCAAGCAGGAACAAGATATCGCGTCACTTAACAAGAACATTTTAAGCCTGACAAATACATTTATCTCATTTCAGGAAAACCTTTTGAACAGCCGCTCTTCCTGCAGTGTGTTTACCATGATGTACACGGCGGATATTGACCACGTGCTGCTTGAAGCAAAAAAATATCGGGAGATCTTATCCCGGCTGCAAAACAGAGAGCCGATTGATTTGCAGAGCTACAAGCTGTTTTGGACACAAAATATGGCCGGCCATGCCAAAGTGATGCGCGGCGAACTGGACCCCACCGAAACGGCCAACTTCAAACTGGCAAATGAGTTTGCCAACCAATTTGATGCGCTTGCCAAGGCTATGTCAACCGCTGAAAACGCTTCTTTGGGCGGCGAACTGCTTACCAGCACACAAGCGATCAGCCAATTTAAAGCCAACACCACCCAAGGCATCATCGCCTGTCAGATACAGGCCATTATGTTGGCCCTTTACACCGACCATCTCCTGCGCGAGGCAAATCATTTTCTTTTTCTTTTGCAGCAATAATCCGCCGTCGCACCGAAAAGGCCGTACAAAGCCGCGCCTCAAAGCGGGTGTGCCTCTACCAAAAAGCCAAACGCGCAACCGGCATAAACCGCCGCGCCGGTCGGCAGGCAGCTTTCGTCCAACAAAATTCCGGGGTTATGCAGCGTCAGCAGATGCCCCTGTGCAATGCTGCCCGAACCGATGGTAAAATAAGCCGCGGGCACCCGCTCTGAGAAGGCCGAAAAATCCTCAGTACCGGTATTCGGCGGCGCAAAAACAGCGTTCTCCGGGCCGATAACCGCGCCCACATACCGGGCCAGCTGTTCCGAGAGCGCCACGTCCGTCACCATCGGCGCGATGCCATAGACAAATGTGACTTCGGCGGACGCCTGGAACGTCGCAGCCACGCCCTGCGCCACCTCTTTGATGCGCCGCTTTAAGAACGCGCGCTTTTCAGCTGTCGTCGTGCGCACCGAGACTTCCAGCTCGGCTTTTCCCGCGACCGTATTGCAGGTTGTGCCGCCGCTGATTTTCCCCACCAGAATCACCGAATGATCCCGGCAGGAGATCTCGCGTGCAATAATTTCCTGCAGAGCAATGACAACATGCGCCGCAACGTTGATAGCGTCAACGCCGGTTTCGGACTTACTGCCGTGCGCGTCCTTGCCAAAAATTTCGATCTTGACAGCGTCCCCCGAAAAAGCGGCCGGCCCCTTCGTGTAATAAACCCTGCCCAAATCCGAATGCTCGGTGCCGGTGGCCACGTGCAGTGCCAGCGCGGCATCGACTTTCGGATTTTCCAAAATGCCGTTTTCAATCAGGTCGGCAGCGCCCGAAAGAATTTCTTCCGCAGGCTGGAACGCCAGCTTGACCGCGCCGCCCAGCGCGCCCTCCCGCGCCTTCAGCAACCGCGCCGCGCCCAGCAGCATGGCGGTGTGAAAATCATGCCCGCAGGAGTGGCAATGCCCGTTCTCGGCCGCAAACGGCAAGCCGGATTGCTCCTGCATCGGCAGCGCATCCATGTCGCAGCGCAGTAAAATGGTTTTACCCCTGGCGGGGTCGCCAATCAGGCAGGAGACACCCGCCCGCCCTACATCCATGGGTTGCAGCCCCATTTCGGCCAGCTTTTCTTTGACAAAGGCGGTGGTCTGCGGCAGGTCAAAGCCGGTTTCGGCAAATCGGTGCAGTGCACGGCGGTTTGCTGTCAGTTCTTCGGCCATCAATTGTGCATCAGATAAAAAAGCGTTCATGCGACATCCTTCTTTCATTTAAAAAATCAGCGGAGCAATCATATTGGCCACGATAACCGACACAATGCTCACCGATGTCACGCCCGAAATAATCATCTTTGGCAGATAATAATCGCTCAGGCGGGCCGCTTCTTCGTCAGAGAGACTGTGGGTCAGCTGCGCGGCGTTAACCGCCTCGATGGCCGTTGTATAGGTCACCGGGTAACCGAACATGCAGCACAGACCGGTGGCGATTGAGAGATACATATCGTGGCCAAGCAACTTGCCCATAAGGGTGGCAATCACGGCGATGCCAACCGCGGCCATGGCCAGCAGGCCCAGCACGATAACCAGAATATGAGAAAACTGTGAAAAGGTCATGGTTAAAAACGCCTTGGTGACATACGCATAGGTTGCCAGCAGCACAATGCCGTCGCCACCCGCTTTTTTCAGGCAGTTTTTCTCCAAAAAACCGGTGGCTGAACCCAGAACGCCGCACAACAGATAAGAGAGCGTTCCATCCAGGTGGGTGGTTTTGGCCAGGAACTGCGCCAGCACCGCCACGAGCGCCAGCCGGGCAAAATGTGTGGTCGGCGTCTCCATCGTTTTGGGGAATGCCGGGATGAAGCGGATCGACAGCTTTTTGCCTTCCGAATGTATGGCGTCGCCTGTCAGTTTGCCCGAGGCTATGTAATTATCGGCCGATTTTTTCAGGCAATAGGAGGCGATCGGCAAGCCGATCAGCTTTTGAATCGAGAGAATGGAAGCGATGAAGGCGGCGATTTCAACCTTTCCGGCAGCGGTGGCGGCCTCGGTGGAAATCATGGCTGCGACAATGCCGCCCGCAATGGGCGCGATGGCACTTAGCGCGTAGGCCCGGCCAAACAGCATCTGCCCGGCGGTAAAGCAGACAATGACAATGCCGATAATGCCCGCCAGCGCAATTAAAATCGTCTTCCACTCGCTTTTTAGCTCATTGAGGTCCAGCGATGAACCCAGGTTGGTTAAAATGAGCGCCATACCGAAGGTGGGTATCACCGCCATCAGGCCGGAGACATCCATCAGGTCAGGCGGGAAAAACTTCAGGACACCGCCAAAGGTGATGAAAACCAAAATGGCCACGATGAAGGATGAGATGATGCCCCTGGTTTTAAGCGCGACAAAGTCGCCCAGCGAAAAGGTGAGTGCGATGGCTGCGAATGCAATAATTGGTGTTGCAAATGTCATTGTTCTCCGCTCCTTAATAATAATTTTAAATAAATATTAAATCGCGCGGGCAAATAAAAAACCCCTGCCCACGGTTTATAAAAAACCGGGACAAGGGATTATAAATCTCCTGCGGTGCCACCCGAATTGACGCAACGCCTAAAAGCGGTGCATCCAGCTTTTGTCGCATACGACCATATGCGTTCCCTTGATAATGGGCGGAAATCCCATCAGGCACTACTCGGCAACAGCGTTTCGTCCTGCCCTCATAAGTCCATTCAGCAACATGCGTCCCTGCCGCAATCACACCACCTGCAGCTCTCTGTAAAGCGTTTATGATGCCTACTCTTCTTAATCATAGGTTTAATATTTATTTGCCCTGATTATAGCGGCCGCCATTCTGTTTGTCAACAGATTTGATAAAAAATGTTGAGATTTTTTTCAATACCATCGGCGGATGGCTTTGCAGCAAAACGGCCCTTCATGCGTTAAGCTATTAAAAGTATATGATGCAGGTTCAGAATAGGTGCCCGAACATCAGATATAAAACATCATGGCCTGCTCCGTCTTATGCTTTTCCGCCTCGCCGATAAGATCGGCAATCGTGATGCCTTTAAGCGCCGTCCTGGCCGTCTGATCCAACGTATCAAACACAGATGCGCGCAACGCCGCCTCGATGGCAGGCGCTTTTTCGGCAACCGTCTGCTGTGTTGGTTCAAACAGCGCCTGTTCGGCAGCCAGCAGCACATCCAGCGCCGTTATCTGCCCCGGCGCACGCGTCAACTGATAACCCCCCTGTGCGCCCTTCACCGACAGTACCAGTTGGGCGCGCTTTAAAAGCGAAAACACCTGTTCCAGATAGATTTTGGATATGCCCAGCTTTTCAGAGATGCTGATGATCGTGATATATTCACCGTTTGCATACTGCTGCGCCATATCCATAACAGCCGCCAGTGCATAACGCCCTTTCGAAGATATTCTCATTCCGCCACTCTTTTCATACTTAATTAATATGTTTTAAATGATAGGATAACCCGGTCCTTTTGTCAATATTATTTAATTGTGGCTTCTTTTTATCACGAAAGGTGCGCGGCAACAGTTCTTTGTGGGATGAAAAAGTTTGCGGCGCAGTTAAAACGGCATTTCTAGGCATGTGCCCAAACAAAAAGTGCAGCCTTTGACAGATGTCAAAGGCTGCACTCCAGGCTGTCAATAAAGTGACAGGGGCTTAGCAATTTACATAAAACAAATGTCGCTTATCGCGACATGGGAGAACCCCCGGCGAGGGTTCTCCCTGCAAAAACAGTTCACTGGACTGTTTTTGCGCCCTCTCCTGCGCTTCTTACAGAATCAGGGTACTTTGGAGCGCTGTCCCAAACCCTGCAAGCTTTTGAAAAAGCTTGCCCAAAACTTTTGATTTGTGCAACATTTTCTAAAATATTCGTTTTTGACAAGCTTCGTAAAACGGGTAATTTGCCTGTTTTGTCGCCTGCGGGCGAGCAATCCGGCGCATTAACATGCGCCTCGACGTGAAAGTGGGAGCTCACCGCCAGGCCGCTTACGCGGCTAAACGGCTTCGCTGGTCGCTGCGGGCGGCATGGATGCCCGCAGCGGCTCCCGCCGTTCTTTCACACTATTCCCCGGTGCTTAAGCTTTACGAAATCCCACTTCTTTGACAGTATGATGTGCCTGTTAAAAATCTGCCGTAAAAGCGTGGCGCATTTATTCACCCCAAACCGCTGCGGCCACCTCACGGATAAAAGCGAGCTTTTGCCACTGCTGCTCTTCGCTGAGAATATTGCCTTCTTCGGTGGAAGCAAAGCCGCACTGCGGGCTCAGGCAAAGGCGTTCAAGCGGAATATACTGCGCCGCCTCTCTGATACGCCCAATGATATCGGACTTTGCCTCCAGCACGCCCGTCTTGGAAGAAACCAGCCCCAAAACGACCATCTTATTATCCGAAACCGCTTTTAAGGGCGCAAAATCTCCGGCGCGATCGGTATCATACTCCAGATAGTAGGCCGAAACATTTTCGCCGCCCAAAAGCGTTTTCGCAATGGAGTCATACCCACCCGATGTGGCCCAGGTGGAGTGATAGTTGCCGCGGCAAACGTGGGTGGTCACCGTCAAATCTGCGGGCAGGTCGGCAATCGCATCGTTATTCAGGCGGAGATAAAGCGCCTGAAGCGCCTGTATGTCATAGCCCGCGCCAGCCATCGTCTTCCAAAAGTTTTCATCGCAGAGCATGCCCCAAGTGCAGTCGTCCAGCTGAATGTTGCGGCAGCCCAGCTCATAAAACGCCAGAATGGCCTGTCGATATGCTGCGGCAATATCACGGTAAAGCAACTCGCGGTCCAGGTAAAATTCGTCCACAGCCTTTTCGTTTACGCCCCGCACCAGCTCGGCATAAAACTGCGCCGGGGCCGGAATGGTCTGCCTTGCGAGCACATCATCCCCCGCGGCCGCCTTTAAAAAGCGATAATGCGCCAAAAACGGGTGCCCGTTGAAACGGATTTTGCCGGAAAGCCGCGCCGAATCCGCGCGTGTCTCCTCACCGTGGAAAAGATAGCCCCGGTCCATCAGAACATGCGCCACGCCCTCAAAGCCCCAGAAAAAATCCAGATGCCAGTAGCTTCGGCGAAATTCGCCGTCGGTTACGGCTTTTAAGCCCAGCTGCTTCTGTTTTGCCACCAACTGGACGATCTCCTGATTTTCCACCTCAGTCAGCGCCTGCTGCGTGATCTTTCCAGCGGCAAACTGCGTGCGCGCATCTTTGATGGCCTGTGTGCGTAAAAAGCTGCCGACAACATCATAGCGGAAAGGGGGTGTTTTTCTCGGGGTGCTATTTTCTAATATGGGGCTCATGGTAATTCCTCCTCAGTCATAACTCAACATATTGTGACAAGGATAGCACAAGCCCCGGCATATGGGTAAGTTTTAAAAATTATACTTTGCTATAGCCTGAAACTATAGACCCGCTTACAGGGCCGGGGGCTGCCGGCCGTTATCGGCAAGGCCGTAGGAACAAATAACCGCCTTCAATTCTTCGATATAAGCGGCTGCCTGCTGGCTCAGCCGCGCCTTATGGTTAGTGATCCACCCCACTTGAATGCAGTCTTCCACCGCCAGCGGTACGGCGATGATATTGTCACCGTTAAGGTCGGCATTCAGGACGCCTGTACAAATCGTGTAGCCGTTCAGCCCGATCAGCAGATTGAAAAGTGTCGCCCGGTCGCTGACATGAATGCTCTTTTTATGGAACACCGTACTCAAAATCTCCTCCGAAAAATAGAAGGAATTATAGTCCCCCTGTTCATAAGAAAGATATGGAAAGTCCGCCAGATCCGCCATCGTCACCGATGCCCGCC
Source organism: Bacillota bacterium (assembly GCA_023457355.1). Classification (GTDB taxonomy): domain Bacteria; phylum Bacillota; class Clostridia; order Oscillospirales; family Ruminococcaceae; genus Yanshouia. The sequence continues at coordinate 17,370 of JAEWLW010000006.1, read as the reverse complement.
CTGCCAGTGGATTTTGCTTGCTGATGAAAATATGAGGTTCCGCAGTAAAAAGCGGATGAAAGTCCAGACGATTTTCCCGCAGCAGTTTGTCGATCACCTTTTCATTAAACGGATTTTTATAGAGAATCCCAATCTCACTTCTCAAGTTCCTGACGTCTGAAATAATTTCATAGGTGCGCGTCTCCCGCAGGGTAAACGCATATTCCTCTGAATCAACCCGCTTAATCAGATTGACGAATGCGTTTACCGCAAAAGCATAGTGCTGGGTAGAAATTGAACAAAGCTGACGGGCGGGGCCTTTATCCAAATAGCGGTGCTCAAGCAAATTCATCTGCTCCATCACCTGACGGGCGTAACCGAGAAATTCGGCGCCATCCACAGAAAGCGTAATGCCTTTGGTGGAGCGAATAAACAATTCTGCGCCAATTTCGGTCTCCAGCTCCTTGATGGCATTGGACAGGCTGGGCTGGGTGATATAAAGTCTTTTGGCCGCTTCATTGATGGAACCGCAGTTGACAATTTCAATCATATACTTTAACTGTTGCAGCGTCATCGTTTTCCCTCCGGGCAAAATATGCATTAAATAACAGTTCCAAACGGCTTTAAAACTGCTTGTTGCTATCATAACACAGGCACAAGATGGACACAATGATGGTGCGGCGCATCTTTATCATCTTTGCGATATAGGGCTAATATAAAAATATTTGAAAGATATTGACAATTGGTCTGTAGGCTGCTATGATAATAACATATTAAACATATATGAATTATGGTTTGGAGGTAAGCTTATGTCTAAGGTTTATAAAAATTTAACGGATCTCATTGGAAAAACGCCGTTACTGGAACTTTCTAATTATGAAACACAAAACGACCTGCGTGCCACCTTGATCGGCAAGCTGGAATACTTTAACCCGGCTGGCAGCGTCAAGGACAGAATTGCCAAGGCCATGATCGACGACGCCGAAGCCAAAGGGCTCTTAAACCCCAATTCGGTTATCATTGAGCCGACCAGCGGCAACACCGGCATCGGATTGGCATCGGTAGCCGCTGCACGCGGTTATCGCATCATTCTCACCATGCCCGAAACGATGAGCGTTGAACGCCGCAATTTGCTCAAGGCTTATGGTGCGGAGCTGGTGTTGACAGAAGGCGCCAAGGGCATGTCCGGCGCCATTGCCAAGGCAGAGGAACTGGCAAAAGAAACGCCCAACGCCTTTATTCCCGGCCAGTTTGTCAACCCCGCCAACCCCGCGGTTCATAAAGCAACCACCGGCCCCGAGATTTGGGCCGACACCGACGGCAAGGTGGATTTTCTGGTTGCGGGCGTGGGTACCGGCGGCACCCTCACCGGCACCGGTGAATTTTTAAAGGCGCAGAATCCTGATATAAAGATTATAGCCGTAGAGCCCGACGGCTCGCCGGTACTTTCCGAGGGCAAAGCAGGCCCCCATAAAATTCAGGGCATCGGCGCCGGCTTCGTCCCTGCCGTATTGAATACCGCTATTTATGACGAAATTATCCGCGTTAAAAATGAAGATGCCTTCGCCACGGGCAAGGCCATTTCCAAGGCCGAGGGACTTTTGGTCGGCATTTCTTCCGGTGCTGCGGTTTGGGCGGCAACCGAACTGGCAAAGCGTCCTGAAAACGCAGGCAAGGTCATCGTCGTTATTTTGCCCGACACCGGCGAACGCTATCTCTCAACACCTCTGTTTTCCGAGTAACGCCCCGCTTTATAACCGTATATTGCAATCGGTCGGACGCAGCCTGTAAAGGCCGCGTCCGCTTTATCGTAGTTGAACCAAAAGGAAAGTAAGACAGAATTGACGGGGCTATTTGTGACCGACAAGGCGGAGGAGGCCGGGGGGTGCCACCCACCAAGGACGACAATGCAGTCAGGGACAGAACAAACCGCCAAGGACGGCTGCCGCTTTTATGGGCACTCATATGAAGCAACCGGTATTTTTTTGTCTCAAAAAGTCTGTCACCAGCTGCCACTTCTGGAAACTTTAAAAACATCTGGTCAAACGGCGATGAATTCTGCTATAATTACTCTATAATTTATATAGGATTTATAGGCCAACCCAGCCTTGAAAGGAATCTGATCATGTTAAACGAATTTTCCAGAGCCGAGCTGCTGCTCGGACGCGAAGCAATGGAAAAACTCCGGCGTTCCCGGGTGGCTGTATTCGGTTTGGGCGGTGTGGGCTCCTGGGCGGCAGAAGCCGCCGTGCGCGCCGGTATTGGTGCAATCGACATCGTGGATGACGACCGCATATGCCTGACCAACATCAATCGCCAGCTTATAGCCACACACAAAACTGTCGGCAAAAATAAAACGGATGTACTGGCGGATCGAATTTCGGAAATAAACCCCGCCTGCGCGGTAAAAGTATACACCTGCTTTTATAACGAAGAGACCGCTGATCTTTTTGATTTAACGCAATATGACTATATTGTGGATGCCATTGATACTGTTTCATCAAAGCTTATTCTGATAGAACGCGCCAAAGCGGCGGGTATTCCCATTATCAGCTGCATGGGTGTGGGCAACAAGCTCAACCCCACCGACCTGACCGTTGCGGATATTTATGAAACATCGTACTGCCCGCTCTCAAAGGTCATGCGTTACGAATTAAAAAAGCGGAACATCCCCGCCCTAAAGGTCGTTTATTCCAAAGAGCCGGCCATCACCCCGATGGAAACCGAGGCTTTAAGCTGTAAGTTCCATTGCATCTGTCCGCCGGGCACACAGCGCAAATGTTCCATCAGGCGGCAGGTGCCCGGCAGTGTTTCGTTTGTGCCGCCTGTGGCGGGTTTTATATTGGCGTCCGAGGTGGTCAAAGATCTGATTGCCCTCATCGCGCCTCAGGCATAAGAATTTTCTTCAATTCCAACGGCGTGTATATTGTCTTGAATTGACATATGCACGCCGTTTCTTCCGGCCGCTTTTTGCCACGCCAAATGGGGGCAGAAGGCGGTTTAAAGCCATTCTCTTCCACGTCCTTGACAAAAAGGTGCCCTTGCTTTACGCTATATTTATATTAAAGACGCGGGCTTTTATCTCCGGTGTCTTTAAGTAATGGATGGTGGGCCCCAGCTTTGCAAAGCAAGGAGTTGGAATTATGAAGATCGGATTTGTTTCCTCCCAAAAGTATCCGCAGATGATCAAGGATCTGGTTGACGCAGAGTTTTCTTATATTGATGTGATTTTTATCACCTATACCGACCATACAAAGCTCCCGGAAATGCTCAAGGCCCATCAGCACGAATGTGATGCGCTTCTCTTTTCTGGCGATTTGGGCTATCTGTATTGCCGCACACACTGTCACCAGACTGTGCCATGGGTGGTGGTCAAGCCGCAGAGTTCCACACTGGCCAACGCTATAAGGGCAGCCTTACAGCGCCACTATGACATCACACGCATCAGCATCGACTACTCGGCCAACAGCAACCTCAAAAGCGCCTGTCGCGAACTGGGGGTGGAATATAAAAGCATGTCGCCCATCATGTACGACAGTAACCCCAGTGATTATCTCTCCTCGGAGCACAACGAGCAAATCTATCGTTTCCACAAGAAAAATCTCGCTAAAAGCCAGGCCACCTGCTGCATCACCAGCAACCTGGTGTCTTACAATCGGCTGGTAGCCGATGGCGCCCCGGTTATATTTATGGAGATCAGCTTCGATACTTTTCGACAAGCGTTCTACAATTTGTATAAACAGCTCACCGATAAGTTTAACCATCAGGCGCAGATGGTTGCCATCGTCGTCGAAAACGACCTTCCCAAAGAATATTCCGTCGTTAACCGCAACGAATATCAGTATATGAGCCGCCGCCTGCTGATCAGCAAAAAGGTCTACGTTTTCGCTTATAAGCTTCAGGGCATCGTTAATGAAATCGGCTTTAATCAGTACCTGATTATTTCCACACGAAATGACTTCGACAACGAAACCCGAAACTTTAAGGAATATAATCTGTTTGAAGAAATAAACAGCAACGCCATGAATAACTATACTTTTGGCATCGGCTATGGTCTGACCGCTATTGCCGCCAAGCAAAACGCTTACACGGCATTGGAACGCGCCAAAAGCTACGGCCGCAACAACGCCTGTCTGGTCGCCGCCGGCGGTGAAACAGTCTCCATCGTTTCTTATATCAAGCACAAGGGGGCCGCTGTTTCGCGCCTGGATGAAAAGGCTGAATCACTGGCTCAGGAATGCGGCATCAGCATCAGCCGACTCATGCAAATTTACGAAATTGTCGAGGAGAGCAAAACCAACCGTTTTACCTCTGCCCAGATGGCGAATCTTTTAGGCATCTCAAAACGGAGCATGGACCGCATCATTGTTAAAATGGAATCTGCCGCGCTCGTCAAGATCATCGGCCAGCGGTCGGAACAAAGTTTGGGACGTCCCAGTAGAATTATAGAATTGCAATTAGAAAAATAAATCATTCAAATGAAATTACATCTATTAAAACTTTCATATTTTAAAATTCATCAGTTATTTGTCTTTAAATAGCGTTATTTATAGTTTATTAGCTATAAATAACGCTATTTTTATATGTATTTCCACAATAAACGCCTTATACGTTCTCAATTTAAGACTTATAAAAGAATCTATACAGACATTATCGTGTCTGATAGAATGAACTTAAAATAAATCTTTTATATAGGTTTATTTCAAAAATATCATCACACTAAAGGGGGATATTATGAAAAAGTTTAGAAAGCTGGTAACATTTCTGCTTGTTGCTGCCCTCAGCCTTTCTGCCTGTGGGGGACAATCCGCACCCGCCACCTCTGCGCCTGCCGCCTCGGGCAGCAGTACCGCTGCGCCCGGCACCGATGACCGCGCTTTAAACCTCAGTATTTTGGCGGCTCTTACAACGCTGAATCCGCTGAATACCAACAACCTGCAGGATACCATGTTTTTGCAGCAGGTCAACGACGGTCTGTTCCATGTCAACGAGCTGACCGGCGAAGTGGAACCGCGCGTCGCCGAATCCTGGTCAATCAGTGAGGATGGCAAGGCTTACACCTTTAAGATTCGCAGCAACGCAAAATTCCATAACGGCGACCCGGTTAAAGCAAGCGATTGCGTCTATTCTTTTGAGACCGCAATGGCATCCCCCAGAATCAACACCTACTACACTTCGGTGGAAAGTGTCGAAGCGCCCGACGATGCCACCTTCATTATGCATCTGAAATCCCCGAACGGCGCCATTTTCGCAACGCTTTCGAGCTACAACTACATCATCAGCGAGCGCGAAGCCAAGGAGCAGGGCGACACATTTGGCACCGTGCTGCACACCGCCGGCTGCGGCCCCTATAAGCTGGCCCGCGTCGACGGCCTTGACTCCTACTGGGAAATCGAAGCCTTCTCAGACTATTACCTCGGCGAGCCTTCCATTAAAAAGGTAACGTATAAGCCCATTTCGGAAGCTTCAGCCGGTTTGATCGCCTTTGAATCGGGCGAGCTCGACTGGTACATTGCCCCGATCGCAAACTGGGATTCCCTCTCGACCAACAGCAGCTATAAGAACGAATTGGTCGCCGCAAACCACCAGTCCTATTTCATCATCAACTATACCAACGGCGAACTGGCTGACGACAACCTGCGCAAGGCAATTGCTTATGCCATCGACAAGGATGCCTGCAACGACGTCTGTTATTCCGGTCTGGCCGAGGTGGCAAAGTACATGTATAACCCCAGTTACAATATCGCCGCCCCCACGCACGACACCTACTACGAATATAACCCTGAACTGGCCAAGGAATATCTTTCCAAGTCCTCAATGCCCAACGGCGGAAAGCTCAGCGGCGCCATTCAATGTTCCGCGGGCGGCTACTTTGAAAAGATGGCGGTCGTCATCCAGCAAAATCTCGCCGACATCGGCCTTGAGGTTGCTGTAACGCCCATGCAGTCGGCAACCAACATGGACATTATGCGCAAGAATGAGCACTTTATGGGTGTTTCGGGCGGCAATGCCACCGGCGATTATGATGGCATTAGAGGCTGGTACCACTCGGAGTCTTCCGGAACCTCGTTCATCAAGTTCAATGCCGGAACCCGCTTTGATTATAAGTGGATTGATGAAATGCTCGATAAAGGCTCCGCACTCACCGATGTTGAAGCGCGCCGCGCCATCTACACCGAGCTGGATTCCTACATCATGGACGGCACCGTCTACCTGCCGATTTTCTACAAGGTACAACCCTATGTCTGGACCGGGGATCTGAATATCCCGCACAACTACCCGAACTTCCCGCAGATTGCCGAGTGGAGCTGGGCCTGATACTTAATACTGCCCCAGGTTAAATGACGGCGACAGCTTTACAGTTTTTCGCCATCCATCGTCATCGTCTTAGGTGGTCGTCAGTTCACCGGCATCCTCTTCCCTGGCTGACAAAAAAATATCTCGCAAAGCTTGTCTGCCGATTTAACCTGAAACAGTATCAGTAAGCGCCAATTTAATCCACGCGCGGTTTTTCGACGGCCAACTTTGCACCCAAGTGCGTTGCAGAACGGCCATTAGGCGTCAGTTTTATGCGCTTTTCGCCTTATTTGACACAAAATTTTCTCGCCGTCAACGCATCCCCGAATGAATCGACGCTTACTCAAAATTGACTGCCAACACGGCTGCGGGCGGGATAATTCTCTCGCCCGCAAGCTTTAAAGCAGTGCAGGAGGGATTTTGTTGTACCGTTATGTAATCAAACGCCTGCTGATGATGCTTCCGGTCATCCTTGGCGTTTCGTTTATCATCTTTACCATCATGTATTTTATTCCCGGTGACCCGGCTTCCAATATTCTGGGTGTCGGCGCCTCGCAGGAGGCTATCGACCAGCTCAACGACCAGTTGGGTTACAACCAGCCGTTTTTGGTGCGGTATGTCACTTATATCACCGACGCAGCTTTCAAGCTGGATTTCGGTGTTTCCTACCAAAACAAACTCCCGGTTACGGGCGAAATTGCCAAGCGCCTGCCCGTTTCAGCCAAGCTGGCGTTCGGCTCCATTTTGCTTTCGCTTTTAATCGGCGTTCCCTTAGGCGTCCTGTCCGCCGTCAGGCAATATTCCCTCAGCGATAAGATTCCAACTGGCGTTGCGCTGTTTGTGGCGGCTGTGCCCGCGTTCATTATCGGCATGATTCTTATGCTGATATTCAGCCTTAAGCTGGGCTGGCTGCCGGTCAGCGGCGTTACGCAGGGCTGGAAAAGCTATGTGCTGCCCGTCATTTCGCTGGGGCTGCCCTACGGCGCGCGGCAGCTGCGCTTTACCCGCTCCAGCATGCTGGAGACCATCCGGCAGGATTATGTGCGCACCGCCAAAGCGAAGGGCGCTTCTCATAAAACCGTCATCTGGCGGCATGCGATGAAAAATGCCCTAATGCCGGTTATCACCGTCGCGGGCACCAGCTTCGGCGCGCTGTTAGGCGGCGCCATTGCGACCGAAAGCCTGTTTGGCCTGCCGGGGCTGGGCACCTACATATCCGATGGCATCAAGCTCAAAGATGTTCCGGCGGTTCTGGGCGGGATCATCGTCTTTGCGCTGCTCTTTTCGCTGGTCATGCTCGCGGTCGACCTCTCTTACGCCTTTGTCGACCCGCGCATCAAGGCGCGATACACCGGGAGGAGGTAAGGCGAATGGAAAACGACATCGTATTTAAAAAGCCCAACCAGTTAAAAGAAATCTGGCGCCGCTTAAAGAAAGACAAATTGGCCATGCTGGGCCTGATTATCATTGTTGCCATCATCGTGCTGGCGCTCTGCGCGGGGCTGGTGGCCGAATATGACACCGTCATCAAACTCAACAGCAAGATGCGGCTAAAGCCGCCCTCGGCCGAGCATTGGTTCGGCACCGACAGCTACGGCCGCGACATTTTTGCCCGCTGTCTTTACGGGGCGCGCATCTCGCTTTCCATCGGCTTTTTCAGCGCCGCCGCCGCCACGGTGCTCGGCAGCCTGATCGGCGCGATGACCGGCTATATCGGCGGCCTGTTCGATAATCTGGTGATGCGGTTCCTCGATATTGTTTCCGCCATCCCCTCCACGCTGCTGGCGCTTGCGGTTGTGGCGGCGCTGGGCTCAGGGGTTTTTAAACTCTGCGCCGCGCTGGCGTTCTGCGCCATTCCCGGTTTTGTCCGGATTGTGCGCGCCGCCGTTTTGGGCATTGCCGACCAGGAATATATCGAGGCCTGCCGCGCCGGGGGAACCTCAACCTGGCGCATCCTCACGCGCCACATTTTGCCCAACGCCATCGGCCCGGTGATTGTTCAGGGCACGATGGAGGTTTCGACCATGATTCGAACCATCGCCACCTTAAGCTTTCTGGGGCTTGGCATCAACCCGCCGACCCCAGAATGGGGCGCGCTGATCAGCGAGGCCAAGGAGTTTTTGAGAACGTGCCCCTATATGATGCTGTTTCCGGCGGGGATGCTGTGTCTGACCGCATTTTCGATCAGCGTATTCGGCGACGGTCTGCGCGACGCGCTCGACCCCAGACTCAAGAGCTGATTTAAGGAGGGGATAATATGAGCGATAAATTACTATCTGTAAAAAATTTGACAGTCAAATACGCGACCGACCTGGAAACGGTGCACGCCGTCAACAACATCTCCTTTGAAATCGGCAAAGGGGAAACCATCGGTCTGGTCGGTGAAACCGGCGCGGGCAAAACGACAACCGCACTGACCATTATGCAGCTGCTGCCGGAACGCACCGGTAAGGTGACGCAGGGCGAAATTTTCTTCCGGGACGAAAATATCCTCAACCTGCACGAACATCGGATGCAGGCCATCCGCGGCGAGAAAATTGCGATGATCTTTCAGGACCCGATGACCAGCCTGAATCCCGTAATGACGGTGGGCGACCAGATTGCCGAAGCACTGCACCTGCATAACGACCAGAACCGCACGGGCGAACAAATTGCGCAGCGCGTGGACGAGGTGCTCGCAATGGTCGGCATCCCGCCCGCAAGAAAGGTGGAATACCCGCATCAATTTTCCGGCGGTATGAAACAGCGCGTCGTCATCGCCATCGCGCTGGCCTGTGAGCCGGAGCTTCTGATCGCCGATGAGCCCACGACCGCGCTGGATGTCACTATTCAGGCACAGGTCATCAGCATGATCCGCGAACTGCGCGACCGGCTGCAAACCGCCATGATCATGATTACCCACGACCTTGGTATTGTGGCGCAGACCTGTGACAACGTCGCGGTCATGTACGCCGGCGCGCTCATAGAAGTCGGCACCGCCGAGGATATCTTTTTAGGCGCGCACCACCACCCCTACACCGTGGGGCTGTTTGGCTCCATCCCGAACCTGAAGTCAAAATCGGCGCGCCTGACCCCCATTCCCGGCCTGATGCCCGACCCGACTAATCTGTCCTGCGGGTGCAGCTTTTCGCCGCGGTGTCCCAAGGCGTTTGACCGTTGCACAGCCGAGGCCCCCGCCATTTACACCAGCGCGACCCACAAGGTCTGCTGCCATCTGTTCGCGGACCTCGATGGTTGGAAGGAGGAAAAATGATGGATAAAATGTCGTCTTCCGCAATACCATTAATTGAGACGCGCGCGCTGACTAAATACTTCAAAGTCCCAAAGGGCACGCTGCACGCGGTGGATAAGGTCGATCTTAAAATCATGCGCCAGCGGACGCTGGGCGTTGTCGGTGAGTCGGGCTGCGGAAAATCCACGCTCGGCCGCACCATTCTGCGCCTGCTGGAGCCGACCGGCGGCGAGGTGCTGTTTGAAGGCAACAACATCTTAAACTACAGCAAACGCCAGCAGCACCAGATGCGCCAGGATATGCAGATCATCTTTCAGGACCCCTATTCCTCCATCAATCCGCGCATGTCGGTCGTTGAAATTATCGCCGAGTATATGATCGTCCACAAAAAATATCCGACCCAGCGGCAGGCCTTCCAGCGAGCGGCCGAGCTGATGGATTTTGTGGGTCTGGCCCGCCGTTATGCCAATGCCTACCCACACGAGCTCGACGGCGGCAGGCGCCAGCGCATCGGCATCGCACGCGCACTGGCGCTCGATCCGAAATTCATCGTCTGCGACGAGCCGGTCTCGGCGCTCGACGTCTCGATTCAGGCGCAGATTCTGAACCTGCTTATGGATATTCAGGACGAGATGGGCCTGACCTATATGTTCATCACCCATGATCTTTCGGTCGTCAAGCACATCTCCGACGACATTGCCGTCATGTATCTGGGGCAGTGCGTCGAGCATTGCAGCTCCGATGCACTGTTTGAAGCCCCGCTGCACCCCTACACCAAAGCACTGCTTTCAGCCATTCCGGAGCCGGATATCTCGATGCGCAATAAAACGATTCAGGCAATACGGGGCGAGGTCACCAGCCCGATCGACCCACCCGCAGGCTGCCGCTTTGCCGCCAGATGCGAATACGCAACCGAAGCCTGCAAAACCCGCACCCCCGCATTGCGCGAGGTTGCGCCCGGGCACCTTGTTGCCTGTCATTTAGTCGATGAAAAGGCCAAATGTGCAACAATTTAAAACAGGAGGCATTATATGTTTGACATTTCAATTAAAAATGGCGTTATTGTAGACGGAACGCGCGCAAAACCTTATGCGGCTACGGTCTATATCAAGGACGGCAAAATTGTCGAAATCTCTGAGGATGACGCCAAACCGGCCGCCGGGGTTTTCGATGCGGCTGGCCATATCGTCGCGCCGGGCTTTGTCGATATCCACAGCCACTCGGACGTATCTTATCTGAAAACGCCCACGATGGAATCCAAACTGATCGGCGGCGTCACTTTTGAGCTGGTCGGCCAGTGCGGCATTTCCCCGGTTCCGCTTTGTGACCGCAACATCGATTTGACACTTGTCAACCAGTCCACCGTGGGAGAGGGTGAAATAGACAGGCACAACTTCATCGCGCGGGATCTGGCGGGTTACGCCGGGCATTTTGAAACCTGCGGTGCCTCCATCAACATCGGCGCACTGATTGGCCACGGTACACTGCGCAGCTATGTCGTCGGCTGGGAAATGCGCCAGTTGACCGCCGACGAAATAGCGACCATGTGTGACGTGCTGGATAAAATGCTCACACAGGGCGCATTGGGCCTCTCACTGGGCCTCATTTATCCGCCCGGAAGCTTTTGCGACACAGAGGAGATTATCGCGTTGGCCAGAGTGGTTGCAAAGCACGACAAGCTGCTGGCCGTACATATGCGCAATGAGAATAAACGTATATTTGAAGCCTTTGACGAAATGGTTCGGGTCGCGCTTGAAACGGGCGTAAAGCTGCAGATCTCTCACCTGAAAATGATGGGCACTTCTCAGTGGGGCCGCGCTGACGAGCTGCTTGCAAAGCTTGACCTTGCCCGGGCGATGGGCGTGCGTATCCACTGCGACCAATATCCCTATACCGCCTCCCACTCGGTGTTGACCTCCTGCTTCCCGAAGTGGGTGATGGAAGGCGGCTATGACGCCTTTGTAGCGCGTTTAAAAGACGATAAAATCTTTGCGGAGATGATCAAGGAAGGCTTGCCGGAGATGTATAACCGCGCCGGACCGGAGAACATTGTTATCTCCGAAATTCCCGACGCTGAATACCCCGAAATCATCAATAAGTCTCTGGTGGAGATTGCCGAATACCTCCATATGCCGCTGCTGGAAGCGATCCGCCATATCCTCATCCGCTGCAAGGGTCACATCCAATGCCTTTATTACGGCATGAATGAAAGCGACGTTCTTAAAATTATGCGGCGCCGTGATATCTGCACCGGCTCTGACGGTGTGGCCTATGATTTAAGCCATCCCAATGGCAAGCCACACCCGCGAAACACCGCAACCTTCCCTAAATTTTTAAGGCTCGTCCGCGAGAAAAACTTAATGCCCGTTGAAGACGCGGTTTATAAAATTACGGCGCTGCCGGCCACGTTGATGGGCTTGGGCCAGAAATTTGGTTATATAAAGCCGGGGTACGACGCCACCATTACGGTGTTTGACTTTGATACCGTCGCCGACGGTGCCACCTATGCGCAACCTACCCTGCCCCCCACCGGCATTGATTTTGTCCTGGTCAACGGCGTGCCTGTGCTGGAGCATGGCGTATTCACCCAAAACCGGCCCGGCAAATTCCTAAAGTAATTGCCATCTTGTAAAGCGTGGGTATTTTCCACGCTCCCCCCCATCAACGCAGCCCGGAGAACTGAAACACAGTTCCCCGGGCTGCAACTCTTTTAAAATCCGCCAAATGCATCGGCCGCGCTATTTTTACGCCTTCGGAAGGCGCACGATAAACCGGCTTCCCTTGCCCTGTTCGCTTTTTGCCTCAATGGTTCCGCCGTGCGCAAGCACAATTGCCCTGACGATTGAAAGCCCTATTCCGGCGCCGCCGGTCGCCCTGCTGCGGGATTGGTCGGTGCGGTAAAACCGCTCAAAAATATAGGGCAGCTCCGCTGCATCAATACCGGCGCCGTCATCCTCAACGGTGAGAATTCCCTGTTCTTCATCCAGAACCGTCACCTTGATATGCCCGTCCCGCGGCGTATACTTCACCGCATTTGAGAGCAGGTTGACCAACACCTGGTCAATTTTATCCGGGTCGCCAAAAATAACAGCCCGACTACCAACGGCGCTTATGGCAATGTGCTTAGTATGGCAAACAGCCTCAAAATAGCCGACTGCCGCTTTTGCGCGCGCCAGTAAATCGACGGGCGACCTGTTTAATTGCAAGTTCTCATCCTCTATTGTAGAAAGCTTTTCAAGCTCGGCCACCAGACCGGAAATACGGCCGATTTCATCATAGCAACCCTGCAACCGCTCAGGCGTGGCGGGCCAGACGTTCTCAATCATCGTTTCAAGCTGGGCCGCAACAGCACTCAGCGGCGTGCGCAGCTCATGCGCCACATCGGAGGTCAGCCTTTTGCGCAATGTCTCCTGCCGGCTGATGGTCTGGGCCAAGGCGTCAATCGCCTGTGTCAATTCCGCCAATTCGCGTGTCCCACCACCGTCACCATCAAAACGAACCCCGTAATCCCCCTGCGAGATAGCGCGCGCTGCCTCGGCTGCCTGGGCAACGGGGCGAGTAATTCGGCGGGCGAGAAAATAACCCGCAACCAGCGAACAAACAAACGAAATAACACCCACTGTCAACAGCAACAGGTTCAGCGTGTCCAAAAACAAAATATCGCTCTCGCTGAAAAAATACGGCCCGTAATAGGTAATTTCCACCGTGCCGACCGTTTGCCCATTGAAAGAAAGCGGATAGCTGCCCGACATGACCTTTCCGCTCAGATCGGGGCGGCGCGTCTTCATGCGCTGAGAGATATCGGTCATCATCTGGGAACAGAGGCTTGCATCATGGTTTTCGGCATCCCAAACCGTGTTGCCGTCCACGTCGTACAGCTTAATAATATAACCGTCATACAGCGCATACATGCCGATGCCATGAACAAAGCCGATATCCCAGGTGCGTGTCATGGGGTCGTACTGGCGGTTGATATTGGCCGCAATTTCGCCGGAATGAAAGGCCTGTTTTTGCTGAATATAGCTATCAAACGCCTTTCCGATAACGATGTTGGATAAAAAACTGATAAGCGAGATGGTGATGAGCACCACCAAGGCCATAGTCAGAGAGAGCTGTGTCTGGAGCTTACGCGGCATTCCTATCCCTCCCCAAACTGATAGCCCAGGCCGTGAATCGTCTTAATATAAACCGGCGTTCTGGGATTGTCCTCAATTTTATGGCGCAGGTTCTTGATATGCGTATCCACCGCGCGGTCATAGCCTTCAAAATCGTCTTTAAGGGCGGTGGCAATCAACTCTTCCCTCGAAAAAACCTTGCCCGGATATTTGACCAGCGCCGCGAGAATGCGCGCTTCGTTGGGCGTCAGCGCCACCGGGCGCCCGGCTTTAAAAAAGCGGTTGCGCTCAAAGTCCACCGTCAGATCGTTGTTATTCCAGGAATTTTTCAACGTCAGCGGCACAAGATCGCCGGACGACCGCCGCAGGACGGCCTCTATTTTTGCCGCCAGCACCTTGAGACTAAAGGGCTTTAGCATGTAATCGTCCGCGCCGAGCGCGAGCCCGTTGAGCTGTTCGGCCTCGCCCGACTTTGCGGTCAGCATAATGATTGGCGTGCGCGCGGTTCTGCGCACCGCCGCGCAGACCTCCTCGCCGGAAATATCGGGCAGCATCAAATCCAGCACCACCAGCGAGACATTTTCGTTCGCGAGCAGCGCCAATGCCTCTTTTCCGGTTTCAGCCGTATAAACCGTATACCCGCGGCTGTTTAAAAAGGCCGCAACCGCTTCAAGTATTTTTACTTCGTCATCCACAACCAGAATGCGTTTATCCGACATACCGCAGAGCCGCCCCTCTCCATCATCATATTCTGTCAGAAATTATACCGCCCGGACCAAAAAATAACAAGCCGGGGCATGCTTAAAAATTCCCGATTTGGGAACTTTTAAGCAACGCCCTCATCAAAGGCTGTATGAATTTGTTCATTTCCAATTAGAGAAGATTTTAACCGACTTTTCTAAAAAATCCTGTGAGATCGTGATGTCCGTCTCACTTACAACCTTATCTTTATCAAAGATCGGCCACGGGTTGCACCCGCCCGATACCACTTCAACCTGGCTGGTCGAGAAGCGGTTGCCGCAGTTCTGGCAAACCAGCTGGCCGCCCGAAAACTCATAGTAACCCCGGCCGGAGGAATAGCAAACCTGACAGGTGTTGAAGGCGGTACGTATCGTGCCGTCCGGTGCTTTGACAGCAATAACCTCCATCTCGGTTTTGCCAACGGTGACAGGGTGAAAGGATGGCGTTTCGGTGATTTCGTCGATGGGAATGCGCAATCCCTCCCCCTGTGCGGCGCCGCCGGATGCTGAACAACCAACCAATGATATCACCAAGATGGCCGCAAGCAGTGCCGAAATCCTGAAAGATTTCATTTTTGGAATACGCTTAAAGACTTTTAATCTCATTTACTTTTCCTCCTGTGTGCCACGCGTCATGCTGCGGTCTTCGCGGTGATCACCCGGTCGGCCCCGCTGCTTCCCGCCGTTATCCCTGAAGAGAAAGGTAGCGAGGAGCAATCCCGCCAGTGGAAACAGGCAGTGCCAATGCTGAATTAAAAACTCCATTTCATTTTCCTCCCTTATTCAATTACATCTACTGGCAGCAGGAGCCGCCCGCGCCCCCTGCAAATATATCCGGCGGCCAAATCAACGTTTGAAAACCGGCTACTTCTTCTTTGATGGCGGCTTCGTCCACATCTGTTAGATCTTCAACCACCTTGACATAGCCGTAAAAGGCGTTGTCGCCGGTGGAAAAGTCAAAGCTTTGCTCCGGGTAAAAGTAAAAACCGTTCTCTCCGCCAAACAGTGGCAGTTGGGTGGTATAGGCCGGAACCAGAATAATCTCCCCGCCGGCGGAATCAGGCGTGTCATAATTGATGTTCCACAACACATCCGTGCCCGCCTGCACCACCACCACAGCGGGGGAAAAGCCTGACTCGGTCAGCGAAATGGTGACTTGCTGGATGGTTTGACCGTCTTCGTCGGTGGTGAATTCAGCCACGGCCAGCGCATCGGTGGGAATGGTATAATCCGCCGGTGTCGGCTCGGCGAGGATATCGCTGTCGGAATTGCTGTCGATAGGCGTGCCGGGTTCCACCACCGTGATGCGCCCTCGGATCATACCCATCCAGCAGCTGTATTGGAAGGTACCTGTTTTGGTGGGGGTAAAATTGATGATGTTTTCCCCGGGCTGAAATTGATAGGACATTTTATATTCCGGGATGTTAATCCGGTTATTGCAGCCGTTAATACTGCCCTGTGGCGCTGTAATCACCCACTTGACCGGCGTGCCCGCTTCAACGGTGATGTTTGGATAACGCCCCGGAGCAAGGGTACTTTCAACCAGCTGAACCCCGTCCTGCGTAACCGTTCCTGTCACAGAATCCGCCGCAGCGCCTGCCGACGTCGCAAACGGCACCGCAATGCCCGCCAGACTAAAGCCCTGCGAAAGCATGGAAAGCCCCAGCACCACGACCAGAACGGCGCCTGCCGACATCATCTTATGCAGATGCTTTTTAGCGAGCATCGCGCTCAGGGCGCCAAGGCCCAACATCAACGGAAGTGTGCCCAATGAAAACACAAACATGGAAAGTGCGCCCTTGACCGGGCTGCCGGTGGAAAGAGCATACAGCTGCATGGCCTGCAGCGGCCCGCAGGGCATCAGGCCATTGAGCAGCCCCACAACCAGCGGACTTTTAGCGGACTGGCGGCTCTGACAACCCAACGATGGCATCGAGAGATTGAACCTGCGCAACCACGGAAAGATATCCAACATGTTAAGCCCTAAAATAATCATAAAGACGCCGGCCGCAAGCTTGATGGCACCTTGGACGGTGTTGGAAAATGAAAATACAGAGCCCGCCGCGCCCACAATGAAGCCGACGGCGGTATAAGATATCACACGCCCCAGGTTATAAAGCAAGCCGGGAAGACAGGCCGACCAGCGTCCGGACTGGCCGTCTGCCGTGGCGTGCGATAAACATTGCGACAGGTTGATGCCGCCGCACATGGCGACACAATGCACCGAGGTAATTAAACCGACGACAAAAAGCATGCCAAAATTCATGCCCTCTTCCGCCAAGCGCGTCGGCGCCAGAAAATTAATAATCCCCGTTCGTTCCAGCGCAACAAAAAGAGAGGCGATAATCAAAAGCATCCCCAGTGCACGCCGATAATTTGGCTTTGGCTGATCGCCTTCCTGCAAAACCTGATAACCGAGCGCCCGGATGATGCCTTCAATTTCATCTAAAGAGATGATAGCGCTGTCATATTGTATTTCGGCACGGCCTGTGCGATAACTGACTTGCGCTTTTATGATGCCGCGCTTTTGCCGCAGCCCATTCTCAATGGTATTTTGACAGCCCGCACAGGTCATGGAACCGATGTGAAGGCTTTGAGATCGGATGCTAGCTTCCATATATCCTATGCTCCTATCCGTGTTTATCCTGGGTACGCGTCGGCCGGTTGTTAGCAGGCCGGTTCAGCTTGCAGCAATCCGGCGTACCGCTGCCGAACAATTCCTGATTCGATTTTTCCAAGCGAGTCAGATAATTGTTAAACGCCTGCTTTACATGTTCAAACAGTTTCATACTAAAGCCTCTTTTCTGTTTTCTGATATGACTTTATCATTATTATTTGTAGAAATTGTGGAGATGAAAAATATTCAAACAATAAAGCCTATTTAATTTAACCCGTGGTGCTATTAAAAGATGAGAGATTTAATGCAGACGGGATTTGGTTTGTGCATACAGGAATTGATAAGGAAGGCAACAGCAAAAGCCAAGAGTTTAGAAGCTAAACGTGTCAT
>JAEWLW010000005.1 GCA_023457355.1 Bacillota bacterium | reverse complement strand
CGTCTAACAACGGCTCGTCTAACAACGGCTCGTCTAACAACGGCTCTTCCAGCAGCGTCAGCGCCTATGAGTCTGAGGTTGTCAGACTGGTCAATGTTGAGCGCGCCAAGAATGGCCTTGGAGCCCTGACCCTGAACGCAAAACTTTCCGATGTGGCGCGCGCCAAGTCTCAGGACATGCGTGACAAGGGCTATTTCTCGCACACCAGCCCGACTTACGGTTCCCCGTTCGACATGATGACCAGCTTTGGCATCTCTTACCGCACCGCCGGTGAGAATATCGCCATGGGCTACAGCTCGCCCCAGGCCGTCGTCACCGGCTGGATGAACTCCCCGGGACACCGCGCCAATATTCTGAACAGCTCCTTTACCCAGATTGGTGTTGGCTATGTCGCCAGCGGCAACTACTGGACCCAGATGTTCATTGGCTAAAATTGAATAATGTACATCAAAAACGCTGCCGCAAAGCTTACGGCAGCGTTTTTGTCGTTTGTAAACGGGCGGCTTGCGCTATTCCTTGAGGACCACAAACGTATCCTTCAGTGCGTCGGGCACCGTGACGCCGAGCTTGTTGGCGGTGACCATGTTGATCATTTTGGCATATTCCGCAACCTGCTCCACATGGTTTTCCGCGATGGTTCCGCCGTCAAGAACCCTCTTGATCATCTGGGCGGTCTGTCGGCCAAGCACGGTGTAGTCGATGCCCACGGTTGCAAGGCCGCCGTCAACCACCATAGAATCGGCGCCGACATAAACCGGCATATGGGCGTCTTCGGCAACCTGCATGTAGATGGAAATAGCCGAGGCGACGGTGTTGTCGTTCGGGGTGAAGAAGGCGTCAACCTGGCCGACCAGCGACTGCGCCGCCGACTGGAGATCGGCCACACCGGTTATGGCCGCCTCTTTATAAGGGATGCCGTTTGCGTCGCAATAGGCGCGGGCGCGTTTGATGCCCGCCACGGAATTGACCTCGCTGGTGTTGTAGACAAAGCCGAAGCTCTTGACGTCGGGGGTAAGCTGGGCGGCAAGCGCGAAGATATCTTCGATGGCGATCGCGTTGGAAACGCCGGTGATGTTGCCGGTCGTCTCTTCGAACGAGGTTACCAGGCCCGCGTCAATGGGGCTGGATACCGCCGAAAAGATGATCGGAATCGAATCGGTTGCGGCGGCCGCGGCCTGGGCAGGGCCGGTTCCGACCGGCACCAGCATATCGACGCCGCCGCCGATGAGCTCACTCATAATGGTCGGCAGCATCGAAGCGTCGCCGTTGGCGTTGCGGTACTCAATTGTAACCGAATCGGTCACGCCGAGCACGCCAAGCTCGTCGATGATCGTCTCTCGAATCTGGTTCAGCGAGGGATGCTCCATCGGCTGCACTATGCCGATCACCACCGGTTTGGCCTCGTTGACCGCCTCTGAGGGCGCGGCGGAGGATTCACTGGCGGACGGGGACGAAGAGGACGCCGATCCGCAGCCGGTCATTACGGCCATCAGAGCGGCAAGTGCAAAAGCAAAAATCTTTTTCATGCTGTATTCTCCTTTTTTTAAAACAGGGCGCTGCCTGTTGGTGCGCGCCGCGGTGTTGTTACGAACATTTTTCCCCGCAAAACAAAAAATCCGTCCTTAAACCCATTGTTTAAGGACAGATTATAAAAATCTGCGGTGCCACCTTAATTGGTCTGCAAAAGCAAACCCACTCACATAAAGAAATGCCAACACATTTCCAGCCGGTAACGTCGGCACGGCGTCTTGGATACTCAGGTGTTTTAAAACGCCCTTTCACCTCGCCCTCAGCGGTCCATTTGCCATGCTGCATTCCGCGGGGCTCTCAGCCACCCCCGCTCTCTGTAGGCGCATTTCACGGTTTGATCTCCGCATCAAAGGTTTGTGATATTGATTGTTGTGATAATAGCATATTGCTTTTTATTTTGCAAGACCCTTTTTAAAAAATTTTTAATTGGCGCATTTTGCAGGCAAAACAGCCCTTTGATGCCGGTTTTTGTTCTCTCTTAGTCACAGCGCCTTGACGAACCCGCCGCTTGACGTTATAGTTAAACCAATAGGAAAGCGAGACGAAATTGACGGGGTTATTTTGCGACTGGCAAGAACGACAACGCAGTCAGGCGCAAAACAGGCCGCCAAGGCGGCTCGGTTTTCTTTTGGTTATAAGATCGGTATTGCCATTATATGGCCGATTAGCCTGAAAAACGGCCCGACCTTTGCACATATATTTTTGCGCTGTAAAGCACGGCGAAGGCAGCCTGCCGCCTGCCGGGGAGGACAAGATGCCAACACGGGGCCGCAAGGGTGGGCCCGGTTTTTAAGTTTATCGGCAATAAGCCTGGGAGGACAAAATTGTGAGGGTACAGCTTGAAGAAATGCTGCTGGCGCGCGAGCGCCGGTCGGATTTTCAGCGGGCGCTTTCTGAAAAATATCACACGCCGCTCATCTGCCTGACGATGAACATCGCGGGGGAGCAAAAGCGTTTTGAAAGCGCCGACCGCCTGTTTGCGGCAGGCGTACGGCTCATTGACGAGCAGCTGCGCCGCCATCATGTTGCGCCGGTGTTTCAAACAGTTTGCGACTATAACACCGGCCTGGAGGGTTACTGGGCGGTGGATTTTCCGGCCGACGCCATAAAAAAACGGATGGTTGAGATTGAAGATGCCTTTGAAGCCGCGCGGCTTTTTGACATTGACGTGCTGAACACCGAGGGGGAAAAGCTTTCGCGCAGCGATATGGGCGCCCCGCCCCGCCGTTGCCTCATTTGCGGCGACGTGGCCGCCGCCTGCGCGCGCAGCCGCCGCCACGGGCTGGACGCGGTTGAGCAGCGAACCCGCCAGCTTATCGCCGATTATCTCGACAATGCCGCCGCCGACCGCATCGCCGGTCTCGCGGTTAAAAGCCTGCTGTATGAGGTTTGTGTCACGCCGAAGCCCGGCCTTGTGGACCGTGCCAACGCCGGTGCGCACCGCGATATGGATATTTTCACCTTTGTGGATAGCGCCACGGCGCTGACGCCCTATTTTAAAGCCTGCGCCTTAAAGGGCGTGCGCAGCGCCGGCCTTACGCCCGCGCAGCTTTTTGCGTCGCTGCGCTATGTCGGCCAGTGCGCCGAGGCGGATATGTTCGCCGCAACCCGCGGGGTAAACACCCATAAGGGCGCCATTTATTCGGCGGGCATCCTCTGCGCCGCCGCGGGGCGCCTTTGGGCGGCGGGCGGCATGACCCCGGAACAGCTTTGCGCGCTTTGCGCTGAGATGACCGGCCCCGAAATGGCCGACGACCTGAAAAAAATTCAGGAGTCCGGCGCCGAAACAACGGGCGAACGCCTTTGGACGCAGTATGGCATCGCGGGCATCCGTGGTGAGGTGGCCTCGGGCTTTTTAAGCGTGCGCGGCATCAGCCTGCCGGTTTTTCAGGCGCTGCTGGCCGAGGGCTATTCGCTCAACGACGCGGGCGCCATCGCGCTGCTGTATCTGATGGCCAACGCCACCGACACCAACGTCATCTCCCGCGCGGGGATCGCACGGCAAAAAGCGCTTCAGGCGTCGCTGCGGGCGCTGCTTGAAGAAACGCCCCGTCCCAAGCCTTCGGTTCTCAAGGCGCTGGACGCCGATTTTATTGCGGAAAATATCAGCCCCGGCGGCTGCGCCGATTTGCTGGCGGTCACCTTCATGCTGCATTTCCTCTGTGATAGCATGGACTAAACAGAATGGGCATTTGCGTTTGCGGCACCACCGAAACCCCCGCAAGCTTTTCGGGCGGCAACGCATGGGATGCAAAACAAACGCCGCACAGCCAAACTTGTTATCCGCGAAACTGTTGGGGCGCTGCCCCAGGCCCTGCCAGCTTTTAAAAAAGCTCGGCCAAAGCTTTTGATTTGTGCAGATTTTTCTATGGCATATGCCTTTTTGACGAGTATCGCTGAAGCGGCGGAGCTAAATTGCCCCGCCGCTCAGGCTGTCGATAAAGTCATTGTGTTTTAGCGATATGCACAAACTGAATGCCGCTCAGGCGATATTGGGGAACCCCTTGCGGGGGTTCCCCACACAAAAACAGTCCCCCGAACTGTTTTTGCTGCCCCTCCTGCGCTTTTTTGACGAATGAAGCACGCAAGCTTTTTGAAAAAAGCTTAACCAAAAACTTTGTACAATTTTTAGTAAGAAAGAGTCCTTTGACAGCCTGAGCGGCGGGGCAATTTTGCCCCGCCGCCTTTTTGCCGTTGCCCGCCGGATGCGTGCGCTAAAGTTTGACTATCTGCTAATGGTCGGATTTTAAGCCCGCGCCGCACATCGGGATGATGCTGTCCGGCGTTTTGCCGTAAAGGCGGCAATAGTGCAGGTAGGCCGCATAGTTTGCCGCCGTGGTGTGCTCGCAGTAGATGCCCTTCTTCGCCAGCGCGCTTCTGGCAGCCAGAATTTCCGCCTCCGGGGCGAGAATCACCTTGCAGCCATGCTTTTGGATATAACCCAAAATTTCCTCGCCGCGCATGGGTACCCCGATGGCGATGCCCTCCGCCAGCGTGGGGGATACGGCAACCGCCGCCGGTGCCGCAAGGCCCTGTTCCACCGCCGCTGCGATGGGCGCGCAATGTTCGCTTTGCAGTGCGACAACATTGGGCATTCTTTCGATGATGCCGGCCGCCAAAAATTCCTCCAGCGCCTTGATGACGCCGATGAACAGCGTTCCGTTGCCCAGCGGCACAAAGATGTTCTGCGGAACACGCCCAAGCTGCTCGTAAATTTCGTAGATATAGGTTTTGGTGCCCTCGTAGAAGAAGGGGTTATAGACGTGGTTGGCGTAATATTTCCCTTCGCTTTCCACCTTTGCGCGGCAGACATCGGCGCAGTGGTCGCGCGAGCCCGGCACAATATTCACTGCCGCCCCGTGCGCACGGATCATATCAATCTTTTTGGGCGAGGTGCCCTCCGGAACAAAAATCTCGCAGGCGATGCCCGCTTTGGCGCAATAGGCCGCCACGCTGTTGCCCGCGTTGCCGCTGCTGTCCTGCACAACCGAATCGACGCCGATAGCCTTGCAGTGCGAAACCAGCACGGCGGCGCCCCTGTCCTTGAAGGAGAGCGTGGGCATAAAATAATCCATCTTCAGCAACAGGTCGTCATCAAAGGGGACGACCGGGGTCATGCCCTCGCCCAGCGTAATCTGCCGCCAGCTTTCGTCGATGAGCGGCATAAACGCCCGGTAACGGAAAAGGCCCCAGCAGCTTTTATCGACCAGCGCCGGGTCAAAGGCGGGCGGGGTAAAATCCAGCTTCCAAAGTCCGCCGCAGCCGCATTTGGGCGCGCGGGTGGCAACGTCCGCCTTCACGCCGCATTTTGAACAGATATAATTCATTTTTTGTGCACCTCCGCGACCGCCTCAATCTCCACCGTGCAGCCAAAGTGCAGCGCGGGCACCGGCACAACGACTCTCGCGGGCCTGTGGCTGCCGAAAAATTCGGCGTAGACGGCGTTCACTTCATCCCACAGCGCAACGTCGGTGACATAAACGCGGCACTGCACCACATCGCTTCGGGTCAGCCCCGCTTCGGTGAGCACGCGCTCAACATTTTTAAGCGCCAGCGCTGCGTGTGCGGCGGCGTCGCCTTCGGGCAGGGCGCGGGTGTCGGGGTCCACAGACAACTGCCCCGATATATACAGCATGCCGTTTGAAATGATGCCGGGGCTGTAATGGCCCTTGTTTGCCCCGGCATAGCGGGGGGATACAATCTCCATTCTTTAAACCTCTCCTTTGTGTATGGTACGGGTTGGTTTTTCGATGTGCAAATAACGCCGCATTTTCTTTCCGGGTTGCAGGCGTTTACCGAACACTCAAAATTATAGCACATAAATCCTGCGGCGTCACCAATTACCGGTCTGCATGGCACAAAGGGGCCGTCTGTTTCAGACGGCCCTGATCGAATAGCCAATTAAAAATACTTGCTGTCAAGCGGCGCGCCGGCCAAATCGGGCGGGGCGCTTTCTTCGCTCTGCGGCAGCGCCGGGGCTTGGGTGTCCATCCATTCGCCCGCCTTGAGCTTAAACCGGGCGATGAGCGCCTCCAGCAGGTTGGCCTGGCTGGAAAGCTCCTCGCTGGCGGCGGCGCTCTGCTGCGCCGTGGCGGCGTTGGTTTGCACCACCGAAGAAATCTGCTCCACGCCCTGATTAATCTGCACAATCGCGGTGGCCTGCTCCTGCGTCGCCTGCGCAATCCTGTCGATCAGCGCGATAGCGGCCTGCGTCTCCTGCGCGCTCTGCGCCAGCGATTTGGCCGTGGCCGCCGACG
>JAEWLW010000004.1 GCA_023457355.1 Bacillota bacterium | reverse complement strand
ATGGAAATGGAATACGTTGAGTTTGTAGCGGGCCATTTCGTCCAGCATCTTCAGCACCTGACTTTTCGGAAAGAAATGCCGCGATACATCCATGTGCATGCCCCGGTAGGCAAACCGGGGCCGGTCGCTGACCCTTACGCAAGGAATACCCTTGTCGGTCATCAACTGTTCCAGCGTCCGTTTCCCATAGAAAATGCCGGTCTGGGTGGCGGCCGTGAGTCTCACCGACGAGCGATCGACCGTAAGTTCGTATCCCTCCCGTCCCAGCGCATCCATCCGGGAATTGTCCACAACTACGGTCGTGAAGTCGTCCACCGTCGTGTTTCCCGGCTGAAAATACCCGGACAGCACCTCCATTTCCGCCGGGCGCGGAATGAGATTCACCCGAATCGCTTCGTGTGAACAGCACCCGGAAAGGGCCATTAAACAAAGAAAAAGAATAGAGACTCCCCAGCCCGAACGGATACGTCCCGGCAACAATCGTTCATTCATGTCCAATTGATTTTTACATAAAATACGGCCCGGCCGTCAAGCCGGGCCGAAACATTCCTATTTACAGGACCACACGGTTATCTGCACTTCGGCAACATTCACATCGGAATCCTCGACCACATTGCCGTCGGCGTTCACCCGGGAGGTGATCTCGCATTTCACATACCGGTAGGTCGCATTTCCCTTGTCGAATTCGATCCGCCCGGTCGTGACCTCGGCTCCGGCGTCTTCCGTAGGTTTCGTCCGGTCGGAAGTGAAAGTCGTGATCAGCGTCCAGCTTTCGTTGCCGCCCCGATAGTCCTCCGGAGCATTGCTTCCATAGATATTCATCGTGCGGAGCTTCTGGCCGCCTTTGCCTCCGAATTTGTTCCAGTAGGTGAGCGTAATGCCCTGACATCCGGTTCCCAAATCCACATACCACGACGGAACGGTGCCTTTTTCTGCCTCCCCAACTGCGTCGGGGCCCCAATAGAGGTCCTTGTGCTCGTCGCTCCCGTCCATGATACCGTCATAAAGATACGAATCGTATTTTACGGAACCGTCCCAGTCGGTGAATACGGACGAAGCCCAGAAATTGTCATATCCGGGATCGGCTGCGCCGCTGATGGGAAGCGGCGCCGAGGACCAAACCTTATTCAGGTCGTCGTCGGTCTGGAAGTGATCCTCGATCGTTATGCTCGCATCCCACGGAGCATAGGTCAAACCCAACGTCAGTTCAGCATTCTTCAAGATCTCTTCCGCACGGCCTTCAAGCCGCGTGAGTTTGTCTGCCGGAATACTTCCGGAAAGACGTACGACGAAATCCTCATACGCGTCGCCCCGGAAAACCCGAAAATCCATCTTCACATTGGCCCTCGTCTCGTCCGAAGGCATCAGCACACTCCGGGCTGAAAAAACGGTTCCCTCTTTCGTCAGCTCGATCCGCTTCGAAGCAGGCTCCCCCGTCGAAAAGTCGTACTGCCCCGTAAGGTCGACCCGGTCGTAGAGATCGCCTACGGTAAGTTCCACGGCCGTGACATCATTCGGGACATCGGTCAGGCGGACATCCAAGGCCCCGACCAGCCGTTGCAGGTCGGAGACGGGAACCGTCGCGCCGACATTCCGGGAAACGGACGCCGTACCGAGCACCATATCCGGAATAGTCTCGTTCATGTCCGTTACGGTCACGGTTGTGTTCTTTTTGGCCTCGTCCGAAGCCTCATAGAAAACATGAGGAACATCACGATCCATCATCAGCGCGACAAGCGAATAAGCCGCCTTTTCCACCACGAAAGGTTCGAGATCGCCGAACGAGTCGGCATGCTGGTATTTATAGCAGTCGGATGACATGTCGTTGAAAAGGTAGAGCGACACCCCATACTCACCGAGCCCCTCGAAGCCATCGCTTTCGGATGCAAGAACGGGAACGATCTTCCAAAGCTGATCCCCCTCTTCCGGTCTTTCGGATTTCGCCTTGTCCTCGTCGCACGAGCAAAGCAGAACGAGCGTGAGCGCAGGCAGTAACAGAAGGCGTGCAAGGCGATCCGCCCATCCGCAGGCATTCCCGACATTCTGTTTTTTCATCATCATGGCTTTCATATTATATACTTGATTCTTCAGGCCCCGCAGGCCCACACGACTGCCGTTCGGGGCGATGCCGGGAACGGACCGTTAAAGTCCGCTCCCGCAAATCCCCATTCAGCGTATCGCAGGAGGAGAACTCCCCTCCGACAATTATTTGAACTCCCAGTAGGAAACCTCTACCTCGCCGACATTCACGTCGAGCACATCCGTAATGGTCGCACCGTCAGGATTGACCTTAGATGTCATCACGCATTTTACATACTGATAGGAGACGCTTCCATCCTCCGAGAATGCGATCTTGCCCGTCGTCACCTGCGCCCCGGCGTCCGTGGTCGGAGTGGTCTTGTCGGAGGTGAAAGTCATGATCTTCACCCAATCCGCATTGCCACCGCCGTAATCGGCTCGCGTATTGCTTGCGTAAATGTCCATCGTCTTGATTTTCTGACCGCCCTTACCGCCAGCCTTGTTCCAGTAGTCGATGGTCACGCCCTGCTTGGCAGCGCCGAGGTCGATATACCAGACGGGAGCCGTGCGGTCCCATTCGTCAGGACACCAATAGTTGCTTCCGTCCGTTTTGTTCCCGTCATAAAGGTTGTACTGCCAGAATGTCTCGCCCCAGCCGGAATCGCCTCCATCGGACGACGCCCAGAAATTGTCGTATCCAGGAGCGGCTGAACCGCTGATTGGAAGGGCTGTCGGACCCATCCACTGCTTGTCAGGGGTAGTCTCGTCGATGGTAAAGCTGTCGGAAAGATTCACCACCGTGCTGTCCCAGGCCGCGTAGGTAATCGCCGAGTTGAGGTTGACCTTTGAGGAGGAACTGCCGGCTTCGACCGTCGTCGCCAGTTCATACTGCCCGTTGGCCGCGATCCGGCCCGCAGGGGTGCTGGTGTAATCCGTGCCGTTGACGCTGTAAGTCAGCGAGAGGTTGGAAGCCTCCGTATCGGTAGGCATCACGATAGCGTTGCCGACGAACTTGCCTTCGGCATTCTTGGTGAGTACAAGACTTTTCGATGCGAACGCGGCTCCGCTCTTGGAAAACGCTCCGTCGAGACTCACCTGATCGTACATGTTGCCGATCGTCAGGGTGATGCTCTCGGCATCGACGTTCTCCAGTCCGCTGACCGTCACCGTGACCGATGCCACGACGCGCTTGAGCTGGAGTGCGGCCGCCGCGCCTTCGGCACCGACCGTAACGACGTCGGAATTACCGACCAACAGTTCGGGAATCTGAGCCGAAATGTCGGTTATTTTGACACGTGCATCGGCAACGGCATTCGAAGCGGCGACACCCGTAAAAGTGAGATTCGTCTCGTCGCTGGAAGCGACGGCGTAAACGGTGTAGCTGCCCGGCTCGACCGAGAAAGAACCTAAAGCCGCAGCATCGGCGGCGCTCTTTGCATCCGCAATGTTACCCTCCGACACCAGAATCGCCCGGTGTGCATAAGCAGCCTCGGCGGCATCCGCCGAGCGGGTCTCGATCTTCAGTTTCGGTCCGTTGTCGGGAGTACCTCCCGGAATCTCCTCCGAAGAGGAGCAGCCCGTCAGAATCATACCGGCCAGCATGGCGACGGCAAATGTGTACATGGAATACTTTTTCATAATTATGCGTTTAAGGTGGTTAATAAAATTTTTTTATTGATTTCAGGCGGTTATTCGAACGTCACGTTCCGGACGTATCCGTTTATCTCCAGATGAGGCCCCGATCCGTCGGTTACCGGCGCGCCGTTGACCGTGAAGTTCCCGATCGTCACTCCGTCGATCGACTGCGCGTCGCTGCGTCCTCTGATCCAGCTCGGAGTCGCCCGCGTACCGGTATAGGCGATGTTGCGCAGGGTGATGTTCCGGGCCCATTGTCCATAAAGTCCGTCGAACGCCCAGGCGTTGGTGAAGTGCGCGCAGAAAACCTTTCCGCCGTCGATGTCCTCGACAATGATGTTTTCGAACGCAATATCCTCGAACGTGCCGTTATCGGCGATCATCACCGCCATCGCTCCGGGATAGATCCCGTCGTTCTGACGGTTTTCCAGCACGATGTTGTCGTGGAACCGGATATTCCGGAATGCAATGCCCCGCGCCTCGGGACCGACGAGCATGTTGTGCGCCTTGTCGGCCCAGAAAACGCAGTTGCGGATCTCGTAGTTGCAGACCTCGAAATCGCGAAGCCCGGCAACCATCCAGATCGCCCCGTCGGAATAGGAGCCGTCGGTATTCGTATGGGAAGCGATGTATTCGGGCGTGGCATTGAAAGCCTTGATGGTCACGTTATCGTCGTAGTTACGCTGGAAGGTGTTTTCGACCAGCACATCGCGGCAGCAGATGAAATCCATGCCGTCGGAGTTCATGATCCAGCCGATCTCCTTGATATTGTCGATATGCACGCCCGTGCTCCCGACGATCTTGAGCGTCCAGTTCGGCGTGTCGCGCAGCAGGATGCCCTCGATCTTCAGATTGTCGCAATTGCGGAACTCCATCTGCGGCCGCCGGCCGGCGCCGTGATCCTCCTGCGACGAACAGAAAACACCTCGTCCTCGAATTGTAAGGTTGGCGGCATTTTCAGCCTCGATCCGTCCCAGCACGACCGCCCCTTCATCGAGATAGAGAATACGGCCGCTTTCATTCGCAATACGGATCACACCCGCATTGTGCACCCCGGGACCGAAATAAGTTACATTGGCACCCATCGGGATCGCCGTGTCGGGCAGGTCGGGCAGGATGAAGAGGTTCTCCATCCGATTGCCGTCGAACTCCACCGAAACCTTTTGCGCGGGATCGCCCAGTTCGAACTCGACGCTGTTCGGGGTCTGCACGTCGGGCACGATGCCGTAAGAGAGCGGACGAATCTCCACTTTCGAAAACGTCCCCGCACGGCGGGTCACGCGGACCTTCAACGGCTGCCGAAACGAGTCCGTAAACAAGGCGAACCCCATTGTATACTGGGTATATCCCGCCTCGGGATTGCCGGCATAATCGGAAACCCGGGCATTGTAAACGAAAATCTCCTCCCAGGTTCCGCCCCGAAAAACCTCGACCTTATAGGCGGCGTTTCCGGGCAGGACGTCCCGGCCCTCCCCATAGGCCGTTCCGGGCATCAGGCAAACAGCAAGTATCCAGAATACGCCTTGTGCAATCTTCAACAACATTCCTATTCGGTTTTAAATCCATACTTTTGCAGCAGAGCTTTCGCCTCTGCATCTGTCAATTCCTTGCCGGTCAACACTTTCAGCAGAGGACAGTTGATCCGGTAAATGCCATATTCCATATCGACAAATCCGAATCCGCCGTCGAGGCACTCCCAAAGCGTCCATGGAATATTATTTGCCTCCATGGCAGCCACCATATCCGTGAACCACGCCAAACGCATCGCTTCCGCGACGTTTTTACTGCATCCGAATTCGCCGCAATGTACCGCAAGTCCGGCATTCCGACCGTCGGACGCCGCATTGGACATTTCACCCATAATCCGGTCGGCATTGTAGGTCGTTTTGTGAAAAGAGGCATACTGCGGGTATTTGTCAGCATCCGACTGAGTGGGAATGACCACCCCCGGATATTGCACGGCTCCCTGATAGCCGACCCACGCCAGCATCTTATAATGCGACAGCAGCATCGGGAGATAATAATGGAACGACACAACCGCATTGGGATCTTCCTCGGCCACCCGTGCATACTTGATGTAGTTGTAGTCCTGCCAGCCCATTGCCGGGACGAATACGATCCGTTCGGGGTCCTGCTCTCGGACTGCCGTCAGAACCTCATTCTGGAGCTTATTCCAACCAGTTGCGTCGGGTGTCCCGTCATGCGGTTCGTTCAGCAGTTCAAAGGCCACGCACTTCGGATTGTGAGCCTTGAATTCCGCAGCAAGTTTTCGCCAAACATTTACGAAATGGGTGCGAAATTCGGGATAGGCAGGGTCGTACAACTCCTCCTCCCGGTAACTGTCCGAGCCTTCACGGGGAGCCAGTGTGTGCATGTCGAGAATCGCATACATGCCGTTTTGCTCGCACCATGTAAAAAGTTCGTGTAATTTCCCGACGGCCTTTTCGTTAAACTGCCCCTCCCGGTCAAAGATGCACAGCTCGTCGACGGGAACCCGGAAATGGTCGAATCCCAACTCTTTCCACAACGGGAATTGAGCGGGCATGACATAGCCCAACCAGTCACGATCGGCTTCCGTCATCCAATAAGCGAGGTTCACGCCGCGCCGAAACCGGAAGTCAGAGAGATGATCTGCCACCGATATCGGAGCAATGTCGGCAACCAGTCTATAAGTGTACGTATTGCGGCCTTTGTAAACGGAAAAACTCTCCCCGGTCGAAAGGTCGTACGAAACCTTTTCGCTTGTCGGCCGATAGCCGTCGGAAAGCGTGATATCCAGCGGTACGGCACCCAACAGCTCCTCCGGATATTCCGAAGCATAGATCGTCGTGATCGGGAACGAAACCGTCCTCGTCTCATGGTCAATCACTCCCTCGATCGGTTTCCCGCGAAACAGGAAAGAGGCCGACAAGACCGGAGTTTCGTTCCGGGCTGAGATTTCGTAGGAGACCTCCCCGGCTCCCGAGCTGACCGTCACGGTTCGGGGTTGCGTCAGGTCCATCGTCGTCTCCGGTTCCTTCGGAGAAACCATCGCATACCCGGGATTCAACTGGAACGTCAACTCCACGGCATCCACATCCCGCTGTTTGTCGAAAGTCAGACGGATCGTCCGCTTGCCGTCGTCGATGACCGCCGAAATGGAAGTCCGCCCGCCGTCGGCAGCGGTCACCAGGGCAAAAGGTTTATTCGCAAATACGCCGTCCAGTCCGGAATCTTCCCCACAAGCAGGCATCAATGCGACATAAATTAGCAGCAATATGTATTTCAAGAGGTTTTTCATCTTTATCGTTGCTTTTTCAATTATGATTGTCATTCGGCTTCGGGATCGACCAATTCCCGCACGACCTCGTAAAATTCGATCTCTGCGAGTGAAAAATAGGGCTGGTAGACATCGGTTCCTTTCACCACCTCGTATTTTACATGGGAAATAGGTTCTTCCGGCAGAAACAACTCCGAAGTGTAGGAGGAACCCAGATCACCGGGCAGGTTATCCAATTGGGCCAGCAACGCCCACGTTTCGCCATCCGGACTGCCGTAAATATTCACGGTCTTGGGCAGCGAACCGTTCGCTTTCTTACGGTTCCAATATTGGAATTTAAACGCTGAAACCTCCTTGCGAAGATCGAAAGTCAGGTAATGGTAACCCGCAGGCTTCAATTCGGGATAGGTCCACTCATCCCAGAAACTCTGGAAAAAAGTATCCGGATTTCCATCCACAAGCAATTCCAGGGGGCCTTCGCTCGGCTCCTGGGCATTGGTAGCCAACTGGTCGGCTGCGAGCGGGATCAGATTCTCCGCAACAACCACATAATAGGACTCGGCCTTTTCACACTGCCGTTCGATATAGACGGGTTGCCCGGGCGTTCCGTTTACATCGTAAGCCGTAAATGTGAAACGGTACTTCCCATATCTGTTCAGCAGTCCGTCAATGTAGAGGGTACCGGTATAGCGGCTGCACTGCTTCGAGACTGTCGTCTGCGTGCCGAAATCGTAATACGAAACCTCGGTATAGAGGAAGTCGCTGTTCTCGACCGGATTCCATGTCAGTCGGATCGCTCCCGGAAATGCCTCGGCGCGGATTCCCTGTACGGCGAGCGCCGTCATGGCCGGCTCATCGTCCCCGCCGCACGAAACGCCGCACGAACAGGCAAAGAGCAACAGTATTTTATATATGCTTTTCATAGATGCAGTTTTTCAAATTCGTGATTCTGTCAATAACCCGGATTCTGGACGAACTTTCGTTCGTTCTTGTTGATGTCATCCTTGGGTATCGGCATCAGGTAATGCATCGGAGTCATGAACTTGCGCTGGACGATCACTTCAGTCACCCGGAAGAAATCGGCATCGGACTCCCCGTTGTAATTCATGCCTTTGGGGCGGACGTTGAAATACTTGTCGCCCTCTTTCCAACGGCGCACATCCCAGAAGCGGTGCCCCTCCAGATAAAGTTCGATAGTCCGCTCCTGACGTGCCATGCGGATCATTTCGTCGCGTCCAAGCGTCAGCCCCGCCTTTTCGAAAGCCTCGTCTACCGGGTCCAGTCCCGCCCGTTCGCGGACCGGTTTCAGCGCTGCTACCGCTTCGTCAATCCGTCCCAAGTTGGCATAAGCCTCCGCAAGATTCAGGTACAGCTCCGCCATGCGAATCACCGGCCACGGATAATGCGGAGCGGCAACATCCTCCTGAATATTGTTGTAGAGCGGCGAACAGCCCTTCTTATTGAGATATCCCGTAGGGGTGTAGTTCGTCGTGCGCTCCTTGATGCCGAAAACATCGTTTTTGCGGAACCTCGTCTGCACGATGTTCGCGTTGTCGTCAGCTCCGTCGCGACGGAGCACTTCGTAATACCCGTTCTGGAAAGCCACCCACGCATAGAAGCGAGGTTCACGATTGATATTCAGGTTCATGGTCACACCGTCGCAGACATCGTTATGATACTCCCCGTAACGGTACCT
Source organism: Bacillota bacterium (assembly GCA_023457355.1). GTDB lineage: Bacteria > Bacillota > Clostridia > Oscillospirales > Ruminococcaceae > Yanshouia. The sequence goes on along the minus strand of JAEWLW010000004.1, from coordinate 29,545 downwards.
CCCGGTATAGTCGTATTCCGGATCGAGATCGATCGGAAGTCCGTTTTTGGAATAGAACATCTCGACCATCGTCAATGTCACACCGACACCGTTGCCCGATGACGGACCCACGCGGTAGGGAGTGGACTTGTATTGCAACCCGTAATGGCCCTCTTTCCGGGTATCGGCCCACAGCACCTCTTTCGAAGTGTTGTAATCCATGAAATTCAGACGGAGCACCCGATGCACGGGATCGGTCGGTTGGGCGAACCTCGACGTAGCCACCGGACTTTCGGTATAGAGTTTATAATCTGCGGCCTTAGCGACCTCAATGGCCTCCTCGGCTGCGGAAGCTGCCTTTTCCCATTTTGCCTCCGAATAAGTCTGGCTGATCAGATGGCGCCCGTCCACCTTGCTGACGAAATTTGCATAGTATTCGCTGTTCCCGTTGAAGAGCGGGGAAGCGGCATAGAGCCACAACCGTGATTTCAGTGCTTTGGCGGCAACGCTCGTGGCCCGGCCGTAGGCCGTGGAGGTCTGCTCTGCCGGCAGCATCCTGGCCGCTTCGTCGAACAGGTCAGAGATCCACTGCACACATACGTCGTAACTGTCCCGCTCGGGGAAGTCTGCCTTGTCCATATCGATGGACATGACGCCCTTGATAAGCGGAATCGGACCGTAGTTCTTCAAAAGCAGGAAATGGTAATAAGCGATCAGAAATTTCGCCTCGCCCTTGTAAATCCGAAGGTTCGCCTCCGTCATGTTGGGCACCGCGTCGATATTTTCCAGCAGGATATAGCACCGCCTGATACCTCCGAAAAGCGTATTCCAATAGGAGATCACCGGTTCGCTGGCGTTGTAGTTCCCCTTCGGGAAATTGGCGAAGGTCTCGTGCTCCCAGGGAGTGACCACCTCGTCGGCCGTCATCAGGTCCAGCGAAGCTGTTTCGTGACGCGGATTGGGCAGGAACGAATAACAGGAATAGAGATAGCGTTCGGCCATCGTCGGGTTCTGGAAGGCGTCTTTCTCGTCCGGCGTCTCATCGGGGACTACGTCCAGATAACTGCACGCCTGAAACAGGAATGCGGCAGATAAAATCAGGGATAGAATATGTGTGTAATATTTCATAGGATTTCGTTTGGAATTTATTTTATAACGTCATCTGGATTCCAATGTTGAAAACCCGCTGGGTCGGATATTTCAGTCCCGATCCGCCGCCCTGTTCGGGGTCCCACAACTTGAATTTCGAGAAGGTCAGCAGGTTCGATCCGCTGATGTAGAAACGCATTTTCTTGTAGGTATAGCCGATCTCCGCGTTTTTCAGTTTCAGGAACGACGCGTCGCGGAGCCAGTAGGTCGAGGCAACCGTGTTGTTGCCGTATTCCACGACGCTCAACCGCGGATAGGCCGCATAGATATTCGGATTGCTTTCGCTCCAGTAATCGTCGGCGACGAACTGCATGACGTTGCGCTTGACATTGTTATTGATACCGAACGGATGGAATCCGCTCATCACGAGCGACGTATTGGCCGTACCCTGGAAGAAGACCGAGAAATCGAGTCCTTTCCACTGCGCTGAAAACCCGAACCCGTAGACGATCTCCGGCACTTCGGGATACCCTGCATAAATACGGTCGTTCGAATTGATCGTGTTGTCGTAGTTGCCGTTCGCATCGGGCTGGTTGACGTATTTGATGTCGCCGGCCATGATTTCACCGCCCAGCAGTTGTTCAGGACTGTATTTCACCTCGTTATTGTCGATAAACAGGCGTTGCGCCTCATAAAGCAGGAACGAATTGACCGAACGGCCGACCCGCGAAAGATTGGGATACTGCAGGTAATCCGGCTCATCCTGTTCGAGCACCCGGTTGCGGGCGAAGGTGAAGGTTCCTTTGGCAGAAATGAAGAAATCCTTGCCGATCTGATGGGTATAATCCATCGAGAGATCCAAACCGCGATTTCTCACCTTACCCAGATTGCCGTACACTTTTGTCGTAGCCGTTCCGAGAAAAGCCGGAACTGTGCCGCGTTCCAGGAAAATACCGCTCCGGACCTCCTGAAACAGATCGACCATTACATTCAGTCGGTTATAAAATTGCAGATCGACACCGACATTGAGTTTTTCTCCGGTTTCCCAAGTGATCTTCTTATTCTCGAAACGGTTGTAAACGGGACCGCTCAGCGTATACTCCCCGTCGGCGCCCGTCGTATATCCGGCTCCGGAAAGGGAGAGGTCCGACATGTACATGAAACGCGTCTCCTCGCTGTCGTTGCCCACAAGACCGTACGAACCGCGGAGTTTGAAATAAGAGACGGCCTTCTTGATAGGCGCCCAAAATTTCTCCTGACTGACCACGTATCCCACGGCCACCGAAGGGAAAAAGCCGAAGCGCCGTCCCTCGGCGAAATTCTCACTGCCGTTGTATCCGAAATTGGCCTCGATGAGGTAACGGTTGTCGTACCCGTAGGTCAGACGGCCCGCAAGGCCCTGTTTACGCTTGGGCAAAGAACTGAACAGACTACCGGGATTTCCGAGCGCAGTCTCCTCCTGATTATACACGACCATAGCACTCACGTCATGACGGCCGAAACTGCGGTTATAGTTGATCATTCCCTGGATATATATCTTGCGGTCTCCGTCAGTACTGCTGGAGGTGGCGAGTGTCGTACTTTGCTCGTTGCCGCGGATCTCCAGATCATAGTCTTCCAATCCGTCATCGCCCGTATGCGTACCCGAAATTTCGTAGGAATTATAACCTGCCGAACGCGATGTCTGGGTATAGGAATAGTTCTTGAAAGAGATCAGCGCCGAAGCGGAAAGCCCTTCGGTGATGAAATCGAAATTCTGATCCAGACTCAGATTGGCGTTCAATACGCTCTGGAACTCGTCTTTGTAGCCGGTAACCATTTCAGCCACGGGATTCTTCACCATGGCTTTGCCGCCCCAACGGATATGGTTTACCGTCGGATCGTCGGGAAAGGTTATCGGCATATCGGCGGGATTGCCGTTCATGATCATTCCGAAAATGTTTTCGCTGCTTTTCACCGGCCCGTGCGTATCCCGGAGCTGGGTGTTGATTTTCAGCGACACTTTGGTAGACTTCGTAAGATTGACGTTGACATTGTTCTGGAAAGCGTAACGCCAAACCGAGTAATTGTTGTTATAGGAGAAGTAATCCCGGCTCAGGTTCTTCAACATACCTTCCTCGTGACGGACGGTGGCGCTCATGAAGTAATCGACCCTCGAACTGCCGCCGCGGATATTGAAGTTAAAGTTTTCGTTGACTGCCAAATTTTTAAACATCTCATCGTACCAATCCACATCCGGATAGATATATTTGTTGCTGCCGGCCCGCGTACCGTCGATCTTCGCCTGCGTATAAGGAATCTGCCCCGTACCGCGCGTCAGAACCGACTCGTTGTACATCTGCATGTAGGTCACCGCATCGACCGTTTCCGGGCGGCTCGTCGGAGTCGAAAGAGCCGTCTCGAAGCGAAAATTAATGACCGGCTTATCCAGATTCTTACCGTTCTTCGTCGTAACGATCATCACGCCGTTGGCTCCCCGCGAACCATAGAGAGCGGTCGCCGTAGCATCCTTGAGCACCGAAAAACTCTCGATAATCTCCGGGTCCAGCCCGTTCAGTTCATTCGCGTCGATAGCCACACCGTCAAGGATGATCAACGGCTTGGTCGCGGAACCGAACGTGGAGATACCGCGTATCCAGAAATCCGCCTGGTCGGCACCGGGCTGTCCATTGCGCTGCACGGCGATCACACCGGCCAGGCGTCCGGCAAACCCGGTCGACAAACTCGACGAAGGCATCCGCAGTTCCGCGGGAGCGATGGACTGTACCGAGCTCACCAGCATGCCTTTCTTTTGCTGGCCGTAACCCACCACCACAACTTCGTCCAACGCATTGGCGTCCTGTTTCAACGCCACGTTGAGATAATTCTCACGGCCAACCGCAATCTCCTGGGCTTCATACCCGACATAGGAGAAAAGCAGTGTTTTCCGGTTTGCCGGCAGGTTGATCGAAAACATTCCGTTCAGGTCCGTCGTAGTACCGATGGTCACACCTTTTACCTGTACGGTGGCTCCGATCAGCGGCTCTCCGGTGGCCGCATCGGTGACAGTACCGGAAACCGTTCGGGGAGCAGACTGTGCATATATTCCGCAAGGAACCGCGAAAATACCTCCGGACAACACGGCGAGCATAATCAACCGCGCAGTCCGCAACATATTATCAATCTTAATACATTTCATGATTTTCTGGGATCAAACATTAGCGATTCGTAGAGATGGGACCCGACTACAAATAGAGAACGGGATAAGAAGTAATGTCGTAAACGTGTGTCATGAGCATGTTTCATTTTACAATTTTCAGATAAAGTAGTTTCGGTTGAAATGCCGATACAAAATTCTTCTCTTATTTAGAAAAAAGGTCGAAATTTTACCGGAAAAACACCGTAAGGAAAATAAAGTGGGATTCCTTCGTTTTTTTTTGGATTTCGGCAACCCATTCGTTATTTTTGGCTATGCATTCATCTATAATCCAATGAAAAAGATCATTTTAACAACTCTTTGCTGTCTGACGGCCGCACTCACATCCGCAAGGGAAAAATCTCCGGTCACGATCATCATGCAGGTTTCGGACCCCCAGATGGGGTTCTATGCCGACAACCGCGACATGGCCTATGAAACCCGCACCCTCACAAAAACCGTCGAAGCAATAAACAGGCTCCGCCCCGATGTCGTCGTCTTCACCGGCGATTACGTGCACAATGCAGCGGACGAGAGCCAATGGACGGAATTCCTGCGGATCGTCGCAGAAATAAATCCCCGCATCAAGACCCTTTATCTCCCGGGCAACCACGACGTCCGGCTGGAAGAGGGTTCCGTCGATGTGGAACCCTACACGAAACACCTCGGAATCGACCGCTTCTGTGTGCGTGTGAACGGGATCCTACTGACCGGAATCAACTCGGATTACCTGAAAGACGAAACCCGGGACCCCTCGAAAGAAGAGAATCAGTTCCGGTGGCTGGCCCGTTCGCTCAAAAAGAAAAGGCCCAGCCGGACATCTCTTGTCTTCGCACACCACCCGTTCTTTCTCCGGCAAATCGACGAACCGGACGGCTATTCGACCATTTCGCCGGAAAAACGCCGGAGATATTTCGAACTGTTCCGGGAAACCGGTGTGCAAACCGTCTTTACGGGACATTTGCACGACAACGCGGAGACATCGTACGACAACATCGGAATGATAACCACGAGTGCCGTGGGCCGACCGTTGGGAGACGCTCCTTCGGGAGTGCGGATTATTGTCATCAAGGATCGAACGATCATCCACCGGTACTATCCGCTCGATGAAATACCGGACGCTCGAACCGGACTGATCCAGGCTCTCCGATAACGGAGTTCAAATTCCGGACGGTACGACGAGGCCGGTTCGACGAATCGGCCTCGTCGCTTTCAGAGCGTAAAAACCATTGCTATCGGATAGTGATCCGAAATGTAAGGCGCCCCGTAATCGCCGTCGAGGGTGACGAACTTTCGACATTTCATCCTGCCGCGGTAGAAAAGATGATCGAGAATAATCGTGTCCGGAGCCGATCCGAAACCATTGAATGTTCCCTTTTGATCGGTTTCCGCCGCTGTATCGCGTGCCGAAGCCATCAGTCTGGTCAACGGCTTGAGATGCGGATTGTCAATGGATGTATTAAGGTCTCCGCCCAAGATAACCGCCGCTTTCTTACCGGCAATCTGTCGAATCTTCGTCACGATCAGTTTCACGCCCTCCTCACGGGCAATTTTCCCTTGGTGGTCGAGGTGAGTGTTGAAATAGAAAAACTCTTTGCCCGAACTCTTGTCGCGCAATTCGACCCATGTTACCGTGCGGTTGCAGGCGGCATCCCATCCGCGCGACACGTTGTCGGGAGTCTCGCTGATCCAGAAGGTGCCGCTGTCCAGCAGTTCGAACCGGTCGCGGAGGTAGAACACCGCCATCGTTTCGCCGCCTTCGGCCCCGCCGTCACGATCTTCGCCGACACGGGCATACCGGGGACATTCGGTGTCGATGTAATACAACTGGTCTTGCATGGCTTCCTGCACGCCCATCACATCGGGAGCCTCCTGCCGGAGCATTTGCGCCGTGGCGTGACGACGGTTCGGCCAACTGTTGTCGCCGTCGCGCCCCCAACTGGTACGCATATTGAAAGAAATCAGTTTGATAGATACTGCATCCTGACCGGCCTGGACCGAGTTCGAGAGACAGAACGCAAGCAGCAAAAAAAGCATTGTCTTTTTCATCGGAATATTTATTGGTTCGTTGCCTGATAGATTTTACCATTTATTTTGATTCTCAGATTCTTCCATTGCGGCGGCAGGACAGACGGGCGCTGCACGAGACCGTCCGCCGTAATCTCCAGCCCGCCGAATCCGAACAGCACGGCCTGCAACATGCCGCCCGCACCCGTCATGAAATAGGGATTGCCGCTGGTGGCCGTTTCGGCAAACACCCCGAACGGCGGCCGCAGGTTGGGCAAGTAGGAGCGACGGAACATTTCGCAGGCTTTTTCGGCCATTCCGAGCCGGGCATACTGAATCGCAAAAACCGAGTAACTCATCGCCGGACCGTTACGCGGATCGATTCGGCGCTCGTAGTATTCCAGATCGCGCAACTGAGCTTCGCGTCCGGTCACGATGCCCAGCGGATAGCCCAGCAGGTTGGCATCGGCCTGTTTGATCATCTCGCCGTCGTAGCCGGCATGCTCGCGCGTCGTTCCGTCGGCGAAGTGCGGGATGCGAAGGCCCGCGGCTACCGCACTCCACTGCGGATCGGGACGCTCGCCGCAAAGCTCCGCCGCAGCCGAAGCGTACTCCAGTGCCCGGCGGGCCGCGCCGTTGGTAAAGGCATTGTCCGTGACACCGACGGCGTATTCGTTGGCTCCGATCACATTGCGGATCGAGTAGCTGCCGTCGGCATTCGCCGTAACGCGATCGCACCAGAAACGTGCAGCCTCGCGCATCAGCGGGAAACCCTCGCGGCGCAGCCACTCCCGGTCCTGCGTCACACAGTAATAGTTCCAGCTGGCGATGGCGATATCGGCTGTAATATGATGTTCGAGCGGACCGGTGAGGGCAAAGGTCGGCGTAGCCTCCTCGCCCCGGTCATCCCCTTCCCAGGGGAACATCGCGCCCCGATAGCCGTGGGCGTAGGCCCGACGACGGGCCGCATCGAGTCCGTCGGTTCGGTAATCGAGCATCTGGCGCGCCAGGCAGGGCCGGAGCACCAGCAGCGCCGGATACATCCAGATCTCAGAATCCCAGAAGATATGACCGTTGTAAAAGCCCCGGGCCGAAAGGCCCATCGGCGGAATACTCCGGCGACTGCCTTCACGGATAGAGCCGTAAAGGTTGAACAAGGCGAAACGCACATCCAACTGTGCCGTGGGATCGCCTTCGATCTCGATATCGCCCTGCCACAACTCCGCCCATTTCCGTTCGTGTGCCGCAACGAGTTGCGCCGCTCCCTCCCGGGCTGCATAAATAGCCTGCCTTTCCGATTCATTCCACGGGTCGGCGAAAGCGGCTGTAGTACAGATTGTTCCCACAAGGGAGAACGACGCCCGGCCGCCCTTGCGCAGAACAATCCTCACGCTTTCCGGTGAGACCGCTTCGCACCCTTCACCGCAAAGAAAAGTCGACGAAGCCACAATATGGTCGCGGCCGCGGTTGTAACTGCCGGAAGTGCGCTGTACGGCAATACGGCTGCCGTCCTCACATCCGACCGTGCGCGACTCCCGCAGGGTGTCGGCGAACTCTCCGGGAACGGTATGACCGTTTGAAAAAAGAACCTCTGCATCGCGTTCCGCCGTCACTTCCACCTCTGTCATAAGAGCGTAAGGCATGTTCCGCAAGGCCCGTATACGATAGACGACCGTCACACCGTCCGTTGAAAAACGGGTCGTGTGCACTGCACGCCGCATATCGACCGACTGATGCTGTGGACGGATCTCCGACGGATCGAATCGATGACCATCGACAGCCATTGTCAACCCCAGCGGATTGATCCCTTCCAGAATACGACTCACATCATCTCCGAACCCCGGCTCATAACTCCCTCCCAGAATCACAGAACCGAGGGCAAAAGGCTCCCGATCCACGGCTACGCCAATTTCTCCGTTGGCCATGGCGACGGCAAAATAATCAGCCGTGGTATCTCGTGCGGTAATTACCCACCCTTCGCTGCGGGCATCGACCGACAGCGGAACGACCGCCAGCAGCACGACCCAAAAAACAAGTCTCATCATGGTTCTATTCATTTACGGGAACAAACGTCACGGCTTGCCCGCCACGGGCAGTCATTGCAATTTCGAGCATATCGGCAGAAGTCACGGTCCGTTTTTCGATGCGATAGTTTTCGGGATTCTCCGCAGAATCCGGAGCGTCGGCATAGATCGTTGCAGTATAAGTCATACCGGACTTCAGGAAGCCGAGTTTCTGGGTCAATGTCCGGGGCTCATCGTTCGTGCCGGCGCCCAGGAAGAAACTGTCATCCGCACGGCGTACGACGACAATATATTCGCCGGGTTCACCCTGCAATGCTTCGGACCAGTCACAGTCGGCATCGAAATCCCGGAAGAATTGGAAAGCCGGATGTCCCTCGTAGTTTTCGATCAGATCGGACGCCATCTGAAGCGGAGAATAAATAATCACCCAGTTGGCAATCTGACGTGCCAGCGTAGTCTTGATACAACACGAATTGTTGTCGCCGTTCCACTCCTGCATTCCGGTTTCCCGGCCCCGGACGCGCGAGTAATCAAGATCGAATACCCCCGGCGTATAATCCATCGGACCGCTCAGGAGCCGTACGAAAGGCAGCGTACAGAGATACTCCGCGGAGTTCCCTTCCGACCATGCGTTCCACTCCATGCCGCGTGCCCCCTCCCGGGTCATCATATTGGGCCACGTGCGGCGAATGCCCGTATCCTTGATCGGCTCGTGGGCATCGATGACGATCCCATAACGGGCCGCCGTCTCGACGACACGCTGGTAGTGCCGCACGCCATACTGCGAGTGGTGGAGCTGGCCGTCCCTGAAGCCTCCGGCATATCCCGTTTTGACGGCATGCACACCCAATCCGGCATAGCGCTGTATAGCCGTTTCCAGAGCCGCTTCATATTCAGGAATATTACCACCCGTTTCATTGTGCATCCACAACTCGATGTTCTTCTCCCGGGCATACGCGGCAATGCGGTCGAGATCGAAATCTGCATAGGGCTTCACATAATCGAAGTGCTGCGTTTTACCCCAGTTCTCCCAGCCTTCGTTCCACCCTTCGAACAACACTCCCTGAATATTGTTCGCCGCTGCGAAGTCAATATGACGCAGAGCATTCTCCGTCGTCGCTCCATGCCGGGGTCCCATTGTCCATGTATGGGTGCCGAGATGCAGTCCCCACCATACGCCGATATATTTCTGCGGTTTGATCCACGAAGTGTCAGCAATCTTCGAAGGCTCGTTCAGGTTAAGGATCAGCGACGAGTTGATCAGGTCCACCGCTTTGTCTCCCACTTGGATCGTCCGCCACGCCGTCATGAATTTCGAGGGAATACGAGCCTTTATACCGTCAGGCAGCGGAGCCAACTCGGCTTTGAAGGCCAGCGAATCGGTCCGGTAGAAATTCATTTCGGGGAAATCGTACAGCGCCGCTTCGTGAATCGAACCGTATGTGCCGTCCACACGGAATGTGAAAGGCGTATTGGCGTTTTCGACGGCCGAAACCGGCAGTTCGCGATACAACAATTCATAGGTGTTGAAATTTCCAGGAATCGACCACGACACGCCGTCTTCGGCGAAGCGGAATTCGGTCAGTTCATCGGTGACGGTCAGCGAATCGAGGTCCGGCACCTCCCATTCATAGCGGAATGCCACACCGTCGTCAAAAGCCCGGAAACGAAGCGTCAGCAACACGCCGTCGTCGTTTTTCAATACCGCCGTCATTTCGTTGTGGCAATCGCGCAGGATTTTATTTTCGCCCCACGGCTGCGTCCATGTTTCGTCCACGGACCTTTTCACAATCTCCCGTACCGAAAAGCCGCCGGCGAGGTTCCGTTCTTGCACCACGAGGCCCAAGGCAGAAGGAAGGATCAAAGGTTTGCCGTCGCGTTCGACGGTATAGGCCATGCAGCCGTCGGCGCCCGTCACGAACGAAAGGCGTGTGCGCCCGTCGGGAGAAATTATCTCCGGATTCCCGCCGCATGCAAACAGAAGCAAGCACACACAGGACAAAAACAAGTTCCGGAACGAGAACTTCAAAGTTTGGTTCATGCTAAATTTATTTAAATGAGGTTATTGTAATTTTCGGGCTATTTGCCGGTCATACCTTAAGGAAAGTGTTTTTTCGATACAAGAAATAGAGAAACAGCCAGCAGAGCACGATATAACCTATATCGTAGATCACCGCCCCTACTGTTTCACTGCATTTGGAAGCAAGTCCGCCGACGAAAAAATCGGACGCATAACGCAGTGGAATAATCCGCTGCGCCATATAAATCGTAATGGAATTCAATCCGATAACCCGGAAAACGAACGTCCATCGTTTGTACCCGCACACGTCAATCAGGTAATAAAACAAGGCGGTCATCCCCAGCGAATAACCGGAGACCACGCAAGTGAACGAACTGCTCCATAAATTCTTGTTGACCGGCATGATAAGATTCCAGCACAAGCCCGCCGTCGTGATCGCCAGTGCAGCGACGGCCATATAGAACGCTTTCCAAGAGCCAGAGAGCCCTCTCCGGCCATCGAGCAAAAATTCGCCGGTGAACATTCCGAATAGAGCCGATACGACTGCCGGCAGGGTGCTCAATATCCCTTCCGGATCGAATGCCCCGTAAAGGATGTGTCCGGGAAGGTACTGTCGGTCAATCCATCCGGCCAGACACCCCTCCACCGAAAGCGGATCGGCACCGACCGGAGCATCGGGGGCTACGACCAGGCCGAGCAGCAGTGAATAGCCTATTAGGATAATCCCGGCAACAGCTATCCGAGTTCTCACGCTGCAATACACGCAGAGCAGTGCGGCGAACATCCAGGCCAAGCCGATCCGTCCCAGCACGCTTGCTATGCGCAACGAGGAGAAATTGAGCTCGAACAACCCGTTATAAACCATTCCCAACAGGGCAAGAATCAGTCCGCGGCGGAAAATCCGGTCCAGAATCCGTTTTCTGCCGAATCCGCGTGCACGCTGTTTGGCCAGCGAGAAGGGGAACGCCACGCCTGCGATAAAAAGAAACAGAGGAAAGATCGTGTCTTGAATCGTTAGTCCATTCCACGCCGCATGCTGCATCTGCGACGCAAGCATATCGGTAAAAGATCCGGGCCACAGTGCGCACAACGAGGTCACGAGCCCTGAAAAGCCCATAATAAAGAACATATCGACCCCCCGCAGGGTGTCCAAAGATAAAAGTCGTCTGTTCGGGTTCATCATCGCAGTATATTTAGCACCGGTAGACCGATTTATTCGCCCGTTCCATCGAAGAAATAGGAGGCGTAGCGATAGCCGCATTTGTCGTAAAGTTTCCGGAATACCGTCATGCGCCGGGTGAAATCCCCGAAATCGCGGCGGTCGCAGGCCCATCCCACCTCCGCTAATGCGGCCAGCCGCGGCAAGGCCATATGCTGTGCATGGGCAAAAGAAGCGATATATTCCGTCCATATATTCCCTTGTACTCCCTGAATACAGGATTGTTCCGCTGAAGAAAGACGGTCATAGGGATCGAACGAATAAACCTTACGAACCGGCACGTAACCGCCGATACCGAGTGGTTCGAGGCGCTCCGGCTCCTGCGTCTGAAAATAATCGAGATAACAATGCGTGTTGGGGGTCATGATCACCTGATTCCCGGCCTTGGCAGCGGCAACGCCGCCATCGGCACCGCGCCACGACATAATCGTAGCCGTCTTTGAAATCCCTCCTTCGAGTATTTCGTCCCACCCGATCAGATTGCGCCCCCGGGCGTTGAGCCATTTTTCAATCCGATGGACAAAATAACTCTGCAATTCGTTTTCATGCTCTAACCGCTCATTACGGATACGCTGCTGACAGGCGGGACAGCTCGTCCAACTCTGTTTGGGACACTCATCCCCGCCGATATGGATATATTCCGAGGGAAACAGTTCACACACCTCTGCAAGCACGTTCTCCATGAATTCGAACGTCGAATCCTTGCCCGCGCAATAAACTTCCGGGAATACGCCCCATCGCGTCCGTACCATATACCCCTCACCGGCACACCCCAGCCAGGGATAGGCCGCCAGTGCCGCCGAGGCATGTCCCGGCATTTCGATTTCAGGGATGACCGTAATGAACCGTTCGGCCGCATAGGCTACGACGTCACGAATTTGTCGCTGCGTATAGTATCCTCCCGAAGGTATGCCGTCGTAGATATTCGTATTGCGTCCAAGGACTGTTTCGGCACGCCGTGACCCCTCTTTCGTCAATCCGGGATAATGCCTGATCTCGATACGCCATCCCTGGTCGTCGGTCAGATGCCAGTGAAAACGGTTGAGTTTGTGGAGCGCCAATATGTCGATGAACGTTTTGATCTCGTCAACCGTGAAGAAATGACGGCAGCAGTCGAGCATGGCGCCGCGATAAGCGAAACAAGGTTCATCCTCCACATGCACTGCCGGAAGTCGCATGCCATACTGCGAGATAAGTTGACGCAAGCTCTGCAATCCGTAGAAGAGTCCCGAAGGGGAACCGCCCGTCACGGCGACACGCCCTTGGCCGATGTCGAGCGAATAGGCCTCCGCCCTGAGCGCCGGATCGATCCCGAGTACGATGCCGCTTTCGGAAATTCCGGAAACTTTCAGCCGAAGTCCATGTTCCCGGCAAATATCCCGCACAAAGAGTTCCGCGACACTCCGCAACGCTTTAGCCCCGCCGGGTACAGCGATCCGCGATCCGGCGGAGAGCACCGCTCCTTCGCCAGTTGCGTAAGCGATGTGCTGAGGCATGGGAACGATCGCGGGAGAATCCGCCGCTCGGGTTTCCGTAAATGAAACAGCAAGCGCCATGACGGCAAAAAAAACATTTTTCATATCGGTATGTTTTAGAACGGTTTCAGGGAATGTTAGGGGTGTCCCACACCCGGGTTTCCACGCATCGGACGAACAGGGTCTCCGTACCCATACGGATCCGGAAATCGCCCTTTTCGAGCCGCCAGCGACCGTCATAACCGACAAACGCCAGATCGGATGCCGGTATCGAAAGCGTCACCGTACGGGTTTCGCCCGGTTCAAGGGAGATCTTCTCGAAATTGCGCAGCCGGATCACGTCAGGCGTCAGGCTTGCCACCAAATCGCTCGACCAGAGCAATACGGCCTCCTTGCCCGCGCAGTCGCCTGTATTGGAGATATCGACCGTGAACGAAAGCGTATCTCCGGCCCGAAATTCCGTAAGGTTAGCCCGCAGATTTCCGTATTCGAATGTAGTGTAACTCAATCCGTGGCAGAAAGGCCATTGCACGTCCATCACGGCATCGTAGTTGTATTCGCCCTCCATCGTACCCCTTTTCTGACAGGGTTTGTAGTCATAGGTGGCCAACGCATCGGGCCAGCGCGGATAGGTAAAGGGAAGCCGGGCGCTGAAGTTCGCATCCCCGGCAAGCAGATTGGCCAGTGCGTCACCCCCGTAATTGCCGGGCAGCAGGATATCGACGACAGCCTGCGCCAACGGCTCTATATCGCCGATCAGACGCGGCCGTCCCTCGTTCAACACCAATACGAGGGGTTTCCCCGTAGACGCCAGTTCGCGGACCAGTTTTTTCTGGTTTTGCGACAAGTTCAGATCATTCATGTTGCCCGGAGTTTCACAATAGGAGTTCTCGCCGATGCAGACGACAATCACGTCTGCATCGGCCGCTGCCGAGACTGCTTCGCCGATTCCCCGCACACGCTCCACCTGCCAATTCTCCGAGGGGGTGCCGTATTCTACGCCTGGAATCCAGGTAACATGATCGAATTTACGCGCCAAGGCCTCGTAAATCGTATTGTAACGATCTGCAAACTCATCGCAACGCTCACCCTGCCAGGTGTAAGACCAGCCGCCGTTGAGACAGCGCATGAAATTGGCATTGGGGCCGGTGAGCAGGATACGCGCCGACTTCGGGAGCGGTAGCAGACCTCCGTCGTTTTTGAGCAGCACCTCCGACTCTTCGGCAGCTTGCAAAGCCACGGCGGCGAATTCATCACTCGCGAAACGATCGAACTTCGAAGTGTCCGGGAACGGCTCTTCGAACAGCCCGATGCGCATTTTCAACCGCAAAATCCGACGAACGGCATCATCGATGCGTCTTTCGGAAACCAGCCCTTCCTCGACCAGTTCACGGAGATAGACGCAGAAATCCCGGTCCAAAGGGACCATGGCCATATCGATCCCGGCATTTATAGCGATCCGAACCGCATCCTTGCGGCTCTCGGCGATATGATCCCGCTCATATAGATTGTAAATATCATTCCAATCCGTAACGATCACCCCGTCCCAGTTCAGTTCTTCCTTCAACCACCCCGTGAGCAACTCGCGGTTGGCATGAAAGGGCATACCGTCGTTGTTGGACGAGTTGACCATCAACGACAGCGCCCCGGCCCGGATACATTCGAGAAAGGGGGCAAAATATTTTTCGCGCAGGGCGTTGCGCGTAACGGACGAAGGCGTTCGGTCCTTGCCCGACACGGGGACGCCGTAGGCCATGAAATGCTTCAAACAAGCAGCCACCCGATACATCCCGATCCGATTGGGATCATCGCCCTGCAAACCGCGCACGGAAGCCGCCGCCAACCGGGAATTGACACAAACATCCTCTCCGTAACTCTCCCACATCCTCGACCATCGGGGATCGCGTCCCAAATCCATCACCGGCGCAAAATTCCACGGAATGGCACAGGCACGGGTTTCATAAGCCGAAATCTCCGACGAACGGCGCATCAGTTCACAGTTCAGCGCGGCACCCATGTTGATCCCCTGCGGAAAAAAGGTTGCACCGCGGGTGTAGGAAGCACCGTGCATTTGATCGACACCGTAAATGCAGGGAATCCCCAGGCAGTCGAGCGAACGACGCTGAATCCTACCGATAATCTGCGTCCATGCCTCCCGGGACTGCGCCTCATCGAACGGTACGTTGAGAATCGACCCGACTTTGTAATGTCCGATGACCGTATCGAGCAGCTCATCGCTGATGAACGGATGCCCGGAATCATTCATATCGGTCACCATGCTGACGGTCAACTGACACATTTGGCCGATTTTCTCTTCAAGCGTCAGGCGGCCGAGTATCTTTTCAATCCGGGTTTCGATCTTCGCATCGGGCCGGATAGCGGGCGGCACTGCTGCAAACAGCGCATTGCAGCCCATACAAATCAACAAACAAGCTATTATTTTCATTGCATCAGAATTTGAGTCGTCGCAGGGGCTCCTGCGGTTTCAGTACGTCATGCACCTTGCGCTCGGAAGCTTTGGCGACAAAAGGCAGCCGCTGGACAATGTCGTCGGCAGAACGCCCCAGTTCGGCCATATAGCGCCCCGAATCGACGACAAACGCCGAAATACGCTCGTCGAACGAGGCCAGATCGGCAGCCGCGAAACGAAGGGTCAGCGCCTGCGACTCCCCGGGCTGCAATTCCCGGCTTTTGGCAAAAGCCCTCAATTCGCGCACGGGCTTCGGCAGTGCCCCTTGCGGGGCTGCAACATAAAGTTCAACGACCTCCCGTCCGGCGCGCGAACCTGTATTGGTTACACGGAGCGTTACCGCATAATCCGTCCCGGAACGCCTGACGGCCGCATCCGTCCACTCGAAGGTCGTATACCCCAAACCATAGCCGAAAGGATAGGACACCGCCTCCGGAGCATGGGTCGAGAAATAGCGGTAACCCACCCAGATATCCTCCTCGTAACAAGTGAATCCCAGGTTTCGCAGGTGCCGTTCCGGGGCGTCGTCGGCCCAATCGCCGCAGCGCCCCCGATAGTCGAGCGGAAAATTCTTCGATGACGGATGATCCGAATAATCCGCCGGAAAAGTCATCGGCAGCCTTCCCGAAGGCGATACGCGGCCGCTCAAAACATCAGCCATGGCATTCCCGGCTTCCAAACCTCCCTGCCAGGCCAACAAGATAGCGTCGGGAAGTTCCTTCCACGACATGGTTTCGATCACGCCGCCGATATTGAGCACCACGACCACCTTCTTACCCGCGGCATGAAACGCCGAGCAGACCGATTCGAGCAGTTCCCGTTCGGCTTCCGTCAGGTAGAAATCCGATGTAGGACGATCGTTGTATTCACCCGAATTGCGGCCTAAGGCAACGATGGCCGCATCGCTGTCCGCCGCACGCGAAGCGATGAATTCCGGCGTCAGCGTCGTTTCGGGGACAAACCACTTTTCGCCCAAATAACGCAGGGCGTTCTGCTCCGCGAGCAGTGCCTCACCGAAAGACATGTATTTTGCATAGAGATCTGCCGTACGGGTGTTAAGCCGGAATCCGGCGTTGCGCAAACCTTCGTCCAAATCGACCGTATAGGCTTTGTTGACGTGTCCGGCGCCCGTACCTCCGGCAATGCAGTCATAGGCATTGACTCCGAACACCGAGAGATTACATCCTGCGGCAAGTGGTAAAGCAGCGCCTTCGTTGCGGAGCAAAACCATGCCTTCCGCTGCCACCTGACGCGATACGGCAGCATGTGCTTCCAAGTCGGGAGTCTCCGACACGGCTTGTTTCCGGAAACGGGGCGTCCGCAGAATATATTCGAGTACACGGGTCACACACCGGTCAACATCCGCCTCGGCGAGTCTCCCGCTGCGCACCGCTTCTACAATCTCTCTCGCCTGAGCCGGTTCTCCCGGCATCATCAGGTCGTTGCCGGCATGTACTTGTGCCACGGTGTTACGTTTTCCGATCCAGTCCGACACGACAAGACCTTCGTAGCCCCATTCGTCGCGCAGAACAGTGGTCAGCAACTCGCGGCTCTCCTGCGTATAAGGTCCGTTGATACGATTGTAGGACGACATGACCGTCCACGGACGCCCCTCCTTGACGGCGATCTCGAATCCTCGCAGATAAATCTCACGCAACGCACGTTGCGACACCCGGGCGTCATTCTGTAAGCGCATCGACTCTTGGTTGTTGGCCGCAAAGTGCTTGACCGAAGTCCCTACGCCTTGCGACTGAATGCCCCGCACCATCGCCGCGCCGCATTTGCCGCTCAGCAACGGGTCCTCGGAATAATATTCGAAATTGCGGCCGCAGAGCGGATGGCGGTGGATGTTCATACCCGGACCGAGAATCACGTCGCAGCCATATTCGAGCACCTCGTTACCCATCGCTGCGCCACAGCGTTCAATAGCCGCCTCGTCCCAGGTCGAGGCGAGCATCGTGCCGATCGGAAAAGCCGTACAGAAATAAGTCCGTGCATCTCCTGCACGTTCCGGATCGATACGAAGGCCCGCAGGACCGTCGGCCATCACCGTTGTCGGAATGCCGTAGGATTCCAAAGAGCGGGTAGTTCCGGCCGAACCGGGAACTGTTTTCAACGTGCGGCCCGTTACAGCGCCCTCGCCAGCGTAACCCTCCATTGAGGTTCCCACCAGCAGGCCGGCCTTCTCCTCAAGGCTCATAGCCGCAACGATCTTCCGGACCGGAGCCTCGCCCAACCGGGGCTTTGCAGACGGAATCGCCACGACCAGCGTCACGGGAAACAAAAACAGTGCGATCAGTAGTTTTTTCATAAAGTATCAATTAACGGTCTGTCGAGGCGTATACCTCGGGAGTATTCAGATAAGTATAGTAATTATCGACATTGCGGCGGGCATCGACATAGAGTTCCGTCATGGTCCCCTCCATCCTGCCTGCGACAAAGAGCGCCGCCCGGACGGTTGTCCCCGCTTTCACGACAAAAGGCCCGTCGTAAAGGTCTGATCCGGGAACCGGGGCCGTACCGTCCAAAGTATAGCGTACTTCGGCGGGATATTTCTCCGTGTCGAGCGTCACCCGGGCCTTTTTGCCTTCGGAAAGCATCTGAGCCGTAATCACAACGTCGTCGCTCAATGGAAAAGCATTGATTCCCCGCGCATGCAGCAACGATACATGAACATTGATACGACGACGAAAATCATTCCACTCACGTCGCTCCCGGGGAGTCCAGGCAAGTTCGGAAACTGCCAGCAAACGCGGGAAAATCATGTATTCCAAATGTTTTTCTGTTTCTATAAACTCGGTCCATGTGCAACCCTGTACCCCGATGACGTGCTCTTTGCCGCCGTCATAGATATATTCGACCGAATCCGGCGAAACGAATTCACCGCGAATTATCGATTCATTGTCGGCCGCCTTTGCAGGGGTATCGGGGACGGGATGAAAACCGTACATCTTCCGAATCGGCGAGAAACCGCCCATCGCGCGCGGCTGTGTATGAGGATCGGCCTGATACCAGTCGAAATAGAGGATCTCGCCCGGCGACATGACCACATCGTAACCGCGGTTGGCCGCCTCGATGCCTCCTCGCTGCCCCCTGTAGGAAATTACCGTAGAGGTGGATCGCAGGTTGTTCTTCAGGATTTCATCCCATCCGATCATCGTGCGTCCGTGTTCCGCCAGAAACTTTTCGGCGTGTTCGACCAGATAGCATTGCACCTGGTCCACTCCGCCCAACTCCCTGGCCAGATGCCGGCATCTGGGACAGCTCTTCCAAGCTGTCCGGTCGGCCTCGTCGCCGCCGATATGGATGTATTTCGAGGGGAACAACTCCAGAACCTCGGTCAGGACCTCGTCCATAAATTTCAACGACAGCGGATTGCCGACGCAAAACTCGCCGGAAGTATAGGCCCGGCCCGAGCAGCAGAGCTCCGGATAAGCTGCGAAAACCTCGTCGGAGTGCCCCGGGAACTCAATTTCCGGAATCACCTCGATGAAGCGTTCGGCAGCATAGGCAACGATTCTGCGAATTTCCTCTTTCGTATAGTAACCGCCATAGGCCCCCGGTGTGTCCTCGGGTACATAATGCCTGTCGCCGTAACTCCACCATTCGAGCCAGTCGGACTCCGTACGGAATGCTCCCAGCCGGGTCAGCAGCGGATAAGCGTCGATCCTGATGCGCCAGCCGCCGTTATCCGCCAGGTGGAAATGAAATTTGTTAAGCTTGTACCGTGCCATTTCATCGAGGAGCCGGAATATCGTTTCAACGGGGAAAAAGTGCCGCGAAACATCGAGATGAATACCCCGATAACCGAAACAGGGATTATCGATGATTTCCACGCAGGGAATCCCCTGTGCGGTCGCCAACAGGCACAGCGTCTGCCGGCCGTAGAACAGTCCCGCGGAATCCAGGGCCGTAAGGTCAATGCCCCGGCGAGTCACTTTCAGCCGGTAACCCTCCGGACGAATCTCCGGAGCCGAAGGATCGGTTCGGCAGGCAACGTACCCATCGCCTGCACGCTCCACGAATCGGGCGCTGTCCGTTTCAAAGTAACCTCCCGTAAAGGTTGCCTCCTGCGGCATCGGCACCAGAATCATTTCGCCGACAGATCTCCGGCAGGCAGTGCCGAAGAACGAAAGAGCGACAATGGAGATTGCAAAAATGAGTTTCATAATCATATCCTATGGATTGAGCCGATTCCATCCACTCTGCCGGGACAAAATCTACCGGGTACGAAAATACTCCTGACATGGATCATGCAGGTCGAATTTTTACCGAAAAACGGTTGTAGGCCCGCTTCTGCGGACAATCAAGCGATTTTATCGCCTTTTTCGTTCAGTCTGTCGATAAATTCCTTGGGAGAGAATCCGAATTTCTTTCTGAAGCACGTACTGAAATATTTCGGGTCGTTGAATCCGGAAGCATAGGCCAGATCGGCAATACGCATCTTCTTCTGCTCTTCGAGCAAATGATAGGCAGCACGCAGTCGCACGTCAATGATGAATGCAGCCGGAGTCAACCCGGTGAGCGATTTGAGTTTTTCGGTAAGAATCGTACGCGACATATTCATTTCACGGGTAAAATCGGCCTGTGCAAATTCGCAATCGTCGATATGCGCATTGACGCACGCCATAGCCTGACGCATGAACTTTTCGTCCATCGAAGTATACTCCAGTTTCTCCACCTCAAAAACCGGCTGGTTGCGGAAATGCAGGCCCCGAATCTCCAATTTTCGGAGTTGATTGACAATCTGAGCGTAGAGCAACTGCAGGTTGAAGGGCTTGGTGACATAGCCGTCCGCCCCCGAATTGTACCCTTCAATCCGGCTTTCGTCGGCATTTTTGGCCGTAAGCAGGATAACCGGAATATGACAGTATTCGAAGGTCTGCTTGATCCGTCGGCACAATTCGATACCGTCCATGCCGGGCATCATGATATCCGAAACGACCAGATCGACCGGCTGTCGGGACAATATACGAAGCGCTTCTTCTCCGTCGGATGCCGTTTCAATTCGGAAATAGGGCGCCAAAAGATTGGAGATCAACAAGAGCAGTTCTTCGTTGTCATCGACGACCAACAGCGTATGGTCAGTGCGTGTGCGGGAGGGGGTATCGGTCATCGCCGCATCGGGCTGCACCGGAACGAATTCTCCGGCCCCTTCGTAAATTTTTTCCGCGGCATCGTCTCCGGTATCATCGTCGATCTCCTCTTCGGTATAAGCATCTCGACCTATGGGTAGCGTGATTCGGAAACAGTTGCCGTCCTGCTCGTCGCTCGACACCCGGATTGAACCTCGGTGGAGGTCGGTGAGATCCTTGACCAACGACAGACCGATACCGGTTCCAATCGTATGGTGTTTCCGGTAATTGCCGTCGTAAAACCGGCGAAAAAGTCCGTCGATAGTCTGCTGGGTCATCAGTTCGCCGCTGTTGGCGACCGAAATGCAGACCGAACAGTCGTCTCCGGTTTCGATCCGGATGATAATTTCACCCTTGTCGGGCGTGTATTTTGCCGCATTGGACAGCAGGTTGTAGACGATCTTATCGAGTTTGTCGGGATCGAACCAGCCGTCGACCTGTTCCGACGAAGCACGGAAATAGACCTTGAGCTGCTTTCGGGCCACAAGCGGGGCAAAAGCTTCCACACACCGGCGAACGAATCCGACGACATCGCCATGCGAAACACGGATTTTCAGATTCCCGCTCTCGACTTTCCGGAATTCGAGTATCTGCTGAATCAGTCGCATCAGCCGCGTCGCATTGGCCGACATGACACCGTAAAGAGTCTGATTGTCCCCTGTGCCGTTGTTCAGGTTCTGGAGCGAAGTAAGAATAATCGTCAGCGGAGTCATCAGTTCGTGAGTGACGTTGGTGAAAAACTGCAATTTGGCATGATTCAGTTCTTCGGTTTTTTGTCGCTCCAACTTCGAAATCTGCACCTCCTGACGCAGCCGGAGCCGGTAGCGCAGGAACCGCACGACCCCATAGGCGAGCACCAGCAGCAGCACGGAATAGATCGTCCAGGCCCACCACGAAAGCCACGGGGCGGGGAGTATCCGCACTGTGAGCGTCCGCTCGTTGCTGCTCCACACGCCGTTTTCCCCGGCAGCCTGCAGACGGAATGTGTAGGTTCCCGGTGAAAGATTGCTGTATGAGGCGAAACGGTGGTGCGAATCGGCCGTAACATACTCCTTATCAAATCCGTCGAGCCGGTATCTAAAAATATGATCGCGCGGATTGGCATAGGAGAGCATCGAGAATTCGATGAAGAAGTTGTTCCGGTCGTGCGTAAGCGTCACGGCATCCGTGTAATCGATATCCCGGAGAGAGATGCGCGATCGTTCCCGTGCGGGAATGGTCCGTAACGAACGATTGTGCACCTTGAAGTCTGTGAGCACGATCGGCAGTCTCGTCTGGTGGGGCTGCGTGCGATTGCCGGTGAATATCATCAGCCCATTCGATCCTCCGAAAGCAATGCGTCCGTAATCGACCTGCGCCGAAGCGTTTCGGTTGAAGAAGAACGACTGCATGTCGGCCGATATAATATAGGTATTGATATGCTCGGGATTGCCCAGGCTGTCCGGCGAAAAGGAAAAGACCGAATTATTCGTGGTAATCCACATCCGGCCGTTTTCATCCCGGGCAATATTGCCGATACCTTTGTTTTCCAGATTCGGGAAAGCCGACACGGCCTTAAAGCTCCCTTCCGAAGGAATACGGACCGCAAGTCCGTCCGCAAAAGTTCCGGCCCAGATACACCCCGTATCGTCGGCCTGCAGGCAATAGACATGATCGGAAATCATGCCGTTGTCGCGTGTATACTGCCTCCAGGCTCCGTCTGCCGTACGGATATGCAGAATGCCCTGACCGTTGGAAGCGATCCAGACATCGCCTGCTTTGTCGCAACAGATGTCGAACACATAAGTCTGATCGAATGGCGTAGCGTATCCGAGCCATTCAGCAGCGGTGTGGAAACGCCCGTCTGTCGATTCGACGTAAATACCTAACCGGGAGCCTATCCACAGATTGCCGTGCGTATCCTCACACAGAGCAATCACGCAGTCGTCCAGAAAGTTCGGCTGGTTGAAATGATTGATCTGCCGAACCTTGTGCTGCGTTTCGTTATACACCCAAATACCGGCGTTTTGCGTTCCGAAATACAGTTCCCCGGTAGTCGAGCGGCGGATGATCGTATTGACGGTCGAAGTGTAAGGAAGCGACTTCAAATCGGGATGCTCGTGGTAATCGACGATTTTACCGCTTCGAATGTTGTATTTTATAAGGCCGAAATCAAGCAGCCCGAACCAGAAGTCGCCGTTTCCGGCGTAATACATACTTCGAACAGAACTCGTGTTGTAACGGGTTCTGATCGGTTCCAGCCGATCGGACTCGAATTTGGTTCCGCTGGTCTGGACCTTGCAGACGCCGCCACCCAACAAACCGATCCACATCAGTCCGTCACGGGTTCGAAGGATCGAATTCACCTCGTTATAGGGCAGGTCTCCCACGTTGTCGCCGGGAAAGAAATTCTGGAACGAATCGGGATTGTCGATGTCGTGGAGGATGCTCAACCCGCTGCGACCACCGATCCAGATGGTATTCTGCTCGGGATTTTCCTCAATATCGTAAATAATATCGTCGAGCAGCGAGTGCGTTCTGCCCGGCACGTGTTTATAATGCACGTAACGGGTCGGTCCCGGGGCCAGAGGATTAACCAGCCGCACCACTCCGGCGCCCCATGTACCCACCCAGATATTACCCGCGACATCACGTGCCAAAACATGTGCTTTACGCAGCACGGCATCGTCGCAAGCATAGGCGCGATCCTCACGGATATCATAACGCAACAAACCCTGATCGAAAGCGGCGATCCACAGGTTCAGTTTGTCATCCTTGATGATGGAGGTGACCGCCTTGACGGGACGACCCGCCGAATTGGAGATCGGGACGGGATGAAAATTACGGTCGAGCGCATTTTTGCGGAAAAGGCCCTTGTCGCCGCCGATCCAGATGCCGTTGCCCGTATCGCACAGAATGACTGCGATGTTGCAATCCGCCAACTCTGGATATTCGTCGGCCACGATGTTTCCCGAAACCTTGTCGAGCCGAAAAAGGCCGTGCTCGGTTCCGATCCACAGGTTCTTGTCGTGGTCCTCGGCAACGACATTGACGAACGTGTTGAACAACCCGTTCGAAACATCACGCATACCGTAGGTGATGGCTCCGTATCCATCGTAGCGGGCCAATCCGTTATAAGTTGGAATCCAGATATATCCATCGGAATCCTGATAAAGTTTGCGCACTTCGTTCGACGGCAGAATGTCGGAAGGTAACGGGGTGAAACGCACCTGAGGAAAAGACTCGGCAGCAACGATCTGTATCTCGGAAAGGACAAATCCGATGCAGACTATGAAAAAACGGGATATAAGAAAGCGACGATGCATAACGGGTATTTTCGGAAACTAAAGTATACATTTTTTTCGGGAAACACAACTGCATCCCGCCGAATTGTACGATCATTTGGCCGAAAGAGAACGGCGCAATACGGCTCAAAACGTCCGGACAACTGCAATTTCGCCTTTATTTCAATAAGGTATCCGTATACGGGAAAGAATCTTTCCGGAAAATATTCAACCCCGCGGCCGATAAAAATTCATTCTTTTGTAACTGCTTTCCCAAGTCCCCTAAAGAACGAACCGACCCTGATAACGATATGACAACAAAAACAGATCTTGTACGTCGAATAGTATCTTTGGCGTTTATGTTGCCGATACTCTGTGCCTGCGGCCGAAAATGGACGGTCGAGCCGCATGACACCTACTGTCTGATTCGGCAAGACGGAGGACAGACTCTGGGCTATTTCCCCGGATCCGGCGTCCGTATCTTATATTCCGACGGATACGCTTTCAAAGACCTGAACCGAAACGGGATTCTCGACTGCTACGAAGATTGGCGGTACACCCCGGAAGAACGGGCGGAAGACCTTGCAAAGCGACTCTCCGTCGAAGAGATTGCCGGATTGATGTTATACAGTTCCCATCAGGCCGTCCCGACGGATTCGGTAGGTTACTGGTCCTCGACCTACAACGGGACCTCACTCCGGGAAAGCGGACTTCCCCACTCGGCTGTTTCGGACAAACAGCGGAAGTTCCTCCGGGACGACAATCTCCGGGCCGTGCTCGTCGTCCGGGTTGAAAGTCCCCGCATTGCAGCCGAATGGAACAACAACATGCAGGCCTTCGTCGAAGGCCTCGGACAAGGCATTCCGGTCAATATCAGTTCCGATCCCCGGAATGAAACCCGAGCCTGGGCCGAATACAACGCAGGGTCAGGAGGAAAGATTTCGTTGTGGCCCAGTCCGCTCGGGCTGGCCGCTACGTTCGACCCCGAACTGGTCGAAAAGTTCGGACGGATCGCATCCGCCGAATACCGCGCCTTGGGTATCGCCACAGCGCTGTCGCCGCAGATCGATCTGGCGACCGAACCCCGGTGGAACCGGTTCTACGGTACCTTCGGCGAAGACCCCGATCTGGACACCGATATGGCGCGGGCCTATATCGACGGATTCCAGACCTCCGTCGGAGCTGCCGAGATTGCGGACGGCTGGGGGTATGAAAGCGTCAATGCCATGGTCAAACATTGGCCGGGCGGCGGCCCGGAAGAAGGCGGACGGGATGCCCATTTCAGCTTCGGGAAATACACTGTTTACCCCGGCGGAAATTTCGAGCAACACATCCGGCCCTTTGTGGAAGGAGCTTTCCGCCTCAACGGCAAGACACGAAAGGCCGCAGCCGTCATGCCCTATTATACGGTTTCCCACGGGGTGGACCCCTCGGGAAAAAAGGTCGGCAACGGTTTTAGCAAATATATCGTCACCGATCTGCTGCGGAACAGATACGGATACAACGGCGTCGTCTGCACGGATTGGGGCATCACGCACGACTATTCCAGCATCGAGGAGGCTGACGGCAAATGCTGGGGAGTGGAGGCATTGAGCATCCCGCAGCGGCATTACGAAGCGCTCAAAGCCGGAGTAGACCAGTTCGGCGGCAACAACGACAAAGGTCCCGTGCTGGAAGCCTACCGAATGTGGACCGCCGAATTCGGCGAAAAATCTGCCCGGGAGCGGTTCGAACGTTCCGCCATAAGGTTGCTGCTCAATATTTTTCGGACCGGTCTGTTCGAAAATCCCTATGTAGACCCGGACCGGACGGAAGCGACGGTCGGGAATCCGGAATTTATGCAAGCCGGTTACGAAGCGCAGCTCCGGTCGGTCGTCCTGCTGAAAAACCGGGCGGGAACCCTGCCCGCATCGACCCGCCGGAGCGTATATCTGCCCGAATGCGGACAATCCCGCCTACCTGTAGACACCTCTTTGGTCAAACAATATTACGAATTGGCAGAAAGCCCCGAAAATGCCGACTTCGCGATCGTTTTTATCGACGAACCCGACGGAGGCTGCGGATACGATGCGGCCGATCGGGAAAAGGGCGGCAACGGTTATGTCCCGATCAGCCTGCAATACGGCGACTACACGGCCCGCCACGCACGCCCCGAGAGTATTGCCGGCGGGGACCCGAAAGAACCGTCCATCGACCGGAGTTACCGCGGGAAAACCGTCCGGAGTTCCAACCGGGAAGAGTTGAAACGGGTACTCGGAACGAAACGGCAGATGGGAGACAAGCCCGTCGTGGCTGTTGTTTCCACGACCAGACCGTTCGTTCCGGCCGAATTCGAACCTTCGGCCGATGCCATACTGCTTGCTTTCGGGGTACAGCGTCAGGCCGTGCTGGATATTATCTCCGGCCGGCGGGAACCGTCGGCACTTCTGCCGATGCAATTGCCCGCAGACATGAAAACCGTGGAACAGCAGCATGAAGACGTTCCGAGAGATATGGTTTGTTATACGGACTCGGAAGGAAATACATATGATTTCGCTTTCGGGCTCGACTGGAAAGGTGTCATCCGGGATGCAAGAGTCGAAAAATACAAATAGTCAAGAAATCGCATGAAGAAGCTGTTTTCAATTATTGCACTTTGCCTCGTCGGTACCGCGACGAACGCCCAGGCCCCTTATGCCCAGTTTCAGGGCGGCATGATCGGCTGCATAGAGCCGCAGGGCTGGATCGAGGAATTCCTCCACCGCCAACAAACGGGACTTACGGGACATCCCGAGGCGATGTCCTATCCGTACGACTCCTGCCTTTGGGCGGGTGAGATCGGACGTAACACCGAAACCTACGGAAGCGACTGGTGGCGCTACGAGCAGACAGCCTATTACACCGACGGTCTGCTCCGCCTGGGTTACCTGCTCGGTGATCGGGAGATGATCGCCAAAGCCGAGGAGGGGATTCGCTACACGCTGGCCAACGCATCGTCCACAGGTGTTTTGGGCAACAAAGCGATTGAGTCGATGTGGCCCATGTGTGTCTACTTCCGGGTGCTGCAAGCCTATTACGAGCGCACGGGCGATCCGGCGATCCCCGCAGCCTTGGAAAGGCACTACATGAACTTTACGCAGGAGCAGGTCGAGAAATGGCGCAACATCGTCAGCATCGAGGGAATGTTGTGGACTTACGGCAAAACCGGCAATGCGAAGTTGCTGGATATTTGCGAGAGAGCCTACAATGGCGGAAAATTCGGGGACCTGACGCCCGCAGTCGCGGCCGGCGACGAACGGTTCGTCATGCATGGCGTCACCTGCATGGAAGAACTGAAACTCCCGATGCTGCTCTATGCCTATACGGGCAAACGATATTACCTGGACCTTGCACTCAACGCCGAACGCAAGCTCACCCGCGACCACATGCTCCCCGACGGCGTTCCGGCCAGTGCGGAAGCGCTCGTCGGAAACGGGAACGTCATCAACAGTCACGAAACCTGCGACATTTCCGACTACACCTGGACGCTGGAGCAATTTCTCCTGACCACGGGCGAAGTCCGGTGGGCTGACAAAATAGAAAAAGCGGTCTTCAATGCCGGACTAGGAGCCGTTACCAAGGATTTCCGATCGTTGCAGTATTTCTCGTCCGTCAATCAGGTAATCGCAACGGGGCGTTCAAATCACAACGAATTCTTCCACGGTTCGACCTGGATGGCTTTCCGGCCGACGCATGAAACGGAGTGCTGCGCCGGAAACGTTCACCGTTTCATGCCCAATTACGTCGCACATATGTGGCTACGCGGGAAAGACGGCTCTATTGCCGCTGCGCTCTACGGACCTTCGGCTGCAACGTTCGACCTGCCGAACGGCCGACAGTGCCACATCGCACAGCGGACCTCCTATCCGTTTGACGGGGAGATCGAGTTCTCCTTCGGCCTGAAAGAGAGGACGGATATCCCGTTTCTGCTGCGCATTCCCGCATGGTGCAGGGATGCCAAAATATATGTCAACGGCAAACTGTGGCGAGACGCATGTCCCGCCGGCACGTTCGTGACCCTCCGGCGCAAATTCAGGAACGGCGACCGGATTCGGTTGTGTCTCAGCATGCAACCCGTCATGAACACCGTTCCCGGACAGGGAATCTACGTGCAGCGCGGACCTCTGCTCTTCTCCTATCCTGTTCCCCAGCGGAAAACAGCCGACCGGACGGTCTATGCGAATATGAACGGCAAAGTTCCCGGCAACCCCGAATTCGAATGCTGGAGCATCGAGCCTGCCGGACCTTGGAACTATGCCCTTCGCTCCGATCCGGTCATACCCCTGAAGGTCATTCGGACAAAACCCGCAGCCGCAGGAAGCTATCCGTTCGATCCGGAACATACGCCCGTGAAAATCTCGGTTCCCGTCAAACCGATCGACTGGGAATTGGAAAAAGGACGCTACACGCCGCGCCTTCCGGCCGAAGGGATAGCCCGCGCCGTATCCGACCGTATCGAATATCTCGAACTGATTCCCTACGGATGCACGGAACTCCGGCTTACTGTTTTCCCGCAATGCAATTAAGAATTCAAACCGAACCCGAAATGAACATTTCCCCGCTCCGACTTCTCGTCAACCGGACGATCCGGACTCTTTGCCCTGCACTCCTGATGCTACCGGTAGCCTGTAGTGAAAGCGGACTCACGATCCGCGTCATCGATCCTTTGACCAATGTTCTTCCCGGAATCGTTTACCCTCCTGCCGGGGACGATACCGTTCGCGTGGCCCGCGGCGAGAACGCCGTTCTGCAATTCGTTATCTCCGCTGACGACTCCGTAGCGGCAATGACTCCTGTCCTTCGGAGTCTTAAAACAGAGCAGGGAACTTCGCTCGACAAAGCCGTTCTGGGCTGGGTCCGGAACGTACAGGCTTCCCACGCCTACGTGCCGGCGGCCCCCGATGCCCTGCAATCACCGTCCGGAGAATATCCCGATCCCATTCTGACCGACACCACCGTATCTATCGCCGCAGGCGGGACAGCTTTGCTCTGGTTGGACATTCCGATTCCGGCCGATGCCGAAGCGGGGCTTTACGAAGGATCGGTACGCATTTCCGGGCTAAAGAACGGAAAGCGGATCGTTGCCGACCGACAATTCACCATACAAGTTTATCCGGTCACGCTTCCCGAACAGTCGTTATTGGTTACCAACTGGTATTTCCCCGATAAATTCTCTTTCATGAACGACAACGAATCCGTGGAGGACGATTCACCGGCCTATTGGGAATGTATGCGGCGGCTCGTCGAAACCGCCTCGGCCTATGGTCAGAACGTCTGGTTGCTCTACGAAACGGGAACGCCGGTTCCGACAGCCGACGGCAAAGGGCTGACGTTCGATTTCTCACGGATGGACAAAACGATCGAATTCCTGCTCCGACACGCCGACGTACGGCTGATCGAGGCCAACCATTTCGCCAAGCGGTCCCGCAACGGGTGGACCGATCCTTTCTGGGCCAACGTACCGGTCCCCGACGGCAAGGGCTCCTATGTTTATCAACGTCTGCCCCATGACGACCCGCGCGTGCAACGATACATCGCAGCGTATTTTCCGGCTCTGCAGGAGCATTTGCGTTCCAGAATGATCGATGACGGAAGCGGCCGCAGTTGGCTCGACATCTACACACAACACATTGCCGACGAACCGCTCAACGAAAATAAGACCTCCTGGGAA
>JAEWLW010000003.1 GCA_023457355.1 Bacillota bacterium | reverse complement strand
CCCCCGGACTGTTTTGGCTGCCCCTCCTGCGCTTTTTTGAAGAATGAAGCACGCAAGCTTTTTGAAAAAAGCTTGACCAAAAACTTTAATTTGTGCAATTCTTTAGTAAGAAAGCGTTCTTTGACAGGCGAACCGCCGCAGATACCTGCGGCGGTCGGGATAAACTTTTTCAGGCCATAAAGCAAATGAACTTAACGCTTATATTAAAGCTCCTGTGCGGAAAACAAACCGGGTATGTTTTTCAGCGCCGCGGTCAAAACACGATGATCCACTTTTTTACCGTCGTGATTGATGCCAATCACCATTGAAATATTACACCCTATTTCGCTTATCGATTCAATATTGGTGACGTACCAGTCCAGAGAATGGATGACTTCGATAATCTGTCCCAAATGAACCGTCTTGTCATATTCGACGAAGAGCTGACATTTGTTGGAGTATTTAACATATTCGGCGTCCAGACGGTCTATCACGGCCAGCACCAGATAAAGGAACAGGCACATGATGACGGCTCCTTCGTAGAAGCCGATACCGATGGCAAGCCCCATACAGGCCGAAGCCCACAATCCCGCTGCTGTCGTCAGCCCTTTTACCTGATTGCGGCCAGTCACCACAATGGTGCCCACCCCCAAAAAGCCGATGCCGCTGATAACCTGCGCACCCAGACGGCTTGGGTCGGACGCACTATCCATCGTGTTGATGATATACTGGCTCACCATCATAACCGAAGCCGAACCGATACACACCAAAAGATGCGTTCTAAGCCCCGCCGGATGGCGCTTTTTTCCCCTCTCCACGCCAATAACGCCGCCCAGCAGCACCGCAAGGGCAAAACGAACAAAAACTGAAAACAGCGTCAGCGCCCTCAGCGAGTCAAGGATACCGCCTGTTTGTGTCAGCATTGCCCTCTTCCTCCCCCTCTACAGGTTATTTAAACAGACTATTTTTCGGAAAGCAGCAGTCCCAGCAGCTCATGTGCTTTTGGCACAAAAACATCGGTGGCCTGCGCCGTCTTTTCATTATAACGGCGGGGTTGTGTCCCCTTTTGTCCTTTTTTGCAGTATGCAAACGGAACAGGCGTTCTGGTGTGTGTTTTCAGCGCGATCGGCGTCGGATGGTCGGGTGCGACCATAACGGCCCAATCCTCACCGCTTTGCTCCAGCGCCGTCATCACCGGTCCGATGATCTGGGAATCAATCTGTTCAATAGACCAGATTTTTTCTTTAAGCTGGGCCTGGTGTCCGCATTCATCGGGTGCCTCCACATGGATATAGACAAAATCACAATCCTCTTGCAGCGCCTTGATAGCAGCCTCGCCCTTGCCCTTAAAGTTGGTGTGGTAGTTGCCGGTTGCCCCCTCAACGGGTATCACCTTCATCCCCATCGAAAGGCCGATACCCTGCAATAAGTCAACCGCAGAAATCATCCCGCCGCGCAATCCGTATTGCTGCTCAAAATTGTGCAGCCTGGGTTGCGTTCCCTCGCCCCAAAACCACACCGACGTTGCGGGGTTCTTTCCCTGCGCGATGCGGGCCAGGTTGACCGGATGATGGCGGAAAGCTTCGGTGGCGTATGCCATCATCTCCAACAGCAGGTCGCTGTTGGTGCCCTGCGGTATGTAACTTTCACCCAGCTTTCTGCCGGAAATATCGTGCGGCGGAACAAGCTGCGCGCCCGTGCTGCCGTCTCGGAGCACAAGACAATGCCGATAGCTGACGCCCGGGTGAAACTCAACTTTCTCCGAACCGAAGCGCTGCTGCATCACGGCAATAAGCTGTGCGGCTTCCTCGCTGGAAATTTCACCTGCACAATAGTCCTGCATGGTACGCTCAGACAGCGCCTCTTCGTCTGAGAGCGTCACAAGGTTGCAGCGGTAGGTTACATCGTTTTCGCCAAGCGTGACCCCCATGCTGACCGCTTCAAGCGGAGAACGGCCGGTGTAGCACTTCGAGGGGTCTACACCGATAATCGACAGGTTGGCAATATCGCTGCCGGCCGGTAAATTTTCCGGAACCGTGACGCTCATACCCATGATGCCATCGGTTGCTATGCGATCGATGTTCGGGTGTTTTGCTACCTCAAGCGGCGTCTTGCCGCCCAAACCGGCAATGGGCTCATCCGCCATACCATCGCCTAAAAAGATTACACATTTCATTAAAAATTGACACTCCCTATTATAAACAGAGGCAGGGCGCCGCAAAACAGTTAAACCCGTTTTAGAGCACCCCGCTTCGCCATGATACATTTTGGCACCGGACAGCAATTTGCTGTTATGAATAAGCCGGCACTTATAAAATTAATCCTCAGCCGTGCTTTTCTTCAAATGCGCGCATAAAGTTCACCAACGCCTCTACGCCCTGGTACGGCATATTGTTATAAACGGATGCGCGCATGCCGCCTAAAACCTTGTGCCCCTTGAGGTTGGACATGCCGAGCGCAGAAGCCTCCTTGACAAACCGGGCGTCCAGCTCTTCATTCCCTGTTGTGAAAATAATGTTCATGATCGAGCGGCTGCCCTTTTCGGCACCGGCCTTGAACAGTTTGCTGGCATCGAGATAATCGTAAAGTAACGCCGCCTTGGCGATATTCCGGCGCTGCATCTCGGTCACGCCGCCTATAGCCTTAATATATTCCAAAACCAGCTTGGTGACATAAATGCACCAGCAATTGGGGGTGTTATACATCGACTCTTTTTCGGCCATCGCCTTATAGTTGAGCATGACCGGCGTACCTGCGGCGGGTTCCTGAATCAGATCTTCACGGATGATAACCAGCGCCATGCCGGCAGGCGCAATATTTTTCTGTACGCCCGCATACAGCACGCCAAACCGGCTGACATCCAGCGGCTCTGAAAGGATGCAGCTTGAAATATCGGCGACCAACGGGACATCGCCGGTTTCGGGGATGTACGGGAACTTGGTGCCGTACACGGTATTATTCAGACAGATATGCACATAGTCGGCATCGGGGTCAAGCTTCAATTCATTCTGTTGCGGAATGCGGTCATATTTTGTATCTTCCGAGCTGGCCGCAATACGGACATTGATAAACTGAGCAGCTTCTTTTGCCGAAATTGACGAAAAATTTCCGGTCTTGACGTAATCGGCGGTGTCATTGCGCTTTAAGTTCAGCGGCAGTGCCGCAAACTGTAAGCTGGCGCCCCCCTGCATAAACAGCACCTTGTAATTTTCGGGGATCTGCATCACTTCGCGAAGTAGCTTTTCCGCATCCTGCGCAATTTCGATGAACACTTTAGATCGATGGCTCATCTCCATCACACACATACCACTGCCGTGGTAGTTGTACATGTCGCGGTTGCATTCTTCAAGCACTTCAAGGGGCAGCATTGAAGGACCCGCCGAGAAATTGTAGATGCGCTCATACTTTGACATCACTATGACCTCCTAAAATCTGCATAAATTATGACCGGTACCCCATTGCAGCTCTGCGGTTTCAGCACCGGCCTGTATTCAGCCGGATAGCGCTCTCTTTTGAAAAGACGCAGCGTCAATCAAACGGGTAACCTTGATATAAATACCGCAACTGGCTGTGCAATCTTCCGCAGTGCCAGCGGCACTTTGGAACCTTCCGTGGTAGACCGCTTAATGAAAATACGACCCAATCCTGTCATCTGCTT
Organism: Bacillota bacterium; assembly: GCA_023457355.1. Taxonomy (GTDB): domain Bacteria; phylum Bacillota; class Clostridia; order Oscillospirales; family Ruminococcaceae; genus Yanshouia. The sequence goes on along the minus strand of JAEWLW010000003.1, from coordinate 63,557 downwards.
AGAATAACGCAACCCCACAGGTCAAAAGCGGCTATTCACAGTATATGTCGCCGGACAATCAGCGTCAACACCTTGTTTCACAAAATGAATAAAAAGGTAAGGTTACGACAGCTTTAACAAAGTTTCCGCCGCTATCGACACCGATACTGGGGCTATTTTTCATTAAAATGACTATTATGATAATACTGTTTAAGGCTCAATCGGCGGACAAAATTTGAGAGATATTTTTTGTCGGTCCAAGAAGAGGATGCCGGTTGACTGACGACCACCAAAGACGACAACGACAGACGGCAAAAATTAGCCGTAAAGCTGTCGTCGTTTTTAACCCGGAGCAGTATAAAGCGCCTGTATATAAAATACCGCGACGCTGTAACCAAAACAGCGTCGGCGGTATTGATTCGCACAACAAAGTTAAAAGAACATATAGAGCTGGCACTTCACCATGCCGTTATAAAGCTTTCGACGGCGGCTGGCCTGCCGGCCAAACAGGTTTTCAAAATGCTCGTGCGGGCTGATGATATAATAGCTTCTGCCCTCTCCCGGTACAAAAACCCGACCCATAGTGCGGTACAGCTCTTCCGCCTGATGCAGCTCCAGCATGCGCTGACCATATGGCGGGTTGGTTAAAAGCGTAAACGGTTGCTCCGGCGGTACAAACGACGCAACATCTGCAACATTACAATCAATTTTAACGCCAACACCTGCGCGCTGTGCATTATCACGTGTCAGCCGGACAGAATGCGGATCAATATCCGACCCAATGGCCTGAAAAGCGCCGCGCCGCTTAATGGCTTCAAAGCTTTCCTGACGGACCTGCTGCCATTCTTCCGGGGGCACAAGGCCCCAGCGCTCAGCCGCAAAATGACGCTTTAAACCCGGTGCGATACGCAATGCTTTGGTTGCCGCTTCAATCAAAAGCGTACCGGAGCCGCAAAGCGGGTCCACCACCAGCGTATCCTCCCGCACGCGGGCAAGGTCGGCAATGCCACAAGCCAGCGTCTCTTTGATAGGCGCAGCGTTGGCAGCAGGGCGGTAGCCACGCTTATGCAATCCATTGCCCGAGGTATCAATCATAATGGTGACAACGTCCCGCATGATGGAAAACTGAATCTGGTGCACCGGCCCGGTCTCAGGCAGCCATTCTCTGCCGTAGTGCTCACCCAGACGCTTGGCCGCTGCTTTTTTAATGATGGCCTGGCAGTCCGGTATGCTTTTAAGCTTGGAATTAAGCGACCAGCCCTTGACGGGAAATGCATCGGCACTGCCGATATAATGCTCAAAGGGCAACGCATAGACGCCCTCAAACAGGTCCTGAAAGCTTTCAGCGCGAAAACCGCCCACCACAATCAGTACGCGCTCCGCCGTGCGCAATAAAACATTTGCGCGCGCAATCATTTGAGGGCTGCCCTTAAAGCATACCCGGCCATCGGTCACTTCAATATCCTGACCGCCAATACGTTTAATCTCACCTGAAAGCACACTTTCCAATCCGAACAGGCACGGACATGCGAGCGTCAAAAAGGCCATTTTCCCTTCCTTTCAAATGACGGCAGTGCCCCACAGTCAGGGCACTGCCGCTCTGGTTAAAATTTATCCGGCTTATCAACCATTTGCAGCATCAATTAATGGGCTCAATAAGTCCGTAGCTGTTATCATGGCGGCTGTATACGATGTTAATTTTGCCGGTTTCTCCATTTTCAAAAACGAAGAACTGGTGCCCCAGCATGTTCATCTGCAAAATGGCCTCATCCACCGACATGGCATGCACCGGGAATTTTTTATGCTTGACAATATTAAATGCGCGCTCTACCTCATCCGGCAAATCGGAAGCTTCAATGTTCTCAAATGCCTTTTCGCGCACGCGGTTAATCAGCTTGGATTTATTTTTAACGATTTGCTTAAACAATATGTCGCAGACAACCTCCAGGGAATCGGAACGGTCGGGGGTTGTTTTTTCGGATCTGAAAATCATACCGTTAGCAGTAATGGTAACCTCAACGGTGTCGCGGTCACGTTCATTGGTGACGACAACCGCCGCCTTGGCTTCATCATCGAAGAAGCGATCAAACTTTTTAAGCTTTTTCTCTACTTTGTCGCGAAAGGAATCCTTAACGGTGGTTTTGCGTGCAGTGATTGAGATGTTCATAAAAGTACCCCTTTCCTGTGCTTTTGATTAGAAAAGCATTTCGATGAATTTTGCTGTTTTAATTATAGCACATAAAATACATTTTGACAAATGATTTATCTGTAGCGCCTGTCGAGAAAATGCTCTTAAACATGCAAACAGTCAAAAAACAAAGGGAGGGCCTGCCCTCCCCCGGAATGTCCGAAACGTAATTATTCTTTGTATAATTCAGGAAAAGTGAATGAAATCGCCGCAGCATAAAAGGCATTTGCAGCCCTTTAAGACAAAAGCGCCCGTCAGGGCAGTTATCGCACCTTGTTGCCGTTTAAAAACACCGCCAGCGGCTTTTCTAGCCCCAGAATCGGGTCATTTTTATAAATGACGATGTCGGCATCCTTGCCCGCTGCCAACGATCCTACCCGGTCTGCAATGCCGCAAATTTCAGCGGCGGTACTGGTAACGGCACGCAATGCCGCTTCCCGCGGCATACCCGCATGATGGGCAATGGCAGCTGAGAGCATCAAAAATTCCTGCGGCAGTTCGGGATGATCGGTGCAAATCGCTGTTTTGATCCCATGCCGCAGCATAATGGCCGGCGCCTCCCGCGACATACCTACCAGCTCGGGCTTGCTGCGGGTGCCTAAAATGGGCCCACACACCACCGGAACGCCCTCGGTGGCAAAACGCTCAGCCACGAGATACGCCTCGGTCGCATGAATAATAACCCCACGCAGTGAAAACTCCTTCATAATGCGGACCGCGGTAAAAATATCGTCGGCGCGGTGGGCATGGATATGCACCGGCAGTTCGCCCCGCAAAACCGGCAGCAGCGCCTCGCTCTTGGCATCAAACTCGGGAGGATCCAGCTCATCCTCTTCGTCCTGCTCAAAGCGCTCGTAATCCTCCTGGTAGCGGCGCGCACTGTAAAGCGCCTCCCGAATCAGCGCCGTGGTCGCCATACGGGTACCGGGCGTCTGAGAGCGCGGCGCATAAGTGCTCTTGGGGTTTTCGCCCAGTGCAAATTTCATGGCCGCCGCGGGCAACAGCAGCATGTCGTCAATACAGCAGCCGCCGGTTTTAACGGCAGCCGACTGCCCGCTGATAGCGTTGGCGCTTCCCGGCCCGGTGATAACGGTCGTCACGCCGTAATCCAACGCTTCCGAAAAACCGCGATCCAGCGCGTTAATACCATCTATCGCACGCAGCTGCGGGGTTACGGGATCCGAAATCTCGTTGCCGTCCTCCCCCTCAAAGCCCAATCCGTCCCCAAAAAGGCCCAGATGGCTGTGTGCATCCACCAGCCCGGGCAGCGCCCAGGCACCGGAAAAATCATAGCAGGTCTCATCCGCTTCGCACACAAGTTGCGTCATGGACGCAACTTCAATAATCTTTTCGCCCTTGGTGCGAATAAAACCGTTTGACACGTCCTCCCCCTGCATTGTTTCAATCCTGACGTTCGTTATAAGCATAAATCCTCCAAACAACAACGGGCGTCTCCAAATGAACGATCACATTCATCCAGAGACGTCCGCGTTTAACCCGCTGACTCTCAGCGCGTGGTTTAAACGCAAAAGGGGCCGCGTCGACAGCCCCTGTCTGCGCCATATTCAATAATCTGCCACACTTTCAGATTGTGCCAAGTTATTTATCCAACGGCCAACCAAGTTATTTGCTGTGCCGCTTGGGGCCGGCGCTGCCGCGCTTGCTGTCCAAATTGCGCCGGATATCCGACATTTTATCATCACTGGTCTGCTTAAAGCGGCTGAGCATATCTTCAAAACTCTGCGGCGCATTATTTTGGCGGCTAAAATCAATGTCACTGCCGGGACCTGTGCGTCTGGGAGGAGGCGCCGGCCGATGCGCATGCGCTTGACCCGGGCGCGGCCCTGCGTTTGGGGTGCGCGGCACCTGTTCCATCGCGCGTTTAATGGACAGATTGACCTTGCCCTCAGGGGTAATGGCAATCACCTTTACGCTAACAACTTGATTTTCCTGAAGAAAATCGCGAATTTCTTTAACGTATGTAGCTGCGATTTCAGAAATGTGAACCATTCCTGTTTTCCCACCCGGGAGTTCGACGAAGGCTCCAAACTTTGTAATACCTGTGACCTTGCCTTCTACAATAGACCCGACTTCAACCGCCATAAATGAATAGATCCTCCCAAAATTATTATCCTGTCAACTTATGTGCCTGTGTTAATTTCCGGAACGGTCGATAAAAATTTTTTCATCCGGATAAGCATATCCCAGTTTATCCCGCGCTACGCGTTCAATATATTCCTCATCGTTTTCTCCGTTGAGAAGACGTTCCGTTTCAGCATTGATGCGCTTTTGCTGTTCAATGCTTTGCTGCAACGCCAAAAGCTGCCGCCGTTTCGCAGTTACTTCAACCTGCATTCCAATCAGTGAGATAGCAACATAGCCAACAAAGCAAAGCATAAAGAAGCGCACAAGCCAATTTGCTTTACGCTTTTTGCGCTTTGACATATTTACCCCTCCCTGCTTCACCCGGTGAAGTCCGCCGCCAAAATGCGGTATATAGCGATTATACAATAATTTCAGTTGCTTTTTCAAGCGAAATTTGCGATTACGACATACTTTTTTTACATGATTGACACGATTAACAGCCGCCGTTTTTATCCGTGTGCCGAAAACGCGGTATAAAAATAAAAATGGCGCTGTAATGGCTTTAATCAAAAGCCGGATAAGCCGGAGCAACAGCTTGAAAATACCGGTGACCAGCCGTATGATCAGGGTTAAAACAGCACTTCCGAATGCAACAAACCAGCCGCCCAAGGTCAGCCTGAAAAGAATCCACCCAAGCAGCTCGCCGAAAAAAACAAACCAGCGCAGCCGGCCGTCGCAATACCTCAGCAAAAAGCTGAAAGTCACATACCCCACGACCAGCCAGTAAAACAAATCCTGCAGACAGATGAGAATGGTGCCGCCGCCAAAGGAGCGGCGCAGAATACGAAAAAAGTCAAAAAAAACGCCAAGCGCCGCGCCGAGCAAACAGGCGCGCAGAAAATACTGGCATTCGGCACTAAGCGTCAACAACAGCGGTATATCCGTCATCAGCGAAACAGCCTGCCCCACAAGCTCTGGCGTGAAGAGGCGTTATCGGTGTATTCAAGCGAATCGATTTCGCCGTCGAGCGCAAGCTCACCCGATTCCACGTCAATCTTCCCCAGATGCAGATTGCTGCCCCGCACGACCAGTTCGCCGACGTCGGTAAAAACAGCGACCATCTGTTCGTCAAAGCTGTCAATATCCGTTACGCCGGTGATGGTCAGCGCGCGCCTGCCATCCATCACAACCTTGTGCTGCTGCCGCAGCAGCATGTTTTTATCCTCTGCCATATGGCTTACCTCCCCGCACGTTGGCTCATACATCCTATTGTATGAGCCTGCACGCAAAGGTTATGCCGCAAAAAGACAACCCGGCAGCAGATTAATACGGTTATTGGCTTTAAAAGGCGGGCATGTTTTTGTTACGTAAGGCAATTAAAATTGTAGATTACAATGGCCTAGTCAAATATGCAAATGCCCACGCAGCTGTTCCAAAATAGCGGCACACGCCTATAGCGCTATTCTATAACGGCGTAAAGGTCAGACGCCTCATCCTTTTTGGCATGCTCGGTCACCGAAATAACCCGAACATTCAATGGTTTGGCGCCCAATCCAACAGTGATTATATCCCCAACTTTGACATCGTACGAGGCGCGCGCCACCTTGTCGTTGACCAAAATACGTCCGGCGTCACAGGCCTCATTCGCAACGGTGCGCCGCTTAATAAGCCGTGACACTTTGAGATATTTATCCAGTCTCATGTTTCCTCCAAATACAAATAAGCCGGCGCAAAAGCTAAACCTGTGCGCCGGCTATGTGAATTCTATCAATTATTACGCTTACTCGGCGACAGCGTCCTTAAGCGCCTTGCCAGCCTTGAAAGAAGGCAGCTTGGAAGCGGCAATGGTAATTTCCTCTTTCGTTCTGGGGTTAATGCCCTTTCTGGGGCCGCGGGTCTTTACCTCAAAAGCACCAAAACCGACGAGAGAAACCTTCTCTCCGGCAACAAGAGCCTCCGTGATAGCATCGACAACAGCGTTAACAGCCTTTTCACTATCCTTCTTGGAAAGCTCGGTTTTTGCTGCAACAATTCCGATCAGATCTGCTTTTGTCATAGTAATAAAACCTCCAATAATTTTTACATCTTTACTTATTTGCCCTGTGCGTTTTTTACATCACGCCAAAGCTTGTTTAACCGATCAAGCGGCGCGTGCTTCAAATCCACATTTTCACGCTCTGCAAGCAGCTCTACAGCGTCAAACCGCTTTATAAACTTATTGCAGGACGCCGTCAGACTTTCTTCGGCATCTATGTCGAGCATTCTCGCGACATTCACGGCCGAAAACAGCACGTCACCCAGTTCTTCGCAGCAAGACGGATCGTCTTGATTAGCCATGGCACTCTTCAGCTCGGCAATCTCGCTTTCAAGGTCAGCCAAGGCCATAGCCACGCCGGGATAGTCAAACCCTGATTTTGCCGCACGCTTTTGAACCTTTTGACTGCGCATCAGCGCGGGCAGAACCTTAGGCACACTGTGAAGCGTTTCAGAAACAGTCGTTTGTCCTTTTTCTTTTTTCTTAATATCATCCCAGTTCTCGAGAACTTGTTTAGAATTATTGACCACTATATCGCCAAAAATATGCGGATGCCGTAAAATTAATTTTTTACAGATACCATCCGCTACATTGTCGATTGAAAAGTCGCCGGCCTCCTCGCTGATGCGGCTGTGAAACACCACCTGCAAAAGCAGGTCGCCCAACTCTTCGCACAGCATTTTAGAATCGTTCGCGTCAATGGCCTCGACAACCTCATAAGCCTCTTCTATTAAATTCTTTCGGATGCTTTCATGCGTCTGCTCCAAATCCCACGGACATCCATTTTTGCTCCGCAGCAGCGACATAATTCTAATCAAATCGGAAACCTGATAATTTTCTTTAAACTGAAACGCCATGCCGGCCTAAATTCTCCTTCTTTATCGGTAAAAACATCCTACTTATTTTACCGCATCATAACGCGATTTGCAAGGGGATTTACAGCATAATAAAAGCAGTTTTTTAATTTTGGAGTCACTTTTAAGCAAATACAAATCGTTTTCCTGTATTCCGCCGGAAAGCAAAAGCGTAACCAAATAAATAGCGCCGCCGCAGACCACGGATATCGCCAGCGCCAATCTGCCGGAATACTGCCCCAGCAGAACGCCCAAAGCACTCCGCGCTGTGATACAGCACAGCAGTGATGCAAACAGCGGCTTTAAAAACATCGGGAATAAGCCGATATCACCGTCGATTGTGCGCATGAGCACAGCCGTACCGCCCACCATAATAAAGAGGTAGCAGCTCAGCGTCCCCCATGGTGCACCTGAAATGTTAACCGCCGGAATTGAAATCAACAGCCAGTTAATTAAAAACTTGATGGCTGCGCCGCCCAGCATCATCTTCACCGGAACATAAACCCGCCCGACGGCCTGCAACATACTGTTCACCGCACCGCTGACGGCCACAAAAACAGCCGCAATGCCCATCGGGCGCAGCAACCTTGCCGCAATGGCCACTTCAATCGGGTTGCTGTCAAAAATCACCGACAGAATCGGTTCGGAAAGACAACAAATGCCCATGCCCATCGGCATGGCAATGATGATTGTGACACGGATGACCGACTCCACCTGCTGCCGCAGCAGTGAAAGCCTTCCCTGAGAAGCCAGTGCGGCAATCATGGGCAGCGCGCAGGTGCCAATGGCAGCCGTGAGCGCCGGTACAAGATTGAAAATTGTAACGGCCAGCCCTGTGTAAGAGCCGTAAAGAAAATTGGCAACCCGTTCGGCATGCATGTTTTGCAGCATGGCGCCGGGGTGGCTGTGGCACAAAGCCTCCCAGTCGTTCTGCGCCGCCAAGCTGATTCGGTTCATCACCGACACTAAATCAATCAGTGACGAAATATTGGTAACCAACGCGCCGGCCGAAACCGGCAATGCCATTCCAAGCAGGAGTGCCGCCGTTTTACCCGAGGAAATACTGCTTTGCCCCGGCAGGGCTTCACCTTTTTGCACAATGTGGTATAGCGCAATTATCAGGCTGCCCGCCGCAGTGGAGATTGCGACGCCTGAAACCGCGGCAGCCGCGGCGTGCGGCGCAATCACAGTCAGTGCCTCTGCGCGGTCTGCTACCGATAGCCCGAATACGCTTCCGGTGCTCTCAAAGCTGGCTAGCCCCCCCTCCACACAGCGAAAGGCAAGATAAAGCCCCACGCAAAGCTTCACAACGGCTTCAACAACCTGAGAAAGTGCCGTTGGCACCATATTGCGGCTACCCTCGTAGTATCCCCTGAAAACCGAGGTTATACAACAGAAAAGCACCGCGGGTGCAATCGCCTGCACCGCTTTAAGCGCATTTTGGTTGCCGACCACCACAACAAAAAACGGTGCGGCAAAATAGATGACCCCAAAGAGCACCAACCCGATAAGCGGAAACAAAACCAAAGCGACCGACATAATTCTCTGGCGGTCTTTTCGGCGGCCTTTGGCGATTGCGGAGGCCGTGAGCTTCGAAACCGCCACCGGAAAGCCGGCCACGCTCAGCGCATAAATCGGATTAAACACGCTATAGGCGGTCATGTAGTAGCCCATACCCTCGCCACCCAGAATCCGCGTCAGCGGAATCTTGAAAAGTGCGCCGATCACTTTGACGATTACGGCTGCGAGCATCAGCGTTGCCGCCCCCGATGCAAACGACTGTCCTTTAGATTTCAATGGTCTCCCCTCCCCCTTGAATCCTATTTTGCGTGAAGGGGCGAATATGCTAACCGCAGCGTGCAGCGCAAAAAAATACTGCGAATATTACTTCGCAGTATTTAGTCAGGTCTCATTCCCGTCCTTTAGTCAAATTCACGCCACAGCTTTTGCAATAAGTTGTGTTAACCGGGTTCGCCGCATTACAATTGGGGCATCTAATCCCATCTTTGATTGCAGCAATGCTGGCGTTGATTTCATTAATCTGTACCAAAAGAGAATCCACTTCCTTGATACAAACCGAAACCAGCTCGAAATTATCGGTTCCGTTTTTCTGCTGTTCATAGGTTAGTATACCGATCCGCTCATAGGTGCTCTGCATCTGTGAACGCAACTGCATGATCTGCAGCTTTAATTTAGAAAGCTCAACCGCCGTTCCCGTCTTTTTTGTCGCTATACTCGCAGCATCCCGCACCATATTCATCACACTGCCAAAAGCAGACATAAACCCCACACCCCTTCACTGTATTGTTTTATATTATACCGCGATATGGCAAAAAATACAATGCTTATCGTTGGGGCTTGTGCTTTTAGCCACCGTTAAAAAGGCGGAATAGAAATTTTAAAACCGGTAAAAGCACGGCGGAAAATTCATTATTTTGAAACGGTCAGACTATCACTTCCAATGAATTCCCGCAGCAGAGAATCCTCCGGGATGTAGTGGTAATCAACGTCGTCAAACGCTTCAAGCAAATCGACAATCTGTTTGACCTTACCAGAATAGACTCTGTCGTTTTTAAGGGATTCAATCATCGGCAGTATGTAATGATGGAAAACACAGCCTTCGTAATCCAGCGAGGAATCAATTTTATAGTTCACACTGTCCCTGAAGGGATAGATATATTTTTCCTCACCGTCCAGCACATCCTCCCACGCCAATAGCGTATCGAGCGGAGAACGGTTTCTAAAATTGTGGTCACGCACCATCCGGCGGATGAGCCTTGCATCCTTAGGGGTGAGCACCTCGGTTTCGCCGTCCATATATTTTGTCCGCGTGCTGACATAAGCGCGGTAGAGCGCATTCTGATCCAGCACCTCCACCAGCCGGGGATTCAGTGCATGAAGTCCCTCTACAATTAGCACGCCGCGCTCACCCAGCTCGATCACATTGCTATGGTCGGAACGGGCGCTGTTGTTAAAATCAAAAACCGGAAAAGTCGCGCACCCCTGCCCCAGCAAACAGCCCAGCGTTGCATTGATAAGCGGGAGATCCAGCGCTTCGACCGATTCCATGTCGGGTGTGCCGTCGGGCAGTCGGGGATAACTGGCAATTCCCAAAAAGAAATCGTCCAGGGATACCACAGGGGCGTGGACGCCGTTTTTTGCAAACGATTCCGACAGCTTATACGCCGTTGTTGTCTTGCCTGATGAGGAAGGGCCCGCCAGCAGCACGACGCGATAGCGCCCATCGCTGCCCAGCACCTGATCGGCAATTTCATCTATCTGATCATAATAGCCCTTTTCGCACTTTGTAATAAACGCAGCCGGGTTTTTGGCCAGCGCATTAATTTCAGCGACATCAATATGAGAATTTTTAACCTTGCTGATGATTTTCATAAAACCGTTTCACCCTTTCCTTACGATTCGATATCACCTGGTAACGCGAGAGGTATTCCGCAGGATATTTAAAATTATAAATTCGCTCAATATCCTCTCCGGACGGGGCGCGCAGCTTGGTGACAGCGCCGGCGCCGGCAGCTAATATCGTATGTGTCTCATCCATTATAAAGACGTTATAAAGCCCTTCTTTGCCGGGCCGGGCATAGCCCGTGTTATCCAGACTGCCCACCGCGTTTTTCTGCCGGTAAAGGTAATAAGGCGCATATCCCGCCGCACAGACCAGCCGCCGCGCCGTATCCACCATTTGCGCTACTTCGGCGTACCGTGCATACTGGTGCGCAACCGCCTGTGAATCTTCAGCCAGCGTGCTGGCGCGCTTTAATGTCAGCGTATGCACGGTGATGTTGTCCGGATTCAACGCCAGCACCTTTTTAAGCGATTTTTCGAAGCTTTCGGGGGTATCCCCGGGCAAACCCGCAATCAAATCCATGTTGATGCTTTCAAAACCGATCTCGCGCGCCAACGCAAAGGCCTCCACCACCTGCAGGGCGGTGTGCTTTCTCCCCACGGCGGACAGGACGTCGTCGTTCATGGTCTGGGGGTTGACGCTTAAACGCGTCACACCAGCCGCTTTGAGCGCCAGCAGCCGTTCGCGGTCAATCGTGTCGGGTCGACCGGCTTCTACTGTATATTCTAACAGATTCGACCGGTCAAAAGCATGAGCAATTTGTAAAAATATCTTGGTAAGTTGTTCCGCAGACAATGTTGTCGGTGTGCCGCCGCCAAAATAGATTGTTTGCAGCGTCAAGCCCAAAGCTTTTGCGATACTGCCGATTTCGGCAATTTCAGCACAAAGCTGCTCGACATAGGGCGCCACCATATGCTGCATTTTTTCCACCGACTGTGACACAAAGGAGCAATAACTGCAACGCTGCGGACAAAAAGGAATTGAAATATACAAGCTGAAGCCCATCGGCAGACTTTTGTCGTTAATTTGTTTTTCAGACCGTCTGACCGTCTGGGCAAGTTGCGCCATTTCCGCGCTCAGCAGATAGCGTTCGCAAAGCTGTGTACTGGCTTCCTCTTCGGTCAGGCCCTGCGCCGCCAGCGCATGGAAAAGCTTGACAGGGCGAATGCCGGTCAAAATACCCCAGCGCAATGCACGGCAGCCGCTTTTTTGTGCCGTGCGGTATAAAATTCGAGCGAGTGCAACCACTCGCTCTTTTTCCGAAAGGCCTGATTCCAATGTATCCTGCCCGTTATAAAGGCGCCCGCCCTGCCGCAGCGCCACCTGCAACAGCCAGCCGTTGTCGCAGGGCGCCATCTCCGCGAGGAGATAATCCTGTGCCGCGTCCAGTTCTGCCAGCGCCTCGACAGATTCAAGCGACAACGCCGGAAACAGCATACGCGCCAGCATTTCTATTTCATAGGTATGCGCAAAGCCGCGCGTCATCAAAATCATTTCAATGCTTCCCTCATATAAGGGTTATGGTGGCGCTCTTCCTCCAGCGTGGTCAGCTCTTCATGGCCGGGCAGCACGTTGTAGTCGCCGGGCAGGTCGTGCAGTTTTTTAAGCGAACGCAAAATGGTGGGGTAATCGCCGCCGTCAAGGTCGGTTCTGCCGCACTCGTGCCGGAACAGCGTGTCACCCGAAAAGATGAAGTCCCCGCAGATATAGCAAACACCGCCGCGGGTGTGGCCGGGGGTCTCCAGTACGCGGAAGGTCAGCTCGCCCACCGTGACTTCATCGCCCTCATGCACCAGCATATCGGCCTTCAGGTCCAGGTAATCTTCATCGCTGATATACTGCCGCCAGTTGGCATTCCTGATGGCGGCGGGCAGCATGGGGGCGTCCTTTTCGCCGATGACAATTTTAACGCCCGGATGCTTTTTAACGATGCCCTTTGCGCCGCCGATATGGTCAAAATGGCCGTGTGTCAGCAAAACATATTTGGGTTTGAGGTTATTTTCTTCAATAATCTGGTTGACGCGGGCCGGGTTGGCACCCGGATCAATAATTGCGGTTTCGCCGTTCGGGTCAATCGCAAAATAGCAATTTGTGGATATCGGTCCCAGTGTGGTATGCAAAAGTTTCATGGCATAGCCCTCCTTATATGAATATCTCATAAAACAGCGGTTATCTTGGCAAGCCTTTTCCGCTGTTTGTCAGCTTTGCTTTTGGCGGACGTCAGCCCGCCTGCATTCTCTTCTTGGGCTGGCAAAAAAATGCCGGCCATCGCGCCGCTATTTTATTGGGGTTGTTTGGGCATGATTTCTTCGGTATCGAGCAGGATGGTTACCGGCCCGTCGTTTTCAAGCGATACCTGCATGTGTGCGCCAAACACGCCTGTCTCCACCTGGCGAATCCCCGCCTCGCGGAGAAAGTCGACATAGCGCAGGTATAATTCTTCAGACAGCGGCGGGCGTTCGGCATTGACAAAGGCAGGGCGCCGTCCTTTTTTACAGTCGGCATACAGCGTAAACTGGCTGACAACCAGCGCGCCGCCCCCCACGTCAAGCAGCGAGAGGTTCATCTTCCCCTCCGAATCGGTAAAAACGCGCAGCTCGGCGGTTTTTTTGGCCAGAAAGCGCGCTTGCTCCTCGGAATCGCCGACCTTGACGCCCAGCAAAATCAAATAGCCGCCGTCGGTTTTGCCCACGGTTTTGCCATCCACCGAAACCGCCGCATGGCGCACCCGCTGTAAAATTGCCCGCATAAAAGACCATTCCTTTCCCTTATCTTCCAACACAAAAAACCATAAAACGGAATGGCTTTTGCCGTGCATCAGCCGCGGTTCCTGCTGTCGGAATCAATAGCGTGATTTTCACGCTACCACCCCGTCAACCCGAAACGCGGTCCACTTTAATGACGCCCGGAATCTTTTTAATCTGTAGCAGGACATAGTTGAGCTGGTTCAAATCGCTGATGGCCATCGTAATGTTGAAGCTCAGGCGCCCGTCTTTCAGTTCCTTAGCCATAAAGGAGTGCAGAGAAATGCGCATGTTGCTAAGCAGAATACTCAGTTCGGCCAACAGGCCGGAGCGATTGCTGCCAATGACTTCAATAGAGGACTGGAATGTCTCTTTAACGGTCGTGGCCCACTCGCAGCGCACCCAGCGCTCGCGCTGCGAAGCGTCGTTCATGGCCGAGACGACGTTAACGCAGTCGCGTTTATGAATTGAAACACCGTAGCCGCGGGTAACAAAGCCGATGATGTTATCCCCCGGCAGTGGGTTGCAGCATTTTGAAAATTTAACAAGACAGCCTTCAAGCCCTTCGACAATAACGCCCGAGGAATCCTTGCGCTCCTTTTTAGGCTTGACGGCGATGGTGGCCTGCACCGGCTCGGGCCGGTAAAGCCGCGTGTATTCCTCACGCAGGTGCGGCATAATGCGCGAAAACGGCAGCCCGCCATAACCCAGCGCCGCCGCAAGGTCGGTGGCGGTGTTCAGGTGCTGGCGCTTTGCCTCAGCGGTTAAAAGCTGCTCGCGCTGCTCGTCGGTGAGGGCAATACTTGCGCGTTTAAATTCGCGGTCAATCATCGCATTGCCTTCGATAATATTTTCCTCGCGGCGCTCTTTTTTAAACCAGGCCCGGATCTTGTTTCGCGCTTCGGTCGTTTTGACAATGTTGAGCCAGTCGCGGTTGGGGCCCTGCGTTTTGGAATTGGAGGTGATAATCTCGACGATCATGCCGGTTTGCACTTCGGTATCAATCGAGACAATCTTTCCGTCGATGCGCGCGCCCGTCATACGGTTTCCGACCGCCGAGTGTATCGCATAGGCAAAATCCAGCACGGTGGCCCCTGTGGGCAGGCTGATGACGTCGCCCTTGGGGGTAAACACAAAGACCTCCTCAGGGGCGATATCAGATTTTATCGAGCTGACAATATCCTCGGCGCCTTCGCCGTCCTGCTGGTTTTCAATCAGCTGGCGCACCCATGAAAGGCGCTCCTCCAGCTTATCCTTGCCCTGAATGCCAACCTTATACTTCCAGTGCGCCGCAATACCGTATTCCGCCGTATAATGCATATCCCAGGTGCGAATCTGCGTCTCAAACGGAATGCCTTCCTTATCAAACACGGTGGTGTGCAGCGACTGATACATGTTCTGCTTCGGCGTGGAAATATAGTCCTTGAAGCGGTTCGGAATGGGACGGAACATATCGTGAATGATGCCCAGGATGTTATAGCACTCAATGACCGAATCCACGATGACGCGCACGGCGTAAATATCAAAAACCTCGTCGAAAGCGCGGCCCTGAACATACACCTTGCGGTAGATGCCATAGATGCTCTTGACGCGTCCCTCGATATAGGCGTTGGGGTGTTCCAGTTTGACACGCTCAAAAATACGCTGTTTGATGTTGGCTATAAACTGTTGGCGCTGTTCGCGCGCAGCAAGCTGGCTTTCAATTTCGGAATAGGCGATGGGGTCCAAAAAGCGCAGCGAAATATCTTCAAGCTCCTCTTTTATTTTGCGGATTCCGAGGCGGTCGGCGATGGGCGCATAGATTTCCATCGTCTCCAGCGCCTTATAGCGCCGCTTTTCCTCAGCGAGGTATTGAAAAGTTCGCGCATTGTGCAATCGGTCGGCCAGCTTGATGATGACCACGCGGATATCCTGCGCCATGGCCAAAAGCATCTTGCGCAGGTTCTCGGACTGCTGCTCTTCCTTAGATGAATAAGGAATTCTGCCCAGTTTGGTCACGCCGCCAACCAAAAGCGCAATATCGTTGCCAAAGTTCTTTTTGATGGTGGTCATTTCGATTTCGGTATCCTCAACCACATCGTGCAGCAGCGCCGCCGCAACCGATTCGGTATCCATTCCCAGCTCCACCAGAATTTTGGCAACAGCCAGCGGGTGGATGATATACGGTTCGCCGGAGCGGCGCTTCTGGCTGCCATGTGCCTCTTCAGCCAGCTGATAGGCGCGCTCAATAACCTCCAGATTATAGCTTTTGCCGGTCTGGAGAATGAAGCTTTTTAACTCTTCGATTGTGATTGGTCGGCTGTCGTTCATAATTGTTGCTGTAAGCTCCTTATAATCGAAGAATGCTCGAGCTGTACGCGGGCGGCTGCGGTGTCAACCGACAGAACCGCAACATCCTGCGAGACGGTTTTTTGCAGCAGACCCAGCTCCTGCAGAACTTCGAGCGCGATGCGAAACCGTGAATAGTCAATCGGCTCCTGTTGGGTGATATGGCAGTAAAGCGCATTGGGCGAGAAATTCACCGGGCCCTGCCGCTTGATATATCGGTACACCACCGCCGTCTCCTCGCGGGAAGGAATCAGCGCCGCGCTGAGGTTCTCGCGCCGGAGATAGCTGTCATAGCGCTGTTCGCCGAGCACCAGCAGGCTCATATCGCTGTTTGATAACCGGATACCCTTGAGCTTGAGTGAAACGCTCTGCTGTCCCTGATAGTCGTTCAGCGAAGCTGAAAAAGCAATGTCCACCGCGTCGCCGCCTACAGCGCAAAAACCGTTCGGACGGGCGGTGAAGCATAGAACATTGAACCGAACATTCCCTTTAACCAGACCCAACTTACAGTATTTGCCCGCCGACAACGGAATAACACGCTCCAACCGGGCATCCGCCACCATAAACACCGGCGGCGGATTCTGGCTGCCGAACGGCTCTAAACAGTCCAATCCCTTGACCTGTTCCACCGTCAAAAGCTCGGGCGGCACAACACTATCCACTTTGAGGCGCAATGCGGGCATAACAGGATAATTCTTAGCGGCAAAACGCTGAAGCCCGGCATTGAATTCCGCCAGCCGCGAAGTTGGCAGAGAAAAGCCCGCCGCCATCGGGTGCCCGCCATAGCGCGTCAGGCAGTCCGCGCAGTCGGCCACCGCCTCAATCAGCGAAAACCCTTCGACGCTTCGCCCCGAGCCCTTGGCATTCTCCCCCTGCGTTGAGACAAGCAGACAGGGTTTGCCAAAACGTTCGACGAGGCGGGAGCAAACAATGCCAACAATGCCGGCGTTCCAATCCTCACCGGAAAAGAACAAAATCCTGCTATGTATCAACGACGAATCGGCCAGCAACTGCACGGCGATATCATCGGCAATTTTCTTTTCATCACTGCGGCGCTTCTGGTTGAGCGCCTCAAGCTGTCCTGCCAGTTCGGCGGCTTCTTCCTCGCTTTCGGTCAGCAACAGCATCACAGCGATATCAGCCGAATCCAACCTGCCCGCCGCATTAATGCGCGGCGAAAGCCCAAAAGCCACCGACTCTCCGGTTAATGGTTTTCCGGTAAGGCCCGCCGTCTCCAGCAAGGCGCGTAACCCCGGCCGGTGCGAATCGGCCAGCAGCTCCAGCCCCCGCTTGACAAAGCAACGGTTTTCGCCGACGAGCGGTACGACATCCGCCACCGTACCGATGCACAAAAAATCGGCGTACTGTTCCAAAAGCTCCTCGCCGCGCTCTCCCTCCATTGCACAAAGCAGCTTAAACGCCACGCCGACACCTGAAAGATCTTTAAAGGGATAGGTGCAGTCGATGCGGTGAGGGTTGATGACGGCGGCCGCAGCGGGCAGTGTCTCTCTGGGCTGGTGGTGGTCGGTGACCACAACCCGCATGCCAAGCGAATTGGCATATTTAATTTCTTCCAAGGCGGTGACGCCGTTGTCCACCGTGATAATCAACGAAACGCCCATCCGGTGTAAATCGTCTATGGCGGGGATGTTCAGGCCATACCCTTCTTTTTCACGGTGCGGGATATAATAGCAGCTGCGTGCGCCAATCGATTCGAAATAGCTTTTAAGCATCGCGGTAGAAGCGACGCCATCACAGTCATAATCGCCGAATATACAAATGAATTCGTCATTTTCAGTGGCGTCCCGTATCGTCTCGAGGGCGGGAACCATATCGCACAGCAACATGGGGTCACAAAGAACATCCTCAGGCTCGCACGCCAAAAGCTGTCTGGCAGCGTCTGCATCATAGCCGCGGGAAGCCAGTACCACCGACGCCAGCTCAGGAACATTCAATGCACGGTGCAGCGCACTGGCGATTTCATCATGTGCTTCGGGAACATCCCAAATATATGCCTTCATTCTAACGCCCCCTTTTAATTTTATTATTGTGCCAAAAAACGGCACACTCAGTATTTTTAATCCATTAAAAGGTAATAAAGCCCCCGTGAGGGCAAGTCGGCGGATAGGATCGACCGTCTTTAAGCTGGCGCCGCAAGACGCCCGCTACCGCACGACGGTATTATTATCCATCAAAAGGTAACAAGCCCCGTTAAGGGGCGTGCCGTCGGAAATCTCTCGGTATAATAGCCACAATGCGGCTATTATACCATAGCCGCCCCTACAATTCAATATTATTGGTCGCTTATCGGCCTTGTATAGCGGTTCATCAGCGCCAGGGCACAGCGTAATCCGTCCACCGAAGCACTCATAATGCCGCCGGCATAACCCGCTCCTTCACCGCAGGGATATAAACCGTCAATGTTTAAAGCTTTACAATCCTCTTTTCGCATTATCCGTACAGGGGAGGACGTTCGGGTCTCAACACCGGTGAGTAACGCTTCAGGTGCATCAAATCCCGCAAGCTTTCGCCCCAAAATCGGCAGCGAATGGCGCATAAAATCGGTTATCTGTGGCGGCAGGATTGTTGTAAGGTCAACTTCCTTTACACCGATCGGGTAGCTTGGCACCACCGTTGCGCC
The DNA here is from genome assembly GCA_023457355.1 of Bacillota bacterium. GTDB lineage: Bacteria > Bacillota > Clostridia > Oscillospirales > Ruminococcaceae > Yanshouia. The sequence continues at coordinate 45,339 of JAEWLW010000003.1, read as the reverse complement.
TGCGCCGTGTACGGGGTGTTTTAAAAAGTCGCCCACCCGCATAAAGGGCGCCTTACAGCTTTTGTCGGCTGCACAAAACGCAGCGTGCTCCAATCTTTCCTGAAAGGCAACGGCATCCTGCCACCCGCTGCCATAATCGGTGGTATCCACCGAAATAGCCAGTGCGCTGTTCGCGTTCTTTAAATCTCTTGCACGGTAACTCATGCCGTTGGTCACCGTCTGCCCCTCGCCGGAGGCAGCGGCAACCACCATGCCGCCCGGGCACATACAAAAGGTGTACGCCGCACGTTGCCCCTCCCGATGAGAAAGTTGATATTCCCCCGCGGGCAGATTCGGATGACCGGCAAAGTCACCGTATATCGATTTGTCAATCTCGGTTTGTAAATGTTCAATACGCACGCCAACCGAAAAGGCTTTTGGCGCAAGCACAGCGCCGCAGCGCGCCAACGCCCTAAAGGTATCCCGGGCGCTGTGGCCCACCGCCGCAATAACCGCTTGAACCGCCAATGTTTCGCTATTATGCACAACGCCGCAAATTGTGCCGTTCCTGACCAGAAATTGATCCACGCGGCTTAGAAAACGGATTTCACCGCCCAGCGTCAATATTTCATTGCGAATGCTTTTAACCACACCGCGCAGAAGGTCGGTTCCGACGTGGGGCTTTGCTTTGATTAGAATATCCTGCGGTGCACCGTGGCGCACAAGCTCGGACAGCACATATCCGCAAAGCGGATCATTGATTCGGGTGGTCAGCTTGCCATCCGAAAAAGTGCCGGCGCCCCCTTCGCCAAATTGGACGTTGGTCTGAGGGTCCAGCACGCCGCTGTGCCAAAAACGTTCAACCGCCGCCACCCGGTCCTCCATGGCGGCGCCGCGTTCCAACACAATGGGCCTATAACCGTTTTGCGCCAGCAGCAACGCCGCAAACATGCCGGCAGGCCCAAAACCGACGACCACCGGTCGTTGTTGAAGCGGTGTCTCCCCCGTTTTAACTTCAACAGGCGCCGGGGGCGTTATGCGCGAAAGCGCTTTGATATTTTCTCTCAGCAGTTTTTCCCCCAGCGCGTCGGCCAATTCAATCGCCACAGTATTGACAAAGTGTACCGGCAGCCTGCGCCCCCGCCGGGCGTCCACCGATGTGCGCACCACCCGGGCCGAAAGCACCTGAGAAGGTTTTAATCGCAGCTGTGCCATTGCAACGGAAGGTGCATCCGCTATGCCCTGTTCCACAGAGGTGTTAATCTGGCTCAATTGTAAAAGCATAAAGTGGCTCCTTTAAATAAGCGTCCTGTAAATTTATGGACTATATGGTCAAGAACAGGCAGGCTGCTTCGTCAAAAGCGCCTGCCGCACGCAAGTGGTTGCCTTCTTATTGAGCATTATTAAAAAAAGTGAAAGTTAAACAGGGGCGCCGCCTGATTTGAAGCGAAGCACCCCTGTTCCGTTTTTACTTGCTCTTAACAGTGACCCGCGCGGTATAGCGGTCGCCATAGGCCCAGCAGGTACGCTTGCCTGGAATCAGTATATCAACCGGTACCGTGATTTGACCGGTGCGCAAATCGGCCTCCGCCATGTCGATCTGTGCAACCAAATCCTTGGAGGTCAGCGTCTCCAGCTCCTCTTCAGGGCCGTAAACCGTCACATTCGGTATGCTCTTGCTTTGGATAGTGACGTCGTACTCATCTGACAGGTTGACAATATAGATGCCGCTGCTGTCGATGTTTAATTCCTTTTCGCCAAAGCCCTCCGGAACAAACTGAACGCTTAGCTCATCAATTCCTTCCACCGATATAAAGCTGGGCGGCAACGACAGGTCATAATACATATGCATGTCGGGTGCGATGCTGCGCATATCCAAATAACCCAGATGCAGCTCGTTATAAGAAGCGACCAGATCAGCCGGGCCCGCAATTTCAATTTCTTCGGGGGAAATAATATATTTTAAGGTATCAAGGTCAAAATCGGCAGGAACATTGACAAAATCGAACGTAACGGGAACCGTCTTCTTTTTAAGGACCGGCAGCGTCACCGAAACATTCTTGCTGTCATATTCAAAATAAGGGCTACTGACTTCATTGCCGTCGGCATCTTTAAGGGTAACAGGCGTCTCATAAGTGGCGCTTGCTGAAAGCGGCTTTTCAAAACTGAGGTGGACACCGGCAGAACTCACCGTCTCCATTTCTGTCGCCGGGCCAACCACTTGCACTTCTGAGGGATAAATGTACTCCTCATCCAGAATATAACCGTCGGGGATATCCAGCCCGGTCATATCCAGCTGAACGGGGAAAATTTTGGTGACACGATGATCAAACCGCATCGAAATCACATCCGGAACGGTACCCTTAACCTCGATATCGCGATGGCGGGTATCGGTAATTTCCAAAGCGAGGTCATAGGTACCCGGGCCGCTGATGTTGTTGAGTTTAGCCAGTACACTGAACTCCGAAGCCTTGATGTTCCCCACGGTTGCACGCGGGCCGATCACTTCAACATCAACGGTAAAATCGGTGTCGGTCACCGGGTACAAATCCAACCGCGTCAAATTGCTGTCGCCGGTATCCAGCGTAACCGGAACATTGCGAATGACCGCCTGAATGTTGGAATCGATATTATAAGCAACCATAACCCAAATTAAAATGGAACCCAACAGGGAGAGAACAATTATAACGGTGTTATTGTCTAAAAAAGATTTATTATTTTTCATCGCTTCACCTTAAAAAACGGCGGCATACGGTCGCCTTTTTCTTCGCGTTTCTCTACGATAAAGGCGCTTTCAAGCTCTTTCACCAGCTGCTCCTCCGTGAATCCGCGCATCAGCTTGCCGTTCTTTGCCACGGTGATCACACCGGTCTCCTCCGATACAATAACCACCAAGGCATCGGAATTTTCACTCATGCCCAAGCCTGCGCGATGGCGCGTGCCCATTTCCTTGCTGATAGTGAAATTATCCGAAAGCGGCAAATAGCAACCCGCAGCCACCAATCGCCCGTCCCGGATGATCAAGGCGCCATCATGCAGCGGAGAATTTGGGAAAAAGATATTGCCCAGCAACTCGGTGCTGGGGGTCGCATCAATCACGGTGCCTGTTTTGATAATTTCACCCAGCAGGCTTTGACGTTCTAATACAATCAACGCACCTATTCTGCGTTTGGAGAGAAAAGTTGCCGCATCACCAATAGCGCTGATCGTACGCCGCCAGCGGAAATTGATGTCGTCGACATCAACATTGCCGCCAAAAAGCTGCAAACTTGAAAAGCGGGTACGCCCTACCTGCTCCAACGAGCGGCGCAGCTCCGGCTGGAAAACAATCAGCAGCGCCAGGGCACCGTATTGGAACACATAGCGAATCAAAAAGCTTAAAGAGCGCATCTGCGCAAAGGTTGCAACCGCATAAACACCGACCAACACAGCCAAGCCTTTAACCAGCTGAATTGCCCGGGTCTCACGCACCAGGCGGATAGCCTGATACATCAAATAGGCGACGACCACAATATCCAAAAAATCTGAAATGCCAAAGGAATTTAGTATTCCCTGTATGTCATAAATCAGGTTGTCCACGCGTGCACATCCTTTGCCAAATCATTGTTAAATCTAATATTATTTTACCATAATTGTATGAACATCACAATTATGTAAATGAAAACTTTTATCCTGCCAGATTTTGATTGGGTGGATTTATATAAGATAAAAAACCGCCTGATATTTCGCTGAAAAGCGATGGCTGAGAGGAAAAAGCAGGCGGAACACCGGATGTGTTCCAATGGTTTTAATTTATGAACAGTCGCTAAATATCAGGCATACCGCATGACTGGCAACGCCCTGTTGCCGGCCTGTAAAGCCCAGCCCCTCTTCCGTGGTGGCTTTTACGCTGACCTGCGTTTCGTCAAGGCCGCAGGCTGCCGCAATATTTCGCCGCATATCGCCGATGAAAGGAGCCAATTTAGGCGCCTGCGCCAACACCGTCGCGTCGATATTGCCAATGCGATAGCCCTGTTGCGCCAGCAACGCCGCCACCTTTTTGAGCAGCAGGATGCTATCCGCACCCGCATAGGCGGAATCGTTATCGGGAAAATGCGCCCCGATATCGCCCAATGCGGCAGCACCAAGCAAAGCATCCATCACACTGTGTGTTAAAACATCGGCATCTGAATGCCCGAGCAGGCCGTGGGTATGCACAATCTCAACACCGCCCAGAATTAACTTTCGGCCCTCAACAAGGCGGTGCACATCATAGCCGTGCCCTATCCGCATTAAAATCCCTCCTGCATCAAAAATGCCTCCGCCAGTATGAAATCCTCTTCGGTGGTCAGTTTAATGTTTTTATAATCCCCTTGTGAAAAGGCCACGGGCACCCCAAGGCTTTCTAAAATCTGGCAATCATCCGAATATTCTTCCCCGCTTTGCGCAAAGGCGCGTAGATATAAGTCTTTTTTGAATACCTGCGGGGTTTGAATTTGCATCAACGTCTCGCGCGGCAGTGTTTCAGCAACGAAATCGCCTTTTCGGCGCTTGATGGTATCCTTGGCCGGGACGGCTGCCGTAGCGGCACCGTACCGAAGGGCGGCTTCAACCGCTGCTTCTATAACCGCATCGGTGACAAGCGGCCGCGCACCATCGTGAATACACACATACCGGGCATCGGCTGAGCAGGCACAAACCCCCGCATAAACCGACTGCTGGCGTGTGGCACCGCCTTTGACAATGCTGCGCAGCTTTTTAAAGCCCTGATATTTGACGTCGGCAAGCAGTGCCGGGATATATTCCTCGCGCGTGACCACGATAATTTCGTCGATTAAATCACTATCCTGAAAAGCGTTGATGGTGTGTATCAGCACAGGCAGCCCACACAGGTCGGCCGTTAGCTTGTCAAAGCCCATGCGCGAAGACGAGCCACCCGCCGCAATTACCGCTGCGATTTTGTCGTCATTCCTGCTTCGCCTGGATTTAAACATAGGGCGCTCCTTTCAAAAAAAGCCTGCCCTACAAACTGCAAGACAGGCTAATCTCATTTAAAAAAACAGTTTTCTGATTAGCTTTCCAAGAGCCTCGGAATTGCTGTGTGGGCCCGTCTGGGGCCTGACGGTTTTTATTGAATCACCATCGCCGCCGACAAAAGCTGCATCTGCCGCTTCAGGTCGTTGCGGCGCCGCGAAAAAAATTCTGATTCAAAACTTTTTCTTCTCTTGGCGGGGCTTTAACACAAGGCCGCGCCGGTGCTTCAGGCGCCGCCGTTGTCTGTTCGGCTCTGGCAGCCTGCACCTCGGCAATAACATCGTCGACACCGGACGGCACGACCTCAAGCAGCATATGATCAATTTCATCAAGCCGCATGGTGAAAGTTTTCATTAAGTCTTCCAGCTGGGTGCGAACCGTGGAAATTTCATTGCGCATCAACGACATTTCAGCGGTGATCTTCTGGCTGGCAGTCACGGCATTTTTCTTAATCTGCTCCGCCTGCGCCTGTGCTTGTGCAACCGTATCCGCCGCGCGCTGGTTCGCTTCGAGAATAATTTCTCCAAGCTGAACCGAAACATCCTCGTAGCGCTTGGCTTTATATTCATAATTCTGCAGCTGTGCCATCAGCTGCCTGTTCTGATCCTTTTGCTGCTGCAAATCTTTTTCGCGCTCAATTTGGCGCATTTTCTGCTGGCTGACCTCGCCGCGAAGGGATTCCACCATGCCGGTCAGCTCACGAATTTTTCCGCCGCGCTCCTCAAGCTGATGCTCCATCTCAGTAATTTTGGCCTCAAAGCTTGAAACCTGTTCGGAAAGCTGATTGCGTGCGTTGGAAACCTCGCTGATATGCATGGCCAGTTCCTGCGCCATCGTCCGGTTTTGTTTCCGGAGCTTGTCGATATAAGTCAACACCTCTTTTTTTTCAAAACCACCAAAAAAGCTGGTTCTCAGCAACACTTTTTCGTCGCTGTAAAGAGCTAAATCTAAGTCGGCCATTTCCGGTTCCTCCCGCTTGCAATCTAATGGAAACTCTACTTTTGCATTATAGCATTTTATCATGTATTAACCAAGGGTATTTTGTCATTTATTTATGGAATATTGCACCACAACGCACATTAAGCGTGACTGCCGCCCCATTCCACCACCGCAAAGCCGGTGCGCAGCCATGGGGAGAGCGTCTGCGGCAAGACTTTTACAGGCGCTTTCAAGCCCTTGTAAACCATATGAACCCGCAACATGCTGTCCGGTGCGGGCGTGACCGTAAGCGGCGCCAGCGCCTGATATTGTTCTGTTGAAAAACTGATCAGATTATAGGGGTTCTGGCACATTTTTGGCGCCCAATAGGTGATGAAGTCGTTATATTCGCGCGGGGTCAGCCCTAAAAACGCGAGCTTTTCGCGCAAAAAGGCCTCGGTCTCGTCGCCCTTGACCACAAAACCCTCAGACAGGTCCCAATCAACCTCTTTGTCCCCCTCCCAGAACAGATAGTAGTGGGTGCTGCCGTCCTTAAGGTTGGTCAATGTGCCGTCCGGCTCGGCACGCACCCGCCAGCCGTCCTCATAGGTGGGATAGGTGTAGGTCAATTCTTCCTTGGGGTAGTGCAGCGTGACGGTGACGTCGGTCGGTTGTTCCGGGTAGAGATAGATGACCGGCTTGCCGGTAAGGGGGTCTGCAACCGGCACAACGACCTGCGGCTGCTCGGGAACGCCCGGATTATTGATACCGGGGTCAATTTCGTCGATCCGGTCATGGATATCCTGCGCGACCAGCTCAAACGGATAGACGACACCGACATGCATATTCCCGGATAGATTAGGGGCAATTGTCCCGCCAAGCCAAAAGGCGATCTGCCCGTAGGTGCGATCAATAAAGCAGACACCATAGGCGTATCCGTCTATCTCCAACGCACAGGCCTCGGTCGTTTTGTAGGCAAATCCCAGTGTTAGAAGCTGTGCTTCCACCCCCGCCGTCACCGTCATGGAGGTGCGACCGCGGTAATCCCCTACCACAAAAGGATTCGTCGAGAGAATTTCGGCAAACTTTTCTTCGTTTGACTCTGGCCGACTGTTGAGCCAAACCTTGCTCTCGCCGTAGTAATCGCCAGTCTCGGCGTAGCTGAGTAGCACTCCGAATTTGTTTTGATTCTTTTGCTTAAATTTATCGATTACCTGCACGGGCGAGGCCCCTTCGGCGATGTTGTCATAAATATCCCCAGCTATTACGACAGGCGACAGGGACCAGAGGGTATAGACCAACTGTCCGCGCAGCGCCAGTGCGTCGTCCAGCCCTGTCAGCGTATACGACTGCAACGTTTCATAGGCATCATAAAAGCTGCTGTACGCCAAGGACCAATCTCGCGTTGCCGCATCGGACGACATAAAACGTGCCTCATCGGCAAGTGCCGCCTCGGTGATCTGCGCCAGCGTCCGGCCGCCCGTAATCCCGTCATCCGACGCCGACGGCGCGACGGTTTGTACCTCTGCCGTCGAAGACGGAGCGGCTTCCGATTCGCTTACTGGTGCTGCCTCGGCCCGACTGGCCGCCTCGCTGCTGACCGGCTGCATCATATCGCTGGATACCGGCGTTTGAACAGCCGCTTCGCTGCCGGGCGGCACAACCGCACCGCCCGGTTTGGCGCATCCCGCAAAAATCAGCATAAAAGCCGCCAGGCACAGGGCCAATAAACGCTTCATCCTATTGTCCTCCCCAATCATTTCAGGAATCTATTTCCAATAAGTGTACCACGATACACCAATCGCTGCAATAACTGCAGATTTAAAATACTCCGCAAACGTTGCCATTCAGGGTTTTAAATGATAGACTTACGACACAGGGAGGTGTTCAGCACATGAGAAGAAAAGACCGGGAAGTTACCGAAACCGCAGAGTTACTAAAAATCATTCAGGCATGTAAGGTTTGCCGCGTCGCCATGCAGGATGATCAGGGGCTTTATATCGTTCCGCTGAATTTTGGCTACGAATTTATGGACGGCAGACTGACGCTTTATTTTCACTCCGCCAAGGAAGGGCGAAAAATTGATATTCTGTCAAAATCCCCCGCTGTCGCGTTTGAAATGGATTGCAACCATCAGTTGATTGAATCCGATGTTGCATGCCAAAATGGGTATTCCTATAAAAGCATCATTGGCAATGGCCGCGCCAGTCTGACAGAAGATATCGACGAAAAGATCAAGGGCCTGTCGCTTATTATGGTTCATCAAACCGGCAAAGAATTTGAAATGCCGCCGCAGGCCGCAAATTCCGTCGCCGTTTTTAAAGTTGATGCGACCGAATTCACGGGCAAAAGCCGCCCCATGCCACAGGTATAATCTCCAACCGAATTTAAAAGCAGAATGCATTATTTCCATGCAAAAAGCCGGGTCACCCACACGGATGACCCGGCTCTTATACGTTTTGCGCTTTTTATTTCTTCACGACGTCAATGCACTTTTTCGGGCACTGCTCAACACAGGCGCCGCAGGCAGTGCATTTTTCCTGATCGATGTGCGCCAGGCTATCAACGACCGTGATTGCGTCGAACTGGCAGGCCTTCTGGCACTTCATACAACCGATGCAGCCGACCTTGCAGTTCTTCATAACGACCGCGCCCTTATCCTTTGAGTTGCAGTCGACATGTATTTTGTAATCGAAAGGAATAATCTCAATTACATTGTTCGGGCAGGTCTTTGCACACATGCCGCAGCCGATGCAAAGATCAGTATCAATGCGGGCAATGCCGTCGACCATGTCGATCGCGTCTACGGGGCATACGTCGGCGCAGTCGCCCAGGCCCATGCAGCCGTAAGTACAGCTACCCTTGCCGCCAAAGAAGAGCTTGGCGCCCTTACAGGTCTTGGCACTCTGATATTCAAGCTTGTCAGATGTATTGCCGCAGGTGCCGTTGCATTTGACAGCAGCAACCAAGGGCTTGACGTCCTCAACCGCGAGGCCCAGCGCTTCACCAATGCCCTTTGCTGTGTCAGCGCCACCGGGAATGCAAAGGTTGCCCTTGGTGCACTCGCCGGAAACCAGCGCCTGAGCGTAAGCATCGCAACCGGCATAACCGCAGGCGCCGCAGTTGGCGCCGGGAAGACATTCGCGAACGGGGCCGAAACGTTCGTCAACCGGCACGGCCATAATTTTGGACGCTACTGCAAGGACCACAGCGGAAATCAATCCGATGGCAGAAACGGCCACAATCGCCAAAACGATTCCATTCATAGTCTCATCTCCATTCTCTAATTATCGGAACAGGTTTTCAACCACGCCCACGAATCCCATGAAGGAGACCGAAGTAATGGAAGCGGCAACCAGTGTGATCGGAATACCCTGAAAAGATTCGGGCGCGTCGCAGCCTTCGATTCTGGAACGAACGCCGGAAAACAATACCATCGCCAGCAGGAAGCCGAGGCCGGAGCCAAAGGCATTTGCCATGGACTTTGCAAAATTGTAGCCACTGTCGATGTTCAGGATGGTGACACCCAGCACAGCGCAGTTGGTGGTAATCAGCGGGAGGTAAACGCCCAAGCCTTTGTGCAGGGCGGGAACGTACTTTTTAAGCACGATCTCAACAAGCTGAACCAGCGCGGCGATAACCAGAATAAACACGATGGTCTGCAAATAGCCCAGGCCGTTTGCATCCAACAGGAAAACCTGAATCGGATACGTAACGGCGGTGGCCATCATCATGACAAAGATAACGGCAATCGACATGCCGACGGCCGAATCAAGCTTCTTGGAAACGCCCAGGAAGGGGCAAATGCCAAGGAACTTGGCGAGAACATAGTTATTGACGAGCACAGCGCTCATAATGATAATAGCAAATTCCTTCATCGGTTAGCACGCTCCCTTCGCATCTTCGCCGCATGCTTCATCCGCGCCGCAGGCCGCACAGCCGAATTCCTTCTTCTTGATCGCCTTGCCCTTAGTGAGCTTGTTGACCAGCGCAATCAGCGCGCCAAAGACAAAGAAACCGCCGGGCGCAAGACCCATGATCGAGATGGTGCGCGCCTCTTCAGAGACGAGGCGGATGCCCATCCAGCTGCCGGCGCCAAAAATTTCGCGGATGGTGGCCATCAGCAACAGCGCAAGCGTAAAGCCGATGCCCATGCCGACGCCGTCAAGCGCTGAATCCACGACGCTGTTTTTGGAAGCAAACATCTCGGCGCGGCCAAGGATGATGCAGTTAACAACGATCAGCGGCAGATAGATGCCCAGCGACTTATCCAGTGCGGGCGCATACGCCTTGACCACCATCTGCACGATGGTAACAAAGCCCGCGATGACAACGATATAGGACGGAATACGAACTTTGTCGGGAATGATTTTGCGCAATGCAGAAATAACAATGTTGGAGCAAATCAAAACCACAGTAGCCGCCAGACCCATGCCAATTGCATTTTTGGCCAGCGTGCTGACAGCCAGCGTCGGGCAGGTACCCAGCAGCAGCACCAGAACAGGGTTCTCTTTAATAATACCCCGGGTGAGGTTGGAAAGTTTATTCATCGCTTTAAGCCCCCTTTACTGCGGCAAGGTTTTCCACTGCCGCGTTGAAAGCCTTTTTAAAGGCAGTGGATGAAATGGTTGCGCCGGCAATATTATCGACGCCGTCAGCAGAAGTTTTACCGATAAACTGAGCGGTAAAAGCCTCTTCGCCAACTCTGCTGCCAAGGCCCTCAGTCTCGGAGCTCTGGACAACAACCACATCAATAACCGTGTCACTGCCGTCAAACAGCACCGCGATGGTCATATCGCCGCCGTAGCCCTTTGCAGTCGAAAGCACAACATTCCCCTCTGCACCGCACTGGATGCCACCCGTTACCTCTTTAAATTCGGCGTTGGGGTAATACTGTGCCATCTTGGCCTCCAATGGGTTTTCAGCCGTGCCGCCCTGCGCAATGTTCTGCGCTTCAAACGCCTTTTTCACCGCGCCGATAAAGCACTTGGAAGAAATCGTCGCGCCGCTGATGGTTGAAACACCGGAAAGACTCTCATCCTGGCCGGGGAACTGGTTCTGGAACTTCGGTTCAGCCGTCTTGGAGCCTAAGCCGGCGGTTTCGCCGTGCGAAAGGGTCTTGGTTCCGGTGATCTTGCCGTCGGCGTCGATGCCCACGATGATCTTCATAACACCGCCGTAACCCTTGCCCTCAGCCATAACAACCGTACCGGTGCCGTTGGTGGCACTGTAAACCTCGGTGACGCCATCAGGAAGATCGGAAAGCTCAAGCAGCTCAAAGCCATCGGCTTCGGGCAGGACTTCTTTTCTGGCGGCTTCGGCATTGAGCTTTTCAGTCGCCTGAATAATCGGGGTGGTCGCCTGCTCGGTCAGCGCCAGCGCAGTGGTGATAACCAGACAGATAACGGTCAGAACAACTATCGGCAGTACAAAATCATTTTTTGCGTTGCTCATTTCGCGGCACCTCCCAAAGCCTTATTTCGGGTGAGATTCGAGATGTGCGGGGCCATGATGTTCATCAGCAGAATCGCGAAGGAAACGCCCTCGGGATAGCTGCCGTACACACGGATCAGCACGGTTAACAGACCGCAGCCAATACCGAAGATCACGCGGCCCTTAGGTGTAGGCGGAGAGGTGCTGTAATCGGTCGCCATAAAGATGGCACCCAGCATCAGGCCGCCCGCAAAGATGTGGTAAACCGGGCTCTGGCCCAAAAGTGCGGTGAGCACCGCAACGGTAGCAATGAACGAAACGGTGATGTGCCAGGTGATAACCTTGCGGTAAAGCAGGTACGCAAAGCCGATGAGCAGCGCAACCGCGCTGACCTCACCGATGCAGCCGCCAATCTGGCCCAGCGCCATTTGGGCGATGGAGGGCAGCTTGTCAGCCTGGCCGGTTGCCATCAGCGTCAGCGGCGTCGCGCCGGCAACGGCGTCGGGATAGCCGGTCACCCAGTCGGTCATCGGGCCGGTGAAGGAGATCAGCAGCACGATACGCGCAGTGATGGCGGGGTTTGCAAAGTTCTGGCCAATGCCGCCAAACAACTGCTTGGCAACAATAATGGCCACAATGGAGCCGAACGCAGCCATCCACAGCGGGAGGCCGAGCGGCAAGTTGTAAGCGAGCAGCACGCCGGTGACGGCGGCGGAATAATCACCGATGGTGATGGGCTTGCCACAGGCTTTTTCAAATGCATATTCGGCGCCGACTGCGAAAGCCACGCAGACAGCGACAAGAAGCAGTGCGCGCACACCAAAAACAAAAACAGAAACCAGCAGTGCAGGAGCAAGTGCAATAAGCACATCGCGCATGATCGACGTGGTGGTATCCTGGTGGCGAATATGCGGAGAGCAGGTTACGATCATTGGATTACTCACTGTTTTCACCCCTTACTTTTTCTGCGAAGCTTCTCTGACCATGGCCTTGGCAAGCTTATTGGTCAGAACGAGTTCGCGTTTCGCCGGACATACAAACGAGCAGCAGCCGCATTCCATGCAAATCATGACCTTTAGCTCGTTGAGCATATCAACATTCTTAATCTTAAAGGCATGCTCGATGGTTGCCGGCATCAGGCCCACAGGGCAGGCTGCCACGCAACGTCCGCATTTGATGCAGGCGGTAGTGGGCGGCAGCGTTGCTTCCTTCTCGGCAAAGGCGAGTACAGCATTGTTGTTCTTGAGCAGCGGAAACTCATCGCCGGGCGCGGCAATGCCCATCATCGGGCCACCGTAAAGAATCTTTCTGGGCTCGGCTTTATAGCCGCCGCAGAATTCAAATATTTTAGCAATGGGGGTTCCGATGGGGGCAATGACGTTGCCCGGCTTGGCAACGGCAGAGCCGTCGACGGTCAGGCACTTTTCAACCAAAGGCATGCCGGTCTCGATATACTTGGAGATGAATGCCAGCGTTGTGACGTTGATGACGATGCAGCCGACGTCAAGCGGCAGCTTGCCTTCGGGCACGTCGCGGCCGGTTGCGTTGTGGATAAGCACTTTTTCACCGCCCTGCGGGTAGAGAGACGGCATGGCCATGACCTCAAAATCAGGATCATTCGCCGTCTTTTCCTGAAACAGCTTGATGGCTTCAGGCTTGTTATCCTCAATACCGATGATGGTTTTCTTCTGGCCGACAAATTTCTTGATCAGCGCAGTGCCCTTGAGGATATGCTCATAGTCATCGACCATCGTGCGCAGATCGGAGGTTATGTATGGCTCACACTCCGCGCCGTTGATGAGAAGATAATCGACAGAATTCGGATTTTTGACCGACAGCTTGACCACCGTCGGGAAGCCCGCGCCACCCAGGCCGACCAGTCCGCTGGCGCGCACAGCTGCTAAAAACTGTTCGGTCGTCTCGACAACGGGTGGAACGACCGTCTCAGAAATCTCCTGCAGGCCGTCGGCCTCAATGACAACAGCCTTTGCCTTCGCGCCGTTGCTCCCCAGAAGCTCGTCAATTTTAACAACCTTTCCGGATACACTGGCATGAACGGGTACGCTGACAAATCCCGCGGCTTCTCCGATAACCTGACCGACTTTAACAAGATCGCCCGCCTTAACTACAGGCGTACATGGCGCTCCGATGTGCATGTTCATCGGAATGGTGACCTTGTCGGGAGTCGGAATGCGCTGCGGAGCGCACTCTGCGGTGTTCTTGTGGTGAGGCGCATGGACACCGCTCAGTCTTTTAATAGACACTGATGTTTCCCCCAATACTTAAAAAGTGTTGTTATTTGATAGCCCTATTGACGTTTTTCAGATAGGGCATAACTAACCGAAGTAAAATTCCCGTGATAAGACCCATGCCCACACCGGACAGAATCATGACGGGCAAATAATAAAAGGTGTAAACCGATTTTAGAATGATGCTGGCTAAAACCAGCTGGCCGACATTGTGGGAAATGGCGCCCACAATGCTGATAAGGCGGTCGCTTAAGCCCGGCAGCTTGCGGAAAAGCAGCATGAGGCAAACCGAACACAACCCGCCCGAAAGGCTCAGCGCCGCTCCGACAGCGCCGCGGGTAAGCAGTACAAAAAGCGACTTGAGCACCGCGACAGAAAATGCGGTTTTGGCGCCTAAAAAGAACAGGCAGTACATCGTCACGATGTTTGAAAGCCCCAGCTTGACGCCAACCGGCAGAAACGGCAGCGCGGGCAGCATCGACTCGAAGAAAGAAAGCACCAGTGCCAGCGCCAGCATCAGCCCCTGAAACGCCACTTTATAGGCCATGTGGTGTTTTGGTGGCACCGTATTCTCCCCTCTCAAAAGTAAAATCTTAAAATTCAAATTTATAAGCGGTTTTTTCGGTGTTGATCGTCAGGCGCTTTTGCATCGGCTGGGAGGCATAAACCTCCAGATTGTTTGTAACCGCCAGCACCATGCAGTCGTCACGGTTTAAATATTGGGGCAACGCCTGTGTGCCCCGCATAAAAATCAAGGTTGAAAGGTAATCGGCCAGCGCCCCGTCTTCAGAGACAACCGTCACCGCAATCAAATCGGTTTTGGCAGGATAGCCGGTAAACGGGTCGAGCACATGATGATACCGCACACCGTCCTGTTCAAAATAGCGTTCGTAATCGCCGGTGGTCGCCATGGTCAGCCCCTCAAGCGACAGCGACGCAATGTACTCCGAGGCGTCTCCGCGCGGATCCCGGATGCCGATTACATATGCCGAACCGTCCGGCTTTTTGCCCTGAACCATCATATTGCCGCCGATGGATACATAACCCTGAACACCATTCTCCACGGGATATTGCCGCATTAGCGCCGCGGCCATGCCCTTGGCAATGCCCCCCAGATCAATTTGCATGTCCTTATCGGCAAGCATCACCGTCTCGTTATCATCGTCAAAAATAATGCGGCGATAATCCACCAGCTTTTGCGCATTTTCAATTTCCACCTGTGTGGGCACGCGCGGGTTTTCGCCCGTCACATTCCAAACCAGTGTCAACGGCGCAATGGTGATATCAAACAATCCATCGGCCTGTGCGCAATAGCCGACCGCCTGCTGCAAAAACTGATAGGTGTCATGAGAAAGCGCGACGGGGTGCAATCCCGCCGCTGAATTTAAACGTGAAATTTCACTGTCTCCAACGTAAAGCGAAAGCTTGTTTTCCAAATCCCTTAACGCACCCAAAACTTCATCGTAGGTCTTTTGCGCATTTTTACCGTACCAACGCTGCTCTATCCAGGTGTTCATGACAAATTCTATGCCGGTGGCAGAGCGCTCCGCTGTCTGACCTTGTGCGCAACCAAATAACACGACGGTGCAAAGCACAACAATAACGGCTGCAAAATATTTTGTTTTGTTCATCTGTGCTTTTGCTCCCTGTGATGTGGAGAAGCGGTTAAAAAGCCGCTCCAGTTATTTAAATCATGCAAGACGCACATATTATTTTTATCGCTTTTTGACTAAAAAGTCAAGAGTAGTTTGTTATTTACCGAACGAATAGCTGAAAATACCAATCAGAAATGTCAAAGTTTAACCCCATTTTATTTAATTTCCATAATTAAAATCGGCTAAATTTTTGCATCTTCCAGAATACGGTATAGCTTTGACGTAATCACAAAAAAGTCAGTCATCTGTTCTCTGGCGTACAACCGACTCTTTTCGCCTTTTGCGCCGACGGCGGCCGGCATTGCCGGTTGCAACAGCGAGCATTGCCGCAGGCAGCAGAATTAACAGCACCGCTCCGGCGGCAAACAAAAGGCCCTGCTTTTGCCTGTTGGCCCGTTCAATTTTAATTTGCGCTTCCTTCGCTTCGGCTGCAGCCACCAGTACCCCCTGATCGCCCAAGTCATATAAATTTCCAAACACATTTAAGAGAGCGGCATAGGTTTTTTGCGCGCCCGCTTCATAAAAACCGGCCGTAAAATCCGGTTCAAGATATTCTTGCAACAAATCCTCAAGCATTGCGTCTGAAAGCGCCGTTTCCAGCCCCTTCCCCTGCAGCGCGTAATAATTATCCTCTCCGGTAACCAAAAGGAGCAACAGGCCGTTGTTTTTTGTTGCATCCCCAATCTGAAGGCGATTAAACAAAGCGCGGGAATAATCGCGAATATTTTCTCCGCCCAGAAAATCGACGGTAACAACCACAAGCTGCGCGCCGGTCAATGCGTCCAATGCGGCGCTTTGCGCGGTCATGGAAGCTTCAACCGTGTCAGACAGCACATTTGCCAAATCGCTGACGTAAACCATCGGTTCCGAAGCCGTCACCGGATCTTTTGTCGCTGCCAAACAGGGCTGCAACAGCAGCAGCGCCGCAAGGAGGACGACAAAGACGGAAAACGGCAAATGCTTTCGGCTGTGTTTCATCATGATGTGGCGCTCCCTTTGGTTTAGCGTGATCAACCGCGTAAATCCAGCAGCTTTTGCTTTAATTCAGTCTCAAGGCCGTACAGTTCCGATTCAACGGCGCGGCGTTTTTCTCTGCCCTGTGCCTGAATCTGCTGTACCTCATCCAGCGTGCTGATCAGCATTGTATTGGTGTTTTTTAGTGTTTCAAGGTCGACAATCCCGCGCTCGGCCTCCCGTGCGGTTTCAATCGTGCCGGTTTTGAGCATCTCGGCATTTTTACGCAACAGCTCATTGGTCATATCCGACACCGCGCGCTGGGCCTGCATAGCCTGCTGCGAATGCGCAAGCCCCAGCGCCAGCACCATCTGGCTCTTCCAAAGCGGAATGGTGTTGACAATTGTGGACTGAATTTTTTCTGCCATCAGTGTATTGTTATTTTGCAAAAGGCGAATCTGCGGTGCCATCTGAATGGAGACCATCCGCGTTAGCTCAAGGTCGGAAATCTTCTTTTCAAAACGATCGCAAATATTTGAAAAATCGTTGGCCACCTGCGCATCCTCCGGCAGATTTGAAAGCCTGGCTTTCTCCAGAAGCGCTGTCAGCGTGGTCTTGCGCTCCTGCGCCAGCTTCTTCTTGCCCGCCAGAATATACATTGAGAGCTCTTTAAAATAGGAGAGATTCATGTCATAAAGCTTGTCCAGCGTTGAAATATCCTTTAAGAGCAGCAGCTGGTGGTCCTCGAGCATGCCGGCAATTTTTTCAACATTCTGCTCGGCCTTTCCATAACCAATTTTAAGCGTCTCAATGCGGTTTTGACCTTTTTTAAACAAACCGGCCAGGCCCTTGGGTTTCTCTTCATCAAAGGAAAAGCCCTTCAGCGTGGCAATCAGATCGGTGATCATGCCGCCCGTTTCGCCCAAATCCTTTGTGCGCACGTTACCAAGCGCAGTCTCGGAAAAGCCCGCAATCTTTTTTTGCAGGGCGGCGCCGTACTGCAACACAATGCTGGAATTGTTCAAATCAATTTTCTGGGCAAACTCGTCGATCACCTGTTGCTCTTTTGTCGAGAGTAAGACGGCTTGGGCATCGGCAAACGCGGGTTCCGTCGGAATAATGAATTCTCCTGCTTGATTGTCTTGCACGCACAATTCCTCCTAACAGCCTTGCTGGTGTGACATATATTCGGGCATCTATTAAAAGCAACAATAAGAATTG
The DNA here is from genome assembly GCA_023457355.1 of Bacillota bacterium. Taxonomy (GTDB): domain Bacteria; phylum Bacillota; class Clostridia; order Oscillospirales; family Ruminococcaceae; genus Yanshouia. Next base: position 27,917 of record JAEWLW010000003.1, on the reverse strand, counting down.
CTTTAACGTCGTTGTAAGGTGCAAATCACAAAATGATCGAATCTGTTCTAAAATTAAGCATGTCCCTGACCATCATGCAGTTTTGAGCCGGAATGGCGGTTTTTACGGCGTGCCGCGCCTGACCGCCTGTGCGCAGTACCGCTCTGGCCGGAAATCCGTTCAGCGCCGGCAGAAATCGCACTTTTTGCCACGGCCTTTGCAGGGCGCGGTGCGGCCTGATTGTTCTGCGCGCTGTTATGGCGGGCGTTGGCAGGCTTTTTGGGCGCGGGCTCAAACACCTGCATCGGATAGGGATTCTCCTGCTCCACCCTGATTTTTTTGCGGATGAGCTTTTCAATATCCTTGAGATACTCAAGCTCGTCAAAATCGCAAAACGACATCGCCACGCCGTCGGCGCCCGCACGGCCTGTTCTGCCAATGCGATGCACATAGGTTTCCGGTTCATTGGGCAGATCAAAATTAATCACGTGCGAAAGCTGGTCGATATCAATCCCGCGCGCCGCAATATCGGTGGCGACCAAAACCTGCACCCTGCCGCTTTTAAAGTTGCTCAGCGCCAGCTGGCGCGCGCCCTGTGACTTGTCGCCGTGAATCGACATCGCCGAAATTTTTGCACCATTCAGGGCTTTTGCCACCCGGTCCGCGCCATGCTTGGTACGGGTGAAAACCAATGCCGAATAGATCGAATGGTTTTTCAGAATCCAGGTGAGCAGATCGCGTTTTTTAGTCTTATCGGTCAGATAAACCGACTGCTCAATCAGTTCAACCGTCGTGGCCGGCGGCGCAACCGCCACCTTGACAGGGTCGGCCAACATACTGTTGGCAAGCTGTTCTATCTCAGCGGGCATGGTGGCCGAAAACAACATCGTCTGCCGATCGTGTGGCAGGCGGGCCACAACCTTTTTAACATCGTTGATAAAGCCCATGTCCAACATCCGGTCGGCTTCATCCAAAACAAAAATTTCAAGGCCGGAAAGATCAATAAAACCCTGATTGATCAAGTCGAGCAAACGTCCCGGCGTAGCCACCAGAATATCGGTGCCGCGCGCAAGCTGCTCAGTTTGCGGATTTTGCGAAACGCCGCCAAAAATAACGGTACTTTTAAGCGGCAGCTGTTTGCCGTAGGCGATAAAGCTCTCGTGTATCTGCAATGCCAGCTCACGGGTTGGCGTGAGTATCAGCGCGCGCACTTTGCGCTTGGCCTTGGCCATATCGGCTGCGTTAAGCCGCTGTAAAATGGGCAGTGCAAAGGCTGCTGTTTTACCTGTTCCGGTCTGCGCGCAGCCAAGCAGATCCCGGCCTTTGAGCGCAGGGGTAATGGCCTGCTGCTGTATCGGCGTGGGCAACTCGTAGCCCTGCGTTTTCAGCGCAGAAAGAATAGGCGAAATCAAATTCAGTTCTTTAAATGTCATGGAGTCGGTTTTTTCCTTTTTCTGTGTTTCTCTTGCGGCGGTTTTTATCTTGCACGCCGCAAGGCAAGCTGTTTAAAGCATTTTAATATTTTATAGTATAGCACAACTGGGCGATAAATAATAGCGTTATGTTATGAATGCGCCAATCTTGCCGAATGCTGTCTATATTATAATTGACGAAGCGCGTCATAACCTGTGATAATCCGCAACAAAAATATCAGGCATTCATCTCCTGTTTCAGGTATTATAAGTACGTAAGGAGGCATCAAACAATGAATATGCTGGCGCAATTCAATAAAGCAATGGCTTATATTGAAAATAATTTGACCAATGAAATGGACCCTGGGCAAATTTCGCAAATAGCAGGATGTTCGGAATACCACTTTAGAAGGATGTTTTCTTTTCTGGCGGGAATGCCGCTAGGCGAATACATTCGTCGAAGAAGGCTCTCTCTGGCAGGAGAATTGTTGCAAACAAAGCAGCTCAAAATTATCGATCTCGCACTGCGGTTGGGGTATGAATCGCCCGAAGCGTTCAGCAAGGCGTTTTATGCGATGCATGGCGTCACCCCGTCGCAGGCCAAAAAAGCAGATACCGCGTTGAAGGTTTTTTCGCCGATGACCTTTCAGCTGACCATTAGAGGAGGAGTAGAAATGGATTACCGTATTGTTGATAAAGAGGCTTTTTATATTGTGGGCTTTAAAAAGAGAATTACGATGCAGTTTAAGGGCGTGAATCCGCAGATGGACGAGGTGGTGCAAAAACTGACGCCGGAAGTTATCGCGGAGCTTAAAAGCCTTTGTGATGTTGAACCCAAGGGCATACTCAGCGTCTCATCAAATTTTGAAAACCGCACCGAAGAAGGGACTGCGCTTGACCAGTATATCGGCGTCGCCACCTCAAAGCCTTATGACGGCGGCTACAGCCTGTTGCCTGTCCCGGCGTCCACGTGGGCGGTTTTCAAGGCGGTCGGCTCTTTTCCGGATGCCTTGCAGAAAACATGGGCCGGCATCTATGCCGAATGGTTCCCGACGTCCGGCTTTGAATCCGCCGAAGGGCCGGAGATTTTGTGGAACGAATCGCCCGATACCAGCAAAACGGATTATAAAAGCGAAATCTGGGTGCCGGTGCGCAAACTGCATGAATGAATCATGATGCTTATTCGCGCATCTTAATCTTAACGCACAAAAGCCGCAAAACGCTGGTTGGCATCTTGCGGCTTTCTAAATTTTTTGTGAATTCTATTTGCAGATATCCAGTGCAATTTTGGCGAAAATCTGCGCCGCCAGCGGCAACACCGCCTCATCAAAATCAAAGCGGCCGTTGTGGTGCGGTGCTTTTAACGGTGTGCCGACAATCATTTCGGTCGCCTGACCGCCATGGGACTGCACCCTGCTCATCATGTAGGTAAAATCCTCACCGCCGCCAAAATCGACATCCTTGTGGATTTGCTTGATATCGGGCAGCTCGCTGATGGAATCGGAAACCCTGTCCACCAGTTCCCTGTCGCAGACAGCGCTACCCGCCGCGCCCATAAACTTACTTTCAAAACCGCACTCGTACATATCGGCTGCGGCACGGCAGACGCGGTCGGCCTTGGCAAACATATATTCATTGATATCCGTCGTAATACCACGGGTCTCAACCGTCATAGCCGCGGTTTCAGGAATAACATTGCGGCCGGTGCCGGCGTGAAGGGTGCCGATGTTGATGCGGCTGCTGCCCCCGCTGTGGCGTGGTATGGCCAGAAGGTTGAGCGTGGCGGTGGCGGCAGCCGCCAGCGCGTTGTGGCCCTCTTCGGGGCTGGCGCCCGCGTGGGAAGACTTGCCCTTAAAGGTGACGTCGAATTTGGTGCTGGCCAAAAAGCCGTGTGTGCCGGTGGCAACGGTGCCAAGTTCCCACTTTTTAAGGCCAAGGTGTGCGCCTATCATATAGTCGACCTGGTCGAGAATGCCGGACTGCGCAATGGAATTGGCCCCGCGTAATCCCTCTTCAGCAGGCTGGAAAACAAATATAATTTTCCCTTTAATCTGGTCGCGATAAGCCAGCAACAGCCGCAGCGCACCAATGCCGATGGCGGCATGCCCGTCATGCCCGCAGGCATGCATCAGGTTGGCATGGTTGGAAACAAACCCCTCTTTAAAGGGACGGTGATCTTCGTCGGTGGATTCGGCAACGTCGTTGCAGTCTATATCCACTCTGAAACCGACGGTCGGACCGGGCTGAGTGCCTTCAATGACCGTGACACATCCTGTAAAACCGCCGCGCATCGCGGTGATCAGGTCTTCCCTGCCGGATTCCTCAATTGCCCGCGCTTCGCATTGCTTTAAATATTCTTCGGAGGGCATCCCGTACATGTGTTGGGGTGTATGTATTTTCTCTCCGTACGTCACATTTAAGCCCAGCGCCGTGAGCTGTTCCATAACCTTGGCAGTCGTGCGATATTCGGTCCACGCAGATTCCGGATACCGATGCAGATCGCGCCGTATTGCAATCAAATCCCTGGTGAAAGCGTCCATATCCACACGGTCGAAACTAAAACCCATTTTATTTCCTCCTTAATATAACGGTCGCATTATAAGAATATATTAACATACCGTTCTGCGAACGGCAAACAAATTTATTCTGGCCTTCGCCGCCCCAGTCACAAAAACGGGCTATTCTATATTGTCTTTAACGCTTATAATGCGCGAGGTATCTTCATTCGCATTCAGCGGAAGAATGGTGGCGCTGCCTGATCACACGGTGCCATAGAGCAAGGCCTCGCCACAGGCCTGAGGCATGCAAGTTTTGTTTTGGAGCTTCCTTTCTCTATTTTAGCGTGAAGAGATCGGAAAAGCCTGAAAAGCCAAAAAACAATACCGGCAAAGCCGTAAATACCTACGAAAGCAGGCATCCTTTCACATTGTGAATAGATGTCTGCTTTCGTTGTTGCCCCGTACCGGTTATCCCCGGGTTCAACAATGCACCCTATGCGTGATAACCTTTTTAGCCTTTGCAGCATTTGATTGCTTATCTGCAGCTCTCGCCGTTTTTGTTGTTGGTACCTTTAGGATTGCCGGTCTGTGTGGAAGACTGATAGCTGTTCCTATTTGTGTTGCTGGAGCTACCATTCTGGTTAGAAGACTGATAGCTGCTCTTCCCTGTGTTATTGCTGGAGTTGCCATTCTGGTTGGAAGTCTGGTAGTTATTCTTGGAACTCTGAGTGTTGGACGTGTTGCTCTGAGTGTCTCTCGGATTGCTCATTTCTTTTCACCTCACTTTTGTTCCTATTATCTGCCGCTACCAGCACAATATTCATCTAAATCACAGTTATTTTAAAAAATATCTGTCATTGCCTGATAATTTAGCTATTTTTGTCTGTTGAAACAAGCACACCATAATAGTATGCTCGTTTTAGCAAATTAATATTGCATTAATTAAAAAACAATATTATAATGTGAAGGAACGAAAAATGAAGAAATTTGTCTTTAGCGCTGCAAAATAAAAGCGACGACATAAGAAGGAGTGACAACAATGGCATACAGCTGGACCGCCGATTTGGAGACTGGAAATGTTAAAATTGATGAACAACACAAGCAACTGTTCGTTGCAATAAACAATTTGTTGGAGGCATGTTCTAAAGGGAAAGGCCGTGATGCCCTAAAGGAAACGACTTCTTTTCTGTATGATTATACCGCCAAGCATTTTGCTGACGAAGAAAAGCTCCAACTAGCCAGCCAATATCCCGATTACCCCAACCACAAGCAGTATCATGAAGCGTTCAAGAAAACGGTTCGTGAACTGATGGACCAGTTGGAAGCACAGGGGCCCAATATTGTTCTGGTAGGTAAGGTCAACACCGCTGTCGCGGGGTGGCTGGTTAACCATATTAAACGCGAAGACGTCAAAGTTGCTGCGCATATCCGTTCGCAGCGTTAAATTCATTTTGAAGGCCTTTCCGCCAATTGACGGAAAGGCCTTTTTCATGATATGAATTTGAGCCTATATTTAAGAATCCGCCGAATCGATCGCCCTGAAGCCCTTTCCGAGAATTTGATTAGCCTCGTTAACGATGACGAACGCCCAGGGGTCGGCTTCGCGAATCAGACGTTTAAGCTGGAAAAACTCTGTTTTGCGCACCACACACAGCAGCACATATGTATTGTCGTGATTATAAGCGCCGGTTCCGCTGATGATGGTCGCGCTCCGGTGCAGCTGGTGTATAATACTGTCGGAAATAAGCTGCGGCTGATGGGTCACAATCATCACGCTCTTTGCCGAATCTGCGCCGTTTAAGATGGTATCCACCACCTTGCCGGAGGTGAATGACATCAGCAGGCCATAAAGCCCCGCTTCAATATTGCCGTAAACCACCGCTGCCAAAACCATAATCATGCCATTGATGCCGACAACCAGTTGCCCTGTGGAGACATAAGGGTATTTTTTGCGAATCAACTTGACAATCAAATCGGTTCCACCGCCTGACGCTCCCTGTGAAAAGACTATCCCGCCGCCGATTCCGGAAAAAACACCGCCAAATAGCGCCGCCAACAGCGGGTCTCCGGCGTAGACGGGGGGTGCAATGAACACCAAATCCATCAGCAGCGAAAAAATGATCAGTACCCGTACCGTCTGCAAAACAAAATCCTTGCCAATCACCCGCCAGCAGATAATTAAAAACGGAATATTCATCAGCAAACTCATGGAGCCAATTGGCAAACCGGTCAGATAATTAATCAGAACCGTGATACCGGTGAACCCGCTGGGGGCTATTTTATTGGGAACTGCAAACATCTTGATACCGATTGCCCAAAATGTCGAGGCCACAGCGTCCAGCACAATACCTTTTGCGCCAAGAGCAAGCTGCCTCCTGGTCAACTTCATATTTTAATCGTCCTTTCCTTGTCATGCATTTACTATATCATAACGAAGCACTTTAAAAATAGCAATAGATTTGTTGTCGATAAAACCGCATAAAAATTCGGCTTCATCAGTCCAGCTGTTTAAAGCCTGTGCCAAGCGTTTCTGCTGCATGCGTAATAACCACAAAAGCGCTGCTGTCGTTTTTGCGCACAATCGTTTTTAACTTGAAAATTTGTCGTTTGTCCACGACGCAAAGCAGAACCGAAATCGGCTCCCGGCTGAAGCCGCCCAATGCATTCAGCACCGTGACGCCGCGCTCCAAACCGGTGAGCAGCGACTCTGTCACCGCCTTTTCTTCACGTGTGATGATCAGTACAAGTTTTCTGGCGTCTGCGCCCTCGATAATGCGGTCGATCACCACCGTTGAAGCATAAATCATTACCGTACCATACAAAATAGTGTCCATGCTGCGGTAGGCCACGGCTGCCATCAGCACGACGGCGCAGTCGGTGACCAACACAATAAAACCGAACGAGAGATGCGGCCGGTTCTTTTTTATCAGCATGACAATGATGTCGGTTCCACCGGTCGAATCGCCATTCATCAAAATCAGTCCCAGGCCAGCACCTGAGAACACGCCGCCAAATACCGCGGCTAAAAGCGGTTCGCCTGTATAGGGGGGCACCAGCGCCGTCATGGTGTCCATAAGAACCGAAACAATGACCGTGATGCGCAGCGTACGCCAGATGAACCGGTGCCCCAGCTTCCGCCAGCCTAAGAGCAGCAGCGGAATATTCATGGCAAGGCTCAGTGTTCCAATCGGCAGGCCAAACAATATATAGAACACCGATGCAATGCCCGAAAGACCGCCGCCAACAATGCGGTTAGGCGCCGAGAATACGCATATTCCCAACGCCAGCAGCGCTGCGGCGGCGGTCTCCGTTAAAAATTCAGTTTTGAGGTAATGCCACGTCTTCGCTGTCGGGGTCCTGCCCTGCTTCATGCAAATCCCCGTCCAATATCATTTTAAACAGCGCGCGAATGCGCTGTTGGTTTCCGCCGAGATACAGCCAGCCAAACAGCGCCTCCAGCCCCGTCGCGGTGCGGTATTCCCCTGCGGAGGTGTGCCTGGGCGGCGTGACGCCGTTCGCGTTGCGGCCGCGCTTGAACACGACCATTTCCGCCTCGGTTAAAGCGGGCGCTATGATGGCAAACCCGCGCGCCTGCGCGGTCGCCCGCACCATTTCCACCGCAAGGGTATGCAGTTTGTTGGCCGAAAGGCTGGTGTAGCGGTTGACAATCTCCTCCCGCACCAGCATCTCGTAGACACCGTCGCCAATAAAGGCCAGTGTCAACGGGTTAATCAGCCTGAGATCGGGCATCTTTTCTGCGTTTAGCATCAGGCGACTCCTCATCTCACATAATCGAATTCAAAACCGTCGATATCGACGGTGTCGCCCTCGTTGATGCCCATTTCCTCCAGCTTGTCGATGATGCCGCTGTTGCGCAGCGAACGCTGGAGATATTGCAGCGATTCATAGTCGTCCATATTGACCGAACGAAGAATATGCGGCAACCAGCTCGCCTGAATATAGTATGTCCCGTCATCACCGCGGGTAATCTCAAACTGGCGCTGTCCGGCTGTATCCATGTCCATTGCCGGCAACGGATCGGGCTCATAGCGCAGCACCGGAGGAAGCTTATCCAACTCGGCTGAAATGGCATTCAAAAGCGGCTCGACGCCCTGATTAGTCGCTGCCGAAATCGGGAACACGCGGTAGCCGCGTTCTTCAAGTGCCTTGGTGAAGCCCCCCACCTGTTCCGGCGTTGCAATATCACATTTGTTGGCCGCAACCAGCATCGGCCGTTCGGCAAGCGCCTCTGAAAAATTGGCAAGCTCTTTATTGATCAGCTCAAAATCGTCCAGGGGTTCGCGTCCCTCACAGCCTGAGACGTCCACCACGTGAACCATCAGCCGGCAGCGCTCAACATGGCGCAAAAATGCATGCCCCAGCCCCACGCCTTCCGACGCACCTTCAATCAGGCCGGGAATATCCGCCATCACATAGCTTTTTTCAGCGTCCACACGCACAACGCCCAACACAGGAGTCAGGGTGGTGAAGTGGTAATTGGCAATCTTGGGCTTGGCCTCGCTGACCATTGAAATCAGCGTCGATTTACCCACGTTCGGGAAACCAACCAAACCGACATCGGCCAAAAGCTTCAGTTCCAGCTGCACGTCAAACTCCTCGCCCGGAAGGCCCGGCTTGGCAAAACGCGGAATCTGGCGGGTGGGCGTGGCAAAATGCTGGTTGCCCCAGCCGCCGCGGCCGCCCTTTGCGATAACAACCGGCTCATGATCGGAAATATCGGCCAACAGCCTGCCCGATTCACGCTCGCGTATCAACGTGCCCATCGGCACGCGGATAACAAGGTCTTCGGCATTTTTACCGCTGCACTGACGGCGTCCGCCCGGCTCGCCCTCGGGTGCAAAATAACGGGTCTTATATTTAAACTCCATCAGGGTTGTTTTGTTGGTATCAGCCACGAACACAACGTTGCCGCCGCGACCGCCATCGCCGCCGTCCGGGCCGCCGGCCGCAACATATTTCTCGCGGTGGAACGATACGCAGCCGTCGCCGCCTTTGCCGGCTTTGATCTTTATAAAGGCCTTATCTATAAACATATTTTCCCTCCTTTTTGGGGACGCACACCAATAGTCTTGCCTATCGGGTGCGGGTTATCCTGTTTGCAGCAACTGTGGCAAGAGCCGGGCCCACGCCATATTGAGCCGAACACTATACGATTCACGAAACACTCTTCCACAAACTGTTGCCTTTGTCCGTCAATAATTTGCCGTGCCCCCAACGCCACTGCCGCCTGGCGCCCACACGGGGCAGCATGACGGCGGCGGCTCCACCCTGAAAAGCTACTCCGAAAACGGGCCAACAAGATGCCGCTTGGACACAGCCGCCAGCGCTTTCATTTTTGACCGCTGCCGGGGTACCCCGGCGTTAAAGTATAACACAGAAAAATCCCGAGCGAACGCTCGGGATTTTTGTTCGTAAGCTTAGTTCTCCGCCGCGTAGACCGAAGCTTTCTTGCGGTCACGGCCGAGGCGCTCAAAACGGAGCGTTCCGTCAGTAAGCGCGAACAGAGTGTCATCCGAACCGATGCCGACATTCTCGCCGGGATGGATATGGGTGCCTCTCTGACGAACCAGAATATTGCCAGCCTTTACAAACTGACCGTCGGCACGCTTAACGCCAAGCCGTTTGGCTTCGGAGTCGCGACCGTTTTTAGTTGAGCCAACGCCCTTTTTATGTGCCATTGGTTTTGCACCTCCAGTAAAAAAATGATTTCAATTTTCTTTAAGCGTTAATCGCGGTGATTTCCAGCTTGGTATAGGGCTGTCTGTGGCCCATCTTACGCTTGGAATCCTTCTTGGAACGGTAGGTAAAGACCGTGATCTTCTTGCCCTTGCCATTCTTCAGCGCCTTGGCAACAACCTTGGCGCCCGCTACGGTGGGGGTGCCCACAACAGCGCTGTCATCCTTGCCGACAACGAGAATGTTGTCGAACTCGATGGTCTGGTCGGCCTCAACGTCGAGCTTTTCGACGAAAATCACGTCGCCCTGAGCGACACGGTACTGCTTTCCGCCGGTAATGAATACTGCGTACATGTTACACCTGCTTATCTGTTCAGTCTCGCTGCTTTCGGGCGTCGCTGTCTGCTAAACAGAGCGCACTTATAGCCCAAAGCATGCGGCAAAAATTATGATATCACACACATTTGGCTTTGTCAAGGCATTTTTCTGTGTTTTACAACAATTTGGCGCTGTATAAACAAGGCGCCTATTGGATTTAAATGGAAATTATTTTGTTAAAAAACCCACGGTCAGGCCGCCGGGCATCACACCATAAAGCGTCGAACGCAACGGATTGGCGGTAATCATACAACGCCCGAACGCGCAACCAATAAAACGATAATACAGATAGCTGTACAAAGCGCCCGGAACACCGCCAACAACATAAGCTGAAATTTTGATAGCATACACCCCACTGGCTTTATGCTATCAAAATTCAGGCAAAAACACCGTGACGCAATCACCGTTGTCCTTTATTAAATGCGTGGCAAGTTTTATTCCTGCTCCTCGTCCGCTTTATCCTCAGCGGACGCTGTGCTGCTTTCCTCCGGCGCTATGTCCTGCTGTGCCGTGCCATCGGGCTGTGCGGTCTCCGGCACCGTTTCCGGCGTTTCCCCTGCGGGCGACGTCAACAACATCCATGCGGGCGCGGTGCCGTCGGCCAGTTTTTTGCGCGCCACGAACCACAGAATAACCGAAAGTGCCACCATGCAACCCGCCAGCACCTGAGAAACACGGATGCTGCCCGCGGTCAGGCTATCGGTGCGCAGGCCTTCGATAAATGCGCGGCCCAGTCCGTTGATGAAAAAGTACATCAGTGTCAGTTCTCCGTTGAATTTGCGCCGTTTGGTGTACCAGGCCATAAACAGAAAGCCCACCATGGTCCAGGCCGATTCATAAAAGAAGGTGGGGTGCACCGGAATATCGCTCATCTGCAACACCTGCTCGGGGGTAAAGCCGGGCAACAAATTGGGGTGCACATGAAAATAGCTGTCAATAATCGGGCTGACCATGCGCCACGGGCCTTCAAAATAGCAGCCGAACGCCTCAATATTGACAAAATTGCCCCAGCGTCCAATCGACTGGCCTAAAAGCAAACCGCCCAGCGAGGCATCCAGCGCGCGCACAACAGGCAGCTTCCAACGGCGGCACAACAGATAGCCGCAGAGAATCGCCGCCAGAATACCGCCGTAAAAGGCGATGCCGCCTTTCCATATCTGAATAATTTCCTCGGGGTGCAGCTTGTAATAATCCCATGAAAAAGCGACGTAATAAGCTCTGGCGCCCAACATGCCGGCAATGATGGCATAGAGAAAAACATCGCTGAGCTTATCTTTATTGACGCCAAACTGCGCGGCACGCCAAAGGGCATAAAGCACACCGAGTGCGATGCCGGTCACAACAATGATGCCATACCAGTAGATGGTGAACGGCCCGATAAAAACAGCCACCCGCGAGATGGAAAAATTCAGTCCCAGACCGGGGAAAGCCACCTTCGCGGCGGTATCCGCACTGGCCAGATGGATGAATGGATTCATGTTTGTCCCCTCTTTTCTGTCTAATCGCGCACAACCGACAGCGCGCAGCGTGCGGAATCAAGATTCTCACGCAGGTAGGCCTGCGCGTCATTTAAGGTGAGCTCGTCGATCAGCTCCAGCGGCTCGTAGGCGCCAAAATCCGCCAGAGAGGCAAGCACCATCATACCCGCCATCGCCTCAACCGAGCTGTAAATACCGGCATAACGCCCGTAGGCTGCCCGGCGCGCGCGCTCAAAATCTTCGGTGGAAATACCGTTTTGCTGCAATTCCTCCACGGCTTTGATAATTCGCGCAAATACTTCGTCCGGATTTCTTGATTCGCCTGAAAAGAGGTTCACCAGATAATTGGGGCCCGCCATCACTTCCGAACCAAAGCTCGAATTAATCAGCCCTTCGTCATAAAGTTCGCGGTAAAGCGCGGTGGATTCCCCTGCGACAAGGTCGCAAACAATCTCGCCCGTCACCTGCGCGAGAATATTTTCGTGGTAGCTTTTGGGCATTCCCTTAAAACCGATCTGGAACAGCGGCGTTGCAACCTCAAGCTTTTGCTCAACACGGCGCTCACGCACCGTCTGCGGTTCTTCAATTTCGCGGGTATGCACCGTTACCGGCGCGGCAGGCAACAGAATTTTATCGCAGGCCTTTACAACGGTATCGATGTCAAAATTGCCGGCAACCGACAGCACCATGTTGTTCAGGTTATAAAACGCATTATAACAGCGGTAAAGCAGCTCCGCGGTGATGTGCGAAATTGATTCCACCGTTCCGGCAATATCCACCCGAATCGGGTGGCTTTGGTACAGCGCGCCGAGCAGGTTGAAATAGACCCGCCATTCGGGGTCGTCGTCGTACATTCTGATCTCCTGTCCGATGATCCCCTGTTCCTTTTGCACCGTCTTCTCGGTGAAATAGGGCTTTGAGACAAGGTTCAGTAAAATCTCGATCGATTCATCGAACTTATCGGTACAGCTGAAAAGATAGGCTGTTCGGTCAAACGACGTATAGGCATTGGCGGAAGCACCGGTTTTGGCATACTGCTCAAAGGCATCCCCTTCCTCGCTTTCAAACAGCTTGTGTTCCAGGAAGTGGGCGATGCCGTTGGGGACGGTGGTATATTCTTCGTCGCCTATGGCAAACGAATCGTCTATAGAGCCGCAGCGGGTGGCAAACAGCGCATACGCCCCCGAAAAGCCCTTCATCGGGCACAGCATCAGTGTCAGGCCGCTGGGGTGTTTAATGCGGGTATAGCTTTCCTCCAGGCGGCGGCAAGCAACAGTTTCACTAAGCATCTACCGAGTCCTCCTTTGAAGTGAGCAGATAAATTGCGTCAAGGCGCACCTGCTTTGCGGCTTCAATTACCTGTTCGCGAGTTACGGCGTCGATTGCGCGCATCTCCTCCTGCGGCGAGGCAATCTCACCGAGCAAAATGCGGGAGAGATACCATTCCTCCAGCGTACCGGGATAATCCGACACGGCCCGCAGGCTATTTTTCATCTGAAGGCGGGTGTTGTCAAGTGTTTCGTCCTCGAAATTGCCGCTTCGAATTTCGTCCAACTGCACCAGAATCTCTTTTCTGGCGCTCTCTATATTTTCCTTTTCGACGCCGCAATCCACCAGCATGATGGCGGAAGCGCGGTCATAGCGCGCGGCGCAATAATAGCAGAGCGATAGCTTTTCACGCACATTCAAAAAAAGCTTCGAGGACGGCGTACCGCCGTAAAGCGCCGTCATCAGGCGCATGGTGGCCTGCGCCGCCATATCGCCGCGGTTATCGCAGCGGAAACCCAGCACCATTTTGGATTGCGCCACGTCGAGATACTCCACTTTTTTAAGCGCCTCGTCGCCCGCCGCGCAGATTTTTGCATCGGTAAAGGGCTGCGGTTCTCTTTTCATACCGGCGAACGCTTTTTTCATCACCTCGGAAGCTGCGGATGGGTCACCCGAACCGATGAACATAATCTCCACCACGGCAGTATCCAAAAGCTGGCGATAAGCTTCGGCCGCTGCCTGCGGGGTGAGCTTTTGCGCATCCTCCGCCGTACCGTATTTTTGCAGCGCACCGGGGTCATCGCGCCCCATAAGCATTCGGCACTGTGCAAGTGCATAGCTGCGTTTGTCATTAATCAGGCTCTCAATGGTGTCCATCAGGTTCTGCCGCTCCAGAGAGAATTCCTTGGCGTCAAAGGCGCCGTTTTCAATCAGCGGCTCCATCAAAAGCTCCCGCAGCAGCGCGGCCGCCTGCTGCACCAGGGCCTCGCCGCCGAGGGTGAACCGGTCGTCAAGCACCTTGGTACCCAGTGTAATAATTTGATTGCCCCCGCTTTTACTGACATCTGCGGCAAGCGCAGCACCATACATCGCATCCAGGCGGCGGTTGAGTTTGGTAAAATCTTTGCAACTTTTGCTGCCCTTGCGCATGAGAAACGGCAGTATGGCATAGCGGCTCACCGTCTGTGCGGCCAGCGGCACAATCAGGTTAACCGAAATACGGTTATGCTTGAATTTAGGATCGCTTAACACCGACAGGTTAACGCCGCGCGCAAGCGCAGTACGAATCAGATTTGTCGTCATCAATACCTCTCCAACCTTTTCATGTCTTATTTCATAAATTTATACTGTGACATTGTAGCACAGAATTATGAATATTTCCAGCATTACGCTAAACACCGGTAAAAGGCAGATTTTGCACAGAATTTTACGTCTCCTAAACCAGACGCACAGGTGGACGCCCGGCCAGGAGAAAACGAAAACCGCGCAAAATTACTGCAAACACTGCGTGATTATAAGCCGTGTTTAATATAGTCTGCACCAAAAGCTGCTTTGGGATGCACAGACAAAAGCCGCGCCGCAAAATGATCGCTTCATCATTTTACGGCACGGCCCGTTCGTTAATTTATTCCTGCGGTGGTGTGTCGTCGGTTGGCTGTGCCGCTTCAATGGCTGAAGGCGTTTGCGGGGGGACATCTGGCTCAGCGATATCCATATCGCCGGCAACCGATGCGTCCGTTTTGCCGTCGTCGGCGGTATTTTCAACGGAATTCTTAGCCGATGCCATCTCACCCGTTTTCATCAGGCTGTCAAAATCCTCTGCGTCAATCTTTTCGCAGCGTTTAAGCGTTTCCGCAATCAACACCAGCTGGTCCATATGCGTTTCGAGGGTTGCCTTCGCCAGTCTGAAAGCATCTTCGACAATATCGCGTATCTCGGAGTCGATCTCGGAGGCAACCTCCTCGGAATAGTTGCGGGACTGGTTAAAGTCACGTCCCAAAAACACCTCGCTCTGGTCGTGGCCATAAACAACCGGGCCCAGCTTTTCTGAAAAACCGTAGCGGGTAACCATAGCGCGGGCAATATTCGTCGCGCGCTCAATATCGTTTGAAGCGCCGGTCGAAATATCGTCAAGCACCAGTGCCTCTGCGACGCGCCCGCCCAGCAGGGTGATGATATTCTCCTTCATCTCCTTACGGGTGTGGTAGCTCTTATCCTCAGTCGGCAGGCTCATGGTAAAACCGCCCGCCATGCCGCGGGGAATGATGGACACCTGATGCACCCTGTCCGCGGTATCCATGTAATAAGTGACCACAGCGTGGCCGGCCTCATGATAGGCGGTAAGCTGTTTATCCTTTTCGGTGATGAGGCGCGATTTCTTTTCGGGGCCCGCAATAACCTTGATGGTCGCTTCCTCAACAGTTTCCATCGTGATGGCCTTCAGGTTTTTGCGCGCGGCCAACAGCGCCGCCTCGTTGAGAATATTCTCAAGATCCGCACCGGTAAATCCTGCGGTGGTGGATGCGATGGTTCTGAGATTCACATCGGGGCCAAGCGGTTTATTCTTGGAATGCACTTTGAGAATCGCTTCACGGCCCTTGATATCGGGGTAGCCCACAACAATCTGGCGGTCAAAACGGCCCGGACGCAACAGTGCGGGGTCCAGAATATCGCGGCGGTTGGTTGCGGCAATAATGATGACGCCGGTGTTGGAACCAAAGCCGTCCATTTCAACCAGCAGCTGGTTCAAGGTCTGCTCGCGTTCATCATGTCCGCCGCCCAAGCCCGCGCCGCGCTGGCGGCCCACGGCGTCAATCTCATCAATAAAGATGATGGCGGGGGCATTCTTTTTAGCCTGTTCAAATAGGTCGCGCACGCGCGAAGCGCCCACGCCGACAAACATTTCGACAAAGTCGGAACCGGAAATCGAGAAAAACGGTGCGCCCGCCTCACCCGCAACGGCGCGGGCCAGCAGGGTTTTACCGGTTCCGGGCGGGCCGACAAGCAGCACGCCCTTGGGGATGCGCGCGCCGAGGGTATTAAACCGCTCCGGCGCCTTCAAGAACTCGACCACTTCGACCAGCTCGGCCTTCTCCTCATCCGCACCGGCGACATCGGAAAAGGTGACGCGGCGGCCCTGATCGGGCGTGCGCGCCTTGGCCTTGCCGAAGCCGGAGATGTTCCCGCCGCCGCGCGACTGCTTGATGGTGAACCACCACAGCGCGCCCATGGCGACGATGAGCAGCAGCGTGGGCAGATAAGAAACCCAGAACGGCATGGTTGCAATGGGAATCAGGTTATAGGGAATACGGCTTTCGGGGTTCTCGCGGTTATATTCATCCACCTGTTCCTGCACGGTGTTCACAAACAGGTTGACATTCGGCACCGTATAGGTCTTTTCTTCTGTTTCATCTTTAAGCGTAAATTTGAGCTCGCCGGTGCCCAGATCAAAGGAATATTTTGCAATCTGGTGATCGTCAAAAAAGGCGACAATCTCAGAATACTGGTAGGTGCTTTCCTTTTTATTCAGGCCAAAAGTGCTGCTGGCAATGAGAACCAAAGCGATGAGAACCGCCACATAAATAATAATGCCCCGGTTATTTTTAGGATTAAAGCTGTTGCGCGGATTCTGCCCCGGTCCCTGATTGGGATTTTTATTCGGCTGATTAGAATTATTCAATCGTTACACTCCCT
This sequence comes from Bacillota bacterium, assembly GCA_023457355.1. Taxonomy (GTDB): domain Bacteria; phylum Bacillota; class Clostridia; order Oscillospirales; family Ruminococcaceae; genus Yanshouia. Next base: position 11,513 of record JAEWLW010000003.1, on the reverse strand, counting down.
GCTGTAGTTTATTTTTCATAGACGCAGGGCTTGAGAATGCCCACATACGGAAGATTGCGATATTTTTCATCGTAGTCCAAACCGTAACCGACCACGAATTCATCCGGAACCACAAAGCCCTTATAATCAGGCACGATGTTGACCTTGCGGCGCTCGGGCTTATCAAGCAGGGTTGCAATGCGAATGCTTTTTGCGTCCTTGGCACCAATGTGTTCTTTTAAATAGGCAAGCGTCATGCCGGAATCCAAAATATCCTCCACAATCAGAATATCCCTGCCGGTGAGTACCTCGTCAAGATCCTTGATGATTCTGACAACGCCGGTTGTTTTGACGCCGCTGCCGTAGCTGGAAACCGACATAAAATCGATGGAGGCCGGAATTGTGATGGCGCGCATCAGATCGGCCATGAACACCACCGAGCCCTTGAGCACGCTGACCAGCATCAGATTCTTATCTTTATAATCCTCTGAAATCTGGCGTCCTAACTCCGCAACCTTATTTCTCAGTTCCACTTCAGAAATAAGTACCTTCTCAATATCATTTTGCACCTTTTGTCATTCCTCCTGTATTGTGATCAGCACTGCGCGCCGGGTATCGTGTGAAATGGCGGCCCGTTCACTGACGCCAAGCCCTTCGATCCAAACAGGGCCTTTTTCATCGCTCAGGACAGCCAGGCCATCTCTGAGCGGCGCCGGAACAGCCATTGCATTGAGCAGTTTTTTTAGCGATTGAGTGCAATTATGCCCCACAAGCGCAATTCTATCACCCGCCGCACGTGAACGCAGGGTGATAATCTCATTTATTTTATCACAGTCAATTGCGTTTTTAAATTGCAAACTGCGGTTATTTACAAAAAATTTTATCTCTGTTTTATCTATTTCGTAAATTTGAAGGGTCGCACCGGCATTTAAAGGAAAATTTTGGGGCATTTGCCGTTCTGCCAGCGGAATTTGCAGTTGTTCCACCCATGGCGGTTCGGGCAGTGCCTCTATAAAGAGTACTTCTCCATCGCAACGCAGCGTGGTGCGGTCATCCAGCTGCACGCCGCCGCTGCCCGCCAACGCCAGCCGGTCGGCCAACGCCAGCCGGTCGGCGTCATAGCGCTGTCCTGCGGCCAGCAACATTTTTTTATAGCAGCGCAGCCGTACCGGTTCGGGCTGGCGCAGCAGCAGAGCGCGCGACCAACGCCGGAACTGCGGCAAAAACGGCGCCAGACGCCTGGCCCATTCGGGCAGCGCCCCCGGCAAGCCAGGCAACGCTGCGTCGGCCATCGCCTGGTCGGCGAGCTGCCCCAATAAGACTTTATCCGCGCGCAATGCGTCGGTGGTACGGCGCACCGCCTGCTCAAAGGACGGGTTCAGTGCTTTTAAAAGCGGCATCAGCTCATGGCGGACGCGGTTGCGTTTATAGTCATCTGAAAGATTGGTCGAATCAGTGACAAAATCCTGTCCCAGCGATTCGAGATAAGCCTCCACCTCGGCGCGGGTACAGTTGATGAGGGGGCGGATAATGTTATCCCGAACGGGCGGAATGCCGCACAATCCCTCAAGCGCCGCGCCGCGCGTCAGGTTCAAAAGCAAGGTCTCGGCGCTGTCTGAAAGGGTGTGTGCCGTCGCAATTTTCGCCATTGGATCAAGACTTTGCAGCGCCCCATAGCGCAGCACACGCGCGCCTTCCTCGGTTGAACAGCCGTTTTGAGCGCAACAGGATAAAACATCGACGCTTTTAATCGCAAGCGGAATATTCATCCCGCGGCAGAGCGCCTGACAGAATTGCTGGTCGCGCAAGCTTTCTGCCCCGCGCAGGTTGTGGTTGACATGGCAGGCTGAAAGCGCGATGCCAAGCTGTTCTTTAAGCGCGTACAAAACGCAAAGCAGGGCAACCGAATCCGCACCGCCGGAAAGCCCGACAATGACGCTATCGCCCTGCTTGAGCATATGATGTGTCTGAATGGTTTGTAAAACGCTATCCTTCATCCCGTGCAAGCTCCGGTGTTGTGAATGTCGTATGTGCGCCATCCCAGCCAAATTTGACGATGCCGGTGGTGCCGTGGCGGTTCTTGGCCACAATGCATTCGGCTTCACCCTGCGGCACATTCGGGTCGTTTTTGGCATAATAAGCGGCGCGAAAAAGCATCATGACAATATCGGCATCCTGCTCAATCGAGCCCGATTCGCGCAGGTCGGAAAGCATCGGCCGCCGGTCGGTTCGCGTCTCGGGTCCGCGCGAAAGCTGTGAAAGCACGATAACCGGCACATTGAATTCCTTCGCCATGATTTTAAGTGCGCGGGTCATCTCCGAAACCTCCTGCACGCGGTTTTCGCTGCGGCGCTTGGTGCCGTCACCGCCGGTCATCAGCTGGAGATAGTCGATGACTACCAGCGAAACGTCACGCAGCCTGCGCAGCTTGCCTTTCATTTCGCCGATATGTATGCCGGCCGTATCGTCCAGATAAATGGGCAGCGGCGTCAGTCTTTGGGTGGCAACCGCTATTTTCTCCCAATCCTCCAGCGAGATGTTGCCCTTATGCAGGTTTTCCGAGGCAATAAGGCCCTCGGAAGAAATCAGTCGCTCCACAAGCTGCTCGTTGCTCATTTCCAGCGAGAAAATGGCAACCTTGCGCTTTTGCTTGGCGACGTTCATCGCAATGTTCAAAGCAAAGGCGGTCTTACCCATGCCGGGGCGGGCCGCCAGAACCAGAAGGTCGGATTTATTAAGCCCCATGATGACGTTATCCAACAGCGGATAACCGGTGGGAATACCCACGTACTGCTCGCGGTCCTCGCCGCTTAAGCGCTGCAAACGGTCATAGGTTCCCGCAATGACATCCTTGATATGCGTAAAGCCGGAGGAATCTCTGCCCTGACGCAGATCATATATCCCCTGCTCGGCCATGTCCATGAGCAGGTTGGCGTCGGTGCTTCCCTCACGGGAAGCGCCGATTACCTGTTCAAAGGTTGAAATCAGACTGCGCAGGTAATATTTCTCACGGACAATGCGGGCATAAGCCGCCGCATTGCCGGCTGTGGGCACCACCTGCGCCAGCTGCGTCAGATAAATCTTCGCGTCCTGATCGGTCGGAAAGACATCCTCCCGGCAGACCTGCTCTAAAATCGTCACAAAGTCTATCGTCTCAGAGGCGATAAACATTCGCATAATAATCGAAAAAATATCCCGGTGCTGCTGGCGGTAAAAGCTCTCGGGCTTGAGATATTTGAGCACCTCCGGCACGCACTGCGCATCAATGAGCACCGCGCCGAGCACCGATTGCTCCGCCTCAAGATTATAAGGCAGCTCCTGCGGTGTTGCACCGAAATAGCCGTCAAATTTATTCTCCACCCCAAGACCCTCCGTGCCTATTTGAATCAAAAGTGCAACAAATAAAGGCCGGCGGTAAAAGAACAACCGCACAGCGATTATATTGGCCAATTTTGCCTACTCGCAGACAATCACCTTTGTTTTTGCGGCAATACCCGCGTGCAGCTTAACAACCGCCTCATATTCGCCGTAGGCCTTGATATCGCCGTCAATTGAAACTTTCTTCTTATCAATTGCCGTACCGAGCTGCTCGGTCATGGCTTCCGCAATTTCCTTGGTGGTAACAGCGCCAAACAGTCTTCCGCCGGCACCAGCCTTGGCGTGTACCGTGACGGAAATTGCGTTGAGTTTTTTCGCCAGCGCTTCTGCGTTTTGCCGTTCCATCTGGGCGCGGTGCGCCGCAGATTCCTGTTTGGCTTTCATCTCGCCCACCGCCTGAGCGGTTGCGGGCTGCGCCAGTTTTTTAGGCATCAAAAAATTGCGGGCATATCCGTCCGAAACGTCATGCAGTTCACCTTTTTTGCCGGTGCCTTTGACGTCCGCCAATAAAATTACTTTCATTCTGAGTGTACCTCCAGCATTAAAGTTTAAACACAAAAAGTCTGTTGAAGCGTTCTAGCTCATATGGTTTTGCTGTGTGTATTCCTCAACCGCTTCAAGCAGCTTCTGACGTGCATCCTCCATCGAAATATCCGGAATCTGGGTCGCAGCCATCGTCTGATGCCCGCCGCCGCCCAACGCCTCCATAACAACCTGAACGTTCATCTTGCCCATTGAGCGCGCGGAAATAGAGATGCCGTCGTCATATTCATAAAGGACAAACGACGCGTCCACCTCGCTGATATTAAGCAATTCATCCGCGGCCTGCGGCGCAACAAGCTTGATATTTTCGCCCATTGAAGGCGCCGCGGCGATGGCACAGCGGTGGTAAATTTCCGCAGAGGAAACCACCCGCGCCCGCTGCTGGTAAAACTCCATCGACGAAGAGAACAGCTTACGTACTTCAACCGTATCCGCCCCCTGACGCCGCAAATAGGCCGCCGCCTCAAAGGTACGCACGCCGGTGCGAATGACAAAGTTGCGGGTATCGAGCATAATGCCGGACAGAAGCGCCTCCGCTTCCGTACGGGTGATACGGTGCTTATCGCCAAAATATTGAATAAGCTCGGTGACCATTTCAGAAGTTGAGGACGCGTAGGGTTCGTGATAGAAAATGACCGCGTTATCAATATAGCCCACCATACGGCGATGATGGTCGATGATGGCAACATTTTTACACGCGCGATAAAGCTCGGAAGATTCCAGCACATGCTCCAGGTGCGTATCCACAATGATGAGCAGCGTGTTGGCAGTGATGGTATCCATGATATCAAACGGGTTTAAGAAACTGTTTTCATAGCCGTTTTTCTCCAACCGCTCGATTAAAGTGTTCACGAGGTTTCGGGCGCGGTTTATAGCAATAACGGCGGGTTTGCCCATTTGCCGAATCGGCCGCAGCAAGCCGACCGCTGCGCCAAGGCTGTCAAGGTCGGCAAACTTATGCCCCATAATAATAACATTGGAGCTGGATTCAATCAGTTCAGCCAAAGCGGTGGCCACAATGCGGGTCTTAACTTTAGTGCGTTTTTCAATCCCCTTTGAAACGCCGCCATAGAAATCATAACCGCTGGGCGTCTTGACCGCGGCCTGATCGCCGCCGCGGCCCTGCGCCATATCCAGCGCCTGGCGCGCCGCCTGCTCGCCCTCGGGGTAAGAATCGACATTCCGCGCAACGCCGATTGAAAGGGTTACCGGAATTTTATCCACACTGGAAAGCGCACGCACACGGTCCAGCAACACAAAACGCTTTTCAACAATACCGGGCATGTGGCGCTCTTCAATAACCGCAAAAAAACGGTCGCGGTCAGTCTTGATGACAAAGCCGTCATGGTCGCCAACAAACTGCTCGATGACATATTCCACCTGCGCCATCAACTGGGACCGCTCGTTCTCCTTCGCATCCTGCAACGCCTCGTCGAGGCTGTCGATCATGATCGCCATCATCGAGGGGCGCGACGCCCAATACAACGCCGCATCGCGTTTGAGGTCGGTATCCTCGCACAGATAATAGACAAACAGTGAACGCTCGTCCTCTTCGGCCTGGCCCTCACCGCTGCCACGGCTTCTGCGCGCGGAATAGACCGTGTAGGAATGGCCCTTAAACTCGATTGAAAAGCTTTCCTCTTCACCGTTTATCTCACCAAGAATTTCGCCAACAGGCCTTCCGTACCGATCGCTATCGGTAAACAGATGGGTGCGGCAATAATCATTATACCAGAGAATTTCACCTTTATCGTCCGCTACCAGAACCGGCATGGGCAACGACACCAGCGTATCGGTCTGCATTTGGCTGATCTCTTCACCGATCTGCGCAACAAAGCGGTCGACCTCACGGTCCGCCCCAAGCATGTACACCAGCGCCAAACCAAGCGTTACAAAAGAGATGGCCATCACGATATAAAAATAGGTGATATGAAAATACAGCGCCGCCAGGCAAACCGCAGTCAACTCAAACAGCATCAGATAAAAGACAGGCCTGTAAAGCCTATTTTTCTGTCTCATCGCATTCTCCTATGTCAAATGTCTAAACGTGGTTAACAGGTGATGTGCTGATTAATTATAACACTTTTACGTTAAAATGGCAAAACAAATCAACAGGCTATTATCAACTTTTGGCAGGTCGGCACATTCAACCGCCATGCGCCACAAGGTGCACAGCAGTTTTTAAAGCAAAAGGGGGGCGCACTGCACCCCCTTTTTAAATTGCCGCCCGTTTCCGGGTTATAAAGCACACATAAAAAACCACGAAAGATTTTGGAACAGCCCCGCCTTCCATAAGAAGGGTTACGGAACCTGTATCTCCTGTATGATAGGCAGAATCATCGGGCGGCGCTTGGTCTTGGTGTATAAAAAACCGCCAAGCTGGTCCCTTACCGCCTGCTTAAGGTTTGACCACTCGCGGCCCCCCTGCGCATTGGCGGCGGTAGAATTAAGCGCCTGCTTGCAGACCTGCTTTGCGCCGGTCAACAGTTCCTCGGATTCGCGCACATATACAAACCCGCGCGAGACGATATCCGGCCCTGAAATGACGGCACCGGTCTTGGCATCTATCGCCGCCACGGCGATGATCAACCCTTCCTCAGCCAGCAGCTTGCGGTCGCGCAGCACAATGCTGCCGACATCGCCGATTCCGCTGCCGTCGACCATGACGGCGCCGGACTGCACCGTTGTCGCCGCTTTGGCCGAATCCCCTGTCAACTCAATGACGCGGCCGGTCTCGCTGACGACGATGTGATCAAGCTCGACCCCCATCTCAATGGCCAGCTCCCGGTTTTTGACCAGATGCTTATATTCGCCGTGCACAGGGATAAAAAACTTCGGTTTGGTAAGTCCGAGAATGGTGCGGATTTCCTCGCGGCAGGCGTGGCCCGAAACATGGATACCCATGATGCTTTCATAGATAACTTCGGCACCCAATGCCATGAGGTCGTTGATTACCTTGCCGACCAGCTTTTCGTTGCCTGGAATCGGCGTGGCGGAAATGATGATAAAATCGTGCCCGGTGACGCTGATTTTACGGTGATCGCCGCGGGCCATTCGGGTAAGCGCACTCATGGGCTCGCCCTGACTGCCGGTCGTGATAATGACCACGCTCTCGTCCGGAATGCCGCGCATGTGGTCAACATCTATAATGGTTCCCTGAGGGGCTTTGAGGTATCCCAGCTCCAACGCCTTTGACGTCACATTCTCCATGCTGCGCCCGGAAACAACGACCTTTCGGCCGTGATGCACAGCGGTATCAATGACCTGCTGGATGCGGTGCACATTTGAAGAGAAGGACGCCACAATAATCCGGCGGTCGCCCGCCTTTTTAAAGAGCATCTCAAATGATTCGCCCACGCGGCGTTCGCTCGGCGTCATGCCGGGACGCTCGGCGTTGGTTGAATCGGACATCAGCGCGAGCACGCCGTGGCGGCCCAACTCGCCGAAGCGCGCGAGGTCAATCATCTGACCGTCCACGGGCGTGTAGTCGATTTTGAAGTCGCCTGTGTGCACCAGCGTGCCGACGGGCGTAAAAACAGCAAAGCCGCACGCGTCCGGAATGGAGTGATTAACCGCGATAAACTCCACCGAGATGTCGCCCATCTTGACGACATCTCCCGCCTTTTGAACGTTGAGTTTGGCGCTGTTTAAGATGCCTGCTTCCTTGAGCTTGCCCTCCACCAGGCCGATGGTCAGCCGGGCTGAATAAACGGGCACGTTAATTTCCTTTAAGAGGTAGCTCAGCGCACCGATGTGGTCTTCATGGCCATGGGTTAAAAAGACGCCGCGCACCTTTTCCTTGTTCTTAACCACATACGAAAAATCCGGAATGACCAGGTCAATGCCCGGCATATCGTCATCCGGAAAAGCCAGGCCGCAGTCAATGATGATCATATCGTTTTTATACTCAATAACCGTCATATTTTTGCCTATTTCGCCCAGGCCTCCAAGCGGGATGATACGCACCGGTGTTTTTTCCGGCGATTCTTTTTTCTGTCCACGGCGGTTCCTGGTTTTTTTACCCTCCGCCGTTGTGGGGGCTTTCGTTGCGGCATCGGCAGGAGCCGTTTGTACGGCCGCAGGCTTTTTGGGTCTGCCGCGGCGACGTCCGGCAGGTTTTTGCGGCGGTGCCGCTTCTTTGGTGGCCGGTTGCTCAGCGCGGGTATCCACCTTTTGGTCAAGCATTTCTTTTTTAGAAAGCGGCTTTCTGGGCCTGTGTACCCCGGCGGCCGTTTTTTGTTTGGGTTCCTCCTGCTTTGGCTGAGAGGTGGTTGTTGGGGTATCCAAGTCCACCTTACCATATAAGCCGGTTTCGGTCATAACCGTATTTTCAGAAACCTGTTGGCGGTTTTTAGGCGCAAACCCTGAGCGCCGGGAGAAATTGTTTTTTCCCTCGGCGGACGTTTTGTTTTTTGTTTCAGGCACAAATAATCCTCCATATTCTATTTTCTTAATGTATTATGTAAGTTTCGCCGCTATTTCCGGTCAACGACGAAAAAAAACAAATCAAAACTTATCAAAAACAAATTATTGATGTGTATATTTAAATGACATAGTTTTACAATTTAATTATTATATGCGCTAACTGCAAATTTGTCAAGCAAGCCGCTAATAGCACATCCCTATTGTGCACCGCGTAAAGGTGTAATATAATAATACCGAAAACAAAAATATTATTAATAAATTAGCACAAATTCTGGAGGGCTTTATGTCGATACCACAAAAAAAAGTTTCAATTTTCACGGACGGCGCATGTTCCGGCAACCCCGGCCCGGGTGGCTGGGGCGCAATTTTGCGTTATGGTACTGTAGAGCGGGAGCTTTCGGGCGGCGAGAAAGAGACGACGAATAACCGCATGGAGCTTACGGCCGTGATACAGGCGCTTTCGGCTCTGAAGGAGCCTTGTGATGTCACCCTTTACAGCGATTCAAAATATGTGATCGATGCGGTTGAAAAGGGCTGGGCACGCGGGTGGCGCGCACGCGGCTGGGTAAAGGCGGATAAAAAGCCGGCTTTAAATATCGACCTCTGGCAGCAGTTGCTCACGCTTTTGGAGGGGCACAGCGTGCGTTTTGTCTGGATTAAGGGCCACAATGAACACCCCGAAAACGAGCGCTGCGACCGTCTTGCTGTCGCCGAAAGTAAAAAGTTTTAGAAATGTTAGCCAAAGCTATTGCATTTCATACAAATAAGGTATACAATAAAGTCGACCAAAAAAGTATAGCTTCCCCTTTTCGAGACATTCTTATGTTTACAGGCGTTATTTGATAATCGCCGCGGTTGCCCCAGCCATTTTGGCACGGCAAAACGGCAGTTTAAACAGCGATATTCGCTTTTGGAGGATTTATTATGGAAAAACGTTTTGTTTATGCGGATAACTCCGCTACAACCGCAGTGTCCAAACCTGTGCTGGATGCGATGCTTCCCTATCTGACCGAGCATTACGGCAACCCTTCCAGTGTCTATTCCAAGGGACGCGAAGCCAAAGCTGCGCTGGATACCGCCCGGGAAAAGGTTGCAAAAGCGCTTAATGCCAAGGTTAACGAAATCTTTTTCACCTCCTGTGGCACCGAGTCGGACAACTGGGCCATCAAGGGCGCGGCCGCCGTCGGCGCCAAAAAAGGCAAAAAGCATCTCATCACCACCAACTTTGAGCACCACGCCGTACTGCATTCCTTCCAGGCACTTGAAAAGCAGGGCTTTGAAGTAACCTATCTTCCCGTTGACAGCGAGGGGTTAATCTCGGCCGAGCAGGTTCGGGCTGCCATCCGCCCCGACACCGCGCTGGTCAGCATCATGTATGCCAATAACGAGATCGCCACCATACTGCCAATCGCCGAAATTGGCGCGGTCTGCCGTGCAGCCAAAGTTTTGTTCCACACCGATGCCGTACAGGCGGTCGGCAATGTGCCCATCGACGTTGTTGCACAAAATATCGACATGCTCTCGCTTTCCGGGCACAAGATTCATGCGCCGAAGGGCGTCGGCGTGCTCTATATACGAAACGGTGTTGTCATCGAAACCTTTATGGACGGCGGCGCACAGGAGCGCAGCCGCCGCGCTGGCACTGAAAACCTCGCTTCTATCGTGGGACTTGGCACCGCCATTGAGATTGCCGCCACCGATATCGAAACCCGCAACGCTCGCAAGCAGGCAATGCGTGACCGGCTCATCGACAGTATTTTAAAGGATATTCCCCGTTGCCGCTTAAACGGCAGCCGCACGCACCGTCTGCCCGGTAGCCTGAACATCTCGTTTGAGGGCATCGAGGGTGAATCCATGCTGCTGATGCTGGATATGAAAGGTATCTGCGCCTCCTCCGGCTCCGCCTGCACCTCTGGCTCGCTCGACCCCAGCCATGTGCTGCTGGCCATCGGTCTGCCGCACGAGATTGCGCACGGTTCGCTGCGCATCTCCCTGAGCGACGAGAGCACCGACGAAGATGTCGAATATATCCTAACCCAACTGCCCGCGATCATTTCGCGTCTGCGCGCGATGTCGCCGGTGTGGGAAAAGCTCATGGCTGAAGAAAAATAAATGTTGCAATTAGATAAGGAAGTGTGATAGATATGATGTATTCTGAAAAGGTGTTAGATCATTTTTCCAATCCGCGCAATGTAGGAGAGCTGCCCGACGCCAACGGCGTGGGCGAAGTTGGCAATGCCGTCTGCGGCGATATCATGAAAATGTACCTCAAAATTGATGAGGGCGTGATAAAGGATGTCAAATTCAAGACCTTCGGCTGCGGTGCCGCCATTGCCACCAGTTCGATGGCCACCGAGCTGATCAAGGGCAAAACAGTTGACGAAGCGCTTCAGCTCTCCAACAAGGCTGTCATTACGGCTCTGGACGGTCTGCCTCCTGTCAAGGTGCACTGCTCCGTGTTGGCCGAACAGGCGGTACGCGCCGCTCTTTCGGACTATTATCGCAGACAGGGCGTTGACCCTGAGCCCATCGTCGGTAAAATTGTGGATGACCCGCACCATTGTGAAAACTGTGCTACCTGTGAGAACGGTTAAACACAATTGATTTCCCTTTCCATATGGTAAAATATTTTAAGCCGGCACCGTGAACGGTGCCGGCTTAAAATAGCTCGTCAAAAATCTGTTTCAAAGAAAAAGTTGCACAAACTAAAAGTTTTGGTCGCGCTTTTGGGTCCGCATTTTCAATCAGGGGCTTAATTGAAGCCCCGCTGCGCTGTGCTTGTTATGCGTCAAAACGCATAACGCGTCCCATGCTGTCGTAATTCCAAATCGCGCAAAGTCTTGATGGAGCAGCGGGCATTTATGCCACCCGCTGTGATAAGCGTAGCCAAGCTGCCGCGCGCCTATATGCGAACAATCCGGGCAGCGCTCCAAACTGCCCGGATTCTGTAAGAAGCGCAGTCGCGGGTGCAAAAACAGTCCAGTCGGCTGTTTTTGCGGAGAGAACCCTCGCCGGGGGGTTCCCCTGTCGCGATAAGCGGCATTTATTTTATGTAAATTCCTAAGGAGACTCTGATTAATTCAGGGGCGGGTTAGCGGCGAGAGAATTTTGTGCCTGACAAGGCAAAAAGCAGACATAAAGCTGGCGCTTATGGCTGCTTTTTAACACAGTCAGACGCAAAATTAGCC
>JAEWLW010000002.1 GCA_023457355.1 Bacillota bacterium | reverse complement strand
AAGGCACCAGCGAAGTCCAGCGCATGGTCATCGCGAATGCCCTTCAGGTTAAGTAAGAGGAGGCGCACCGTTTTATGAAAGCAATAGTTTGTGTAAAGCAAGTTCCGGATACTTCCGGTAAGGTTGCCGTTAATCCCGATGGCACCCTGAACCGTGCATCTATGGCCGCTATCATCAACCCCGACGACCAGAGCGCAATTGAGGCGGCTCTGCGTTTGAAGGATGCCAGCGGCTGCAAGGTTATCGTTATCACCATGGGCCCGCCCCCCGCGGAAGGTATGCTCCGCGAGCTGATGGCTATGGGCGCCGACGAGGGCGTTCTCGTTTCCGCGCGTGAGTTCGGCGGTTCCGATACTTACGCAACCTCTCAGATTCTTTCGGCCGCTATCAAGAAGATCGGCCTTGAAAAAGACGACATCGTCTTCTGCGGCCGTCAGGCTATCGACGGCGACACCGCACAGGTCGGCCCGCAGATTGCCGAAAAGCTTGGCCTGCCCCAGATTTCCTATGTTGCCGATCTGAAGGTCGACGGCACCGAGGTCACCTGCCGCCGTATGCTTGAGGACGGCTACATGACCCTCAAGACCCAGACGCCCTGCCTGCTCACCTGCATTAAGGAGCTCAACGACCCCCGTTACATGAGCGTCGGCGGCGTTATGGACTGCTATTCCAAGCCGCTGAGCGTTTTCAACTTTGAGACCTTGAAGGATGATCCGCTGATCGATTTGGCTACCATTGGTCTGAAGGGCTCTCCCACGAACATCTTCAAGTCCTTCACTCCTCCTCAGAAGGGTGTTGGCACAATGCTTGAGGGCGCCGATAAGGCTACCTGCGCTACTCTTGCCAACATTTTGCTTGAAAAGCATATCATCTGATTGAAAGGAGATAGTACGAATGGCTACTTTTAACAATACCGATCTCGCTGCTTTCAAGGGCGTATGGGTCTTCTGCGAGCAGCGTCAGGGCAAACTGATGCCCACCGACTATGAATTGATCTCCGAAGGCCGCAAGCTGGCGGACGAGCTGGGCGTTGAGCTCTGCGGTCTGTTGCTGGGCGACAACGTTGAGGGCATCGCCAAGGAGCTGGGCGGCTACGGCGCCGACAAGGTCATCGTCTGCGATTCCCCCCTGCTCAAGGAATACACCACCGACGCTTACGCCAAGGTCATTTGCGACGTTATCACCGAGATGAAGCCTGAGGTTTTCCTCATCGGCGCGACCAACATCGGCCGTGACCTCGGCCCCCGCTGCGCAGCCAGACTGCACACCGGCCTTTGCGCCGACTGCACCCACCTGGATGTCGACGTCGAGAAATATGTCCAGTTCCTGAGCGAAAGCTCTACGCTGGATCTTTCCGCTCAGAAGTTTAACTACGAGGACAGAAACCTGAAGATGACCCGTCCGGCTTTCGGCGGCCACCTGATGGCGACCATCATCTGCCCCCGTTTCCGCCCCGCCATGGCAACCGTCCGCCCCGGCGTTATGAAAAAGGCCGCTTTCGACCAGGCCAAAGCTGACGCCTGCCAGATCGTCAAGCCCGAGTTCTCGCTCACGGAGGCCGACATTCAGACTCAGGTGCTTGAGGTTGTTAAGGCTGCCAAGCAGCTCGTTGACCTCACCGGCGCGGACATTGTCGTCTCGGTTGGCCGCGGCATCGGCAAGGACGTTCAGAAGGGCATTGAGCTGGCCCACGAACTGGCCGACGTGCTCGGCGGCGTTGTCGGCGGCTCCCGTGCCACCATTGACGCGGGCTGGCTCTCCGCCGACCATCAGGTTGGCCAGACCGGCAAGACCGTTCACCCCAAGATCTATATTGCACTGGGCATCTCCGGCGCGATTCAGCATAAGGCCGGCATGCAGGATTCCGAGTGCATCATCGCCGTCAACAAGAACGATGCGGCCCCCATCTTTGAAGTGGCCGACTACGGCATCACCGGCGACCTCTTCAAGGTTGTTCCACTGATGATCGAGCAGTTCAAAGCTGCGTTGGCTAATAAGTAAGGTCTATGTATTTAAAAGCGCTCCCCGTCGTTGACGGGGAGCGCTCAGGCTGTCAATAAAGTGACAGGGGTTTAGCAATTTGCATAAAACAAATGCCGCTTATCGCGACATGGGAGAACCCCCGGCGAGGGTTCTCCCTGCAAAAACAGTTCGCTGGACTGTTTTTGCGCCCTCTCCTGCGCTTCTTACAGGCTTAGGGTACTTTGGGGCGCTGCCCCAAGCCCTGCAAGCTTTTGAAAAAGCTTGACCAAAACCTTTGATTTGTGCAACATTTTCTAAAATGTTCGTTTTTTGACAAGCTGAGCGCTCCCCGTCGTTGACGGGGAGCGCTTTTGGTCAGCTGTATATGTACCTGTACACGCCCTTATGTAAAAGTGGGTGATATAAAAGTCGTTGCTCAACTGGTGCACCCTGACGGTCATAAAACCGACGAAAAAGGGGCCAAAAAAGGTTTCCGCTTCGCCGACAGCCTCAGAAGATGCAACCGATTTCTCCGGCATGAATTTCTCGTTCGCATCCAGCGTAATTCTGGTCAAATATTCTTCAATAAAATCGGCCGAGTACGCGTCGCCGCTCAACGCACTGAAAAGCGTACCCGTCATCTCGACGAGTGCCTGATCCTCCGGTGAATCGCCGATAATATGGTCGGATCTAGCGGTCATGGTAAGGCTCCATTCCTCCAGCCCATTGTCATTTTCAAATTTCATATTGACGCTGCCATTAAGAAAAGTACCCCCAAATTCACGCTTGAAAGGCTCCTTTTTTGCGCTTATTTCGCGGTAGATGACCCCGTATCGCTGCATTGCTTCTTCCAGTGTAGGCAAGCGTGCGCTCCACCGCTCGGCGGATTCCGCTTGCGAAATGCTTGCATTCCAAAAATCGGATAAGCGCCGATAAGTCGTCAGCCCAAAAACCGTCAGAAAAGTCAGATGGGCCAGAGCCGCCAGTGCCACAAAGAGCCACAGCCATTTATACCGTCGGGATGGGATGGGACGGGAAGATGATTTCATAAAATTTTCCTTTATAACAATACGATATTATAATACACAAAATTGATGTATATGTCGTATTCCGCTATCGCCTTATCCTTTTGAGAAAGAAGTCCGGCGTTGTTTGCAATGCTCCCTAAGTTTTCTATGAACATAGCCTTGAGTCCCTTGGTAAAAATCTCCTCATACGGTATCTCCCTGTAACTGTCAAAGTCATAGGTATCTTTAGCGTGACAGGTAAATACCCAACCTTTTATTAGATCAAAATCAGCCCGGTACTGGATATCAATTTTACCGATTGAAAAATATAAATCCTGGTCTTCATCTTTTATATCCAGTGAAATAATGCCTGAAAAAGACTCCTTAACAGGTGATTGAAAAGAATGCTCCAGCAGTGCTCTCGCCACAGCATGCCGAAACTTTTTTAGCTTTATTATTTTTTCTACGACAAGTGAAACCTGACCCCAGTAGATTGGCGATGGGCTTTTCTGCAATGAATGCGTCAGCGTCTGCGCAGAGATGATACATTTCATTTTCTTTTCCAGTAGTTCTTTGGCTCCCGCAGTCCAAATCAATCTCTGAATTTGTCGTGTGTTCGCCCGGAACAGTTGGTATAAAACGCTGTTCCCCACACCGGCATTTTGATTGATGCGATCTATGATAATAACAAAATTGTAGGGGTCCTTTGCCAAAAATTGCATGAACTTACTTGTCCGACATTCCTTTACAAACTCTGCAATGGCACTTTTCGTCGCTTCATCCCATAATCCATTTTCTTTTAGTTTACCACTTTTTAGGCGAAAAGTCTTTAGATTGTTAAACGCTTTTTGCATTTCTTTAATTTGTCTGGTGTTTTTGTTCGAGACCATTTCCGTTCCCTCTTTCTGCTGAAATGTCAGGTTTCCCCGCAAGTACACTGTAGCAGCAGCGGAATGTGGCTTTCAATGGTCAAAAAAAGAGGTAGTGGCAGAACGGGCGCACCAGGACATCGCGCCCTACCTGGGCGAATGGCAGCACTGCCACACCACATGTAGGAACAGCCCTTAGTTGCGCGTCGTTTGCAACAACCTCTTGAGAGATGCTTTAAAATTTCTTAAGATGCGCTATCAGCCGCAGCAAATTCAATCGTCAGTTCCTGTGTACCCGCCCCCTGCGAGGGGGCAAAGCGATACAGATAACGGCCGCTGGCCGCCGCGCCGCCGTCGAGGTTCGGCCAGTACCACTGTCCCGCCACCGCCAGGTCGCCGTGAACCCGCCGGACGCTGAACACCACATCCTTTAAGGCGTCATTTACGGTGCACCCGGGCCGGTCAGCCTGTAAAGAAAGCACGCCGGTCGCGCTGTCATAAGAAGCCGCAGCCGTATTGGCGCGATAATCGCGAATGGCCACCGTCAAATAGGTGTCGGAATCTAATGCCCTGTTCGTATGCTGGATTTCAACCCCGCTTTCAGCCGTTATGACCGCCTTGTCACTTTCAAGCGTGAGCGTATTGACCGCAGTCTCCCCGGCCAGCAGCAGCCTGACATCTCCGTTTGCCGTCAGCTGATCAACCGCCGCATCCACAGTTACAGTGTAGTGGTAATCCAACTGCTCGGAAAGCGTGAGCGAATCCAGTGTGCCGGACACCGTAAAAGCATATATATGCTTCCCCAGCCGGATGGTCTTAGCGTTGTTGCCCGGCGTCAGATAGGTCAAAACCAGCCCGGTGCCATCCACCGAAAAAGTGACCGCGTTATCTTTAATACTATAGCTGGTGGTGGCGGTGTAACTGCCTGAAACCGTCAGCTTTTCACCTTCAACCGTTATGGCGCAATTGGCCGCCGTCGGCAAATCATCCTTTTTCTCCCTGGCAAACGCCACCATGCAGGTGGACATCAAAATGGCAACCGCGGCCATAAACGAAACATAGCGCAATATCTTTTTCATAACAGCATTCCTTTGATTCTTATTTACGCTTATCATACCTTGTATTTCCATCGCATTCAACAAGATTATGTAAAAATTGAATGAAACTATTTTCATTTTAAAGACGGCGGCCGCAACCCTTTTCATGGGCTGCGGCCGCCGTCTCCCTATGTTATTGAGACAAAAAGCGCAGGCAGTCTGGCAAATTTAAAACAGGTGCCGTTCTGGCAACATTGGGGCGGGCTTTTAGCCAGGCCCCACAAAACCTTTGACCGGTAGGCTTTTGCGCTGCTGCCGCGCGCTCGCACAGCGTTGTGCCGGACGTATGCCCCTATAAAATGATGCAGATTAAACCGGAGCAACCGTCGTTGATGATACGCTCAATTGTCTCTGTCAACTTGCTGCGCGCATCGCTGGGCATGCGGTAGAGTTTATTGTGCAGCCCCTCGTTAACCAGCTCATGCAAACTCTTGCCAAAAATATTCGAGCTCCAGATCTTGGCGGGGTCGCTTTCAAACTCCGAAAGCAGGTATTCGACCAGCTCCTGCGACTGCTTTTCGCTACCCACAATAGGCGAAACCTCGGTGGAAATATCAGCGCGCATCATGTGGATAGACGGCGCCGAAGCGCGCAGCTTAACGCCGTACCGCCCGCCCTGCTTAATGATTTCGGGCTCCTCCAGCGTCAGCTGTTCCATGGTCGGCATCACAATGCCGTAGCCTGTGGCAGCAACCTCATCGAGTGCGTTGCGGTATTTTTCATGCTCGCGCTTAATGGCCGCCAGCTTAATCATAACCGGCATAAGGTCGGTATCGTCCTGAACCTCAATGCCTGTCGCCTCGCCGATGACGCGGTAGAAGAGCTTGGGGTCCACCGTTGCGCGTGCACGGGCACTGCCTTGGCCAAAATCGATGGAATCGAGCGTAAAGTCGTTGAGATATTCACATTTTTTCGCACCGCTAAGCTTTTCCGGCAGCTCGCGCATACGCTTGATGCCAAACGTCGACTGCTTGACGGCATCGTATAGCGCCTTCTTCAGCCAATGGTCCTTTTCCATCGCCACAATCCAGCGCGGAATCTCGATGGCGATCTGCTTGAGCGGGAACTGGTAAAGCACGCTTTGCAGAATTTTTTCAATGCCCGGAAGATCCAACGCCAGGCAGTTGAGCGGCGTGACCGGCACCTGATATTTTTCTTCCATCCGTGCAGCCAGCGCCTGTGCCTGCTCTGTTTCGGGATTGACACAGTTGAGCACGACGGCAAACGGCTTGCCAATACCGGAAAGCTCATTGATAACGCGCTGCTCGGCTTCTTCATATTCCTCGCGTGGAATGTCGGAAATGGACCCGTCGGTTGTGACGACCAGGCCGATCGTGGAGTGTTCTTTAATAACCTTATCGGTGCCGATCTCCGCCGCCATGTTAAATGGGATTTCACGGTCAAACCACGGGGTCATCACCATGCGGGGCTGGTCGTTTTCAATATAGCCCAGCGAGCTTGGCACGATGTAGCCTACGCAGTCGATGAGGCGCACGTTGCACTGCGCGTTGTTATCCACCGCAATGCGCACAGCCTCTTCCGGGATGAATTTCGGCTCGGTGGTCATAATCGTTCTGCCCGCCGCCGACTGCGGCATCTCATCGGTAGCCCGGTCCCGCCAGGCGGAATCCTCGATGTTGGGCAGCACCATCTGTTCCATAAATTTTTTAATCAACGTGGATTTTCCGGTTCGGACCGGGCCGACAACGCCGATATAAATGTCCCCGTCGGTGCGTCGGGCAATGTCTTCATAGATGCGGTGGTTCGTTGCGCGTTCCATACTCTTTCTCCCCTTTGCACACTAAACGGTGGGTATCATCAGCGGCATGTCGGCTTCCAGCACCTCTTGTGTCAGCTCGTTATCCGCCATTATCTGCGACGGCAGCGAGCCAAACTTCTTGGAAATATCCCAGATGTGCTCGCCGGCGTTTGCATAATAGATCATCAGCCCCAGCAGCGGGTCGCTCTTTCTCGGATTGCCCTCATCCACCATCAAATCAGTCAGCAGCGCCTTCATTTCAAATTCGATGAGCATGCCGGAGAGCAACAGTTCGCAGCTTAGCATCAGCTTGCCCTGGCTTAAGGAGCCGGAAGCGGCCAACACTGTGACGTCACTCATCAGCTCCGCCATGTCGTTTTTGCAGGGCACCTTGATGGACATATCGCAGGTGTGGTTTATGCAGTCGGCGCCAAGTTCCTCGGTGGAGATCAGCGCCATAAATTTAAGCTGGCCATTCACCGTTATCATGCCGTTTTCTTTCTGTACGTTTTGACCGGCAGGGCTGGCCCAGACGTCCAGCAGCGCGGTGATATCTTTGGGCGCCTCCGCCTCGGTGCGTACGCTCGCCCGCTCGGAAACCGCCGTGCAGCTCTTAGGCACACGCAGTTTCGAAAGCGTGTTCTGCGTCGGGTAAAGTGTGGAATAGCTGTCGGTTGCGCCGGTGAGCACAATAGGCTTAAAGAACCGGATCACCGCAACCAGCTGCACCTCCAGACGCAAATCACCGTCCCCGCTGGTTTCTTCAGGGGCGCAGTCGAGTGAAATGCAGTTGACCTGTGCCTCACACTGCATATCCTCGTCGAGGTTGTCGGCCTCTATCACCTGACTGAGCGGCAGCGAATAATCGGCGGTTTCCAGCGCGCCGGTTTCCGGGTCGGTCTTATAAAGCAGGTGCACCATCAGCTCGCCCTTGAGCAGCACGCGGGAGGCCATGACCCGGCTTTCCTGCACGGTGGGGTGGCATTCGGCCCGCACAATTTCCACAGCGGGGCTTTTGCCCACGGCGGGGGTCAGCATTTCGGCCATTGAGAACTGGCGCTGAATCTGACCGGTCAGGTCCGACGCACTGTCTTCGCAGGCGCGCAGCTGAACGCCCATGCCTTCCGCCGCGTCCACCGCCTGCCGCTGAGACGCATCCAGCAGCTTTACCCGCAGTAAGATAACGCCCCTGACATCAATGCGCCTGCGCGAAGCGGCGCGGCAATTGGTATGCCCCTGTTCGCAGGTCACCGACCAAATAGGACGCGTGGGCTCACTTTTCAGCTCAAAGCTCTTGGAAAACGGAATTTTGTACTCGGTTTTCCGGACGCCGCCCACCTCACCGACATAACACAGCTTGACAATGGCCATACCCTCCACCGTAAAGGTACTCTTGCGTACTGCGCAATCGGTAACGGCGCTTTGAACCTGGCAGCAGAGTACCCGAACAATGTCGGGGCAGTAGTCCGGCAGCAGCACGTCACACTCTATGGGATGTTCCGCAGCCGTATCAAGCAAAAGCTCACAGGCCGCGACCGATCGTCTATGAAGATTTAGTTCCATTCGGCTCTCTCCTCGCTATTCATTTCTACCCGATTTATATTCGCGGAAAATTTAAATTATTCGGACAACACATCAAATTCCCGTCCACAATTCACACTTGAATTCACTTTGGAATATATTAAAGTGAGAATACAATCCAAAAGGAGGGTTACGATGCGCCGATTTCAGTGCTTTCGACTGGCCGTGATCGCGGGCGCCTTTGGGCTGGGGGCGCTGTTGGTGCTGCTGTGCTCCTTTAGACTGGCTTTGATTTTTGCCACTGTGCTGCTAGTGCTCTTGGGCTGGCAGCTGCTGCGCTGCTGGTGGTGGTGGTAAGTTTCGCGCCATGGTCACTATGCCATATTTATTTGGAAAGGGATGGGTTTATGAAGGTCATTGTTTGGAAGACTCCACGTATTATCAGTGGTTTTTTGAAGATAATATTCAGGATGGGCAAAGAGTAGTAGCACACCGTTTAAATTGCTGGGAAGGTACAGCCCGTGCTTTAAAAAGACTTGAGGGGAGGCGGAAAGTCTCCCCGAAAAAGCCACGTGAAAATTTGTTTTCACATCCCGCACTTTGTGAAAAATAAAATTTTCACAAAGTGCTGTAATTTTTTGGCTTTCGTGCGTCATTGTGGAAATAATTTGCGCGTTGATATGCACTTTTAACATTTCAATATAATAAATCTACTTCCACCAAATTCGTCATGAAATTTTATTTTTTTTTGGCAGGATGTACAAATTTTTCGTCAACTCGGTAAGACGGAGATGCCTTCTATTGCAACATTAGCCCAATAATGGTATATTTGTGGAAGCATAACCTACAAGGTTAAAACTGCACACACAAGAAAACGGAGGAAAAAGACATGAGCAAAGAAATCGTACTCGTAGGCGCTTGCCGTACGGCTATCGGCAAGATGGGCGGTGCCCTCTCCAATATCCCCGCAGAACAGCTCGGCGCAATCGTTATGAAAGAAGCGATTGAGCGTGCAGGCATTAAGCCCACTGACATCGACGAGGTTCTCTTCGGCAATGTTCTGACCGCCGGAATGGGTCAGAGCCCTGCTCGTCAGGCTGCTATTCACGCAGGTATTCCGATTGAAGCCCCCGCTCTCACCCTCAATAATGTCTGCGGCTCCGGCCTGAAGACCGTCAACATGGCCGCCGCCCTCATCATGGCGGGCGAAGCCGACGTTGTCATGGCCGGCGGTATGGAAAACATGTCCCTCGCCCCCTATGTGCTGGACAAAGCCCGTTACGGCTACCGCATGGGCAACGGCAAGATCATCGACTCGATGGTCAATGACGCGCTGTGGGACGCTTTTAACAACTACCACATGGGCATCACCGCCGAAAATGTCGCTGAAAAGTATGGCATCACCCGCGAGATGCAGGACGAGTTCGCAGCCGCTTCCCAGCAGAAGGCTTGCGCCGCTCAGGAAGCCGGCAAGTTCGACGCCGAAATTGTCGCCGTTCCGATCAAATCCAAGAAAGAAACCATCATTTTCGATAAGGACGAGGGTCCCCGTGCCGGCAGCACTGCCGCGGGTCTCGCCAAGATGAAGCCTGCGTTCAAGCCCGACGGCGGCTCTGTCACCGCTGCAAACGCTTCTTCAATCAACGACGGCGCTGCCGCCATCATCGTGATGAGCGCTGAAAAAGCCAAGGAGCTCGGCGTTAAGCCCATGGCAAAGTGGATCGGCGGTTCCTCTGCCGGTGTTGAGCCCTCCATCATGGGTATCGGCCCGGCTTACTCCTCTGAGAAGCTGTTTAAGAAAACCGGCCTGTCGCTGGACGACATCGACCTCATCGAAGCCAACGAAGCATTTGCCGCTCAGTCTCTGGCGGTTGGCAAGCTGCTTGACTGGGACGCTTCCAAGGTCAACATCAACGGCGGCGCCATCGCGCTCGGCCATCCCGTTGGCGCTTCGGGCTGCCGCATCCTCGTCACACTGCTGCACGAGCTTGAAGCCGGCCAGAAGGGTCTTGCTACCCTGTGCGTAGGCGGCGGCATGGGCGTTTCCGCCATTGTCGAAAAGCTCTAAGACGTATTTTGCATAAGGGGTGTGACACATTGCTGCCGCATCCCTTTTGCGAGTATCGTGATTCTGAGAGGAGCTGACCTGATGTCCTTTGTGAAATACGAGCAGAAGGAACAATACGCAATTGCTACCATCGACCGCGAAAAGGCCCTCAACGCGCTGAACACGCAGGTGATTGAGGATCTCGACGCCATGCTCGATGCGGTCGACCTTGAGACGGTGCGCGCCCTGATCATCACCGGCGCAGGCGAAAAAAGCTTTGTCGCCGGTGCCGATATCAGCGAAATGAGCACGCTAACCAAAGCGGAAGCCGAATCTTTCGGCCTGAGGGGCAACGCGGTGTTCCGCAAAATCGAAACTTTCCCTATCCCTGTTATCGCAGCCATTAACGGCTTTTCACTTGGCGGCGGCTGCGAGCTGGCAATGTGCTGCGACATTCGCCTTGCGGCGGAGAATGCAAAGTTTGCCCAGCCCGAGGTGGGGCTTGGCATCACGCCCGGCTTTGGCGGAACACAGCGTCTTTGCCGCTTAATCAGTGTCGGCAAGGCCAAAGAATTGCTGTACACCTGCGGGCAGATGGACGCCCGGGAG
The DNA here is from genome assembly GCA_023457355.1 of Bacillota bacterium. Lineage (GTDB taxonomy): Bacteria > Bacillota > Clostridia > Oscillospirales > Ruminococcaceae > Yanshouia. The sequence goes on along the minus strand of JAEWLW010000002.1, from coordinate 23,718 downwards.
GCGCTGCAAGTCGGCCTGGTCAATGCGGTTTATTCGCCTGAGGAATTGATGCCCGCCGCGGAAAAAATGGCAAAGCGAATTGCTAAAAACGCGCCCATCGCGGTGCGCGCAACCAAAAAAGCAGCGAATGACGGCTTGCAGACCGATATGGATTCTGCCATCGCCATCGAGGCCAAGCTGTTTAGCAGCTGTTTTGAAACCGCTGATCAGAAAAACGGCATGACCGCTTTTTTGGAAAAGCGCCGCGCAGAGCCCTATCAGAACAAGTAGATCCATCTGCCAACAGGCAAAAATAAAGATTATGGAGGAAGAAAATTATGAAAATTGGTGTTCTCGGCGCCGGTACCATGGGTTCCGGCATCGCATACGCATTCGCTCAGGCTGGCCACGAGGTTGTCCTCAGAACCCGTAAGCAGACAACGCTGGACAGTGCAATGAAGTACATGCACGGCACACTGGCCAAGGCCGTTGCCAAGGGCAAAATGACGCAGGAAGAGATGGATGCCATTTACGGCCGCGTCACCCCCGCTACTGAGCTTGAGGCCGTCGCAGACGTTGACTTCATTCTCGAGACTATTGCCGAGAATATGTCCGTTAAAAAGGACATCTTTGCTGAGCTTGATAAGCTCTGCAAACCCGGTATCGTTTTTGGCACCAACACCTCCTCGCTCTCGATCACCGAGATTTCCAACGGTGTTGAGCACGCGGTTGTTGGCATGCACTTCTTCAATCCGCCCCCTGTTATGAAGCTGATCGAAGTCATCGCCGGCGAGAACACCCCTCAGGAAGCGGTCGATCAGGTTCTTGAACTGACCAAAAGCATGGGCAAAGAGCCTGTTGCAGTTAAAGAAGCTCCCGGCTTTGTTGTTAACCGCATCCTGATCCCGATGATCAACGAAGCGATCGGCATCTATGCCGAAGGCGTTGCAACTGTTGAGGGTATCGACACCGCCATGAAGCTTGGCGCAAACCACCCGATCGGCCCGCTGGCACTCGGCGACATGATCGGCCTGGACGTTTGCCTTGCGATCATGAACGTTATGTATTCCGAAACCGGCGACTCCAAGTATCGCCCGCACGGCCTGCTCAAGAAGATGGTTCGCGCCGGCAAGCTCGGCAAAAAATCCGGCATCGGCTTCTACAATTATTCCGCCAAGTAAGATTGATTACCTTGTGCGCCACTCCTTTTATGGGGTGGCGCATTTTTTGCCTGAATTTATCGATTATAGAAATATAAAAGCTGCTGGTGCAATATCCAGCAGCTTTTATATGCAGTCAGCCTGGGAATTTAAACGGGCTTGGCGCAGGCATTTTGTGTGCCGCAAGGCGGTCTTGCGCCCTGCCTGGGGCAATAGCACAAAAGAGGCCGCGAAAACGTTTGCATTTTTAAACTGTTCCGGTTATAAAACCCGGCTTAAATTTATATAACAGCATGGCTGTACCACCTTTTACCTATAAACCGTACGACATAAAAGACGCTGCGAACCACCCAGTCGAAAATCATAGCCAACCATACGCCAATGAGCCCCATGCCAAAATACAGGGCAAAAACATAGCTTAAGCCGATGCGGCAGGCCCACATTACCGCCACCGAGACCATCATGGTAAACTTCACGTCACCCGCAGCGCGCAACCCGTTTGGCAGTGCGAAAGCCGTGGGCCAAAACAACAGCCAGGTGCCTGCATGCATCGTGCAGATAATGATGGCAAGCTGTGCCGTTTGGGGCGAAAGCGAGAAAAATCCGACCAGCTGTTTCATAAACAGCACCGCCAGAATATTGGTTGCGCCACCAACGGCATAAGCCAGCTTCATAAGCTTTTTTATGTAGTGGCGTGCCTGGTCATATTCGCCTGCACCGATGCACTGCCCCACAATCGTAATCATGCCCAGGCCCACCGCCGACCCCGGGATGCAGGCAGTGGACGAAATACTGTTGCCCACTGCATTCGCCGTAATGGCAATCGTGCCAAACGACGCAACCAGCCCGGACACCATCAGCTTGCCAAAATGGAACATCCCGTTTTCCAGCCCGGTCGGTACACCGATGCGCAAAATGGTGCTCACCATTTTAGGCCGAAAATGCAGCGGCAATAACCGTTCGACATACACCCGGTTGCGCCTGTCTCTGATGAGATAAAGCATCACAAAGGCGCCGATAATGCGCGCAATAAGTGTGCCTAACCCGACGGCCTTCGCGCCCATGTCATATCGGAACAGGAAGATGGCGTTGCCACCGATATTGAGCACATTCATCATCAGCGCGGTCAACATCGAAATGCGGGAGTTTCCCTGTGAACGAAACAGTGCGGCGCCGGAGTTGTAGATAGCAAAAAACGGGAAAGACAGACCCGTCAGATAAAAATATTCCTGCGCCGCCTCCATGACGGCGGGTTCAACAGTGTTATACACCAGCTTTAAAACCTGAAACCGCCAGATGACACAGATGGCGGCAACCGTTATCCCGATGGCCCCCATCACCAGGAACAGCTGCTTGGCTGCCTCACAGGCTGCGGGTTTATCCTGCCGCCCGAGATACTGAGCCACAACAATGGCACCGCCCGTCGCCAATGCGGCAAAAACCTGTACCAGCAGCATGTTGATTGCATCGACGATTGAAACGCCCGAAACCACTGTTTCACCGACGTAAGCCACCATGACCGTATCGGCCACACCGATGGTGACGGCCAGCGCCTGCTCCACGATAAGCGGAATCATCAAGCGTCTAATATCTTTGTTGGTAAACACCCTACAATCTCCCTTGCTGACTTGGGCACAGCGACCCTAGTTTATTTTTGATTCTATCACAAGCAGCGTACCGTCTAAAACGCTGACCCTGCCCGTCGGTTCAATAATATGATTGCCCAGGCCGATGGGGAACACCTCTGTTACCACCGCATCGTTAAGCGGGTACTGCATCCCTTTTAGCGTGACCCCAACCGCTTTGCCCGCATATGCAAATATTGAAAAAGTATACGCGCTGCGGCGGGGAATGTCAAGTGTTCCATTCCTTAAAAGTTGAACCTGATCCCGCGGGCCAATAATCAGCCCTTTTGCGCCATACTCCTCCAAAAAAGCCAACGCCTGCAGGTTGGCCATGGTATGATCCAACCTGCCGCCCAGTGCAAACAGCATAACAAACTGCTTATAGCCGCGGCGTAACCCCTCACGCAGCGCCAGCATGCTGTCGGTGTCGTCTTTTTCCACCGGAAAATGCAACGTCTCCACCGACTCCGGAAGCGACCCGCGATAGGAATCAAAATCCCCGATCAAAAGATCGGGGGTAATGCCGCGGCGCTTTGCCGCCAGATAACCGGCGTCACAGCAGATAATAAAATCTTCCTGCGAGAAGTCAAAATCAATGTCGCCCTCCTCACCCGCGCAAAACACCACACACCTGCGCGCCATGTTCACACCTCCCAGTCCTTAATCTGTTTGGCCTCTTCGTACATTTCCAGATAGCTCTCATGCCGCGAGGGCGCAATTTTGCCCGATTGCAGCCCCGAAAGCACCGCACAGCCCTTCTCCTTGGTGTGAGAACAGCCGGTAAAGCGGCATTGACCTAAGTAAGGGGCAAATTCTCGAAAACACAGTTCCAGCTTATCCTTTCTTATCCGTTCAAACTGTGCTGTTTCCAGCGAGGAAAAGCCGGGTGTATCCGCGATGAGCCCACCGCAAAGCGAGAATAACTCGGTGACGCGGGTGGTGTGCCGCCCGCGTCCCAGCTTCTGGCTGGTTTCGCCGGTTTTTAAAGCAAGCGCGGGGTCAATCGCGTTTAAGAGCGTCGATTTACCCACCCCGGTGTTGCCTGCCAACACGCAGAGCCTGCCCGCAATTAAGGCGGTGATCGCCTCAGGCGAATCGGCCAGGCTGTTGATGCTTTTAACCTCATAGCCGACCGAACGGTAGAGCTCACACAGCGGGTCGGTATCGGCTAAATCAGATTTGGTCACCACAATGGCGGCATCTATGCCTTTATATTCGGCGATGGCCAGCATTTTATCCACCACCAGAAGATTTGGCGGAGGATCTGTGATTGAAAGAATCAGCAAAAGGCGGTCGATGTTGGCAACCGGCGGACGGATCAGGCTGTTCTTGCGCTGCTGCAGGCTGACGACAAATCCTTTTCCGTCCTCGGTGCGCTCCACGTCGGCTATATCCCCCACAAAGGGGGTGATGCCCTGCTTGCGGAATAAACCGCGCGCACGGCACTCCATCACCGCATCGCCGGTATCAACATAATAAAATCCACCTGTTTGCCGAATAATGCGTCCCTGTGGCATGAAAGTCTCCTTCTTTAACCGTGCATGTCGGAATTGTCCTCCACCAGCGTATAAGCGCCGGTGTTGAAGTTGACCTCATAGGTTTGGTAGAGGAAATCATTGTACAGAATAAAGATCTTCGCAACACCCGATCCTTCAAACAGCGGCTTCCAGTACATTGCGGTGGAAGGCTGCAACCGCTCCTCGCGCAAAATTTTGCCGTCAAACATCGCCTGCATTTTGACAATATCGGTCACATCGCCCGGCAGCGGAATATGCAGCGTGATCTGGTTTTTCTGGTTCTCGCCGCCCGATACGTTCAGGTTGACAAATGCGCCGGTTGATATCTGGGAGGTCGGCGCCGGATCCTGTGAAATGACGATGTTCTCATCCTGATCACTTGTAACATAGCTGATACCGCCAATTTCCAGCCCCAGCTGCTGCAGCATCGTTCTTGCCTCATCAATGGTCTTGCCGACGAGATCCGGCACCTCCACCACCTTGTTCTCAGGGCCCATGCTGATCTGCACTTTAACCACGGTGGAGGCGGGAATTTCGCTGCCAAAACCAGGGTCGGTTGCCACCACGGTGCCAACCGGCTGCTGGGAAAACACCTCGGCTTTTTGATAGGCCAAATCAAGATCCGCCAGCTCCTGATAGGCTTGGGTTTCCTCCATGCCAATCAGGTTGGGCATCAGCACCACCTTGGTGCCGTTGGAAATCACAATACGTACCACGGAATTTTCCTTGACCTTCGTGCCGGCCTTGGGCTTTTGGCTGACCACCTCGCCGCGCTCATAAAGATCGTTATACTGGTTATCTTCAACTTCGAAAATAAACTTTGAATATTCCTGCGCATTTTTAATCGCATCATATTTAAGCCCTGTCAGGTCGGGCATTGTGATATCCGGCACCTTCTCCAGCGGATTATTTAAATAGAGCATCGCGCCGATGAATGTAAGCGAAATAACGACAAACGCCGCAGTAATGCCGGCCAGCGCCATCAAAATGGAGCCCCGGCGCGGCTCGTCGTTTTCATAATCCCGGCGGCTGCCACGGTTTGGAACCGGCTGTTCCTTTTCTATCGGTTTTCTCGGTCGTTGTTGTGCCATACGTTCTCCCTTGCCATCCCGCAATTGTTTTGCATGGCGCATATTGCGGCTGATACGTTCGCGCTGCGCCTTGTCGTCGGTCAGGTATTGATATTCAAAATGTACCGAGGGGTTTTGTTTGAACGCCTCGATATCTTTCAGCATCTCGTCGGCCGACTGGTAACGCCGGTCCGGATCTTTTTCCATCGCGCGCAGTGTAATCTCCTCAAGCCCCTCCGGAATTTCGGGGTTGATGCTGCGCGGCGAGGGCGCTTCGAGTTCAATTTGCTTTAAAGCCACTGAAACGGGGCTGTCGGCGTCAAACGGCAATTGGCCGGTGAGCATTTCATACAGCATGACGCCAATGGAATAGATATCGGCGCGCTGGTCGGTGTGGTTACCCCGGGCCTGTTCCGGGCTGATGTAATGCACCGAGCCTATGGCGCGGTCGGTGATGGTATGCGACTCGCTTCTGGCAAACCGCGCAATGCCAAAATCGGTAATCTTAATTCTTGCATCGGAAAGCAGCATCACATTCTGGGGCTTGATATCGCGGTGGACAATGCCCTTGGAGTGCGCATGTGACAGCGCCTTTAGAATCTGGAGAATAAAGTGCACCGTCTCTTTCCAGCCAAACGGCCGCTGCTCCTCCATATATTCCTTGAGTGTAATGCCGTCTATATATTCCATGACGATGCAGCGCATGTTATGCGCGAAGCAGACGTCGTAAACCTCAATGATATTCGGGTGTGACAGCATGGCAATGGCCTTGCTTTCGTTTTTAAAGCGGCGCAGCAGTTCTTCGTTTTCATAGAATTCCTGACGCAGCACCTTAACCGCCACCGTTTTTCCGTCTGAGAGGTCGGTCGCCTTATAGACATTCGCCATGCCCCCGACGCCGATCAGCTCGCTGATCTGGTAACGCCCCTCAATTTTCTTGCCGATAAAATTATCCATGCGCGCCCACCTCCTCGGCTACGCAGCAAACGACCGCGGTAATATTATCGCCGCCGCCGTTTTCATTGGCGCGGTCGATGAGCGGCGCAACACTTTTGCATTTGACGGCAATAGCGGTCAGCGCGCAGATATCCTCGTGGCTCATATAGTTATAAAGGCCGTCACTGCAAAGTAAAAGGGTATCGTTCGGCAACAGGTCTATTGAAAAAATATCGTAATTAATCTGCGGCGCAACACCCACCGCCCGTGTGATGTAATGCCGCTGCGGATGGTTCTTAGCGTCATCCTGCGAGATTTCGCCCCGGTCTATAAGCACCTGCACCACCGTGTGGTCAACCGTAAGCTGGGTCAGTACGTCGTTTCGCAGCAGATAGGCTCTTGAATCGCCCGCATGGATAAAATGCGCGCAATTCGGCAGCACAACCGCGCCCACCAGTGTGGTGCCCATGCCGGCCAGCGTACTGTCGGCCTGAGCCGCATCATAAACCACGCTGTTGGCCGCAGCGCCCGCACATTCCAGCACACGGCGCAGGGTGCTCTCATCGGTGACACCTTTTAAATCTCTGCGCAACATTGCTACCGCAGCCTGAAGGGCCAGTTCGCTGGCCTGTTCGCCGCCCTGCTCGCCCCCCATGCCGTCGCAGACCATCAGCAGCTGTTTGGCATCCAGCTCTTCCGTAAGAAAGACATCCTGATTATTATGCCGCTTTTGCCCCACATGGGTATCGCCTGCTATCCACATTGCGCGCCGCCCCCTTTCGCATCTTTTCTTCTCAATTGGCCGCAGGCAGCGTCTATTTCGCTGCCCAACTCCCGCCTGATAGTGGCGGAAAGCCCGCCCGCCGTCAATATGTCCCGGAATTCTTCCGCCTGCCTGCGGCTGCCCCGGGTAAAGCCGGTTTCAGCAACCGGGTTCACCGGAATCAGGTTGACGTGGCAGCTCTGGTCTTTGAGCAGCCCCAACAGCTTCTTCGCCTGCTGCGGGCTGTCGTTAACCCCGGCTATCAAGGCATATTCATAGGATATCCGCCGGCCGGTTCTGGCAAAGTAGCGCCGGCAAGCCGCCAACAGCGCCTCAATGGGGTAGCGCTTATTGACCGGCATGATTTTATCCCTGGTTTCATTATCGCACGCATGCAGCGAAACCGAAAGCGTCAACTGATAAGAAAGTGCAGATAAATCGTCAATTTTATCCACTAATCCGCAGGTTGAAAGAGAAATATGTCTGTGTGAGAGGTTGAGCCCGTTCGGGTTGCGCACCAGCTCTAAAAACCGCACCACATTTTCAAAGTTATCGAGTGGCTCGCCGATACCCATGATGACAACCGAATCCACCCGCTGGCCCGAAAGTTTAGTGACGGTGTAAATCTGCGAAAGAATCTCAGATACCGCCAGATTCCGCACCCTGCCCCCAATCGTCGAAGCGCAGAACCGGCAACCCATGCGGCAGCCCACCTGTGACGAAATACACAACGAGTTGCCATAATCGTGCCGCATCAGCACCGATTCAATGGTGTTGCCGTCCGGCAGCTCGAAAAGATATTTGGCGGTGCCGTCCGACGCAGTCTGACATTGGCGCGCGGTCAGCTGCGTTATGTAGCAGCGCGTTTCAAGCGCCGTGCGAAACGCAGCGGGGAGGTTGGTCATCTCATCAAAGCGGGCCGCCCGCTTTGCATGCAGCCAGCCAAAAAGCTGCCCGGCCCTGAATTTGGGTTGCCCCATCTCACGCACGAGCGTTTCCAGTTCGTCGGGCAGCAGGGACAAAATATCAAGTTTTTGGGGGGCTGTTTGCTGCACGTTCATCTGTCTCTCCTGATGCGTGAAATAAAGAATCCGTCTCCGCCCTGAGGCTGGGGAAGGAAGGTTTTATGCCACACCCCGTTTTCAAACGGCGCGGGGGAAAAATCCGGGTGTTCCCGCAAAAAGGCTTCGACCACCCGCTCATTTTCGTCGGGGTTGACAGTACAGGTAGAATAAACCAAAATTCCATCCGCTTTTAAATAGTGTGCGGAAGTTTTTAGAATTTTATACTGGAGTTCGGGCAGGCCTTCAAGCGATTGGGCGCTGCGGTATTTAATCTCCGGCTTACGGCGCAGTACCCCCAGCCCCGAACAGGGTACGTCGCAAAGAATACGGTCAAATTGACCCAGCAATTCATTGTTTTTCGCCCCGTCGTTGACCTTTGCGGTGATGATTGCGATATCCAGACGCCTGGCACCCTGTTCAACCAGCGCCAGCCTGGCGGGCGCGATGTCGCAGGAAATAATCTCACCGCGGTTTTGCATCTGCTGTGCCAGTACAAAGCTCTTGGCGCCGGGCGCCGCGCAGACATCCAGAATGCGTTCGCCGGGCTTTGCCGCCAGCGCCAGCGCCGCCTGCTGCGAACAGACGTCCTGCACGTGGAAAAACCCCAGTTTGTGCGATACGGTATGCACCGCGTCGCCCTCTATTTCAATGCAGTTGCCGTCCAACAGGCGGGCAACCGCTTTGCAGTCGTGCTTTGAGAGATGCCCCAAAAGGGTGTCGGCATCGGTTTTAAGGGTGTTGACGCGGATATAGATCGGCGGGCGCCCCATCGAAGCGGCGAGCAGCGCGCGGGTCTTTTCCTCGCCGTACCAACCTAAGAACAGTGTAATCAAATCCTCGCTGCAAGAGAACGCCACCGCCAGTTCGGCGGGCAAATTCCCCGAAACAGGCGGAATAGCACAGCCGTCGCGCAGAAAACTGCGCAGTATGCCGTTCACCATGCCGGAAGCGGCGCGCTGGCCCATCGCTTTGGTCATATTCACCGCTTCATCCACCGCCGCATGGTTGGGCACCGAATCCATATAGATGAGCTGATAAAACGCCAGACGCAAAATAGCGGCCACCGTATCGGTAAGGGGGTGCCGCGCATATTTGGCAATGCAGTGGTCCAACGTCAGCCGCCGTTCCAGCGTGCCATAAAACAAGGCCGATGCAAAAGCCGTATCACGCGCAGACAGCCGCGCTTTAGTAAGCGCGGCGTCCAACGTCAGCTGCGAATAGCCTCCCCGGTCAACGCGCAGCAACGCCTTGGCCGCAACCTGTCGGGCTGTCTCCATTTGTGTTCCTTTCCGTGCCGTCAAAACAACACTGTCGCGCATCATTAATCGCGCCTGCGGTTAAACAGCAGCACCAGGCGCAGCAGCTGTGCCGCCGAGACAATCAGCGCGGCAACATAGGTCAGCGCAGCGGCGGTCAGCACCTTTCGGGTCTGCCCCACTTCGTCACCCTGCAAAATCCCCTCGTTCGAGAGGGTGCGCATGGCGCGGGCGCTTGCATCAAACTCCACCGGCAGCGTAATAAGCTGGAACAGCGTTACCATGGCAAAACAGATGATGCCAAGGCCGATCAGCGAAGTGCTGTTGAATATAAAGCCAAAAAGAATCAGCGGCATCGCCAGCTGCGAGCCGAAGTTCGTCACCGGAATAATCGTGTTTCGGATGCGCAAAGGGCCATAGCCGTTCGCGTGCTGCACCGCGTGCCCCGTCTCATGCGCGGCAACGCCCAGCGCCGCAATCGAATTGCTGTTGTACACACTGTCCGAAAGCCGAACCACCTCTTCCCTGGGGTCGTAATGGTCGGTCAGCGAGCCCTTAATATGCTCGATACGCACGTTGTAAAGCCCGTTGTCATCCAGAATGCGCCGGGCCACATCGGCGCCGGTGTAGCCCGAGTAGCTGCGAACTTTCTGGTAGCGCGAAAAAGTGCCCTGCACCTTCGTCTGTGCCCAGAGTGAAAAAAGGATGGCCGGCAGCACCAGAATCAGGTAATAACTGTCAAAGCCGTAATACCCAAACATTTGAATCGCCCCTTTCAAAAGGTGTTTATACTGTTCTCCCATCAAAAGATGGACTGGATTAGGATTAGCGGGCAGGCTTTTCTCCCCCAAATACCAAAAGAACAACGGTGCTGGTGTCCGTCGGCAATGCGCCCCTGGCAGGGCAAAAAATCCGCCGCTAAGGTATCCGCTGGAACAATATTAGAATAGTTTGCCCAAAGTCAGCCGTTGTCCGCGGATAAAATCCGCCGCCGCAATGCGCCTGGCCCCTTCAAGCTGGACTTCCAGCAGTTCGACAGCGCCTTCTCGGCAGGCAACGACCAGTCTCTTTGCGTCCAGCAGTTCTCCGGGCAAACCAAATTTTTCAATATCACAAAGTGCTGCGCGATGAATTTTAAGCCGCTCGCCGTTAAACAGCGTGTACGCCCCCGGCCACGGCGTCACGCCGCGAATGCGGGCATACACCGTTTTGGAATCCTGCGACCAGTCTATTTCGCCATCGGTCTTTTTGAGCGGCGGCGACCAACAGGCCAACGCATCGTCCTGTGGAATGGGGGTGAGCATATCCAACATTGCAACCGCCTCTGAAAGTGCCTGCGCACCCAGCAGGGCAATGCGCTCAAACAGTTCGCCCGCCGTTTCATTCGCGCCTATCGGCGTCTCTTTTTTCAGTAGCATATCGCCGGTATCCAACCCCTGCGCCATCTGCATAATAGTCACACCCGCGGCCGGTTCGTTATTGATGACCGCCCATTGAATCGGCGCTGCGCCACGATATTTGGGAAGCAGCGAACCGTGGACGTTGATGCAGCCCTTTTGGGGGATATCCAGCACCGCCTGCGGCAGAATTTTGCCGTAGGCCGCCACCACCACCAGGTCGGGGGAAAGTGCCGCAAGCTGCGCCTGCACGGCGGCATCCTTCAATGTTTCCGGCTGGTAAACCGGTATGCCGTGCTGTTGCGCCAAAACCTTTACCGGCGGCGGGGTCAACACAAAATGGCGTCCCTGGGGTTTATCGGGCTGACTGTAGACCGCCAGAATCTCATGGCCGTCCTCAATCAGCCGCTGCAACGCGGGCACCGCGAAATCCGGCGTACCCATAAACACAATTCTCATCTTGATGATTTAATCCTCCCGCGCTTTGGGCTCAATATTCCTCAGGCTCCAGCATTCTGGAGACCAGATCTTTAAACAGCCTGCCGTTGAGGTGATCGGCCTCATGGCAGATGGCACGGGCTAAAAGCCCCTCCCCTTCAATCTCGCAGAGATTGCCGTTGCGGTCATAAAACTTGGCGCGCACCTTCCGCGGGCGCTTAACCATGCCATATTCTCCGGGGGAGGAAAGGCAGCCCTCGGCGTCATCAATCTGCTCAGCGCTCTCATAGACAATCTCGGGGTTTACCATCTCGATCACCCCTTCGCCGACATCGATGGTGACAACGCGGCGCAACACGCCCACCTGCGGGGCCGCCAGCCCAACGCCGTTGGCTTCTTCCATCGTTTGAGCAAGGTCGTCAATCAGCATATGAAGCCGGTCGTCAAATTTTTCCACCGGGCGGGAATGCTTGCGCAGCATCTCATCGGTTTCGTTTAAAATTCTGCGTATCGCCACTTTGCAACATCCTTTCGTTTGTGTATCACGCCATCAGAGGTTTGAATCGTAATAAAAATCCAGTGTCACCGCAGCCGCCAGCTTTTGCTGATGATACCATGCCAGCATCCCGGCAAAAAGCGCGCGCATTCTTTTGTCGCTGCGGCACTTGACCAGCAAACGGCAGCGAAAGCGCCCCGCCACGCGGTAAGGCCGGCATTCGGTGGGCCCGAGCAGCCGGATCGGCAGGTCCGGATAGTCCTGTTTTGCCGTCTCGACAAACTGCCTGCTGTAGGCGCCGGCACTCTCAACCGCAACCCGCTCTTTTTCCGCCCAGAAAACCACACAGACAATATCGCAAAAAGGCGGGTAAAGCCCCACCCGGCGGTAGCTGATTTCCTCGGTGTAAAAGGCTTTGTAATCCTGCGCGGCGGCCAGTGCCAGAATGCGGTTCTCAGGCGTGAAGGTCTGTATAACCGCGCGCCCCGGTTTTTCCGCCCGCCCGCAGCGCCCCACCACCTGTGTAATCAGCGAAAAAGTGCGCTCAAAGCTGCGAAAATCCTCGCCGTAAAGCGACTGGTCGGCCGCCAGCACCCCCACAAGCGTCACGTTGGGAAAATCAAGGCCCTTGGCAACCATCTGGGTGCCGATCATAATATCATAATCGCCCCGGGCAAATGCCTCAAATGCGCGTTGGTGCGCAAAACGGGACATGGTGGTGTCCATATCCATGCGCAGAATGCGCGCGGACGAGAACAGCGTTTTTAGCTCCTCCTCGATGCGCTGGGTGCCGACGCCGGTATAGCGCAGCATGGCGCTTTTGCAATTGTCACACGGCGTGCTTTCCGCCCGCGAATAACCGCAGTAGTGGCACACCAGCCGGCGGTTGGCCGCGTGGAAAGTCAGCGGAATCGAACAGTGTGGGCAGCGCGCAACCTCCCCGCAGGAAGAGCACTTGACCATCGTGTTATAGCCCCGGCGATTAAGGAGCAGAATGGCCTGTTCTTCGCGTTCTATCGTCTCCCTGATCTGCTCGCAGAGCTCCTCTGAAAGCGTTGCTGAAACGGCGCTCAACGGTGCCGAGCGCATATCCACCGTCTGCACGTCCGGCAAAAGATTGCCGGAGTAGCGCTCACCCAGCTCGGCAAGATGATACCTGCCGGTGACGGCGTTGTAATAGCTTTCAACCGACGGGGTTGCCGAACAGAGCAGCACCTGCGCACGGTGGGTCTTGCCGCGCAGCCGGGCGATATCCCGCGCGTGGAAGCGAGGCGCGCTTTCGGAGTGATAGGTGTGCTCCTGCTCCTCGTCGATGACGATGAGGCCAATATCCTTAAGCGGTGCAAAAACCGCCGAGCGCGTGCCCACGACGATGTCGGCCTTCCCCTCGCGGATGCGCTGCCATTCGTCCAGACGTTCGGTCATCGAGAGGGACGAATGCAGGACAGCCACCCGCGCGCCAAAGCGCGCATTAAACTTCGAGACGGTTTGGGGGGTCAGCGAAATCTCAGGGATCAAAACCATCGCCTGACGCCCGCGTGCCAGAACATCTTCTATCAGGCGTAAAAAAACCTGTGTTTTTCCGCTGCCGGTTACGCCGTGCAGCAGCGAGGTGGTAAATTCATTTTTAGCCCCAAGCGCGCACAGCGTGTCAAATGCCTGCTGCTGGTTCTCCGAAAGAACAATTGGCGCGCTGTCGGTAATTGCCTGGGTTTTCTCGGCCGTTCGGCGTGGGGTAATCTCCTCAAACAGCTCGATCAGCCCCTGCTTTTGCATGCGGTCGGCCACCGCGCGGGTTGCGCCCGCAAAATAGCGGAGTTCTCGCACCGAGGCGCATCCCACCTGTTCCAACAGGCTGATAACGGCCTGTTGCCTGGGGGTATGTTTTTTTGTGGATGCGCCGGCTTCATCCGGAACAACCAGCCGCGCCATAACGGCGCGCTCGTCGGCTATGCGCTTTTTAATCAGGCGGCTGCGTATCACCAGCCCAGCCGCAACCAGCTCATCGACACAGGCCGCCTTCGCAGTAAGCCCCAGTGCCGCCAGGGCCTTTTCTGTCGGCGTAATGGCCCGGCGCGCGCACAGCCATGTATACAGCTGCCACGCTTCGGGCGAGAGCCCCTGCGTTTCATCCTGCCTGCCGCGCACCGCCGACAGGCCCATATTAACTTTAATCCCTAAGCCGGGCGGCACCAGCACACGCAGCGCCTCAAACCAGGTACAGAAGGTCGCCGTCCGCACCGCCGAGAGCAACTGGAGCCCTTCGTTATCCAAAAGCGGCGCGGTATCCAAAAGCGAACGAACCGCTTTCAGCCGCGCGGGAGCCTCCCCTTCAAGCGTCGAGAGAGAAAGCACCAGCCCGATTCGGGTTTGGTCACCTGCCCCAAACGGCACCAGCACACGGCAGCCCGCCTCTGCACAAATTGTCTCCGGCAGCAGATAATCATATTCCTTATCATAAGCGTAGCTTGCTTTATCAATGGCAATGCGCGCAATTTCCATAGATTAGAGCTGAATTTCGCTGTGGGTTATAAATTTGCTCCTGCCGGTGGCAAACTCATCCACCGCCAGCTTAACGGGCTTACCTTCCAAAATATCGTGTTGCTCCTCGGCATTTTCCGCCATGTCGCGGGCGCGCTTGGCAACAGCCACAACAAAAGCGTAGCAGTCCTGGTTTCTGTCAAGAATTTCACTCATTGCCGGTCTCAGCATCTTTCAAGCACCTCTTCAATTCTTTTTCGGTTCAGCCGGGTGATCAGCCCGCCTGCGTTAATAGCGCACAGCAGCTGTTCCCTGGCGGATTCTATATCATCGTTGAATATAACAAAATCATACTGCTCAGCCAGGTGGATTTCTTCGGCGGCGGCCGCCAGCCTGCCCACACGCTCTGCATCGCTTTCGGTCCCCCGCCCTTCCAAGCGGTCGGCCAGCGCCTCAATAGAAGGGGGCATCACAAATATCATCAGCGCGTCCGGGCAAAGGCCCTGGACCTGAGAAGCGCCCTTTGTTTCAATCTCCAATATGACGTTATGTCCGTCCTTCACCCGCTGCTCGACAAAACAGCGGGGTGTGCCATAGTAATTGCCGTTATACTCGGTATATTCCAGCATCTCGCCGTCTGCCACCATTTTTAAAAACTGGCTGCGGTTGACAAAATGGTAATGCACACCGTCTATTTCGCCCGGCCTCGGGTGGCGCGTGGTCGCCGAAACCGAAAGCGTCAGCGGCCCGTTGGGCTTAAGTAACGGGGTGAGCAACGTCCCCTTCCCCACGCCCGAAGGACCGGAATAGACGATCAACTGTCCGCGTTCATGCTTCATCCTGCTCGTCATCCTCATCGTCGTCATCCAGGCGGTTGGCGACCGTTTCGGGCTGCACCGCCGATAAAATCACATGGTCTGAATCGGTTATGATGACCGCCCGGGTGCGCCGCCCGTAGGTTGCATCAATCAGCGATCCCCGGTCGCGGGCATCCTGTATGATGCGTTTAATCGGTGCCGATTCGGGGCTGACAATCGCCACAAGCTTCCTGGCCGAGACCATATTCCCGAAGCCAATGTTAATCAGTTTCAAGCTGCACGCCTCCTACTCTACATTTTGAATCTGTTCGCGTATTTTCTCCAGTTCACTTTTCAGCGCAATAACCACCGCCGCAATCTCGGCGTCCTGCGCCTTTGAGCCGATGGTGTTCGCCTCGCGGTTTAACTCCTGCGTCAGAAAATCGAGCTTGCGTCCGACGGGCTCGGGCTGAACCAGAATGCTGCGGAACTGTGCCAGATGGCTTTTTAACCGCACAGTCTCCTCGTCCACCGCCACGCGGTCGGCAAAAATGGCCGCCTCGGTCAGAATTCGCGCGTCATCTATATTCCGGTCGGCCAGCAGGGTACTCAGCTTTTGATAAAGCCGCGCCCGATAGGCTTCCACCGTTTGCGGGCTCTGCGTTTCCACCGTTTGGGTCAGCTTTTCGACCGTGTCAAGCCGCATCAGAATATCCTCCCGCAGGCGGGTTCCCTCGGTTTCGCGCATCTGCACAAAGTGATCCAGCGCCTCTCCAGCCACCTGCGAGACCGCCTGCCACAGCGCGTCTTCGTCGATTGCCGCCCGCTCGGAAGTCAGCACATCGGGATACCGCGAAAGGGCGGCCAAATCAATATCGTTCGGCAGACCGGTTGCACCGGACAACGCCTGCAATGCGGCAACATAGGATTTTGCGAGCTCCAGATTCACCTTGACCACCGAATCGCAGAGGGTACCGGTGTTGGTCATCTGCAAAAAAAGATCGACCTTACCGCGTGAAATGCGGCTTTGCACCAAGCTCTTCAGCTTATCTTCCATATAGCTGCAGCTGCGGGGTGCGCGGCAGGAAAATTCAAAGTAGCGATGATTGACCGCCTTGATTTCAACGGTGATATCCCAGCTGCCAATCTGCTGCTGGCTTCTTCCATAGCCGGTCATGCTTCTGGTCATTTATTACTCCCCTTTGTACGCGACAACGTCCGTCGGGCAGGCCGGCACAACGCCGCCTGCAGCTTTAATCCGTCCGGAAACGCGTGAAAGTTATTTTGTCAAAACGCGCCCAAGCTTTCGTTTTCTCTTATTTGCTCCTGTTATCATACCCCTGCGCACAGGGTTTGTCAACCGCGCCTGGGGGGCTTTGCCTCTCTGCGAACCGCCGGACGCGGCTTTGCCATCATTTTGCCCCGGGGCCTGTCCCTTTTCGGCTCCTTGGATGAATTGGGGTTTAAAATCGTTACGGCGCCGCGCAGCGCCCCCACTTCGGCGGGGGTCAGTTCGCGCCATTTGCCGGGCTGCAACATACCAAGCTTAACCGGCCCGATAGACACACGGCGCAGCCGGGCCACCTCCAGCCCCAGCGCTTCGCACATGCGGCGAATCTGGCGGTTTTTGCCTTCAAATATCGTCATGCGCAGCACCACGCGTCCAAGCTCCTTCGCCTCCACCTGAACCTGCGCGGGCAGGGTGGTCACGCCGTCGTCCAGCGTCACGCCGGTGGAAAGCGTCACGAGCTGCTCTTCCGTGATGTCGGGACGCACCGTCACACGATAGGTTTTTGAGATGTGGTGGCTCGGGTGCATAATCAGGTTGGCAAAATCGCCGTCGTTTGTCAGCAGCAGCAGGCCTTCGCTGTCCTTATCCAGCCGGCCGATGGGGTACACCCGGACCGAAACCTCCGAAATAAGCGCTGCCACGCAGCGCCTGCCCAGCTCATCCGACAGGGTTGTGACATAGCCGCGGGGTTTGTTGAGCATGATATAAAGCTTTTTAGCCCGCTTTTCAAACACCACCCGCTCACCGTCGATGTGAATGATATCCCGCGCGGGGTTGACGCTCTGGCCCAGCTGGGCCTTGTGGCCATTGACGGTAATTCTACCCTCTTCTATCAGCTGCTCCGCCTTGCGGCGCGATACGACGCCGTTATCCGATAACACTTTGTGTATTCTCATATTGATGAACATTCCTTTCACTGCACTCTGGGTGCAAAACGGCACGAGAAAATAGCTGTTGATGCACAGGTGTTGCGCTTGCCCCCAGGGCGAGCAACACCCACGAAAATCAAAAGGATTGCAGCTTTTTCAGGATTCCCCTTTGGCTGCCTGCTGCTGCCTTTTCTTCTCCAGATTCGGGTCCCAGCGTTCATTGAGCGGAAAACGATAATTCTGGGGAAAGGCAAAAAAATCCTTGACGCGCTGAATGATGCTGCGCGTTTCGGGGAAACGGGCGGGGCGCTCCTGCGCGGTGACCAACGGCGTCACCGAAAGCGGCTGGTCGCCCAGCATCACCGTCGCTTTTCCAACCACCTGCCCCTGCGGCACCGGCGCGTAAACAAACTTTTCAAGCGCGATGCTCAGGCGCACATGGGTGCGCTCCTGCGCGGTGAGGTAGGCACCCGGTGCCCAAAGCGCCTTCACACCGACACGCTGCTCAGTTGAGCCGGTAACCGGCACCGAAAGCTGGCCGAGCATCGTTTCAAAATCTACAAACTCAAGCGCTTCAAAGCTTTGGTCATAGATGGTTTTATGGACGCCAAAGTCGTTGGGACAATTGAGGGTTACGGCGATGAGTGTTAACCCGTTGCGCTCCGCGGCCGAGACCAGACAACGCCCGGCCGCTTTTGTAAAGCCGGTTTTAATGCCGATGCAGTCCTCACTCTGCCAAAGCAGGCGGTTGTGGTTAGTCAGCCAGCGGTGGTATGGCGGGTTGCCGTAATAGAGCTTTGCCGATTTTGCGCGCACCATTTCGCTGAAATCGTCATTTTGCAGCGCATAGCGCGACAAAAGCGCAAGATCATAGGCAGTGGTGTAATGCTCGCCGGTTTCCAATCCGGAAGGACTTGAAAAATGGGTATCGTTCATGCCTACTTCTTTGGCCTTGGCGTTCATCCGCTCAACAAACGCGTCGAGGCTTTTATCAATGCGAACGGCTGCCGCATTGGCGGCATCATTGCCGGAAGCCAGCAGCATCCCCCAAACCAGCGTGCGCAGCGTGACCTGATCCCCCTGTTGCAGCCCCATGGAGCTGCCCTCAACCATGATGGCGTTAGGGTCCACAACAAAAACGTCGTCCAGCCCCTCCTGTTCCAGCGTCAGAATCGCCGTCATAATCTTGGTCGTACTGGCGTTTAACAGTTTTTCGTGGCTGTCTTTTTCATAAAGCACCCGCCCGCTGGAAGCTTCAATCAGCACGGCGCCCTTCGCCGATGCGAAACCGTCCGCGGTGGCCGCCAGCGACAGATTGATACCGCACATCAGCACCAGTGCCAGTAAGCTCGAAATGATCCGTTTTTTCATCAATTTCACCCGCCTCATAAAAAAACATATTCTATGCGGGTAAAAAAAATGATTTGCTTTTGTCCGGCCCGGGCGGTTATTCCGTCGCCTGTGTTTTGGTCTCCTTCTTATGCATCTGCTCCTGTATGATGCCCGATACCTTGTCGATAACACCCGGCACCATATTCACGACGCGGTCGGCAGTATTATCGGCCGTCTGCATCTGCAAAAGCTTGACATCACCCTTTGAAACAACCAGAAAAGCCAGCGGCTGAATCGTCACCCCGCCGCCCGAGCCACCGCCAAACGGGCTGACGGGCTTGGCTGAGGGCAGTTCCGAGCCGCCGGTGGCAAAGCCGAAGCTCACCTTGGAAATCGGAATAATGGTGGTGCCGTCCTGCATCTTAAGCGGCTCCCCGATGATGGTGTTGACATCCACAAGCTTTTTAAGGTTCTCAAGCGAGGCTTCAAGCACCTCGCTCAAGGGGTGTTTCTTTTCCATTCTGATCTTCCTTTCGCGCTGCGGCGGTATCGCCGGCGGCTTTCTTCGACGTCTTTTTTCGCGATTTCAAATACAGCGGCAGGGCCGAAGCCAGGCCCCAGAACGCAACCTGAACCCCTGCAATCAGCAGCGCCAACGGCGCAAGCCGCATCTCTCCGGAGTAGCTTGTCTCGCTTTGACTGACGCCAAACCCCGGAAGAATTTCAATCTGGTCGGCTTTCAGCCGAATGATTCCCTTCACCAGCGCCACAGCGGTGAACACCTGCGCGTTAAGCTTGCCGAAGCGGATGGCGGTATCGGCGGCATCCTGGCCCGCCACAATCATGCGCAGGCGAAACTTAGCCAGCGAGGTGCGGCGCAACAGGCGGCGCACGGCGGGGCTGGTGCGGCGGTGCAACGTTTGCAGCAGGTCCAAAACCTCTTGCAGCGTGTAGGATAATTTACGCTGCTCCCGTTCCTTTTTCTTTTTTTGAGGTTTGTTGCCGTCGGGCGCCTTCTTTTT
The DNA here is from genome assembly GCA_023457355.1 of Bacillota bacterium. Classification (GTDB taxonomy): domain Bacteria; phylum Bacillota; class Clostridia; order Oscillospirales; family Ruminococcaceae; genus Yanshouia. The sequence goes on along the minus strand of JAEWLW010000002.1, from coordinate 4,225 downwards.
GGCGCGCTTTTCTCCTTTTGGAAGAATGCCCTTTTTAAACCAGAAATATTTAACGGTAATGGTTAATTCCGGTGCGGAATTAACATATAGCCGAACAGGCACTGTCAAAAGCAAAGCCAACAGCAGTAAAATAACCGCCAATATTTTCATGCCGTCCACATCCTATTCTTCAAAAGTGCCCACCTGTTCATCGAACCCGATCTGCCCTTCTATCAAATCATCCGGCAGCGGCTCCTCCAAGAGGTCTGCCGCCGCCGTCATCGGCAGTTCATCGAGCGAAGAAAGGCCAAACGTGCGCAAAAAATGCGCTGTCGTGCGGTAGGCAATCGGCCTGCCCGGCAATTCCAGACGGCCCTCTTCCTCCAAGAGGCCCTTCTCAATCAGGCTGGTGATGATTCCGCTGGAATCAACCCCGCGCACCTGTTCGACATAGGCGCGGGTCACCGGCTGGTTGTAAGCCACCGCCGCCAGCACCTCCAGCGCCGCGGGCGAAAGCGAGACATTGCGCTTTTCCTGCATGACCTTTCGAATATCATCGGTGTATTCCCTGCGGGTGGCGAGCTGATATTGCCCGCCTAAATTTAAAATCTGCAAAGCGCCGTCCTGCATGTCCATCGTGTCGCGCAGATGCTCAATCAACCCACGCACACTGTCGGCGCTGATATCAAGCGCCTGGGCAATACGGTCGGGGGCAATCGGCTCCCCCACTGCAAAGAGCACTGCCAGCAGCGTTTGTTCCAGTTTCCTGCTCATACCGGCTCCTCCTGTTGCAATGTTTTTGCCGAACGGTGGAACCGAACCGTCGCCCCGTCGGCTGAGACGGTAATGCGCCCGCCCTTAATCAATTCCAGCACTGCCAAAAAGGTGGCCACCAGTTCGCTGCGGTCCTGCTGGTCTTCAAACAGCGCGTCAAACCGGCTGTTGGGGTTCCGGTAAAGCCTGCGCATCAAATGGATAATACGCGAGGAGACAGACACCACCCGACGTTTGACAATGCCGGAAAAGGCCGCTGGGCGCAGTGCCTGACGGCGCACCGCCCGCCCGGAGGTCGCGGATACGGCATCGCGCAGTATGGAAGCCGGATGCGTCAGCCGGTAGGTTAAATCGGTCTCAAGCGCCATGGGGGCACGCACAAACAGGCGGTTTTCTCCCGCCAGTGCCCCAAGCTGCTTTGCCGCCAGCTTGCAAAGCTGATATTCCATCAGTTCGCCTGTCAGGCGGCCTTTCAGGTCATCGGCTTCCTCCTCGTGGCGCGGCAGCAGCATTACGGTTTTGATGTGCACCAGACGCGCGGCCATTTCAAGGAATTCGCTGGCCACTTCCAAATCGCGATCCGCACGGTTTTCTATAAAATCGAGATATTGCCGCAGCAGCTCCGAAATCTCGATATTCAAAATATCCAGCTTGTGCTTGGCAATCAGATGCAGCAGCAAATCGAGCGGCCCTTCAAAATCTGAAAGCCGAAAGGAAAGCTGTGTCATAGCCGTTGTTCCTTTCCGCGTCTTTTATAGAAAGAAGGTCATCGCATCCAGCAACGCATATAGTATGCCGGTAAATGTGCCCAGAATGCCGTTGAACGCCCCAAACCAGACGAGGATAAGCACAAGCCACACAATCTGATGTTCGTAGGCCGCCACCTTCCAGTAAACTTCGCGCGGCAACAACGGGCAGATGGCATGCCAGCCGTCCAGCGGCGGCACCGGCAGCAGGTTAAACACCGCCAGTGTCAGGTTGACACTGACCATGAAGGCGACAACCTGAAAAATGCCCGCCAAAAACCCGAGCTGCGTCGCCAGATATGCCAGCCACAAAAGCTTCGCAACAATCAGGCAGACCAGCGCCATGAGAATGTTGGAAAAAGGTCCCGCCAGACTTGTGACGATGGTTCCCAGTTTATGATTTCGGAAGTTTCGGGAATCTATCGGTACGGGCCGGGCAAAGCCGATGCCAATCAGCAAAATCATCAGCGCCCCGATGGGGTCGATGTGGTCCAGCGGGTTTAAAGAAAGTCTGCGGGAATAACGCGCAGTGGAATCACCCATCTTTTCAGCCGCCCAGGCATGCGCAAATTCATGCACCGGTATCGCCGTCATCAGGACAATGAGTCGCGCTAAAATAATTTGAAGGCTCAGTCCGCCAAAGAGTCTGTAAAACATCTTTTCTCTCCTCCTGTATCGAAATATTATACCGAAAACCGCCCTAAAAAGCAAGAAAACCCAACTGCAACAAAGAGCCGTTGCAGAAAGTTTGATTCCACATCACAATTGCGAAACAAACTTAAACCCGCAACGGCTCTTTTCAACTTTTATTATCGTCCTTCCGTCTCCAATTCTGCCGTGCGGGCATAATATTCCGCCTTGTCAATAATCCCCGCCTCCAGCAAATCCTTAAACATCTCGATGCGCCGGGCATTTTCCGCCCGCGTTTGGCCAACCGCCGGTCTGGATGCGACAGACCGGTAGGGCGGCGTACTGACGGGGCGCTGCCACGAGCCATCCGTTTGCGCATTACCCCTTACCGGACGGATTGTTCCGCCACTGCTGGCACGTTCGCGATTAGCGGGTTGCTGCTTCCCGGATAAAGCCGCAACTGCCTGCCAGATGACAAACCCAACCAGCCCCAGCACAAACAGGGCTACTATAAGTGTAACGCCCGCTCTTCCCGCAAATTGTAATACCCATATTACGGCCACCATCAGCAAACTGATGATGGAGCCGCCTTTGCTTTTCTCCTTCCGGCTCATGCATATCGCCTCCCACAGCCTCGCTTATGTTACAGTATAGCAAACTTGCCAACACCTTGTAAACGGCCGGCAGCAATTATCGCGCCGCAAGTGCATATTGACAACAAAATGCCGCACAGCGCCACATATCCCCCGCGGCACCCCCGGTGAAATGCCGCGTTAAATAAAATAGCTGAAAATAACACATATACCACGTTTAGTACAACGGAAAACTGAAGACAAAACTGCTGGACTGCATTTATAGGTCAATTGGACGACATTGCATATTTCGTAACACAAAATTATTTTTATCCGCCGCCCATTCTGAGTTCGGTCACCCGGCCGCCATCCATCGGCCCATCGGCATAAACGCCCCGGTTGCCAGCTATAATGAAAGTATTTTAATCCGTTTTTGCGTTTTATAAACGCGGCATTATGTTGGGCACAGCTATGCCACATTGGTATCCGGCATGCGCATTATCCGGCCACATGCCAAAAGGTCGACCCCCGACAACCCGGAGCCGACCGTTCAATAAAATATTACGTGAAATTATGCGTAAAAATTTCAGTTCAAGTGCGCATAAAACAGCGGGCCGCACAATATTGCTTTTTATGAAAGATGGCGCACCACCGCCACCACCCGGCCCAAAACACGGCATTCCCGGACGATGATGGGTTCCATGCTGCTGTTTTCAGGTTGCAAACGGTAATGCCCGTTTTCTTTATAAAAACGCTTGACGGTCGCTTCATCCTCCACCATAGCCACGGCAATAGTCCCATTTTCAACCGAGGAGGTCTGCCGCACAACAACAACATCACCGTCCAGAATGGCCGCTTCTATCATGCTTTCTCCCCGCACCTTCAGCGCAAAGAGCTTAGCCGGATCTTCGCCCCGGGCACAAAACGGAATATAATCGGTCACTTCTTCAAAAGCCAGAATTGGTTGCCCTGCGGTTACGGTACCCAAAAGCGGAATCTGGGCAGTGCGGCCAAAGCTGGAGCCGACGAGCCGGATAACGCGGTTTTCGTTATCGCCCATACTGATATAGCCCTTTGCTTCAAGGCTCTTGAGATATCGGTGTGCGGACGAGGTCGACTTGATATTTAAATCCCGGCAGATTTCGCGCACAGTAGGCGGCACCTGGTCGACCAGGCGCTCTTTGATATAGGCCAACAAGCTGCGTTCCTTGTCGCTCAGATTCTCCATCATCTATCCCTCCGCGTTCCAAACTTTGCTGTTTTTTTATTATAGCATAAGCGCTTAAAAAATGCAAACATATGTTTTTTAAGGTATTCTTGCCCTTTTTATGCGATTTGCCGGTTATCGGGTATTATAATCGTAAAAATTTTTTTGAAAAATTTCATTTTTCCACTTGTCAAGCCAGTAGAAAACCGCTATTATGTTCACGTACAAAGCAAAGGACGCCTAAACACATCTGACAAGCGTCTATCATCCTAAGGAGGAACCAAAATGATTTTTGATAAGGTAAGGGATATCCTTGC
>JAEWLW010000001.1 GCA_023457355.1 Bacillota bacterium | reverse complement strand
GTCGCCCCCGGCCCGGCGCAGCAGGGCTTCTATCCGGGCGCACAAAACCTTCAGGCTGAAGGGCTTTGTGATATAGTCGTCCGCACCCAGCCCAAGCCCCTCCAACTGGTCGTTTTCCTGCGCCTTTGCCGTCAGCATGACGATGGGGACCCGGGACTTTTTCCGGATAACCCGGCAGACCTCCTCCCCCGGCATGCCGGGCATCATGAGGTCCAGCACCACCAGAGCCACGTTCATCCGGGCGAAAAGCTCCAGCGCCTGCGCGCCGTTTTCGGCGGTGTAAACGGAAAAGCCCCTGCTTTTTAAAAAGGAGGCCACGGCCTCCAGGATTTTCGGCTCGTCGTCCACCACCAGAATGTTCTTGCTGTCCCTTGTCATACGCGGCACCTGCCCTGTCGTGAAATTCGTCCCCCTGCGCCCGTCCGACCGATAAACGGGAACCGCGCGGAATTGCGGTTCCCGTTTTTTACGAAACGTCCGCAAAAGGCCCGTGGCTCCGGGTACGGCTGTTTCCATGATATACCCGCCGCTGGCCGATTGCAACCAAAACGGCTTTGGCGGCTGGTTCGGCTGCGACGTTGCGTTCGCCTTGGAAAATGACCCTATCCCGGATACAAAGCGCCGGTTTCCTGTCTGTACGGCGGGGGATCTCCCGGCTTTATATCCCGGTTAGTATTCCACTTTCCAGTTTTTAAAAATCTGCGCCGACTCATTCAGGAAATCATAGGAAATTGTAATGGAGTCTTCCGTCACGGTTTTATTTTCCGCCATGATCGGCCAGGGGTTGCAGCCGCCTGCCTCAACCTCAACGCGGTCCATGGAAAACTGGTTTCCGCAGTTTTGGCAGACCAGCTTATCGCCCGACTGCTCGTAATATCCCCGACCGGAATCATAGCAGACCTGGCAGGTGTTGAAGGCGGTGCGAATGGTGCCGTCCGGCGCCTTCACGGCGATGACCTCCATCGCGGTTCCGTTGACCTCCGCCGGGTAAAAGGAGGCCTGGTCCGTAATATCCTCCAAACTGATGACAAGGTCCTCCCCGCTGCCCGAGGACGTCTGCGGGGTGGCGTCCCCGCCGGTCCCGCCGGAGCAGGCGGTCAGAGCAAGGGCGGATGCAAGGGCAAATACGAACGCTCCCGCGGTTTTCCATTTTGTGTTTTTGTGGGGTTTTACCTGAGTAAGCATGGTGTTGTTCCTCCTTGTAATTTCGGGATACCGCGTGCCGCCCGTGCGAGCTGAAACGCAGCGGTTGTTTTGATCTATGGCGGTCCGTAAGAAGCGGGGCGATACAGCCCGCAGCACCTGTGATGCGTCGGACTTTCCGGCGCACCACGCCGGACGCGCTTTGTGTGAGTCCCGCGGCGGTCAGCCGCAGCAGGACGGGCCGGTGAAATACCCCGGTGCAGCATCCTGCGAAGTGTCGCCGGACGGCGGTTCAATCTCCGCCCCCGGCTCTGCCACGGTGATGCTGCTGCGAATCATCCCCATCCAGCAGCTATACCCAAACGTACCCGTCTCCTCCGGCGTAAAGGTGATGACGTTTTCCCCGGTTTTAAACGCGTGCTCCACGCCGTATTCCTGAATAAAAAGCCGGTTGTTGCAGCCGTTAATGCTGCCCTCAGGCGCGTCGATCACCCATTTGACGGGCGTTCCGGCCCAAACGGTGATTTGCGGGTACCGCCCCGGCAAAAGGGTGCTGCGGACCACCTGAACGCCGTCCTCCAGAACAGGGCCGGACACGGCGGCCCCGCTTTGCGGGGCGGAAGTTTGGCCCGTGGCAAAGCCGGACAGGCTCCACCCCTGAGAGAGCATGGAAAGGCCCAGAACCGCCACCAGCACCGCCCCCACGGTCATTACACGTTTGGTAAACCGTCTGCCCAAAGCGGAGCTGAGCGCGCCAAGGCCAAACATCAGCGGCACCGTGCCCAGACTGAACAGCAGCATGGACAGCGCGCCCGCAAAGGCATTTCCGGTGGAAAGGGCATAAATCTGCATGGCCTGCAAGGGGCCGCAGGGCATAAGGCCGTTGAGCAGGCCCACCGCCAACGGGCTTTTTCGCCGTGCCTTTTCTGAATCAATACGCTGGGCGATTTGCCTTGGCATGCGGGGAGTCAGCTTTCTCAGTGCGGGAAAAATGCCCAGCATATTGAGGCCCATCAGTACCATGAACCCACCGGCAATCAGCTTTAAAATGCCCTGCGCGGCAGGCGAAAAGGTGACGACGGAGCCAAGCGCCCCCACGACAAAGCCCACGGCGGTGTAAGAAAGTACTCGTCCGAGGTTGTATAAGAAAGCGGGCCTGAGCGAGGAAAAGCGGCCCTCACCCTCCGGCGCTTCACTTTTGGGAATGCATTGGGAAAGGTTAATGCCGCCGCACATGGCCACGCAGTGGACAGAGGTAATCAGGCCGATGACAAACAGCATTCCGTATTCCATATTCGTTTCCGCCAGTTGGCTGGGCACAAGCAGATTCAGAAAGCCAAAGTGCTCCATAAGCATGTAGAGCGCGGCGATCACCAGCAGAAGCCCAGCGGAGCGCGCCGTGTTTCCGCTTTGCTTCCGGCGGCCCGAAGCCACCTGATACCCAAGCTTTTGAATGATTGCGGCAAGCTCCTTAACGGAGATAATATCCGCGTCGTAGGTGACTGCCGCCGTTCCGGCGGAGTAGCTTACATCCGCCTTTTGAACGCCCGCAGTGCTTCGCAGCTTTTTTTCAATTTTATTTTGGCAGTTCACGCAAGACATGCCGTTGATATAGAATTTTTCGGTTTTGATCCCTGCGTTCATATAACACCCTCTTTTCACCCTTGGGCCAAAGCATAGCTGAAAGATTTGTAGATGTTATGGAGAAGGGAAATAAAAGACAGCCGGTTTTAAAAAAGCATCCGCATGCAGAAAGCGAGCTTCCCTGTCCGTTTACAAAATGCCGAAACCGCCCCCCGCCATATGGCGGGGGGCGGTTTCATTCGTGAATGTCGCAAGGAAAAACGGCTGCCGTTTATTTTGAAGGTTCCTCGTCGTTCTGCTTCCGATGGTCCAAAGCATACCGGCAGCATTGCAGCACCAGCATATTAAAGGAAATACCGGTTTCCTCCGCCGCGCTGCTCAGGTCCTCAAAAAGCTTTTCAGTAAAACGGATCGTCCGGGGTACGTTTGCGTTCGCATATTGCCTGTCAATCTCAAACACAGTAACACCACCTTTGTTGGTGTTGACAGTATAACTGTTTTTGGTTATATTTCAATATAACCAAAAACGGTGCAAATAAAGGCGGGAGGGTAACGTGAAAGAGAGTCAGACAAATATCACATACAGACGTTTGGAGCTTAAGCTGTCCAAAATTGCCGCAAAAATTGCGGATGCGGCAGACCTATCCCGCCAGGCAAAAGAATTGGCAGTCAATTCGGAGCATTTGCTGATCGACGCGCAAACGGAAATCGACGACCTCTATATATCCTTGAAAGACTGCGGTCCGATATCTGAAACTTGGCCTGACGCGTGACGCCAGCACGCCCGCTTGTGGCAAAAGCGTATTGACTTCCTATTTGCGCAATGCTATGCTAATAAAAACACAGGCATGGGCGCGAGGGCCTTGGAACCGTCCAAAAAGCTAAGATACATCGGTTCCGGATACCCCATTGCCCACAGGAAGCAGAGCTGAAAAGCTCGGGAAAAGGACCCGCCCTCCGCGATTTTTAGCGCGGAGCTGAATTACGGGAAATGTGGAAAGGAGCACGTATTATGAGCGAACTGAAGTTTTACATTTGCAGACATTGCGGCAATCTGGTGGAGATGGTTCACACGGGCGGCGGCCAGTTGGTTTGCTGCGGCGACCCCATGGAGGAGCTGAAAGCCAACACCGTTGACGCCAGCCAGGAGAAGCACGTCCCCGTCGTCACTGTGGAGGGAGATACCGTGAAGGTTGCCGTCGGCGCGGCGGCGCATCCCATGATTGAGGAGCATTTTATCCAGTGGATTTATCTGAAGACCGAGCATGGCGCTCTGCGTCACGAGCTTAAGCCCGGCGAGGCGCCCGAGGCCACGTTCTGCCTGAACGGCGAAAAGGCGCTGGCGGCCTACGAATACTGCAATCTGCACGGCCTCTGGAAAAAGGAGCTGTAAGCGGTTACAGTCTCATGAGTAACAAAAACCGATGGCCGCACAGGCGGCCATCGGTTTTTCTGCCGGATGCGCATGAAAGAGGAGAGACAGGCATGAAGGTTTGTATTCTGCAAGGAAGCCCAAGGGAAAAGGGCAATACCAATGCCCTTCTGGCTCCGTTTACACAAAGGCTGGAGGAACAGGGCCATTGCTGCCAAACGATTTCGCTCCGGGAAAAGGATTTAAAGCCCTGCACCGCCTGCCGTGCCTGCCAGAGGGATTGGACCATCTTTGGCTGCGTGCAGCAGGACGACATGCAGGAGATATTTGACGCGGTCCTCTCCTGCGATTTGCTGGTACCGGCGTCGCCCATTTACGCGTGGTACTGCACACCGCCCATGAAGGCGGTGCTGGACCGGCTGGTATACGGCATGAACAAGTATTACGGCGAGGCCAAGGGCCCGTCCCTCTGGGCGGGGAAATCCATGGCGCTGGTGACCACCTGCGGCTACGCCCCTGAAAAGGGGGCCGACCTGTGGGAGACGGGAATGCGGCGCTATTGCAAGCACTCCCGGCTGAATTATCTGGGAATGCTGGCGGAGCGGCATTTGGGATATGACGTGCCGTTTATGGACGGGGAAAAAGCCGCCCGCGCGGCGGGATTTGCCGACCGGCTCTGCCGTGAGCTGAAAACACGGTAAATTTTTTAAAAGTTGCATATGCAACTTAACGCATGCGCGTATTCGTATATACTCATATCATAGGCAGCAAGAAACAACTGTCAGCCAAAAACCGGCGCTTGGCACGCCGGGTTATAAGGAGGAAATATAATATGAAGAAATGGGTTTGTTCTATCTGCGGATATGTATTTGAAGGCGAGAATCCCCCCGAGAAGTGCCCCCAGTGCGGCGCTCCCGCATCCAAGTTTATCGAGCAGAAGGGTGAAATGGTCTGGGCTGCCGAGCATGTGATCGGCGTGGGCAAGTCCTTTGGGGACAATGTGCCTGTTGAGGTTCAAAATGAGATTGTGGAGGGTCTGCGGGCCAACTTCACCGGCGAGTGCACCGAGGTGGGCATGTATCTGGCGATGAGCCGGGCTGCCTATCGCGAGGGCTATCCCGAAATCGGCGACTATTGGCACAAGGCGGGACTGGAAGAGGCCGAGCACGCCGCCAGGTTTGCGGAGCTGCTGGGCGAGGTCGTCACCGATTCCTCCAAGAAAAATCTGGAGATGCGGGTGGAGGCTGAGAACGGCGCCACCATGGGCAAGTTTGAGCTGGCGAAGCTTGCTAAGCAGTATAATCTGGACGCCATTCACGACACCGTCCACGAGATGGCCCGTGACGAGGCCCGACACGGCAAGGCCTTTGAGGGTCTTTTGAACAGATACTTCAAGTAAGCGAAACGACAACAAATTAAGCCCCTTGGCAGTAGGAAACGTCCTATTGTCAAGGGGTTTTTGCATTTCTGTTCATGGATTAATTTTGAGCATTGGTTGCCATTTCAACCATATCGAAAAATACATTGTTGAAAATCTCAAGGGAAATTGAAGGGAAGAAATCAGGTTTTGGGGGTCAAAAATGCCCTTCCCTTGAGTTCGTTTCCCTTGAGTAGTACCTCTATCCCCAGAGCCATAATGGATTTAGGGAATTTTTGTTTTATTAGTAAGTACAAACAATCATTGCAGACGGCATAGAAAAGGTATATAACGGTTTATAAATATTAAGCAAACCGTTTCCGAGAAAATGTTGTTGACTTCTAACGACGAATGTACTATTATATCAGATAGAAATTAACGGAGCGTATTTAACAAGCATGAAAGGAAATGAGAAAAATGTATGAAAACGAATTGGACGAGAACGAGCTGAACGAGGAGGAGTTGAATGAAGAAAACCTGAATGTGAATACCTTTCAGACTTTGGCTGACAAAGAGATTTTATCCCGGGTAGCTGGACTTTCAGACGTAGTCCTGCAGAAATATCGGCGTAATTTGAGACAAAATGGAATTTTGAAGACGCGGGAGCGGTTGATGGAGGATAGGGACATACCTTTGTTGCGTGAAATTGTGCTGACAAAGCGAAATAATCCCACATTATTTTACAGTCGTATTATAGAAATCATTGTCGCTCGATATATTGCAAAGGAAAAGTTATCTGAAAGAATTTTTGACAATAGCGATGGAGCAAAAATTAATGAGAAATTCAGGCAAATCTGCGGTACAAAAGAGATTTCAGAAGAACAAATTGACGACTTTTTTTGCAATCTGAATGAGGTTCCTGAATTTTTGAAACTCTTGGGCTGCGAGGATATGGGTGCAACTTTTAACGGCATGGTCGACGTATTGATTTCTGCGATTGTTGGACGGAACGCTGTCTAATCTATGTAATTTGGGAGACAAGATCGCCGCATAGCGGCGATCCTGTCTCCCAGTAGTAATTGAG